>JBHELY010000305.1:0-500 GCA_046262815.1 Chthoniobacterales bacterium | reverse complement strand
AGATAAGCGACGGCGGACGAGAGCGCGCGGCGCTCGGAGTGTTCGCGTGCAAGTCATCTTAAATGTGGACGCACAGCGGTCCGCCGTTCGCTCCATCGCATGGTTAGACCTTCGTGTGCATTCTAAAGCGTGCAATCGCGCCAGACTTTCGACGGAGGACGAGAAAAGAACCCTCGCGCCGAACGAAGCTAAGCGTGTCTATGACATCGTGAGGAGCCGGGTAATAAATAGGACGCGATCGCGGATGAACTTCCAATAATAGGCGGGCTGTGTAGTGATCCACTCCTGCTCGTCGCCGACGACCCGCCGCAGGGTAACACGAGTGATCAAAACGAACCGGGGACCGAATATGAGTCGCTCTTCCATCGTGGGATCATCAGCGAGATCCAGGGTGAGAGTGGAAACCTTCTGTCGCGTCCAGAACTTTGTAGAAGCGTGTGCGCTGGCCGTAAAGACGACTAACAATAACACGAGCAAAAGATGGCGACGCAGCATGAGGT
>JBHELY010000304.1:0-501 GCA_046262815.1 Chthoniobacterales bacterium | reverse complement strand
GCATTGACGTTGGCATGGACGCGGACTTGGCATCGGATGCCGATGCGGTTGTCGCAGGTGCAGACTTGATGCAGAGTTCCTCCAGCACGTCCTCGGCCGACTCGACCAGCTTCGCGCCCTGCTTGATGAGGGCGTGGCAGCCGCGCGCCAGCGGCGAGTGAATGGAGCCGGGAATGGCGAACACCTCGCGACCCTGCTCCGCGGCGTGTTGCGCGGTGATGAGCGAGCCGCTGTTACGCGCCGCCTCGACCACCAGTGTGCCGAAGGAAAGACCGCTGATGATCCGGTTCCGTTGCGGAAAGTGACCGGGCATGGGTTTCGTGCGCGGCGGGAACTCCGACACGAGCGCGCCGCGCTCGCGCTTTGCCGCGAAATCAATCATGATCCCGCTGCGATTATAGGGACGTACCACCTGTTCTGCGCCCGTGACGCTCGTGTCGATCGGCAGGTCCGCAAGTTCAATCCGCACGACGTTTTTTTCATATGGCCTAAGCCGTGGCA
>JBHELY010000303.1:0-501 GCA_046262815.1 Chthoniobacterales bacterium | reverse complement strand
GCCCCGAACACATCCGGAGACTGCACGGTCTTGGGGTCGACACCGCTCTCGCTGAGATCGTCCTGATCGAGGATGTCGCCGAAGGTCTGCGTGCCCGTGCCAAAGTGGCTGACCCACGTCGCCGGCGTCGCGAACGAGAAGTCGCCGCCATGGGCGGTGTGCCGCTTCCACCCGGCCGACGTCGTCGTCGGTGGGGCGGGCGTGCATGTCGGCTCCAGTGTGGGTGTGGCTGCGATCGTCGGCGCGACCGTCGCGGCCGTGGCCGTCATTGGCGTGTTGCTGTTGTTCGCGGCTCAGCCCGATATGGTCGTGGCGTTCCGGAGTCTACCGGCGACCGATGCCGCGCAGATCACGCAGAAGCTGAAGGACGGCCGCATCCCGTACGAGCTGGCCGACAACGGGGCGACGATCAAGGTGCCGGGCAATCAGGCACAGGACGTCAAGCTGCAGATGGCCGCGGCCGGCCTGCCACAGGGCGGGACGATCGGCTGGGAGATCTTC
>JBHELY010000302.1:0-501 GCA_046262815.1 Chthoniobacterales bacterium | reverse complement strand
CGCCGGGGCTGCGGACGTCGCCGTGCGTGAATTCAACGCCGCCCGCGCGCAGCCGCGCGAGCGCAAGCTCGCTGCCGCGGCGCTTGAGATTGTCGAAGGCGATGACGGCCGCGTCGGGGCGGTCGCGCTTGAACGAGAGCGCGAGATTGGAGCCGACGAAGCCGGCGCCGCCGGTGATCAGCAGCCTCACGAATGCCGGCTCCCGCTCAGATGCGTATAGCCGCCTTTCACGCCAAACTCCCGGTAATAGGCGACTGTCCGTGTGACGATCTCGTCGAGCGGCGTAAAGCTCACCTCGCCGAAATCGCGAAATGTTCGGCTCGGGTCGAGCAGAATGCTCGGCGCGTCGTCGGGCCCGAGCAGCACCTGAGCGGCTGGACGTCGCTCGGCGTGGTCCTGCTCGTGCTCCTGCTCGTCGTCATCGTGCTCGCGCTCTGGCTGGCCGCCTCGACCGTCTTCGCCGCCACGGTGAGCCAGCCGGTCGCCGCCGGCGTGCTGCTG
>JBHELY010000301.1:0-501 GCA_046262815.1 Chthoniobacterales bacterium | reverse complement strand
CATAAGTCCGCGGATGAGCGAGCCGGCGAGCTTGCCCGCGCCAATGAAGCCGAGGCGAAATCCACTCATAGGTTGTCATCCTGAGCGCAAGCGAAGGATCTCGCAAACTTTGTCGTGATTTGTGAGGTCCCTCGCCGTCTGCGCGGCTCGGGATGACAGCGTGAGGTTTGGCGCGATAGTAATCCATGGTAGCGCTGCCTGTCGATCTTGCCGAGGAATTGCGCGAGCTTAAACGCGAACGCAACGCCATCATCCTCGCGCACAATTATCAGCGGCCGGAGTTGCAGGACGTGGCCGATTACGTCGGCGATTCGTTAGGCCTAAGTTACATTGCGCAGAAAACCGAGGCCGACGTGATTCTCTTTTGTGGGGTCCATTTCATGGCCGAGACGGCGAAGATCGTCAATCCGTCGCGCACCGTGCTCCTGCCGAACCTCGCCGCCGGCTGCCAGCTCGCCGACTCTGCTCCCGCCGCCGATCTCGCCGCGCGCATCGCGGAGC
>JBHELY010000300.1:0-501 GCA_046262815.1 Chthoniobacterales bacterium | reverse complement strand
AAGAGAAGGAACCAAAGCTGCCAGCCGTTCGCTCCATCGCATGGTTAGATGCATCGCGTGACATCACCACTGGCTTTTCGAACGCTTAAGCTGATCCCAAGCCACGTCTGCTCGGTCGACCGGGATATCTCGGAACCTTGGATCTGTGCGCCGTTGCTCCTCCGAGATGGAAAGTTTTTGCTTGGTAGACGTGTCGATAGCCTCCCACGGCTTTCGCTCATCAGAGCGCGAAATGATGAATGGGTTTCGCCAGCCGACATCGATGACAACGGGACCACCATTTTCATGAGGTGCCAAGAGCGCGATTTGACCTCCTTCGGCCTGCGTCAGGCGATAGCCTGCAGCGATCTGCTTGGTGTCGAGGCCGAATAAGTCGACATCGCAGGATGACCACAGAAGAGCGGCGACAGAGAGCAGAACAGAACGAGCCATGCTCATGCATCTAACGAGACACAAGATCAGCTACCGCGCCCGAGAGAGCGCGTGGCTGCGAGTTGAAGG
>JBHELY010000299.1:0-502 GCA_046262815.1 Chthoniobacterales bacterium | reverse complement strand
GAAGAAGACGATGACCGACCCGAAGCAGATGGGTCCGCTCGGGTCGGACGTCACGACGAGCGACCACTACTTCCAGTCCGGCGGTCTGTTCGGGGCGCCCGGGACGGCGCCCCCGTTCGAGTCGAACGTCGCGGAGGTGACGCTGCCCGGCTCGACGACGATGAGCGGGGCCTCGGGCAAGGTTGTCCGAAGCGCAAGGATCACGGGCGGGCCGAACGAGACGTTCGGCGATTCGACGGTCGTCGTCCGCTACACGGGCGCGAAGAGCTGGGATCGTGTCGTCGCCGTGCTCGCGACCGGCGGGACGGCGATCACCGCCGGCGGCGTGCCCTTTGGCGCTACCACGCCGAACCAGGTGACGAACTCGTAGCCCGGCAGCCCAGCTTCGGCCGACGTCGGGAATTGCGGCGCCGATTTCAGCCGCTGTGATTGCGCCACCGCCAGGATTTTCAGCGAGCCGGCATCGACGCCGCTGCGCACCGCGCCAAGCCCGGCAAAGGTG
>JBHELY010000298.1:0-503 GCA_046262815.1 Chthoniobacterales bacterium | reverse complement strand
CCGTTGCCCTATGCGGGCCTGAGCGACAGCGGTACCGGTGTCGAGGCGAGCCTGTGGGGCCTGCTCGGCGTCAAGCTCGGCTGGGTCGAGGGGATCGAGGTGAACTTCCTGGGATTGGTGGCCGGCCTCGATCTGCGCCATCCGGCCGTGAAGCTGCCAGGCTTCGGCCGCATCGGCGTCGATGGCGCGGTCGCAACGGCGGCAGCGAAGTAAACGCTCACGCTTTTGTCATCCCGGCCGAGCGAAGCGAGAGCCGGGACCCATCTCTCCGCAAATGCAGTGAGCGCAGTGATACATGGATCCCGGCTCTCCCCCGGCCAAGAGCCGGGGTCGGCCGGGATGACAGTCCCGCCTCCCCGCCGCGCGCGCTTCGCGCTGCCGCACGGCGAGCGAGCGTGGCGCGCGTTCGCGATCCAGGCCGTCGTGCTGGTATTGATCATCACGTTCTTGGCCTGGGTCGCCTCGAACGTCGTCACCAACATCACGCGGTTGAACATTAACAC
>JBHELY010000297.1:0-503 GCA_046262815.1 Chthoniobacterales bacterium | reverse complement strand
CATCTGCATCGCGACGCGACGGATCACAGCGATCGCGATCACCGTGAGCGCAGCGACGAGCGCCGATCGACCGACGCTCGCACGACCACGCCAAACGAGGTCGAACGCATTCGGATACAACCGTAGCTCGCCCGCCGCCCGATGTTCCGCTCTTCCGGCGTGCCGTGGATGTAAATGTCGCGCTGATACGCGTTCGCATTTCGCCCTTCGCGTCCGCGCAACCAAAGTATGCGACTGACGATCGGATCGCGTCCGGGCGCATCGACTGGAATGACTTCGCCCGTTCGCCGTCGATCTTTGAAAACAGTTCCGGCCGGCGCGCCGTCACCGATCTTGTCCGCGATTTCCATTTCGCCTAACGGCGTCCCGTAACTTCCCGGCCGATCGCTTAACGCGAACTTCGAAGTCGAAACCGGATACATCGCAACGAGTTTGCCTTTGTCGAGCAACGCCAGTTTTTGTTCGCGCGCGCTGATGACGATGTGATGTTCGCGATCCGGCGC
>JBHELY010000296.1:0-504 GCA_046262815.1 Chthoniobacterales bacterium | reverse complement strand
ACATCGGCAGCAAAGAGACATTGCAAGAGGCAGACGTGATCTTTAGTAAACTTGGTCGTTAGGGTCGCCGCCGCGACGGCGACCAGGATCGCGCCCGCGACGAACGCGAGCTGGTAGCCGCCGGCGTCGGACACCGTGGCCAGCACGGCGAGCCCGATCGCCCCGCCCACCTGGGCCGCCGTGTTCACGAGGCCGGAGGCCAGGCCGGAGTCGGCCGGCGTGGCGCCGGACATCGCCGAGCACATCTTCGAGCCCTTCTACTCCTCCAACGACGAGGCCCGCGGCGCGGGCCTCGGCCTCGCGCAGCGCCGGCATTTCCGACGCGCGGATCGCCTGCACGCGGGCAGATTCGGCCTGTTCACGGGTGCGCTCAGCGAGTTCGCGGACGTTGAGATCGTGGGTGCGGGCGGCCTGCGCGACATCGGCGTGGGCCTCGAGCCAGCGCAGATGGAACAGCATGGCTTCGGCCTTGCGCACCTTGGCGGCAACTTCGCGGTAGCGGAT
>JBHELY010000295.1:0-505 GCA_046262815.1 Chthoniobacterales bacterium | reverse complement strand
GTTCATTCTGACGCTGGCGATCTATCTGATCGGCAGCGGATTGGCGGGGCTTTCGTGGAGCGCTTGGTCGCTCTATTTCTTCCGCTTCATAGCGGGCACCGGAATCGGTGGCGAATATACCGCGATCAATTCGGCGATCGACGAGATCATCCCCTCGAAATACCGGGGCCGGGTGGATATCGCGGTCAACGGCACCTACTGGGGTGGTGCGGCGCTCGGTGCGGCGGCGAAGCCTCGCGACGTTCGATCGATGACGGAAGACGATGATACCGGCGGCGGCGAGCGCCGCGACGAACGTGCCGTGGCCGACCGTGTCCGCCACCGTCGACCCCGTGACGTTGTAGGCGAGCGGCGCCTTCGCCGCGAGATCCGGCGCCGTCAGGTCGGCGCCCGTGTCGACGACCGCGATCGTGACCGCGCTCGCCGCGCGGAGCACGGCGTCCGGAACGGCGTCCTCGTGCGTCGCCGCCCATTGCCACTCGTAGGCACTCGCGGTACCCGGTTG
>JBHELY010000294.1:0-505 GCA_046262815.1 Chthoniobacterales bacterium | reverse complement strand
AGCTTCGGCATTCTTTCGTCATTCGTCATTCGTCATTCGTCATTTTTTAGCGATCCGCCATTCGTCAATTTTCCTCGTCATGCTGATCTTCCTGCTCGTGCTCATCGCGGCGCTCGGCTTCGAATACATCAACGGTTTTCACGACGCGGCGAATGCCATTGCCACCGTGGTCTCGACCAAGGTGCTTACGCCGCGCCAGGCAATTGCGCTCGCAGTGGTCTGCAATTTGATCGGCGCATTTCTCGGCACGGCGGTCGCCTCGACAGTGGGCAAAGGTCTCGTGGATCCGCATGCAGTGACCATGACGACTGTGCTCTCGGCATTGATCGGGGCAATCGTGTGGAACCTGCTGACGTGGTGGTTCGGCTTACCCTCGAGCTCGTCGCATGCCCTGATCGGCGGCTTGGTCGGCGCCGCTCTGATTCAGTCGGGCGAGAAAGGTGTCCTCTGGCACGGCGTCGCGCACAAGGTCGTCATTCCGGCGCTGCTCGCGCCGGCGATTGCC
>JBHELY010000293.1:0-505 GCA_046262815.1 Chthoniobacterales bacterium | reverse complement strand
AAAATGTCGACGTCGAGATGGTGACGACGTTCGCATATTACCCGATGTGGAAAAAATCCGCGCAAGATCGACATCGTCTCTTTCGCACGGACGTGATCAACGACGTGCGCATCCATCGCTGCTGGCATTTTGTTCCCGCGCGCGTCTCCGCCTGGAAACGCATCATTCACGAAGCGACCTTCGTGCTCACATCAACGCTGCGCGCGCTGACGCTGCCTCGTCCAGACGTTTATGTGATCGTGTCGCCGCCGCTGTTGTTAGGCATGGCGGCGTGGCTGGTCACGCGTTTCAAGCGCGCGCCGTTTGTTTTTCTGGTGAAAGATCTGCAACCAGACGCGGCGGTCGGTCTTGGCATGGTGCGCGCCGGCTGGTTCACGCGCGCGCTCTATTGGCTCGAAGCCTTCGCCTACAAACACGCGACGCTCGTCGGCGGATTGAGCAACGAAATGATGGCGGCGTTCCGGCGCAAAGGTGTGCCGGATGAAAAAATTATTTTGTTTCCGGA
>JBHELY010000292.1:0-505 GCA_046262815.1 Chthoniobacterales bacterium | reverse complement strand
AATCCGGATTGGCGTTGTAGCTGTCATCGATGAACTGCACACCGTTGATCTCCCGCATTTGCAGGCGCGCTTTCGTCAACGGCGCAGAAGCGAGACCAGCCGCGCAATCTTCCAACGAGACACCGAATACGCGCGCGGCCGCGACTGCGAGCATCGCGTTTTGCACCATGTGCAACCCCGGCACGGGCAACTGTGCGCGACTGCGGTGCGCATCTTCAAGGATGGTGAATTCACTGCCGCTGGATGATTGCTCCACATCCACAGCGCGGACGCTGCCGGCGTTGATGCCGGCGAAAAGGACGCGAGCGCGCGTGCGTTGGCCAATGCTCGCGCTGAATTCGTCGTCAGCATTCAAGACGACAAAACCGCCCAGGCCGACTGTCTCGGCGAGCGCGCCTTTTTCCTGTGCGATCGCATCGCGCGATCCCAGAAATTCGATGTGCGCAACTCCGATGTTGGTGATGATGGCGGCATCGGGCGCGGCGATCCTCGACAACGCCTCTAT
>JBHELY010000291.1:0-506 GCA_046262815.1 Chthoniobacterales bacterium | reverse complement strand
GTAATAATCTGCCAGGTCCGCCCGCACCTGCGGCGTGTCCGGAAGGAAGTCCGGCACATGAACCTTCGCCGGATCGATCTTCGCGGGCGAGTCGTTGGCGTTGTTGGCGAACCCGCCGGGCGCGCGATGCGGATCGTGAAACGCGAACACGAGAAAGAACGGCCGCGCATCGCCCGCCGCGAAGAATTCCGCCGCCTTGCTCGCCGCGTCCGCGGGCGCGCGGGTGAGCGCATCGACGAGCCGCGAGAGAGAGACGGCTCGAGTGCGGACGAGATCGAGCAGGCCGCAGCACACTTCCGCGCCCGCGCCACGGAGGTGTGCTCGTGGGACTGACGGTCAGCGGTGGAGCCGAGAGCATCGCAGCACACATCGAGGACCTGCTCGCCGTCGCCGACCTGTTCGACCGGGCCGCGGAGGACGCCGAGCAGGTCATCGCGTACGCGGGCTCGTGGCCTGTACAGGCAATCATCGGTGCGTACGGCTGGCCGGCCGCGCCCGTCCTCGAC
>JBHELY010000290.1:0-506 GCA_046262815.1 Chthoniobacterales bacterium | reverse complement strand
CATTTGATCCCGCTCGTCATCGGCGAGTCCACCTTCCGGGCCAAGCGCAATCACCATGGGAAAACCCTTCTCTTTGAGCGAGAGAAGCGTTCCGGCACCGTTGGCGTCGAGAAGCACGCGCGTGCTCTCGGGCGCTGCCGCAATTGCGCGCGAGATCGACGCCGAGGGATGGATCTGCGGCGACGGTCCGGAACGCGAACGGATCGCCGCGCTGGTGAGCGGGACGAGTGTGCGCCTGCTCGGCTACCGCGACGATGTCGCAGATTTGTTCCGGGCGGCCGACGTGTTCGCCCTGGGGGCCCTCCTGCGCCACGTGGCCGGCGAGACCCCCCTCCCGGCGGCGCTCGAGCCGCTGGTCGACGCCTTGATCGTCGTCCCAAATCAAAGGCTGCTCGGCATCGGCGATCTGGAGATGACGTTCAAATCCGCCATGCTGGAGTCCAACGCGGTATTGGCTGATGCGGTCGGCGGGATCGCCCATCTGCTGGTGACCCCAGGGCTCAAGC
>JBHELY010000289.1:0-506 GCA_046262815.1 Chthoniobacterales bacterium | reverse complement strand
ACACTCGCCAGTAACCGCCGCTCCCGCCTGCGGAGTGGCTCGTCCGAGTCGAACACGTACTCCCGCCAGTCCCGCCACGCCTCGGTCATCGCCGGAAAGTTCGGAAACCCGCGGAACTCCGCCGGCACCACCGGCCACGCCGCCGGCCGCGGCCGCGCCACCGGGTCCCGTTCGCGCTCGGGCCGAAACGCCGGCAACGGCGACACATAGTCGAACTCGATGCCCGACGCGCTCGACTCGTAGAACCCGAGCTTGCGCGCCTGCCCCTGCACCGTCTCGCGCTGGTACACGGCCTCGCTCTCGATGAGCCGCGCGCGCTTGTTGTCCACCTTCGCCGGCGGCACCACCACCGCGGTGTTCAACCTGCCGGCCGTGCTGATCACCGCGCTGGTCACCTGGCTGCTGGTCCGCGGCGTGCGCGAATCGGCCACCGTGAACAGCCTGATCGTGTTCGTCAAGGTCGCGATCATCCTGCTGGTGATCGCCACCGGCGCGGCGTTCGTCCA
>JBHELY010000288.1:0-506 GCA_046262815.1 Chthoniobacterales bacterium | reverse complement strand
GCCTTCGGCCGAGCCGCCCCAGGCCCGGCGCTGGCTTTCAAAGCAGGCCTCAAATGCCCGCGAATCGCGCAACACTGCGGCATCGCACGGCTGTAACAATTTCAGGAGCATCGGCCGAAATCGAATGGGAATTCGCCGGGAAGCGAACGGCCGCGCCAGGTAAAAGCACGTCCGCAATATCTCCGGACGAGTCCGATAGAGGGCGAGCATCCAGCGATACAACGGCAATAGCCCGCCGTGTTCGGCAAGATCGACAATCGGCGGCGCGCCGCTCACCACCGCGATGGCGCGCACGCGTTCGCGCATGGCGTAGGCGGTGGCGAAGACATAGGGCGCGCCGCCGGAAATCCCGAGCATGCGAAATTCGCCGAGGCCGAGATGATCGGCCAATTGCCTAACGAGCGGCGGCCAGTCGAGCAATGTGCGCTCGCGATGCAAACTCGAGCCACTGATTCCCGGCCGGTCCGGCGAAATGATTCGCGCGCCGACTTCGCGCGCGGCTGCAT
>JBHELY010000287.1:0-506 GCA_046262815.1 Chthoniobacterales bacterium | reverse complement strand
CACAGTGGTTTGTTCGTGGACATTTGCGCCGAGCCTGCGAGCCCGCCGCAAAAGCAGGTCATCAAACAGGCTGCGTTTCACGGAAATCTCGCCGTTTGCGCCCGATGGAAGATCGACAGTCACTCCGCACCCATTGATCGAGATGAACTCGACCGAACATAGTTTTGAATGCGGCAAATCGCGCACTCCTTCCGAGAGCTCCAGCCGCTCCAATACGGGCCAGCACGACGGATTCAAACAGTCGCCGCACACTTTCTCGCGCGGAAATTTTTCCCGCTCGAGCACAAGCGTCCGCAAACCGGCCAGTGCACAAAAGGCAGCGCAGCTCGATCCGGCGGGACCGCCACCGACGATTGCAACGTCAAAAGTTTGCATTGGAGCAACGGAGTGATGGAGTAACGGGGTAATGCCGTAAGTGACTGCAGGGTTCAATCACCCCATTACTTCCATCGTTCCCGTACTCCAACCGTGAATGATTGCTGGCGCGCGATTTAATCAGGGAACAC
>JBHELY010000286.1:0-506 GCA_046262815.1 Chthoniobacterales bacterium | reverse complement strand
GCGATCACGAGCCACGCAGTGCGTCCACCGGATCGGCGCGCATCGCCCGCCGCGCCGGCAAGAGACTCGCCAGCGACGCGACGACGAGCAACGTCGCCGAGATCGCAAAGTACGTCACCCAATCGGTATGCTCGATTCCGAAGAGAAGGCTCTTCAGCAACCCGCTGAGCATCCAGGCCGCGACCAGCCCGATCACCAGGCCGACCGACGACAGTCGCAACGTTCTCCCCATCACCGAGCCGACGATCGAGGCCCGCGACGCGCCGAGCGCGAGGCGAATGCCGATCTCGTGGGTCCGCTGGCGGACGATGTAGCTCATGACGCCGTAGATGCCGATCGAGGCGAGCAATAGCGCGACCGCCGCGAACACCGCAAGCAGGAATGAACTGAAGCGCGCTTGCGCGATCGATTTCGCCGCCCACTGATTCATCGTGCGGACGTCCGACACCGGCTGATCCGGATCGAGCGACCGGATCGTGTGCTCCACGGACGGCGCGAGCGCGAGG
>JBHELY010000285.1:0-507 GCA_046262815.1 Chthoniobacterales bacterium | reverse complement strand
CACCGATAGCTCGAGGTGCTCCGCCTTCGTGTCCTCGAGCTTCGTGTGCGAGAGGCCGCGCAGGGACTGGACGAAGAGCATCACCGTCGGGATCCCGGCGCGCGCCACTTCGGCGGCGTCGTGGAGCGGTCCGCTCGGCAGGCGGTGGGAGGCGCCCGAGACCTCGGTGACTGCCTCGTCGGCGAGAGAGATCAGCGCATCGTCGAAGAGAATCGGTTCGATCGACCAGATCTTGCTCCAGCCGACCTCGATGTCCTCTTCGGCGGCGAACTGCTCCGACGCCAGCAGGTCGTCGATCCGGCAGTCGTCGGTCGCAGCGTCGAGGTCGTGCACCAGCCGGGTGCGCTTGTCACCGACGTACTGGTTGTGCTCGAAACGGGTCGGGCGGCTCACGGATCCGGACAATAGTTCGGGGGCGACCGGGCCAAAGACGCGAAACAGCCCCAGGGGAACGCTCACCCTGGGGCTGCTCACTGCATTCGACCCCTGTTCGGTTCGGGCAGACCC
>JBHELY010000284.1:0-507 GCA_046262815.1 Chthoniobacterales bacterium | reverse complement strand
CTCCAGCATGGTCCATCGACCCGACGGGCGGGGCCTGGCCGGGGTCTGCTATATCGCCGATCTCTACACCTGCGACTTCGCCGATCAGCTGCAGGACGCCCAGTTCCGCGGCGTGTCGCGCTATTTCGGGGACCGGCGCAACCTGTCCCCCGTCTCCATGTCGGCGGACGGCAAGCTGTGGGTGGTCGAGATGGAAGATTATCCCAACGGTCTCGACGGCCGCGGCAAGCCCGGCGGGCGGATCAAGTTCCTGGAAGACACCGACGGCGACGGCAAGGCGGACGAGCGGCGGGTGCTGTTCACCGGCTGGGGTATGCGGGACACGCACTCCGGGCCGAACAACCTCCAGTACGGACTCGACAACTGGCTCTACGGCATGGTCGGCTACTCCGGGTTCGACGGCACCGTCGGCGGCAAGCGGCACTCGTTCCGGCAAGGGATGTTCCGCTTCCGCCCCGACGGGTCCGCCCTAGAGTTCTTGCGGAGCACGTCGAACAACTCGTGGGG
>JBHELY010000283.1:0-507 GCA_046262815.1 Chthoniobacterales bacterium | reverse complement strand
CTCGTCGCCCGCTCGAAGGGGACGCTGCGCGGGCTCGATGCCGCCACCGGGCGCGAGATCTTCCACACGGAATGCGACGGCTTCGCGCGCGCGGCGAACGGCGACGATCTCTTCGTCGCTTCTCGCGGAATGCTTTCGCGCATCGATTCCTCGAATGGAGAACGGCGCTGGCAGCGGCGGATGCGCTCCTCGGCGCCGTTGTGGCCGGTCGCAGGAGGCGTGGTCCGCCCCACCGAGGAGGGGATCGTCTACGTCTCCGATCTGGGCGCCGTCGCATTCGAGACCCGGGTTCCGGGGGGCCGGCCCGAGCTCTGCGCGGAAGGCGAGGGGACGGTGCTTCTCGCGGGCAAGGAGCACCTTCTCGCGCTCGACGCGGAGCGCGGTAAGCCGTCGAGCGGCTTCGGCGACGACGGCCTCGTCGATCTCAAAGCATCCGTGCGGGGCGACATGGACGGCGGCTTCAGCCTCGCGTCACCGCCGACCGTCTACAGGAACATCGTCATCACT
>JBHELY010000282.1:0-508 GCA_046262815.1 Chthoniobacterales bacterium | reverse complement strand
TTCCACAGCGTCTCGTCGACCTCGGTCATTGCGTCGTCGGTCATCTCGGTCCTGTCAGGCGAAGCCGTGGCGGTCCATGTAGGGGCCGAACGCCGCACGAACGACGTCGTCGCTCAGGCCCTGCTCGGCGGGATCGTAGCGATGGGTGCCGTGCTTGCCCTGCGGGTTGGCGTCGAGCCAGCCGCGCATGCGGGCCGCGGTCTCCTCGTCGATGCCGACGCCCAACCAGTCCAACACCTCATGAGCGACCACGAGCGGATCGGCGACGAGGAGGCAATCGTCGCGGCGGCACTTCAGGCCGACGCGGACGAGGCGATCCGGCGGCTGGCCGCGCTGCCCCAGCCGTTCACGCTCAGCGAGGCGCGGCAGGCGCTGGACACCACCCGTCGGGTCGCCGTACCGCTGCTGGAGGCCCTGGACCGGCAGGGAGGCACCCGCCGCATCGACTCCACTCGTCGGGCCGTCGTGACCGCCCCGGTCCCGTAGGCTGTCGGCACCCTCCGACGTC
>JBHELY010000281.1:0-510 GCA_046262815.1 Chthoniobacterales bacterium | reverse complement strand
TCTACGGACGGACGATTCGCTCGACGATTCCGTGCGGCCGGATTGTCGACGTCCGCCCGCGCCTGCCGACGCCGGGCTTCACCATCGTCAGCTCCGCCGATATTCCCGGCCGCAACGTCGTCGCGCTGATCGACGACGATCAGCCGGCGCTCGCCGAGCGCATGGAGGTCACGCCCGCCTCGGCCTCCGGCATGGTCCGCCGGCTCGGAGACCTCGGCCTGGTCACCCACGTGCCCTACCGCGGGGTGCAGCTGACGCCCCAGGGGGCGCGCGTGGCGCTCGAGGTGCTGCGCCAGCCGCTCGAGGATGCCGAGGTTACGATATCGCGCAGCGCCGGCCGCGTCACCCTGCCCTGCGCGTTCATGCTCGTGGCCGCGATGAACCCCTGTCCGTGCGGTTATCTGGGCGACAAAAGCCACGAGTGCCGTTGCTCGCCGGCGCAGATTCAGCGGTATCGCGGCCGAATCAGCGGGCCGTTGCTCGATCGGATCGACCTCCATGTCGAAGCAC
>JBHELY010000280.1:0-510 GCA_046262815.1 Chthoniobacterales bacterium | reverse complement strand
CGACCGTCCGCGACATGTCGGCGAAATAGCGCGTCGTCGCCGAACGCGGGAACACGTCGAAGATCACGCTCTTGCCGGCCGGCAGCGGGCCCGTCCCTTCATGGTGCGGATCGCAGGCCTGATCGCCGCCGGCGACGATCGTGTGCTGGGCCACGCAGTCGCGCTCCATCAGCGCCACGTTGATCAGCTTCTTGATGCGCTCGGAGGTCAGCGGCGCTCCGTCCAGCCACAGCACGCCGTCGCGGACGGCGGCCTGCCGCATCGCGTCGTGCGCCGCCGCCACCGCCTGCTCGGTCGCGCGCTGCGCGGACTCCACGTGCCGGACCTCTTCATCGGTTTTTACCACGCGCCGCTCGAAGAACGGCTCCTTCTTCGTCTCGAGCTCATAGCCGAGCTGCTGCAGCCGTGTCGCATGGCCGTACGGAAAATTCCCCGGCACCAGAATGCGGCTGACCCCGGCGCGCGCGAGTACCGTATGCACGACGTCCACCGTGCCGGGCTCCGCGACGC
>JBHELY010000279.1:0-511 GCA_046262815.1 Chthoniobacterales bacterium | reverse complement strand
GTATTCGGAGGCGGGCACCACTTCCTCGCCGGCCGCAACAGCCGACAGCGCTCCTTCGGCATACAGCCGACGCCAGGTAAACACTTGGTTCGGCGCGATCCCATGCTGCCGTGCCACCAGCGACACCGACATTCCCGGCGCGTAGGTCTCCTGCACGATCCGCGCCTTCTCTTCCGCCGACCAGCGCCGTCGCCGCTGGACCGTAATGACCTCAACCCGATCGATATTCCCAGTCATGGACACGGTCATACTCCTGGTTCTTAACCACGGGGTAGACCCTGTCCGGTGTTTTAGGGGGCCGCTTCAGGTTCGAGTCCCGGAGCCCTCTTTCTCGCCAAATGCGTCCAGGCGCTGACACATTCGTTCTGCAGAAATGAAGTTTAGTGGGGTTTGACCAATGTATTTTTACATGCAATAATACAAATTAGCGAAGTTGAATTAAGAAATTCTTCTGCCGAATACGTGGAGCCGCAAAGTTTGCGACTTCGCTCTTCGGCAGGAGGTCACAATG
>JBHELY010000278.1:0-512 GCA_046262815.1 Chthoniobacterales bacterium | reverse complement strand
GGCCGGCCTGCGCGGCTTCGCCGTCAGCGAGCGGAGCGTGCTCCTGGGAGGGGTCGTGACCGGTCCGCTGTTCGGCTGGTTCGGCCAGCAGTGGCGGACGCGGGGCGCGATCGCAGGCGCGCTCGTCACGGCCGCGCTCTTCGAAGCGGGCGAGCTCCTCATCGGCATCTACCTGGGCCGATCGGGCATCGCGGCGCGCTACGGCACCGGCGGATCGGTGCTGCTCGTGCTCCTGTGGATCTACTACTCCTCGCTCATCCTCTTCTTCGGCGCCGAGCTCACGCAGGTGTACGAAACCGGCTCGGGGACGCTCAAGCTTCGAGGTGAGTGGAAAATCGAGGAGCGCAAGGGCGGCGTGCAGGCGATCGTGCTGACGTCGCTTCCGTACGGCGTCGTGCGCGGCGCCCTCGTCGAGCGCATCGCGGAGATCATCACCGGGAGAAAGCTCGCCGCGCTCGTCGACGTGCGCGACGAGTCGACCGCCGAGGTCCGCGTCGTTCTCGAGACGAAGA
>JBHELY010000277.1:0-512 GCA_046262815.1 Chthoniobacterales bacterium | reverse complement strand
TTCACACCGCGCGCGAGCGCGCGGTCACGCGCCACCGCGCGCGCGATGCCGTGGTCGGCGATCGCCTCGACGTAGGGCAGCGTCGCGTTCGTCAGCGCCTTCGTCGAGGTGATCGGGACGGCGCCGGGCATGTTCGCGACGCAGTAGTGCGTGACGCCGTCGACGACGTAGACGGGATCGCTGTGCGTCGTCGGCCGGGAGGTCTCGGCACACCCGCCCTGGTCGATGGCGACGTCACAGAGCACCGAGCCTTCCTTCATCCCGCCGACCATCTCGCGCGTGATCAGCTTCGGCGCCAGCGCCCCGGGGATCAGGACGGCGCCGATGACGACGTCCGCCTCTGCAACCGATTCCTCGATCTGGAGCGTCGACGACATCAGCAGGCTGACGCGGCCGGAGAGGATCTCCTCGAGATGCCGCATCCGGTCGACGGAGCGCTCGAGAATCGTCACGTTCGCGCCGAGACCCAGCGCGATCACGGCGGCGTTGTAGCCGACCATGCCGCCCCCGAT
>JBHELY010000276.1:0-512 GCA_046262815.1 Chthoniobacterales bacterium | reverse complement strand
CCTACGAGCTTCAATCGCTCATCGCGCAATCGGGCGCTGGATGGACGATCAATGCGGTGCAGAGCATCAATAACCTTGGCCAGATGGCCGCGCTCGCTACCAGGAACGGCGTGATGCGGGCGGTTGTGTTAACGCCGGGACAGTAACAGGAGAAACAGCTCGCGGTTGCGCCGGCATCGCCGGCGCGCCGCGAGCGCTGTCGCGTTGGCAAAACTGTTGCCGCGGCGGCAAAACAGAGTTTTGAAGACAAGTGCGTTCCCAAACAGAGTTTGGGAACGAGGGGAACGCACAGCGTTGTAGCGTGCGCTGTCGTCAGCGCATCGTTCGGTTATAGGATAATGATCCGCTGAGGACAGCGGACGCTACAACTCCCCGCACATGCCTAACCGCGAATGAAAATCAGTGGATTTGTCCGTTACCGCAGGTCGTACACCTCCACTAATCCGACGCCGGTGGTCCCGTTGGCACCGGCCAGAATCGCGGTGTAGGCGCCGGGCGCCAGGGTCGTGAAG
>JBHELY010000275.1:0-514 GCA_046262815.1 Chthoniobacterales bacterium | reverse complement strand
CTTGGTACCCAACGGTTGACCCCTGCAGTTCGGCACATTTCGTTGGATTTGGCTTGGTTCAGAAGCACGTTCATCCTTGCGGCGCCGGACTCTCGTCGCCCTTGGGTTCACGATCAGGCACTGGTTTCAATTTTCCCTTATCATGCTGCTCCTCGTACTCGTGGTGCACGTTACGCGTGCTCTCCTTCTCCACCGGGCTGGCTACAGCGATAAGGTTTGCGTCCGGCATTTTCGGGTTCGGATTGCGAATCCGCGCCAGGTAACTGGTTCGGGTGTTTACGTTGAGGTACTGAAGCAACCGATAATTGCGGTCCTGCTGCTTGATCTTGGAGACACGACTCTCTGAGTCGGCAATATCGCCAAATACAATGGCTTCGTTAGGGCAGGCTTGCGCGCATGCGGTGGTGAAAGAGTCGCGCGGGATACGCAGGTCCCCACCACCTGCACCGACTCTTACCCGCGCTGCAATCTTGGCTTCCTCGATCCGTTGAACACAATAGGTGCACTTCTCCAT
>JBHELY010000274.1:0-515 GCA_046262815.1 Chthoniobacterales bacterium | reverse complement strand
TGCCCGTACCTCTGATCTGTTCCATCGGCGCGTATTCCTTTGTGTAACCCCAGACGCTCTTTGTCACATGCGTCATCTCTGCGACCGAACCCTTCGCCAATCCGAAATCCAGCAGGACGATCTTGCCATTCGGTCTGAGCTTCAAATTCTCCGGCTTGATGTCGCGGTGAATCACGTGCGCCTGGTGCGCGGCGTGGAGCGCGGCGCAGACCTGCTCGGCGTACGCGAGCACCTCGAGCACCGGCAGCGGAGCGCGCTCCTTGAGGATGCGATCGAACGGCAGGCCCTCGAGGTACTCCATGACGAAGTAGTGGGCTCCATCGTCGAGCTGGCCCGGCCCTGGCTTTGCGAGCGCACCTTGTCGGCGTAGTCGAACATCTGCGCCAGCGCCACCCGGGCCTCGATCACGCGTAGCTTGCCGCGCACCAGGATCTCGTCGATTTCCGCCCGCCGGGCGTTCAGGTCCGCCGTCACCGGGCCGAGGTACTCCTCCGGCACGGTCACCTCCAGGCGCA
>JBHELY010000273.1:0-517 GCA_046262815.1 Chthoniobacterales bacterium | reverse complement strand
AGACCGTGTGGGGCCTGCACGGCGCGGCGCTCACCGCCGCCCTGGCGCAGGCCGGGATCGCGGCGGCGCCGATCGTCGTGCCGCCGGGCGAGCAGACCAAGAGTTTCGAAGGTTTGGCCGACGTCTCCGACCGCTTGCTGGCGCTGGAGCTCGACCGGCACCTCCTGCCGGTGCTGGGCGAGGTCGTGGCCGACCTGCCGCAGGTGCGCGTCGTCCACGGCGACGCGCTGAGCGCCGACTACGGCGCCCTGCTCGACAGCGACGGGCCCTGGGCCATGGTCTCGAACCTGCCCTACAACGTGGCCACGCCGCTGGTCGCCCGGCTCCTCGACGACGACGCGCTCGGTCCCGTAGCGACGCTCCACGAGCAGCGCCTCGAGCGTCTCTCGCGCCTGCGCCTCGTCCTGCGCGATCACGACGCCCTTGCCTCCGGCGAGCCCATCCGCCTTGATCACGATCGGATAGCGCTCGATCGCCGCCATCCCCGACTCGACGTCCTCGACGACCGAGTGAGCGG
>JBHELY010000272.1:267-518 GCA_046262815.1 Chthoniobacterales bacterium | reverse complement strand
GAACGCCACGTTTCCGAAGCCATCGCCGTCAACCTCCGTGAAATGGCCATGCTGCGCACGCCCACCATCTGCATCATCATCGGTGAAGGCGGCTCCGGGGGCGCGCTCGGCATCGGCGTGACCGATCGCGTACTCATTCTGGAAAACAGTTATTACTCGGTCATCTCGCCTGAAGGTTGCGCCGCCATTCTTTGGAAAGACTCTGCCGCCGCGCCCAAGGCCGCCGTCGCTCTTAAACTCAATGCCGATAC
>JBHELY010000272.1:0-257 GCA_046262815.1 Chthoniobacterales bacterium | reverse complement strand
CATCGTGGACGAAATGATTACCGAGCCGCTCGGTGGCGCGCACAACCATCCGGACCAGACCGCCGCCACGCTCAAGTACGCGCTGCAAAAACATCTCAACGACCTGCGGCCGCTTTCGTCGGAAAAATTGCTGGAAACACGCTACGAACGGTACCGCCACCTCGGCATTTATCAGGAAGCCGGCACCGCGCATAACTGAAATTTGTTTCACGCGAAGGCCGCCAAGCTCGCAAAAAAGTAAATAGTCTATTTCGGAC
>JBHELY010000271.1:0-518 GCA_046262815.1 Chthoniobacterales bacterium | reverse complement strand
GGAGACGGAAATCATCGCGACCGGTCTAGCCCCGAGCAATGATAATGAGTCAGCTATCGTTATGACATTGATTCCCGGCTCCTATACGGCCATCGTGCAGGGCGCGAACGAGCAAACCGGTATCGCTCTGGTGGAAGTCTATGACCTCGATCGGTCTGTCGATTCGAAGCTGGCGAATATCTCGACGCGGGGCTTCGTCCAGACCGGCGACAACGTTCTTATCGCAGGAACAATTATCCTGGGCCAGACACCGCAGAAGGTAATCATTCGCGCAATCGGACCATCCTTGACCGTCCCTGGAAAACTCGGAGACCCCACTCTGGAGCTTCACGATGGCAACGGAGTTACATTGGAATCGAATGATAACTGGGTGGATAGCCCGAACAAGCAAGCCATCATGGACAGCACCATCCCGCCGAGCGATCCGAACGAATCAGCGATCGTCCGGACCCTGCCTGCCGGCGGCGCGCAATACACTGCGATCGTCCGCGGCGTGAATGACACGACCGGTATCGCAG
>JBHELY010000270.1:0-519 GCA_046262815.1 Chthoniobacterales bacterium | reverse complement strand
CCCTCCCGGCTGGATGCGCGGGTTTCGCGGCCGAAGGCGCCGAGGCCTCGGCGCCTTCGGTCTGTTCGCGCGTCTTGCGAATATGAAGCGTTCGGCTCGACGGGAACAGAGGGTTTCCAATTTTCGTTTGACGATGGCCGGCACCGGCATGCCGGGCCCGGCCCAGGTGCAAAAGCAATTCGCGCGGTGGAAAAAAATCCTGAAGTGACGGAAGGATTAATTCGGAAGCCAGGAAACCATGGCGTCGTTCTCGGCCGATTCTTTAGGCGTGGCTTCCTGGCTTCCGAATTAAATCCTCAGGCCTCGGCAAGACCGAGGCCCTACGAAGCCAAGCGGAAATCGCCGTGCTACTTCTTCGGCTTTTTCTTTTCCGGCGGGACGATCACGACGGGACAGCTCGCCTTCATCAGGACGTTGTGCGTGGTGCTGCCGACCAGTAATTCGTAGAGCGCGGTGTGGCCGTGCGAACCCATGACGATGTAGTCGGCGCCGCATGCTTCCGCTTGCTCGACGATGTGC
>JBHELY010000269.1:0-519 GCA_046262815.1 Chthoniobacterales bacterium | reverse complement strand
ACGACGTGGTGCTCGGCTACGACAACGTCGACGACTACGCGGCGGACCCGCGCTTCCTCGGCGCGCTCGTCGGCCGCTACGCGAACCGCATCGCGCGCGGCCGCTTCGCGCTCGACGGCACGGAGTACCGGCTCGAGGCGAACGACGGCGAGAACCACCTGCACGGCGGCGCGCACGGCTTCCACCAGGCGGTGTGGGGCGCGCGGCCGTTCGCCGACGCGAGCGGCGTGGGCGCGGCCGATCGCCGTCATCACCGGATCGTCGAGATCGCGGTCGGCGACGCCGCGGATGTCGTACTCGCGGAAGATGCGTGGATTCATGGCATCACTGGTAGCCTGCGAGATCGCAGTCGGCGAGCGCGGTCAGGAACGGCCGCGGATCGCGCTTGCCGAAGAAGCTGCCGGCGTGCGTGATCCGGAACCGGGGTGACGGGACATACGCGAGGCCCGCGAAGTCGTCGAAGTCGCAGCCGTTCTCGATCACCTGCGTCGAGCCCCGCGGCTCGAATCGGTTCAGCTC
>JBHELY010000268.1:0-520 GCA_046262815.1 Chthoniobacterales bacterium | reverse complement strand
GGCTGGAGAAGGAACCGAAAGTTGAAAAAATTTATTACCCCGGGCTCGAACGGCATCCGCAACATGAGTTGGCGAAGAAGCAGATGCGCGCCTTTGGTGGAATGGTGACGATCGTGTTGAAAACCGATCTCGCCGGCACCCGGCGCTTCCTCGAGAACACGCATTTGTTCTCACTCGCGGAAAGCCTCGGCGGCGTGGAGAGCCTCGTGAATCACCCTGCGATCATGACCCACGGCTCGATCCCGCCCGAGATGCGGCAATCGCTCGGCATTACTGACTCGCTCGTTCGACTTTCGGTCGGCGTCGAGAAAGTGGACGATCTGATCGACGATTTGAAAACCGCGTTCGCGGCAATCTGATTTGTAGCGGCGGTCTATGACCGCCGACGCTGTAGCCGCCTCGCTCTGTCGAGGCGTCTGTGGGAAGGTGCTGACACGGCGACAGAGCGCCGTGGCTACAGCGCTAGGAAGACAGTGCCGGCGGTCATAGACCGCCGCTACAAGGTCAGCTAAGATGTCGC
>JBHELY010000267.1:0-520 GCA_046262815.1 Chthoniobacterales bacterium | reverse complement strand
GCGTGGGTGTGGTACGCGACGCGGTGGTAGGCTGGATGGTGGGTAGGCCCAGCGGGCAGCCGTGGGCATTGCCGGTGGTGACGGAGACTTACGATGGCCTGCTGAACGACGTGAACGGCTTTCACGTAAAGCCCGAACACGTCGTGTCCGCGTTGGAGGGAGCGAGAAGCGGTCCGGTAGCCGAGGGCGGAGTGGGCGGTGGGACTGGCATGATCTGCTTCGATTTCAAAGGCGGGATCGGGACGTCGTCGCGCAAACTAGATGCGAAGGACGGCGGATATACGGTTGGCGTGCTGGTGCAGGCGAACATGGGGAAGAGGAGTGAGCTCCGTATTGCCGGCGTTCCGGTTGGGAGGGAGATACCGGATTTGGTTCCGTGTGCGAGCGATTCCCGACTCGCGGAAGGCTTCGCGGCGGAGCTGCCGCCATGCGAGGGCAGTACAACACTTGCGCCTTCAGCGCGGGGCGGGAGGACGGGCTCGATCATTGTCGTCGTTGCGACCGACGCGCCATTGATACC
>JBHELY010000266.1:0-518 GCA_046262815.1 Chthoniobacterales bacterium | reverse complement strand
GACCTGGAGGACGGTGCCCGAACGGCCCTTGTCCTTGCCGGTCAGGACGACGACGCGGTCGCCCTTCTTGATCTTGGCGGCCATCACAGCACCTCAGGCGCAAGGCTGATGATCTTCATGAAGCCGCGGCCGCGCAACTCGCGCACGACCGGTCCGAAGATGCGGGTGCCGATCGGCTCCTCGTTCTTGTTGACCAGCACCGCGGCGTTCGAGTCGAAGCGGATCACCGAGCCATCTGGACGGCGCACGTCCTTCCTGGTCCGCACGATCACCGCGCATCTGGAACTGTATCGAGCGCGCCGAGGCCAAGACCAAACAGCCAAAATTTCCCAGAGGAAATAAGTAAGCTCCCCTTCCCGCGTCGGGAAGGGGCCGGGGGTTAGGTCCCCTGAACCCTGAACCCCCTCAACCAGGAGATTATTCTTGACCCCAGACGCCGTTCTCGACCTGATGAAAGCCTACTTCGCGGGAAAACAGCCGCCGGAAGTGCTGGCCGCGTTTGCGGACCAGTACCCGAG
>JBHELY010000265.1:0-520 GCA_046262815.1 Chthoniobacterales bacterium | reverse complement strand
TTCCTCTACGGTTATGTGCAAGGCACTTCGATGGCATGTCCGAACGCTGCTGGCGTCGCGGCGCTGATCATCAGCCAGTACGGTGATTTCACCTCGAACAACCAGAACAAGATCCACATGTCGCCCACGACCGTGGAGCAGTACCTGCAGATCTCGTCCAACAATCAGCCGTGCCCGACACCGAATACGGTGACCCAAGGCCCAAACACATTCGGTCCGCTGACAGCCACGTGTCAGGGTGACACCGGCTACAACAGCTTCTTCGGCAAAGGAATTGTCGATGCGCTGAAAGCCGTCACCTTAAAACATTAATAGTAATCAGACCAACAACTCGTAATTAAACAAAGGGGCCGCACCAGCATGTGCGGCCCCTTTTTGTTTTGGTAGGGACGCCGCGCTGCGGCGTCCGCCTTGTAGCAACCGGCCTGTGGTCGGTTTGACACGTCGCATAGCGACGTGACTACATCAGACAAAAAACGCGAAACTGAAGCGCGTCGCCGGAACCGGTCGCGGGCACTCC
>JBHELY010000264.1:0-525 GCA_046262815.1 Chthoniobacterales bacterium | reverse complement strand
GGCGACGACTGGGTAGATCTGGTCGGACGTTACAAGGAAGCGGTGGCGCGCGAAACCGGCAGTGATTTCCCGCAGGATCCGCACGATCAGTTGTGGGGAGCAATTGGTGCGGTATTTTCGTCGTGGATGAATTCGCGCGCGGTGACGTACCGCCGGCTGCATGACATTCCGGAGTCATGGGGCACCGCGGTCAACATCCAGGCGATGGTGTTCGGCAATATGGGCGAGACCTCGGCGACGGGGGTTGCCTTCACCCGCAATCCATCGACCGGCGAAAGCCGGCTATACGGCGAATTCCTCATCAACGCGCAAGGCGAAGACGTTGTGGCGGGGATTCGCACTCCGCAGGACATCACTGAACATGCGCGCAAGGAATCCGGCTCCGACAAGCCTTCCATGGAAACGGCGATGCCGGAGGCGTTCCAGGAATTGACGCGCATCTACACTCTGCTTGAGAAGCATTATCGCGACATGCAGGACATGGAGTTCACGGTCGAGCAGGGGAAGCTCTGGATGCTGCAGACC
>JBHELY010000263.1:0-527 GCA_046262815.1 Chthoniobacterales bacterium | reverse complement strand
AATTGCCTAACGAGCGGCGGCCAGTCGAGCAACTTACGCTCGCGATGCAAACTCGAGCCGCTGATTCCGGGCCGGTCCGGCGAAATAATTCGCGCGCCGACGTCGCGCGCGGCCGCGTCAGTCAATTCCGCCATCGTGCACGAGCTTGGCCAGCCGTGACAAAAAATTACCGGCGCGCCGTGAGCATCGCCGTATTCACGGAACGCGAGCGTGGCCCCGTCTTCGAGCGCGATGCTGCAAATGACCCGCTTGCGTTGCAAGATCGACATCTGTAGCTTTGAAATGCGGTGCGAACAATTCGCCCTTCGGATTCGTATTAATAGTATGAACGAATACTCACAACCGCCGGCAGGGAAAATCTCGGTGCATGGTAACGGCTTCGGCGCGCCGACTCCCGAACAAATCGAAAAACGCGCGCGCGAGATTGCAATGATTGACGAGCGCAACCCGGAAGAATACACCGATGCCGATTGGGACGATGCGCGGCGCGAGTTGTTAGGTTCCTCCAACCACAATCCGCCCGAAGA
>JBHELY010000262.1:0-527 GCA_046262815.1 Chthoniobacterales bacterium | reverse complement strand
ATGCTAGTGGCATTGCTATAGCGGCCGTCTATGACGGGCGAATGATATCGTTCGGCGGTGATAGGCCGCCCCTGCAATAAATTCAAGTGCCCAAGGTGGGAGAGACATTACGAGCCGTGGGCGAATGACCGCCAGAAATATGGCAGGGCGTTTCGGTGACACGCCGTTTCTGGAAAGGCATCGAGCACAGATGCTCTACAACAAATTGAGATCGCGCAACTCTTCCCGCGGCTCATCAAAGCTACAGCTGCCAAACGACGTCACAAACTGCCGCCGATATTCCAGTCGGGCAGTATCGATTTTCCAATCGCGCCACGCAAAAAATTCCTCAGTAAAGGTAAAGGAGGCGGCATTTTCATCATCGAGCATGAGCGCGGTCTGATCGGCGTCCCATTTATGTTCCGCTGCCAGCACAGCGGCGCCGAGCACGTTGAGAAAGCCGTGCATTTTTGCTCGTACTTCATCGTGATATTGGCGCAGCGGATGGTGCAGGCCAGCAGTGAACTTGATCGGGACCTGGTGGGTAG
>JBHELY010000261.1:0-528 GCA_046262815.1 Chthoniobacterales bacterium | reverse complement strand
GTGGGGATGGGAGTGAACGGGCGGCAGCGCGCGGGAGCCGGCGGCCCGGGCGGATGTATCAGGCGCGGAGCAGGGCGAGGTTCTCCTCCGCGCGCGCGCGGAACTGTGCGGTCGTTCCCTCGAAGGCGACGCGGCCCTTGACCAGGATGAGGTGCCGGTCGCCGATCTCCAGCAGGCGCTGATCGGTAGCCCACGCACCGTTTCGCCCGAGGACAGCGAGGAAGCGGCATCGCGCCTGCTCGCTTCCCTGAAGGCCACCGGCGGCGAAATGCCGGCCACTTTGTGCGGCGGCCGTCTTTCGGTCGACCAGATGCAGCGCCTGATCCGCATCGACGGCCACCCGATCGCGGGATCGTCGAACCAGATCGTCGCCGAGGCCGCCGCGCATCAGGTCGGCGCCGGCCAGGCCGTTGAGCCGATTGTTGCCGCTGGTGCCGTTGATGACGTTGTCGAGCGCGTTGCCGGTGCCATCGATGTCGGCCCCGCCGATCAGGGTCAGCGTCTCGATGTTCGCGGCAAGCGTATAGC
>JBHELY010000260.1:0-528 GCA_046262815.1 Chthoniobacterales bacterium | reverse complement strand
AAGCGGATCTTCACCGGAGCGCATCCTCTGACTTAGTTAGGAAGTGCGCAAGCGATTTGTTAGCGATAACTCTGATCGTCAGGCTTTGGCTGACGCGCGGAAGGCAAGCCGAGATGGCAACGGGCTAGTCATGCGCGCCGCCCTCTCCCTTTGGGAGAGGCGCACGCGCATCAGCGCGGCAGTGAGGGAAGACGGCGGTCATAGACCGCCGCTACAGCTAAGAGGTGCCGTGGAGAAACAGCGATTGCGTCTCGTGTTTTATCGATTCCGGGGCAGCCAGTTTGTCACGAGTTGCAGGTAATCGATGAACGTGAGCTGAGCAGAGTCCAGTTCGGCTTCGTCGGCGATAATGGGAAGCTCGCGACGGAATTGAAGGTACTTCTCCCAGATTCGCTTCCCGCCGGGAAGGGCCGCCTTGCCGGGAGCCGTTTGCAACCAGTTGCGGACGTGCCCGATCACGCTGCGCGGACTCTTGTTATGCGCTTTGATGTCCTGCCCGCCGATGTCCGAGATGAAGCGCTTGTAGCG
>JBHELY010000259.1:0-528 GCA_046262815.1 Chthoniobacterales bacterium | reverse complement strand
ATCCCGAGCGTAACTCGAGGAATCCCGATTGCACGAGCTGCAACGCAGGCGGGAACCGGCTTCGTAGGTGGGCCCGCATTTTCGCTTTGCGTTCACCCCGAGCTCTGCCCTGCATTGCGTGTCATCCCGAGCCGCGAAGACGGCGAGGGATCTCACAATAGCTAAGTCGGTGAACGAGCTGACTTGATACCCAACGAGGTTGAGTGAGGTCCCTCGCTGACGCTCGGGATGACAGAAGTGGGGGACGCGAACACTTCACCATAAGTTCGTCGGGATTTCCCGGCTGCGCTTTGCGCTGACGTGAAATGTATCAATCCGGCCAGGTCAACAGCGCCATCAGCCGCATCCCAAATTCGGTTAGATGCGCATGCTCGCCAATTCCGGACAGCTCGTCGCGGGTGAAGTATGCGCAATTCACAGTGGTCTTCTTCACGTACGTTAGCGTCGGTTGCGCCACTCCTTCACTCCGGCCTTCGATTTGTAATGGAACGCCGGAGCGAGCGAAACTCACTTCCCACGACTTAGCAT
>JBHELY010000258.1:0-529 GCA_046262815.1 Chthoniobacterales bacterium | reverse complement strand
CGCCGAGGGAGAGCACTTGCGGGATGAGCCCGTCGAGGTTGGTGACGTGGAGCCGTCCGCCCGGGCTTTCGAAGTGCCGTTCCGAGAGCGCCTCGCTGCCGGGCGCGAATCGCAGCGCCACTTCCTGCGGCGAGTGGTGCGCCCATTGCCACGGCTTGCTCGAGCGGCCGGCCGCCGCGCCGGCAAGACGATCAACGGCTGGCGCTATCCCGAGCGCCATCTCGGCAATTTCGGCGACGACTATCTCTATCGCGCCGTGATCGCGCTGACCGGGCTGGCCGCTCTGGAGACCGCGGAGGCGAGCTATCTGATGTGCGACAGCGACGGCGAGGGCCGGCCGCTCGACGGCCGGCTGCTCGAGTCGGTCGAGGCCGTGGGCAAGAACCTGCTGCTCCATTTCGAGGGCGGCCTCGTGCTGCGGAGCCACCTGCGGATGACCGGTCGCTGGCGCGTCGAGCCGCGCGGCGCCCGCCGCACCGGCCGGCCCTGGCTCGTGTTGCGTGGAGAGGAGCACGAGGCGGTGCTGTGG
>JBHELY010000257.1:0-529 GCA_046262815.1 Chthoniobacterales bacterium | reverse complement strand
GCGGTAAAGCAGCGGGGCTCGGATGCCCAGCTCCGCCGCCACCTTGGCAGCACTTCGACCACTGGCTCGCCAGAGTTCCAGCGCCTCCTGTTTGTATTGCTCGGTGTATCTCGCCTTGCTGCGAGTTGGCTTCGATAACTGTGTTTTCATGTGGGCTCCTTCGGGTTTTGACCCTTAGCCCACTGTCCGTCAAATCAATGCAACCCTAGTCTGTGATTCTCGCTCTTCCGAAAGTTCGGAGCTTCGGGAGCTTCGGTAGCTTCGTCCCGGTAGCTTCGGGGTCAGAGCTTAATATCGTCATGTCCGAGAACGTCGCGAGTTTACGATGTGAAGCTCTGACCCCTATCGGGCCTGGGGAGTGCGCGCGCCTCGCGTCGGTCCTGACGTCATCGTCGAGCCGAACTTCTCTTGTCCGCGCAGCGAATTTGAGTGATGCCCTGGTCGCGTCGTCGCATGTATCGTAAGCGGCTTACGATGCGATGCGCGCGAGCAAGAGCTCAGAATGGCGGCTCCCGGCGGGCGGCGTGCC
>JBHELY010000256.1:0-530 GCA_046262815.1 Chthoniobacterales bacterium | reverse complement strand
CGTTTAACGTGAGCGCGGCTCAGATGATGAGCAAACGAGGAGCGAACTTATCGGCGCACCGCCACACCAGCGATGTCATCCCGAGCCGCGCAGACGGCGAGGGACCTCACAAATACCCGTTGGTCACGCAGTTCAGCGTGTGTGATCAATCGGATTCGGTGAGGTCCTTCACTTCGTTCAGGATGACAACGCGGAGCGTGAAGGAATGACGGTCGGCCTCTTCGTCGCGCTTATCGTCGTCGTCGCCATCCTGATCTTCTTCTCCGCGATCTTCTCCGGATTGGAGACGGCGCTCTTCGCACTCAAGCCGCACCAATTGCAACGGCTCGAGAACAATCAGCCCTTGCTGCGCGAGTTCGTTAGGCTCTTTCGCGAAAATCCGCGACGCGTTTTGAACCTGCTGCTTTTTGGTGACGGGCTCGTCAAAGTTCCGCTCGTCGTTTTGTGTTTGCTCTTGCTCTGGCGAAATCCGTTCGCCGCGAGCGCGCCGCACACCGCCATGGTCGCGATCACTGTCTTCGCGCTCATCG
>JBHELY010000255.1:0-532 GCA_046262815.1 Chthoniobacterales bacterium | reverse complement strand
TCCTCCACCTGCTCGAGAAGGTGCCGGACGACCGCCCGCCGTCGGCCGCCGCCGTGCGCGAGCGGTTGCGCGAGGCGGCGAGCGCGCCGACCGACCCGTCGAGGGGCATCCCGGCGGAGGCCCCCCGCGTTGCCGGGCGAACGACCATCCCCTTCGTCGGGCGCGAGGAGGAGTCGCGGATCCTCGGCGAAATGCTCGAGCAGGCGCTCGCCGGCGACGGCCGCGTCGTCGCGCTCGTCGCAGAAGCGGGCGTCGGCAAGAGCCGCTTGACGCACGAGCTCGCCGAGCTCGGCCGCGCGCGCGGTGCCGAAGAACCGCTCGAGCAGCTCCTGGAGGTCGCCGACCGTCGCGGACGGCCGCTCCGTCGCCGGCGCGGCCGGCACGCTCGATTCGGCCTCGTCGACGTAGCGCGCCGCGTGCAGGCGCTCGCGGAGGCCGGCCGAGAACGTCAGCGAGCCGCCGATGTAGCCCGCGAGGTTCGCGCACAGGCTCCACAGCGTTCCGTGCGTCAGCGCGTCGAACGTCGTGAGCC
>JBHELY010000254.1:0-532 GCA_046262815.1 Chthoniobacterales bacterium | reverse complement strand
ATCGACATAATCGGCGGAGCTGGCGAGAATCCGCGCCGGAGCCATGCTCAAAGAGGTTCCCACCATGCAGCCGATCAATAATTTGAATCCTGTTTCTCGAGCGCGTTCGCACAAGAGCAGCGCTTCGGTTAGTCCTCCGGTCTTATCGAGCTTTACGTTAATCATTTCGTAACGGTTCTTCAGCCGCGGAAGATCGGCGCTGGTATGGCAACTTTCATCGGCGCAGACCGGAATTGGATGATCGAGAGTTTCGAGGACTTCATCGGCGTCAGCGGGAAAGATGGCGCGCATTATGAAGAACGCGTTCAGTTCACTGTCGCTCGCCGCAGCCGTTAGCGTCGCCGCGCTGCTCGTGCTCGGCGCCTGCGGCGGCGGGTCCGACCCGCCCGCGAAGAGCGCGAGCCGCGCGCCGGCGCAGGCCCCGCTGCGGATCGGGACGAAGAACTTCGCCGAGCAGTTCCTCCTCGGCGAGCTCTACAAGCAGGCGCTCGAGGCGAAGGGCTTCCCGGTCGAGCTGAAGGAGAACATCGGC
>JBHELY010000253.1:0-532 GCA_046262815.1 Chthoniobacterales bacterium | reverse complement strand
GGTCATCGTCGACGGTTGGTTAGTTGAGTTTTCAGTGCCTGGGCGGGGGCAGGAGCGCATTCGCGGGCTTCTGACCAGTTATGCCCGCAGCAGAAAGGGTCACAGTCTGCAGCACCTCACACAGCTCTTACAGCGCTACCCTCAAGCGAATACATCCGAGCGTCCGAAGATCGCCGAAGAAATTTCGATGGAGGCTACCAAGATCATGCGATATCCCATCAAAAAGGTCTAACCGTGCGATGGGAGCGAACGGCTGGCAGCCTTGGCTCCTCACTTTCCATGAAATTCCACCCTCGACTCGCAGCGACACGCCCTCTCGTCCGCCGTCGCTCATCTTATTCTCGTTAGGTGATGCACCGTTTTCCTCACTTCGCCCGCCTGCTCGCGATCGTGTGCCTCGCTTCTATACAAGCTAGTGGTGATGATCAGCCCCCGCCGGGCAAGCCAGTCCTCAGCGTCGATTATGGAGACTTTTACGGCATCGCACCGCTGGTTTACTCATACTCTGTATGGGCGACCGGCGAGATTCGGT
>JBHELY010000252.1:0-533 GCA_046262815.1 Chthoniobacterales bacterium | reverse complement strand
TCTTCGGGCCGGCCATGGAGAACTTGTTGAGATAGGTGCGCACCATGACGCCGCCGCCGAGCGCGCCCTGCTCGGCATCGAACACGAAACGCTGCGCGGCATTGGAATTGCCGGCCAGGATCTTTTTCGACAGATCGTTGGCGACCTGCGAGCCGACCCAGATGGTGTCGGGCGACAGCCGGTAATTGTCCCAGCGGTTCTTTAGCGCCGCATCGATCTCGACCAGCGTCACCGTCAGGCCTTCGACGCGCGCGGCGAGCGCGAGACCGGCGGCGCCGACGCCGGCGCCGAATTCGACCGCGTGCTCGCCGGCGCGCGCCGCCGTCGCCGCCGCCGAGCTGACCGGCAGGGCGCCGCTGATCACGCCGGCCGCCGGGCTGGGTGTCGGATAGAAGGTCGAGGAAAAGGTGGTTTGGCCGAACGCGAAGCTGCCGGCCAGCATAAGGAACATCACGAGTGGAAGGAAGGTCTTCAAACGCATACCGCGCATCTCCGACCAGGGGCGATGTGTAATAGTTGGATAACATCTAAAC
>JBHELY010000251.1:0-534 GCA_046262815.1 Chthoniobacterales bacterium | reverse complement strand
GCGTACGCGGGCGACGATCTCGTTGAACGACTCGGCGCCCGGCTCCGCGTAGTCCGGATCGGCCGTCGGCATCCACGTGAGCGAGCCGGTGTCGCCGTAGTTCGGCGAGGCAGCGTAGAACGCGTCGGACTGGCGGACCTCGAAGAGGTCCTCGTCGGTCTCGATCGGCAGCTCGAGCACCTCGGCGATGCCCTGCGCGGTCTCCTGCGCGCGCGTCATCGGGCTGGCGACGATCAGCGCCGTCGCGGCGACGGCGACGTCGAACGCCTGATGGCCGACGCGGGCATCGTGCGCAACCGGCTCAAAGTCGCGGCGGCGATTCGGAATGCGAAAGCCTTTCTCGCCGTGCAGGAGGCGTTCGGCAGCTTTGACAAGTATGCGTGGAGCTTCGTGGGTGGACAGACGATCCAGAATCGCTGGCGAAGCTTGTCGGAAGTCCCGGCGCGCACGGCAGAGTCGGATGCGTGGAGCCGTGACTTGAAGCGGCGCGGCTTCAAGTTTGTCGGCTCGACAATTATTTACGGGCACATGCAG
>JBHELY010000250.1:0-535 GCA_046262815.1 Chthoniobacterales bacterium | reverse complement strand
GTTACATGCTGCGGAACACGAACGAGCTGCTCGGCGAAAACGGCGTCGAGGGTGTAAAGACCGGCCGCACGGCGCGGGCGGGTGATTGCCTGATTCTTTCCGCGCAGAAGCAAGCCGAGATCGTGAAACAAGGAAACGGCGCCACGGTTTATCCGCGCCACCTGATCATCGTCTTGTTAGGCTGCACGAACCGGTTCGAAGAAGGGCGGCAAATGCTCTCGTTAGGCTGGCAGCTGCACGATCAATGGGCGGCGAACGGCCGACTCGTCGACCCGAAGAAGGTCCTCTGATTCCAGCGCGACTCGCATGAAGCGTCGCATCGCTGTCCTCACGAGCGGAGGCGATTGCCCCGGGCTTAACGCCGTCCTGCGCGGCATCGCGCTCGCAGCGGACAAACTGAACCTGGAAGTGCTCGGCTTCCGCGACGGCTTCGAGGGCTTGCTCCCGCCGGGAAATTTCATGGTGCTCGATCGCCGCACAACCAGCGGGATCATGCCGCGCGGCGGAACGATCATCGGCACGACGAACCGCGGAC
>JBHELY010000249.1:241-535 GCA_046262815.1 Chthoniobacterales bacterium | reverse complement strand
CGCCGTGTCCATGGTAACAACCGGCAAACTTGATGATTTTGTCGCGCCTGGTGAATCCTCGCGCCAGCCGCAAACACGACATTGTCGCCTCGGTACCACTGTTGACCATTCGCACTTTCTCAATCGACGGCATCCAGGCACAGATCAGCTCCGCCATTTCCACTTCGAGCGGATTCGGAATTCCAAAACTAACTCCGCGCTCCGCCGCATCGCACACCGCGCTAACGATTTTTGGATGGGCGTGCCCGAGAATTGCCGGCCCCCACGTGCCGACGTAATCGATCAGTTCGAGCC
>JBHELY010000249.1:0-231 GCA_046262815.1 Chthoniobacterales bacterium | reverse complement strand
ACCGACGCCACGAAACGCGCGCACCGGGGAGTTGACACCAGCGGGAATGCGTGTTTGCGCGATCTGAAAGAGCTGTGAAGAACGCGGGTTCAAGGCCAGCAAACGTCCAACGTCCAACGTTCAACGTCCAACGCTGAATTCAAAGGGAGGTGTATCGATCGGCGTGAGATATCAGGCGCCGGACCGAAAAACGTCCTGGATGAATCGATTTAGGGCAGACCGGATCCGGAG
>JBHELY010000248.1:0-537 GCA_046262815.1 Chthoniobacterales bacterium | reverse complement strand
ACGCTGGCGCGGTCGCTGACGGTCCCGCGGAAGGCGGACGGCTCGTGGGCCGCGCAGTTCGGCGGGCTGGAGCCGGGCACCTACACCGCCATCGTGCGCCAGGACGACTGGGCGCAGAACTTCGGCTCACGCACGGTGAACTTCCGCGTCGCGGCCCCGGCGCCCGCGCCCTCACCGACGCCGACACCGACCCCGGTGCCCACTCCCACGCCGACGCCGCAACCCACTCCAACGCCAACGCCGGTGCCGACACCAACACCGACGCCGACCCCCACGCCAACTCCGACTCCCTCAGCGACACCCTTCATGCCGACGGCTACCCTTTCCGTCGCTTCCAAATCGATCAGGACCAGCGGCGTCGCCACCTTCACCGGCCTTTCGATTAACAAATCCGGCGCCGGCTACACGCTGAGCGCGACCGATGGCGCCCTCACGTCTGCCACCAGCGGCGCCTTCTCCGTTTCCGTGGGTCCGGCTGCCCAGCTCGCCTTCACCGCGCAGCCCGGCGGTACGCTCACGGGCGGCACGGCCTTTGGT
>JBHELY010000247.1:0-537 GCA_046262815.1 Chthoniobacterales bacterium | reverse complement strand
GGAGACGGCGAGGGATCTCACAACAGGTGGTTGATCATCGTGCGGCGATCGCGTGATCGACAGAGAAGGTGAGAGATCCCTCGGCGCGCTTCGCCAGCCTCGGGATGACATTCGACAAGAGAGAACAGTCGGTGTTCGCCGAACTTAACGAGTGACAAATTCTCGCCTTTCAGCGATTTTACCGCGCCGAAATTACGGGGCGAAATGAGCGATTCGAACGAGCCAAAAAAAGAGACCGTTCGGATCACTTTGCCTCCAGCGGCCGGCGCAAAACCCGGCGAGCCCTCGCGCGAAACGGTTCGCATAAATCTGCCCGCGCGTCCGCCGGCCAACGGTGCGCGACCGGAACCACCGAAACCGGCGCGGCCGCCGATCCCGCGCGTCTGCGCCTCTTGCGCGAAACGCTTCCCGACGCGCCTCTCGTTGTCGGCAGCGGCGTCACGCCGGAGAATGCCGCGAGCTTCGACGCCGACGGGGTGATCGCCGGAACCTCGATCAAGCGGGGAGGCGACGTCGACGCGCCCGTCGATGCGGGAC
>JBHELY010000246.1:0-537 GCA_046262815.1 Chthoniobacterales bacterium | reverse complement strand
GACCATCATAGCGGCCATGACGTGCGGCTTGTCGAGCGTCTCGGACGGCTCGAACCGCTCGCGATAGAGCATCAGCGACTGGTCGAGCTGCGCCGGCGCGAAGTGCGAGGCGAAGGCGAACGGCAGGCCGAGATGCGCGGCAAGGCTGGCGCCGAACAGGCTCGAACCGAGGATCCACAGCTCGACCTCGGCGCCCGTGCCCGGCGTCGCCGCGATCGCCAGCGGCGGATAGCCGGCGAAGCGCGCCTGCAGCTCGACCACGTCCTGCGGGAAGCGTTCGGCGGCCTCCATCAGGTTCTTGCGCAGCGCCTGGGCGATCCGCTGGTCGGCCCCGGGTGCGCGGCCGAGGCCCAGGTCGACGCGGCCGGGGAACAGCGCCTCGAGCGTTCCGAACTGCTCGGTGATGACCAAGGGGTTGTGGTTGGGCAGCATCACGCCGCCGGCCCCGATGCGGATGGTCGAGGTCGCATGGCCGATGTGCGCGAGCACGACCGACGTCGCGCCGCCGGCGATCCCCTCCATGCCGTGGTGCTCGGC
>JBHELY010000245.1:0-538 GCA_046262815.1 Chthoniobacterales bacterium | reverse complement strand
GCCTTAACATCCTCGCCATCGCCGGCCAGCACCGCGATCACGTCATTGACCGGCACATCCTGCGTGCCCTCCGGCACCACGATCTTCGCCAGCGTGCCCTCGTCGACCGCCTCGACCTCCATGGTCGCCTTGTCGGTCTCGATCTCCGCGATGACGTCGCCGGATTTGACCTTGTCGCCCTCTTTCTTGAGCCACTTGGCGAGATTGCCCTTCTCCATGGTCGGCGACAGGGCGGGCATCAGCACTTGAATAGGCATCGAGCAAAAATCCTAAATAGCACACTCTCTTTGGGACATCTTTTCCGAAATCCGATTGCCGCTTTCGGGATCAGGCCTCAGGCGTAAACGTCGGTGTAGAGCTCGGACGCATCGGGCTCCGGATCGTTGGTGGCGAATTCAGCGGCCTCGTTGACGATCTCGCGGACCTTGGCGTCGACCTTCTTCAATTCATCCTCGCCCGCCCATTTGTTCTGGATCGCGCGTTGACGTACCTGCTCGATCGGATCGTGCTCGGTGCGCACCTTCTCGACCTCCTCGCG
>JBHELY010000244.1:0-540 GCA_046262815.1 Chthoniobacterales bacterium | reverse complement strand
ACACAGTGGAGGAGCGAAATGCACGCTCTAGAAATCGTCTGCACCTGTTTTCGGTGAAATTGGCGGGGCCGAGGAGGGGATAAGGTAAACCGAGGATGGACGATGGAGGATCGAAGATGGAGTTGGCGTGCTCTAAACGTCGGCTGACGCGCTCGATCAAAGAATTTCGGCGGTCACAGACCGCCGCTACAGGGTCGAGGAACGGATTTACGCGCTCGAAGAGCGAAATGGAGCGGTCTGAAAATGGATTCTGGCGGTCTAAAAATCGTCGGTGGCGGTCGAGGAGCGAAAGACGGAGGTCGGAGATCTGAGATCGGAGGTCTGATCGGAGACGAAGCGAAGCTTCGAAGACCCGCCTACGCGGCGCTCCGGCGCGGCAGACAAGTGCGTTCCCAAACAGAGTTTGGGAACGAGGGCCGAAGCGAAGAGCCCGGCGGTCATAGACCGCCGTTACAAGAGCGGAAGAATCGCTACTGCTCGAACGAAGTGGCTGATTTGTCAGGACAGGTGCGGGTTTCCGTCGTCGAACTGCCGTTGGAG
>JBHELY010000243.1:0-541 GCA_046262815.1 Chthoniobacterales bacterium | reverse complement strand
ATGCCCGTCAGAATGTCAGCATACCGTCAAATGGATTTGCAATTACAGGGTCAATTAAGGGGATTTTCATAGGTAAACGGCTGGGTAGCTCAGTTGGTAGAGCAGAGGACTGAAAATCCTCGTGTCGGGGGTTCAATTCCCTCCCCAGCCACATCTTGTTTCGCCGGCACGAGCTGGAATTGCGCTTAGCGCGGCGCAGCGGTGGGCATTGCCGCCGGCGGCTCTTTGGTCTCCGGAATAGGCGGCTTTGGCCAGATTCAGGTCGATTGCGGTGCCGAAGGAATGGTTACTTAGCTTTTCTGTGCCGGCAATTTTTCGCCAGTTAAAGCTGCCGGCCAGCTTCTGCACATAGACCCGAAGCTCTGGCTTTTGCGCGAAGACTTTGGTGAGGTCGGCTGAGACCGCACGTAGCGCGTCGGCCGCGCCGCAGCGGGCGTTGAATTTGACCGTGCTGCCGCAGAATTCGACTGGCACGCAGTTGCGCGCCACGGCGGATTCCGATCCGCCGTAGAGCGCGAGGAAGAATGCTTCAACCCGGCAA
>JBHELY010000242.1:0-542 GCA_046262815.1 Chthoniobacterales bacterium | reverse complement strand
CCCGAAGGGTGAGCCCGATGCTGTTCGTGCTGAGGTGCAGCAGCGGCGCGAGCCCGAAGAGGAAGCCCGTGCCGACGGCAAGCAACAGGGTGAAGAGCAGCACGCGGCCGTCGAGCGCGACCGAGGCGGCGCGCGGGATGCTCCCCGAGTTGGCCGAGACGAGCGCGTGGAGGCCCCAGTACGCGAGCGCGACGCCGGCGATCGCTCCGCCGAACGAGAGCACGAAGCTCTCGGCCAGGAACTGGCGCATGAGCCGCCCACGGCCCGCGCCTAACGCGGCGCGCACCGCGAGCTCCTTGTGCCGCGTCTCGGCGCGCATGAGCAGCAGGTTCGCCATGTTCGCGCACGCGATGAGGAGCACGAGCGCGACGGCGGCCTGGAGGACGACGAGCGCCGTCCCGATGCTGCCGACGATGTCCTTCTGGAGGTCATCGTAGCGCAGGCGGTGCTTCGTCGTGGTCGGCGTATGCACGAAGCCCGGAGCGCCCGGCGCCGCGTTGGGATCGGCGCCGTCCGCGGCAGGCCACTGCGCGAGCAGCGTC
>JBHELY010000241.1:0-543 GCA_046262815.1 Chthoniobacterales bacterium | reverse complement strand
CTGATCGCGCGTCCGAGGACGTCGGAACTGCCGCCGAGGCGGTTCCGCCAGACCGATTCGACGAGCAGCGCCACGCGCGGACCGCCGGGACGATCTTCATCCGACGTGAACACGCGGCCGGCGATCGGATTCACGCCGAGGAGCGGCAGCAGGTTGGCGCTGGCTTCGAGGCGCGTCAGCCTCTGCGGATCGCCGCCGGTCGTCAACGTGACGCTGCTGGTGCGCCAGGCGCCGAGCTGCTCGAACGAGCGCGCGCGCTCACGCCATGAGACGTAGTTGGGCACCGACGCCGAGAAGCGCGGGATGCGCAGCTTGTCGTTCTTCTCCCAGAGCCGGACGAGGTGGTTCGAATCCGGATAGGGAAGCCCCTGAAGCGCGACGGCGTGCACCACGCTGAAGATCGCGGTGTTCGCGCCGATGCCGAGCGCCAGAGTGGCGACCGCCATCAGGGTGTACAGCGGCGACCGGCGGAGGGTGCGCGCCGCGTATCGCAGGTCGTGCAGGAACATCCGCATGTGCTCTCCCGGTGCGCGCACCAGCGCG
>JBHELY010000240.1:0-543 GCA_046262815.1 Chthoniobacterales bacterium | reverse complement strand
GCGTGTGATTGAGGTGCGTGAAACAATGGTCACTGAAAATCGCTTCAATCATGACATTCGTGATCGATCAGGTCACCGCGTTATAAACCTTTGACGAGCAATTGGACGACTCCATATTCTCGCCGATACTGCCGGTCCGGCTCGGACTTTTGGTGAGGTGGCTGAGTGGTCGAAAGCAGCGCTTTGCTAAAGCGCCGTACCTCAAAAGGGTACCGAGGGTTCGAATCCCTCCCTCACCGCCCCTGCTATTTGCCCTAAAAGCCGCAGCTGCCTCACCTGACTCTCATCGAACGAGTTCAGTCACTTCTCGGATGGCTCTGGTCAGTTCCTGCACATTGACTGGCTTCGTGAGGTGGGCTGAAAATCCTGCCTCGCGACTGCGCTGTAGATCTTCGTCCATCCCATACCCACTGACGGCGATCCCCTTTGCGTCGCTGATTTTCGAAAGCTCCCGCATCACCTGCATTCCGTTTCCGTCAGGGAGACGCAAATCACTGACAAGCAGATCTAGCTGTGTGTTGTGCAGAACCTCCAAAGCCTCGC
>JBHELY010000239.1:0-543 GCA_046262815.1 Chthoniobacterales bacterium | reverse complement strand
CTTTTGAGATCGATTCGCCTGAGCAGATGAGTGTCGCGTTCGACGCACGGGGTGACCTGATAACCCTTATCGGACCGACGGTATTCGCAGTCGGAGCTGATCCTCACTACATCGTCGCCAAACAGCATCCAGCGAAGGACGCTCTTACTCCGGGCGACCGTTCGCGGACCAACTACTTCTATATCGAGCGCACCGCCACCGCAGATCGCAAAGAGCATCAGAAGCGTGTTTCAGGTCCGCTGTCTGAGCAGGAGTTCCGCGAGCGTGCGGGCGCCCTGAAGCTACCGCCATTCCAGAAAGTCTTCCGTGATCTTGAATGAACCGCGATCTAACCATGCGATGGAGCGAACGGCCACCCGCCGCGCGATCACGCTTGCTGTGACTAGATCGCCTTCCCTCCGAGCGACCCGCGCTCTCGGTGGCCGTCGCTCATCTTGTTCTCGTTAGATCTCATGCGCCTCCCTTTAGCTATAATCCTGGTTGGATTGCTGAGCGCCGTCAGTTCGCTCGCGAGCGATTGGCCCAATGCGCCTTTCGCAGAGG
>JBHELY010000238.1:0-544 GCA_046262815.1 Chthoniobacterales bacterium | reverse complement strand
TCCGTGACGTAGACCGGAAGTCGTTGATCTCCGGAACGGAGAACGCGACGTTCTCGCGCCCCGGGCCGTCCGCCGACTGACGGAGGTACATGAGGCGATCGCCCTCCCGGTGCGGCAGGGGCTTGAGCATCACTCCCCGCACCACGCTGAAGATCGCGGTGTTGGCGCCGATGCCGAGCGCGAGCGTGATGACGATCACGGCGGTGAGCCCCGGCGCGTTGCGGAGGCTGCGCCAGGCCTGACGAAGATCGAGCAGGCCGGCGTCCAGCGCGGCGCCGACGCGCGCGTCGCGCACGTCTTGCTTCACCTGGTCCAGGCCGCCGATGGCCGCCGCGGCGGCGCGGCGCGACCAGCGCATGCTGGTGATCTCCGGCAAGGGCGGCCGCGAGCGGCTGGTGCCGCTCAACGATCCGGCGCGGCGAACCATGGCGGACTATCTGGCGTTGCGCACCGAGGCCAAGCTCGACACTTCGAAATGGCTGTTCCCGTCGTTCGGCGAAAGCGGGCACCTCACCCGGCAGCACTTCGCCCGCGAGCTGAAAAC
>JBHELY010000237.1:0-547 GCA_046262815.1 Chthoniobacterales bacterium | reverse complement strand
GAATGGCCGCGTGGCTGGTGCGTCCGCCGATTTGGGTGACGACGCCAACCACGTCGCGTTTGTCGAGCGTGATGACATGCGAAGGAATCAACTCATTGGCCACGAGGATCAGCGGCCCGCTGATTTCAGCCGGCCGGCAATCGGTCTCGGAGAGGTGCTGGTTCAGCCGCGCCACGACGTCGCGCACGTCGGCCAGCCGCCAGTCGCGCAGGTCCACGCCGTCGAGGAAAATGGCGCCCGCGGTCGGATCGTAGAAGCGCATGAGCAGGTTGAGCAGCGTGCTCTTACCGGCCCCGGTCGCGCCGACGACGCCCAGCCGCGTGCCGGGCGCCAGCTCCACCAGCGCGCCGTCGCGCAGCATGGCCGTGTTGAGGGCGGTGGCGGGGACGTCCGGGTCGGCGTGGCGGTTGAGGTGCTCCTCGAGCGCCTCGTCGTTGGCCGCCAGTGCCTGCGCCAGGCTCACGGTGCGCACGCCGCGGGCCGGGGCCGGCGCGATCGTCGCTTGGCTCCACTCCGGGCAGTAGGCGCCGTCGAGGAAGACGAGGCG
>JBHELY010000236.1:0-549 GCA_046262815.1 Chthoniobacterales bacterium | reverse complement strand
GGGTTGCGGGGACCAACGCCAGCGACTTCGCGAAGGCGAGCACGACCTGCCCGCTCAGCCCGGCGACGCTCGCCGTCAACGCGACGTGCACGATCTCGGTCACGTTCACGCCCGGCGCCTCGGGCGCCCGCTCGGCCTCCGTCACGGTCACCGACGACGCGACAGGCAGTCCGCACAACCTGGGCCTGAGCGGAACCGGCGCCGCTTCGACCCCGGGCGCGAGCCTGACCCCGTCCAGCCTCGACTTCGGCGCGCGCGCGGTCGGGTCGCAGCAGCCGTCCGGACACTTCTCCCTTCGACTGCGTCGCGACGAATCGGATCGCTCGATTCTCCAGAATCCCTCCTCTCCGGGCAGGAAAATTGCCGCATCGGATGTCGCGGGCAGGCCGCAAGCGAGCCCGGGCGCGATCCAGAGCGTGTCGTTCCGCTCGCCGAACGCGTCGACGTTCCACGTCTCGACGCGCCACGCGTCTGCGTAGGCGGGTCGCGGGTCGGGTCCCACGACGTCGAAGCGATACCAGAAGTGCCCGCTCGTGGCCCACCCGGACG
>JBHELY010000235.1:0-549 GCA_046262815.1 Chthoniobacterales bacterium | reverse complement strand
ACCCAAGATGCTGAAGTAGCGGTTGTCCATCGCGCGGAGAATCCGTCCCGTTTGCTGCTGCTTGTTCAGACCGAAACGCGAATGAATGGAGCAAATCGTCAGATCGAGATCCTTCAGCAGCGAGTTTTCATAATCGAGCTTGCCGTCTTCGAGAATGTCGACCTCGGCCGATTTGAGAATGCGAAAGCCGCGGAGCTTTGAATTGACCGCGTCGATTTGACGAATATGCTGCAGGAGCCGTTCGGGCGACAGTCCGTTGGTGATCCTGAGCGCTTGAGAATGATCGGTGATTGCAATGTACTCGTAACCGCGTGCCAGTGCTGCCTCGGCCATCTGAGCAATGCTGTTAGCGCCGTCGCTGGCTTTCGTATGCATGTGAAGATCGCCGCGAAGATCGCCGATTTCGACGAGTCTCGGCAGTTTATGGATGGCGGCGGCTGCAACTTCTCCGCGCCCTTCGCGCAGCTCCGGCTCGATAAAGTCCAGTCCGATCGCGCGATAAACGCTTGCCTCGTCGCTGGTAGCGACGTCTCGATCCGTCAACGAAGC
>JBHELY010000234.1:0-549 GCA_046262815.1 Chthoniobacterales bacterium | reverse complement strand
CACCGACCGAGAACCGGACAATGTGGTACCAGCGATTCTGGAATTCTGCGGGGCTCGATGCCCGACACGCCCTCGTTCGCATCGAGGCGCCGCACGAAGTCGACACGTCCGAGGAGATCGACCGCATCGCCGGCTGGCTGATGACCGAGCGCCTGCCGCGCGCGACGGCCGATCCAGGGGCGGGGCGCCTCAGCCCGAGAGTTCGGCGAGCTTGGCGTCGAGCAGCTCGCCGACCAGGGCCGGGTCGGCCTTGCCGCCGGTCTGCTTCATGACCTGGCCGCGGAGGAAGCCCTTGACCGCCTCCGGCTTCTTCTTGCCCCCCTTGAGGTCGTCGACCGCCTTGGGGTTGGCCGCCAGCGCCGCCTCGACCGGGATCACCACGAGCCACACGGCGGCGAATGACGTGATGCCGCCGGTGGCGGCGGCGATCATCGCGACGAAGACCGCGAGGGCTGCCGACCACATGATCTGCGCGCGCTCGTAGTGTCCGGTGCGCGACAGATAGCAGGCGATCAGAAGCGGCGTTGCGAGCCAGGCGTAGACGAAGAT
>JBHELY010000233.1:0-551 GCA_046262815.1 Chthoniobacterales bacterium | reverse complement strand
GATCCGCTCCTTCTTGTCCTTCGTGGCGTTCATGACCGTGTCGCCCGAGCGCAGGACGCCCGAGTAGACGCGGAAGAACGCGAGCTTGCCGACGAACGGGTCGCTAGCGATCTTGAAGGCGAGCGCGCTGAACGGGTCGTCGTCGTTCGGGCGCCGCACGAGCTCCTCGCCGGTCTTCGGATCGGTGCCCGTGACCGGGGGAACGTCGAGCGGCGAGGGAAGGTACTGGACGACGGCGTCGAGGAGCGGCTGCACCTCGTGAGCGGGCGGGTGCTCGTCGGCCCCGTCGCGTCGCCCGTCGAGCTCGGGCCCGGCGACCACGTCGTGGTCGTGTGGCCGAGCTACCAGTCGCTGCACGAGGTGGCGCGCGCGGCGCTCGCTCCGGTCGAGCGCATGCGACGGCAGGCGGAGCGCATCACCGAGCAGGAGCTGTCCGAGCGGCTGCCGGTGCCCGCGTCGGCGGACGAGGTCTCCGCGCTCGGACGCACGCTGAACGCGATGCTCGACCGCGTCGAGGCCGCCGTCGCCCGCGAGCGGCGCGTGGTCAGCGA
>JBHELY010000232.1:0-551 GCA_046262815.1 Chthoniobacterales bacterium | reverse complement strand
ATCGTGGACTCCGGCGAAACCAGCGCGGGCGAGGGCCGCGAAGAAGGCCCTTCGATGGTAATCGCCGAGACCGATCCGGTCCAGGAAAGAGGCGCGAACGACGTGGGAATCACCCCGGCAGCTTGAACGTCTCGCCGCACTTCGAGCAGCGCGCCTTGCGGCCCGCGTGCGCGGCGGCGTACTTCAGGCGGTGGCCGCAGTGCGGGCAGGCGACGCGGCCGCCGTTCGCCGCGGGCGCCGGCGGCGCGGGCGGCATCGGCGGCCTGGGCTTCGGCGGCTTCGGCGGCCCCGGCGGCACGGGCGGGGCGTCCACCGGCGGCGCCGGTGGGACGGGCGGCACCGGCGGTGCCGCAGGCGGCACCACCACCGCCCCCACGGCCACGTCCGGCTCGGCCGTCGCCACCGCGGCGGCCAACGGCGGCGCCATCCATTCCCACGCAGGCGTGCTGGAGCTCACGGGCTCCGATTTCCAGGCCAACACCGCGTCGGCGGATGGCGGAGCGGTGTGGGGCTATCCGGCGGGCGTCAACTCCGGCGCGAACTGCCTCCTC
>JBHELY010000231.1:0-552 GCA_046262815.1 Chthoniobacterales bacterium | reverse complement strand
GCTGTGCGCTCCACTTTTGAGATGACTTCCACAAATCCACTGCGAGCGACGCGCGCTCTCGTCCGCCGTCGCTCATCTTGTTCTCGTTAGACGGCTACGGCACACGTATGAGCAAGATTTTCGTTCCTTCTGAAGCTGCTGCGAGTTGGCGGCGGCTCGTAGCGCTTCCCGAACATTGGAAGGTCTCGTTCTCTGCCATGACACTCGCGCAGTGCTGGGAGGCCGCAGGCGGCCTCCTGCCGTCGGAGATCCGAGACCTACTCTTGAGCGCGCAGCATCCGGCACTAACCGTGCCGGAGCTGCTACTCGCGATCCCCGAGTACCAACTTCGACTTCCCGGCGGCGACCGTCCGACCCAGACGGACGTTTTCGCCCTGGTGCGCGGCAGCGGCGGACTCGCCGCTTGCGCAGTCGAGGGCAAGGTGGATGAGAAGTTTGGACCCACAATCGAAGAGAAGAGAACAGAGGGCGCATCGGACCGCATCGCTTTCCTGCACGATCTTCTTCGCATTCCGGGGGATTCGTCAGCGTCGCTCCGTTACCAGCTATTTC
>JBHELY010000230.1:0-553 GCA_046262815.1 Chthoniobacterales bacterium | reverse complement strand
GAATGATCTCGGCGTCTGCCGGTAATTTTTTCGCGAGCCGCCGCACGTGGCGCTCGAGCGGCGCGCGATAACGCGGATCGTTTTCGTGAATGTCGACCTCGGCGAATTCACGGAGGTCCGCGAGGCCGATCGGACTCGCGGCGGAGACGAGGCCGCGCGTCGGCGTAATGACCAGGACCGATGAACGCCGGCGACGCGACGGCGCGAAGGCATTGGCGTAGGCGAGTTTTCCTCGGAAATAGAGGCCACTTAAAAACGTAAAGACTTCGCCGAGCGTCGGGGGCTTTTCGCTGCGCAGTCGCCGGGCGAGATCAAACTGCGCGCGATCGCTCATGATAATTTGGGCGCGCCGGCCGCCGGCAAATGCGGGCGAGAGGAGAAACACGCGAGTCATTGGTCTGAACCAATCGCTTTTTCGGTATGGAGCAAGATTGGTAGGGCGAGACTCTGTCGAGCCGCAGCGGGTTCACGACTCGCGACGAACGGCTCGACAGAGTCTCGCCCTGCCACTTGCGCCCAGGGGTTTTCCCAAGGACGCTGCGTTCCCGTGAAA
>JBHELY010000229.1:0-555 GCA_046262815.1 Chthoniobacterales bacterium | reverse complement strand
AGCGGCAGGTCTACACCAGCTCGCTGATGGTGCTCGCGGCCACCGAGGACAAGCACAACCCGGGAGGCTTCATCGCCTCGCCCACCTTCCCGTGGGCGTTCGGGTTCGACCGGACCATCGCGCCGGAGTTCGGCTCCTACGCGCTGGTCTGGCCGCGCGACCTCTACCACGTGGCGACCGCCCTGATCGCCGCCGGCGACCGGCCGGCCGCGATCGAGGCCTACCGCGGGATCCTCAACGTCGAGCCCGACGGCGCCAACGACCGGGTCGCGCTCGCCGAGATCTACGCGATCGACGATCCGCCGCGCGCGATCGGCGAGCTGCGCAAGGTGCTCGACCGCGACATCCACCACGCCCCGGCATACCGCCTGCTCGCGTCGTACTTCAGCCGGACCAGCGCGACCGAGCGCGCCAACCGGCCGATGACGGCCCGCGGCGAGGCGTTCCTGCCCGGCGGGGTGTGCCCGTTCTGCGGCGGCAACGAGGAGCTTACGCCGGTCGAAATCCTGGCCTACCGCGACCGCCACGGCCGGCCGAACGCCCCCGGCTGGCGGG
>JBHELY010000228.1:0-556 GCA_046262815.1 Chthoniobacterales bacterium | reverse complement strand
TTCTTCACGTCAGCGCACTCGCCATTGAGCATGCTCGTGATCCCCGACACATGGAACCCGCCGATCCCCACCTTGATTCCACGCTCAATTAGCGGCCGCGCCAGGTCGCACGCATGCGGGAACTGGTTCGATTGCACCCCGATCATCATCACCATTCCCGCGCCCGCTTCCTCGATCATCCGCGCCAGCCGTTCCGGCCTGATCCGCGTATTGGTCTCATCGAACGGATGAATCTCTATCTCCACGTCCGGTCCAAGCACATGCCGCTGCGCACAATCGCGGGCCAACCCAAACACCGCCGCCAACGAGTTCGACGGAATCGTCGACCGAAACCACTGAATCACATACCCGTCCTCATCGTAATGCGACGGCTTAACCAGAATCAGGCAAAAGCGCTTCGAGCGCGTCTCTGCCGCCGGGATCGTCGATCCCGGCTGATTGCCATTGGAAAGGGTCGTCGTCATTCGGGTTTTGGAACGGCGCATCATACACAATCTCGCCATCTCGGACAGGAGATTTTCGACCAACGATGTGCGAGTGGGGACGGCTGTTGCAC
>JBHELY010000227.1:0-559 GCA_046262815.1 Chthoniobacterales bacterium | reverse complement strand
CAGATCATCATCCCACGCATGATCAGCGCTCCGAGGATGCCCCATACCAAAACACGGTGCTGCGAAATCGGCGGGACCTTGAAGTAGGTGAAGATGAGAACGAAAACAAAAATGTTATCGACGCTGAGCGAGTACTCGATCAGGTAACCAGTCAAGAAATCCAAGGCCCGGTCTGGCCCCAGCATTTTCGAGACAATCAAACTGAATCCCAGCGAGAGAAGCACCCAAAGCAGGCTGCGCAAAGCCGCGGCGCGCATCGAGAGCGCCCGGTGCCTCCGCTTAAAACTTGCCAGGTCAACAGCAATGGCAATGAAGACGCCGACGTGGAATGCGATCCAGAACCAAATGCTCGTGGGCATCGGGTGAGACTTTCACGCACAACCGCACGGAGCAATCGCAAATTGCGCCCGCCGCTTACCCAACTTATACGTCATGTATGAGCGATTGGCCCCATCATGGATGCTGAGTTGGAGAAGTTAGTTGAATCCGGAAAGCTGACCACGAAAGCGGCGGAGAAATTAGAGCAATTGCGCCCCGCTTCGTTCTGTCTGCATAAGAG
>JBHELY010000226.1:0-561 GCA_046262815.1 Chthoniobacterales bacterium | reverse complement strand
GCTCCGAGTGGTTTCGCACGGCGCGCCACATGAACGCGCTCGGCATCGGCTCGGCGCTCGTCGCCGCGGTTCCCGGTCTCGTCGACTACCTGTTCTCGGTTCCACCGCGAAGCTCGGCGCGGACGCGTGCCACCAATCACATGATCGCGAACGTCTCGGCGCTGACCCTCTTCGGCATCGCGCAGTGGGGACCGTAAGATGGCGGAACCGCGCATGAAGTCGCCTATGAGATCGCCACTGGGCCGGGCGATCGGGCTCGGCTCGGCGAAGGAAGGCGTCGATCACTGGTGGTGGCAGCGGGTCTCGTCGATCGCGCTGGTGCCGCTTTCGCTGTGGTTCGTGATCTCGGTGATCGGGCTGGCGGCGAGGCCGACGGCGGCGATGTCGGCCAGCTCGTCGCGCGACGCGGCGATGCCGGTGCCGCCGCCGCCCAGGATGTACGACGGCCGCACGATGAGCGGGTAGCCGATCTCGTCGCCCACCGACAGCGCCTCGTCGAGCGTGTAGGCGAAGCCCGACGACGGCACCGCCAGCCCGATCTCGGTCATGGCCGCCTTGAAG
>JBHELY010000225.1:0-562 GCA_046262815.1 Chthoniobacterales bacterium | reverse complement strand
GTCCAGTGCATCGGCACGTCTTCCAGGTTGACGCGGAGCAGCTTCTGCGTGGCCTGCCAGCGCCAGGCGAGGAAGACGCTGAGGCCGACGCAGATCAGCATCGGCCAGGTGTACCAGAACATCAGACCATCCGACCAGAGGCGATAGGCGCCGTAGCCCAACAGGCCGAGGAACGGCGCCAGGAACAGGACGATCAGGATGATGATGCGCCAGCGCGCGACGGTCATGAAGGGTTTCAAGGTGCGGTCCCTTTTTGCTGACGGCCTTCTTTGCCCTCGTTCCCTCTTTGTTTCCCTCGTTCCCAAACTCCGTTTGGGAACGCACTTGTTCCGGCAACTCTGTTGCCCTTCATCTACGACCCTGAACTCCCACTCGCCCGCCTCGACAGAGAGACGCGACCCGACTTTACTGGAGGCCATTGAAATCCAAATCTGACATCGTCGCGAACTGGCTGCCCCGCTACACCGGCACCCCGATAAAGGATTTTTCAAAGTACGTCCTGCTCGTGAACTTCAGTCAGTACGTAACGCTCTTCGCCAAATGGCACGGCGTCGAAGTGCGC
>JBHELY010000224.1:0-564 GCA_046262815.1 Chthoniobacterales bacterium | reverse complement strand
GCCCACGAACACATCAGCCGATAAACGTCGGGCTCTAGAAATTTGTAAAAATGCCAACCGCGCGAGCGCAGCTTTTCCTCCAGCGGCGGCGCGAGTCGAACAAAGACGGCATTCGCTTCCACCGGAAGGGCGGTATCGATTTTGGCCGCCTCGCGAATTTGTCGGGCAAGCTCGCGAGCCATGGAGTTCGCGTGCTGCGCATTTTTCAGCCAAACCTCATTGCGCAAAAGCGCGTGCCATTGCGCGGCCAGGAAACGACTCTTCGACCCGAGTTGTCCGGCTTGCTTGACGCGATATTCAAATTCGCGCGAGAGATCCTTTCTGAAAAATACGACTAGTTCGGCCGCGACCGCGCCGTTCTTGGTTCCGCCGAAACAAAGAACATCCACCCCACTTTGCCACGTGATTTCTTTTGCCGAACAACAGACCGCCGCAATCGCGTTCGCGAACCGCGCGCCGTCCATGTGGACAAACATTTCTTTTCTTCGCGCGAACTCGGCGACAGCGGAAATTTCATCGCGCGTGTAGATCGTTCCGAGCTCGGTCGCCTGCGTAATGCTAAGT
>JBHELY010000223.1:0-565 GCA_046262815.1 Chthoniobacterales bacterium | reverse complement strand
GGGTTGAGCGCGGCGCAATTCCGTGGCGGATAGCATTCTCGACGATCGGTTGCAGAATAAGATTCGGCACCTTGGCGGTGAGAGCTTGTTGAGCCACATCCACCCGAGTGACCAAGCGGTTCTGAAAACGGATGCGTTCGATCTCAAGGTAACAACTGAGAAATTCCAACTCATGTTGCAGTGTTACCTCCTGGGAGCCCGAGTTTTCCAGAGTGAGGCGCAGAAAATCACCGAGACGTGTAATCATTTTACGGGCCGACTCTGGGTCTTTGTTGAGCAGCGCCGAGATTGAATGAAGAGTGTTGAAGAGGAAATGAGGTTGAAGCTGCATCTTTAAGGCCTGCAGTCGGGCCTGCGAAAGTTGGGCCTCGAGTTGGAGGGTTCTTAACTGGCCTTCGCGATACCGGCGGTAGTAGCTGAAAGCATAACTGGTGAGGGCAATCAGCAGGTAAATGCCAATTCCTTCGCTGAAGTTGGCCACGACAAATCTGGTCATTCTCTCGAACGAGAAGGGCCTGCCCATGCTCCAACCCCAGTAAAGCCACACGAATATATGGCCAAGCGC
>JBHELY010000222.1:0-567 GCA_046262815.1 Chthoniobacterales bacterium | reverse complement strand
CGTCGATGCGTACCTGAGATCGAAAGGCGGTGCGCCGACGGCGGTCCTTCTCGATACCGCCGCTGCCACGGCGATGGCATTCGCCGCAAAAACGTCGCCCCAGATGTTCGTCATTGATCCAAAAGGCGTACTCGTCTACAACGGCGCGATTGACGACAAGTCCACGGCCGATCTCGCCGACGTCCCGGGCGCGAAGACCTACGGGCTCGAGTTCCCGGACCAGCCGGTGCTTGCGATCGACCGCGTCCGCTACTTCGGCGAGGCGGTCGTGCTCGTCGCGGCCGAGCATCCGGAGGGCAGCGAGCCGCGGAAGATCGCCGACCTCTACAGCAGCTTCCTCGACACCGAGACGATCGAGCGGCTGGGCGCGGCCCGGGCCCTGGCCGACCGGGGCGAGTCGGCCGAGGCCGAACGCCTCGTCGCCGAGGCGTTGGAGGCCGACCCGCTGCCGGCGGCGGCCCGGGAGCTGCGGGGGCTGCTCCTTCTCGAGCTGGGCGACGACGAGGGCGCCGAAAGCGAGCTCCGGGCCGCGCTGTTCCTCGAACCGGATCGGGCTCTGGCCCAGGC
>JBHELY010000221.1:0-568 GCA_046262815.1 Chthoniobacterales bacterium | reverse complement strand
GGGCCGACGTCCGCGGGCAGCGCGCCCGGTTCGCTCCGGGCTTCTCGCCCATCGCGTACAGGTAGAAAATCTTCCAGGCCTTGTCGGGGTCCCCCTTGGCCGAGATGTAGCTCTGCATCCGGTCGAGGTCGTGGTACCGGGGGATCTCCGACTTCTCGAGCAGGAGCGCCAGCAGCTCCTCGCGGTACTCGTCGCGGTACTCGCTCGCGTCGAAGTTGTGCACGGCCCAGTGGATGTTCTGCGTCTGGCTGGGCTCGAGGATGGGATGGTCGATGGTGCCTTCGGCCGTGACGTTGTAGTCGCGGATGCGCAGCGCCTGGAAGGTGCGGGTCGCCGGATGGATCGCGCCGGGCTTGCCGCGGACCGCGCCGGCGACGATTGAGGCGAGCGCCGCGGTGGTTTCGATCGGCCCGCGCTGGCGCGCCGCCACAATCGCGCGGGCGACCGGGCGGGCGTGGCGCTCCTCGCCCAAGGTGTAGATGACATCGGCGAGCTCGCGTTCGGAAGCTTGCGCCACCACCTCGGCAGCGCTCGGCTCCTCGCCGCCCATGCGCATGTCGAGCGGACC
>JBHELY010000220.1:0-569 GCA_046262815.1 Chthoniobacterales bacterium | reverse complement strand
TCTCGCGGCTGCGCGGCGATGGCGAGGCGGAAGACGAAGCCGCGGCGCTGTGGCAGGCCTTCATGATCACGGTGAACGGCATCGCCGCCGGCATGCGCAACGTTGGATGACATCCCGATGCCCCTGGCCATCACCCCGACGCTGACGATCGCGGACGCCGAGCTGCAGGAGCGCTTCGTGCGCGCCTCCGGCCCCGGCGGACAGAACGTCAACAAGGTCTCGACGGCGGTGCAGCTGCGCTTCGACGCGGAGCGCTCGCCGGCGCTGACCGGCGAGGTGCGGCAGCGGCTGCGCGCGCTCGCCGGCAGCCGGATGACCGACGAGGGAATCCTGGTGATCGACGCGCGCGAGCACCGCACCCAGGGACAGAACCGCGAGGAAGCGCGCAACCGCCTCGCCGATCTGATCCGCCGCGCCCTGGTCCGGCCGAAGCGGCGGCGCAAGACGAAGCCGGGCAAGGCGGCGAAAGAGCGGCGCCTCGACACCAAGAAGCGGCGCAGCGAGACCAAGGCCGGGCGCGGCCGCCTGCGCGGACACGAGTAACAGGTACCACCGACACAGCCCTGCAC
>JBHELY010000219.1:0-572 GCA_046262815.1 Chthoniobacterales bacterium | reverse complement strand
CGGCTGGTCCGACCTCGTGCTCGCGGACGCGACCCGCCGGCGCCTGCGCGAGGTCGCCCGCGCGCTCGCCGCGGCGGACGTCGTGTTCCGCGACTGGGACTTCGCCGCCCGCACCGCCCGCCGGCGCGCGATCAACGTCCTCTTCGCCGGCGCCTCGGGGACGGGCAAGACGCTTGCGGCACGGGTGATCGCGGGTGAGCTCGGCGTCGAGCTGTTCGCCGTCGACCTCTCGGCGGTCGTGAGCAAGTACATCGGCGAGACGGAGAAGAACCTGCGCCGCCTGTTCGACGCCGCGGAAGACGGGGGCGCGATCCTGTTCTTCGACGAGGCGGATTCCCTGTTCGGGAAGCGGAGCGAGGTCAAAGACAGCCACGACCGCTACGCCAACATCGAGGTGAGCTACCTGCTGCAGCGCATGGAGTCGTACGGCGGCCTCTCCATCCTCACCACGAACCTGCGGGAGGCCATCGACCCCGCGTTCCTGCGCCGCCTGCGCTTCGTCGTCCACTTCCCCTTCCCCGACCCCGCCAGCCGGCAGGAGATCTGGCGCCGCTGCATCCCCGCCGCCACCC
>JBHELY010000218.1:0-573 GCA_046262815.1 Chthoniobacterales bacterium | reverse complement strand
CGATGTACCTAAGGCTCAGACGCGTATCGGGTCGAGCACCACCTCCTCGCGGCCGCCGGGGGAGCGGTCGATGCGGAACCCGCCCGATTGCCGGCGCCAGAGCGCGGCATAATGGCCGCGCGCCGCCAGCAGGCTCTCGTGGGTGCCTTCCTCGACGATGCGGCCGCGGTCGAGGAACATGATGTCGGTGAGCACGTGCTGCATCTCCTCCACCTGGTGCGTCGCGACGATGATGGTGCGGTCGCGATCGAAGTAATCGTTGAGCAGCGAATCGTAGAACTGCTTGCGGAACAGGATGTCGAGCCCGAGCGTGGGCTCGTCGAGCACCAGCAGGCGCGCGTCGATGGCCATCACTAGCGCGAGGTGGAGCTGCGTCACCATGCCCTTCGAAAGTTCCCTCACTTTGCTCGCGCGGTGGATGGTCGTCTTCGCCAGAAAGCCCTCGGCTTTAAAGCGATCGAAGCGCGGATGCACGCCGGCGACGAACTCGAGCGCCTGCTCGACACTGATCCAGCGCGGCAGCACAGCCACGTCGGAGATGAAACAGACGTCGCGCATGAGCTGGTCACGCTC
>JBHELY010000217.1:0-576 GCA_046262815.1 Chthoniobacterales bacterium | reverse complement strand
GCCTGCGCGTCCTTCGTGTCCGGCGCATCAGCCAGCAGGATCTCGTAGGTGCGGACGGCGAGCTGCACGTCGCCCATCCGGTACTGAATCTGGCCGAGCAGCAGGCGCGCGTCGGTCAGCCTGGGATCGAGCGCGAGCGCGCGCTCGAACTCGTCGCGCGCGTCGGCGTCGCGGCGCTCGAGCGCGTCCTCACGCGCGAGGTTCAGCAAGGAGACGCCGCGATGCCGCTGCTGCGCGTCGCCGCCGCCGGCGACATCCATGTCGATCGTCACAACCGCGACGAGGTGGCGCAGTCGTTCGCCGCTCTGAACGGGCAGGCCGACGTGGTGCTGATCGCCGGCGACATGACGACGCACGGCGAGCCCGGGCAGAGCGGACTTGGGGGCCAGCCGGGGTCGATCGGGAGTCCGGGCACGTCGGCCGGCGCTGGCGGGTCGATCGTCGGCTTCACGTCGGCGGCGTTCGTCGGCTCGACGTCGCAGGCGAACTACGCGTCGGCCAAGGGCGGGATCATCTCGCTCACCCGCTCGGCGGCGCTGTCGCTGCATCGCTACGGCGTGCGGGCCAACTGCATCG
>JBHELY010000216.1:0-577 GCA_046262815.1 Chthoniobacterales bacterium | reverse complement strand
ACACGGTACTTGCCATTGGTGCTGATGGTATCGGAGCTGCCCGTCGTCAGTGACGGATCCAAGGGATCGTTTCGCAGGATTTTGCCGAGGAAAGTCGTTTTGTCCTGCCCATTGCCGGCGGTGCTGTTGTGTCCAGTCCCGACATCATTCGAGGCGCCGCCGTCGCCTAACGAGATGTAAAGATAATGATCGCTCGATCGGAACGCCAGTTTACCGGCGTTGTGATTCGATTGCGGCTCGTCGATTCGCATCACTTCTCGCCGGGTCAAAGTATCGGCCGCGTCGGCGTTACCGGTTGAAACCTGCCACTCGGCAATTACGCTTTGGTGGTCCATCGTCCCGGCGTTCGGGGTCGCGAAATCAGCCGAACCCGAAACCGGCTCGCTTGTGTAAGTGTAGACCTTGTGAAAGCCCGGTTTTCCCGAGGTGTTGAAATCCGGGTGAAAAGCAAACCCGAGTAGACCGCGCTCATCATAGTCCGGATCGAGCGTCACCAGCCGGCCGCTCACATCCAAAAACGGCGTCGCCCCGACGGTCCCGTTTTTTCGAATCAAGATTTTCCCGGTCTGCTCGACAA
>JBHELY010000215.1:0-579 GCA_046262815.1 Chthoniobacterales bacterium | reverse complement strand
ATGGTGCAACGCGCGCGCGAATTGCCCGGCGTCACCGCGGCAGCTGTGGCCACGATGCTGCCCTATTCGGATTTCACCAACGCGCGCCGCATTCTTCGCGCGAAAGACGTGATGCCGACCGATCCGAAAGCGCCGGACCCGAGTGCGAATGCGCTCTACACCGCGACGACGCCCGGTTACTTCGATGCGCTCGGCGTGAAATTGCTGCGCGGCCGCGATTTCACGAAAGAAGAGTGCGAGCAGAAGGATGCGCGCCGCGTCGCCATCATCGACGAAGAAATGGCAGCGAAACTTTTCCCGAACGAGGAAGCCATCGGCCAGCATATCAAATACACCCAGCCGCCGCGCGACGGTTCGCCTAACGAGATGGAAATTGTCGGCATCGTGAGCAAACATCTGCATTCGGTCGCGGGCGACACGATCATCGCGCGATTGTTCGTGCCGCTGGCGCAGGGTTACAGCGGCCAGATTTACATGCATGTTCGCCTAAACAGCCTCGATCGAACTGCCGTAACCGCATTTATCCCCACGCTCCGTCAAACTTTGCGCGACGTCGATCCTGACCTGCCGCTGCTGCAG
>JBHELY010000214.1:0-583 GCA_046262815.1 Chthoniobacterales bacterium | reverse complement strand
GGGATCGGTCGAACGCTCGCGCGGGTAGTCGTCGAGGGGATGCCCCTGCGACAGCCTCCACTTCAGCCCACGATCCATGAGTCCCCAGTCCTCTCCCGCTCGATTGGCGGGCCTCACCGTCGCACGACCTGGCCGAAACCTGAAGCGCCCCGCGACATCTCTGTCGGGATCGTCCCCATCGGCCGCCGAGGTACAAACACATTGCGGCATTCGCCCCCAGCAGCCCCAGCGTAGCAACGCCGGCCGGCGCTTCGATGTCGTCGTGACCGACCTGCGCATGCCCGACGGCGACGGGCTCGCCATCGTGCGCGCCGTCCGCCGCGTCTTTCCGGGAGTTCCCGTCCTCGTCCTCACCGCCTTCGGGACCGTCGCCACCAGCGTGGAGGCGATGCGGCTCGGGGCCGTCACCATGCTGGAGAAGCCGATCCCCGTCGCCGATCTCGAGCGCGAGGTAAGCGAACAGCGCAGCCGCGTCGAAGCACGGATCGGCGAAATCCGCGATCGTGAAACCGCCGAAATCGTCATTCATGCCTCACTCACGGGGCATTTGGTCTTCTCCACGCTCCATACGAACGATGCGGCG
>JBHELY010000213.1:0-584 GCA_046262815.1 Chthoniobacterales bacterium | reverse complement strand
CTTCACCTTGTTTCCGATTGCCCTTTGGTTTTCGAGCAGTTTCGGCATGCTCGTGATCGCGTTTGCCATTCGCGGTCTCAAAGAGTTCGGCGACACTTCGCGCAAGGCGCTGATCATCGGATATTGCGATGGCGAGCGTCGCGGGCAGATGATTGGTGCGTACTACCTGGTGCGCGATCTCGTGGTGAGCGCCGGCGCGCTTCTGGGCGCGTGGCTTTGGAAACTGGGGCCGGCCGCGAATTTCATCGGGGCCGCGATTTTCGGCGTTTGCGGGACGATTGTTTACCTGATCGCCATCCGACTTAAGCCGCGATCGTAGCGCGTCTGTGTCAGACCGCGAAGCGATTGGCATTTCGCAGAAAACGCCCTCCGCCGGCAAACGCGCGGTTGACCTTTGTGAATAACTGTCCCATGCTCTGTCCGAAGGAGACCCAAGCCAGATGCAGATGTTTTCCAATCGAAAAGTAGAACCGGCCGGACCCATGTCAGCGCCGCCTCCAGCCTCAGCTCCCGCCCCCAAACCGGCCCCGGCCGCCGCGCCAAACGGCGCGCCCGAGACATCCCACGCCGGCGGCACTTTATCG
>JBHELY010000212.1:0-585 GCA_046262815.1 Chthoniobacterales bacterium | reverse complement strand
ATAAAGGCGCGGCCGATGCGGCTGCGCACGAGGTTCATCGTCGCGACGATCGCCAGCACCGCGAAGAACAGCAGAAACAGATAAAGCTGCCATTCCGTGTGCAGCCGCACGCCGAACACGGAGGGGCGCGGGATCTCGATCGACGACTGGATGCCGCCGGAAATCCATTCGACGTGATTGATCGTCCACTCGATAATGAGCTGCGCCGCCAGCGTCGCGATCGCCAGATAGATGCCCTTGATGCGCAGCGACGGGATGCCGACGAGCGCGCCGATCAGCGCCGCCATCAGTCCGCCCGCCGGAATCGTGATCCAGAACGGCGCGCCGAGCTGGGTCACCAGGTTTGCCGCCGTGTAGGCGCCGACCGACATGAAAGCGCCGTGCCCGATCGAGATCTGTCCGGTATAGCCGACGAGAATGTTGAGCCCGAGCGCGCCGACGATCGCGATCAGGATCAAATCGAGGATCGAGACATAGTATTCCCCGAGGGTCAGCGGCACGACGACGATGAACAGCCCGGCGAACGCCGCCACCGCCCATTTCGCGATCGGCAGCGGATAGAGCGCCATGTCGGCGGCATAGCTG
>JBHELY010000211.1:0-590 GCA_046262815.1 Chthoniobacterales bacterium | reverse complement strand
ATCCCAACCAAGGCGCTGCTGCGCTCCAGCGAGATATGGCACCTGATGCACCGCTTGAACGAGTTCGGATTCTCCGCCGACAATTTCAAATTCGATCTGGCGAAGATCGTGGAGCGCTCGCGCAAGGTGTCAAAGCAGCTGTCCAACGGCGTCGCCTTCCTGATGAAGAAGCACAAAATCACCGTCATCAGCGGCGAAGCAAAGCTGGCCGGCGCCGGCAAGATCGCGGTGGCAAAGGAAGGCAAAACCACCGAATACGGCGGCAAGAACATCGTGTTGGCGACCGGCGCGCGGGCGCGCGCGCTGCTCGAGGACTGGCAGCGCGCCCTGGCCGGCTTCGTCAAGGTGATGCCGAAGGACTACAAACGCATGCTCGCCTGCATCGAGCGCGCGCCTGCGCTCGCCGTGGTGCCGGCGATCCGCCCCTGATGCTGCAGCAGATCCTCCTCGTCTGGGATCACTCGGCCGCCGCCGCGCGGGCCGCCTCGCCGTAACGCTGAAACAGCGCCGTCTCGGTGGGTGCGTCGAGGCTGGCGGTCGGCTCGTCGAGGACCACCAGCAGCGGCGAGCCGCGCATGAGCCCCCGGGCC
>JBHELY010000210.1:0-595 GCA_046262815.1 Chthoniobacterales bacterium | reverse complement strand
ACACAGGGCAGATCTCCGAGCTCGGCTTCGAGGCGGACATCATCATCGAGTGTACCGGCGCGCCGTCGGTCGTGATGGACGTCATCGGGCGCAACGCGCCTAACGGGATCATCTGTCTCGCCGGCGTCTCGGCGGCGGGGGCGAAGCGGCTCGTCGACGCCGGGGCGCTCAATCGGGACATCGTGCTCGAGAACGACGTGATCTTCGGTTCGGTGAACGCCAACAAGCGGCACTACGAGGCAGCCGGGCGCGCGCTCGCCGAGGCGGATCGCGCCTGGCTCGAGCGTCTCGTGACGCGACGCGTTTCACTCTCGCGCTGGCGCGAAGCCTTCGAATCACGTCCGGACGACGTGAAGACAGTCGTCGACTTCGACGACGACGATACCGCCACCGCCGCCGCCTAACGATGGCCGAGCGAATCGAGGATTACGCGCTCATCGGCGCCATGAGGGCAGGTGCGGGTGGTCGCCATCTGGCCGCAGGCCCGGCAGAAAAAGGAGTGCTCGAACTTCAGCAGCTGGATCCCGATCTCGGCGGCGTCGAACTCGTGGAAGATCTGCTGGGCGTCATAGGTTCCGTAATATGAGCCCACGCC
>JBHELY010000209.1:0-598 GCA_046262815.1 Chthoniobacterales bacterium | reverse complement strand
AGCAGGAACACCACGAGCCCCACGAACTGCGGGATGAAGAACCACATGGTCGCCTGCTGCTTGTCGACGATGTTCTGGATGTTCAGCGACTGGCCCATGAACACGACCCCGAGGACGCTGAGCGCGAGCGAGACCTCGTACGAGACGAGCTGGGCGCAGGTCCGCATCGAGCCGAGCAGCGAGTACTTCGACTCGGACGCCCAGCCGCCGACGATGAAGCCGTAGATGCCGATCGAGCCCAGCGCGAAGATCAGGATCAGCCCGATCGGAACGTTCACGATCTCGCCGGCCACCGGCAGCAGCGGATGCTGGGCGGCAAGGTCGAGTTGCCTCACCGCGGCGGGGCGATCGGCCCGCCGCCGTTTGGAAACGACTTCGATTTCGCGATCGAGATTCGCACTACGGACGGCTCGCGTATCCAGTATTCGCAGTCGCGTGTACGTTTCCCTTCGAGCCTGGTTCACGGACATGTAACCGTCGATACGGAAGACGGTGCCTGGCGCGTCTATAGCTTGCAGCAGCCGGGCTTCACGGTACGCGTCGGGCAGCCGATGTCCGTACGTAACGATCTCGCCGCAAAAGCAGCCCTGCGTACGCT
>JBHELY010000208.1:0-598 GCA_046262815.1 Chthoniobacterales bacterium | reverse complement strand
GTAGTGCCCCCCGACCAGCATGGTGACCATCTGCGCCATGAAAGGCAGTGCCAGCACGAGCGCCGCGATGAATTGGCCCAGCTCCGCACGATAATCGTCGCGCCGCTTCGCGCGAGCGTTCTCGCGGTTCGCGGGCTCGACCCGATGCGCACCGTATCCGGCTTTACGCACCGCGGCGGTCAGCCGCTCGAGATCGGCGCTCGCCGGGTCGTAATTGATGCGCGCCTTCTCTGTCGCGAAATTGACGTTGGCCGAGACGCCGGGGATGCGGTTGAGCACTTTTTCGACGCGGGCGGCGCACGCGGCGCACGTCATCCCTTCGATCGCGAGATCCACGGCCGCCGCGCCGCGCGCCCGGCTCAGCCCGGCGGTGCGCCGCCTCGCCGAGGAGCACGGCATCGACCCCACGCGGATCGCCGGCAGCGGTGAGAACGGGCGGGTCACCCGCGACGACGTCCTCGCGTTCCACCGGGCGTATTTCAGGCCCGGCCGCGCGATCGTTACGGTCGTGGGCGATGTCGAGCCGGCGCGGGTACGCGGCGCCTTCGAGAAGGCATTCGCGCAGTGGGCCTCCGGCGGCGAACGGCCGGCGTTCAAT
>JBHELY010000207.1:0-599 GCA_046262815.1 Chthoniobacterales bacterium | reverse complement strand
TCCTCGGAATGATCGCCGCGTCGCAGGTGTTCGCGACGCCGTTCATCATGACCGGCGGCGGACCGGGCGTCGCCACTGAAACCATCTCGGTCTATATCTACAAGGTCACGACGCAGGACCTGATCTGGGGCTATGTCGCCGCGATCGCGCTCGCCATCCTGGTCGTTCTCTCGATCGCCGCCGTCATCGCCATGAAGCGCATGGCGGCAGCGCGGCGCGAGGTGCCGTCATGAGCGCCATCCATTTGCAGGGACTGGTCAAGCGCTTCGGCGACTTCACCGCCGTCGACGGCGTCAGCTTCTCCGTGCAACCCGGCGAAATCTTCGGCCTGCTGGGACCGAACGGCGCCGGCAAGTCCACGCTGATCCGCATGCTCACGACGCTGCTGCCGCCCACCGCCGGAACGGCGCTCGTCAACGGCTTCGACGTGGTGAAGCAGGCCGACGGCGTCCGCCGCTCGATCGGCGTCATCCCGCAGGCGCTGACGAGCGATCTCGAGCTGAGCGTCGAGGAGAACCTGATCATCTTCGCGAAGCTGTACGGCGTGCCGCGCGCCAAGCGCACGAAGCTGATCGACGAGCTGCTCGACGCCGTGGAGC
>JBHELY010000206.1:0-599 GCA_046262815.1 Chthoniobacterales bacterium | reverse complement strand
ATTTGTAGCCTTCGCCGTGGCCGAGCTTTTTCGAGCCGCGGTAATGCGTGTCGCGTAAGTGTTTCGGGACGGCCAGCGTGATGCCGCTTTTAACTTCCTCCATCGCTTTGCCGATGGCGGCGTATGCGCGGTTGCTCTTCGGCGCGGTGGCGAGGTAGATGGTCAGCTGCGCCAGCGCGGTGTTGGCCTCGGGCCAGCCGAGGAAGTGGACCGCGCCCTGCGCGGCCATCGCCAGCACCAGCGCCTCCACGAAGAATTGCGCTGTGATCCGGCCGCGACTCGCGCCCAGCGCCGCGCGAATCGCGAGCTCCCCCTGTCGGCGCACCGAGCGCGCCAGGATCAGGTTCGCGACGTTCGAGCACGCGATGACGAAGACGACCGCGGCGGCGGCGAGCAGCACGAGCTTGCGCATGGAAGCACCTCCGAGACGGCGGGCCGGCTGGGGAACGCCCCAAACACCGATCCAACGAACAGCCGGGCTGTCCATTACGCGGTGTTCGTCACCGATGCCGGAATATCTCTGTCCGTGGCGGCGGCGTCACCGGCTGTCGATCGGAGGCGCGCATTGACCCGGCGTCAGGCGCGGCGGGGGAGAGGGG
>JBHELY010000205.1:0-602 GCA_046262815.1 Chthoniobacterales bacterium | reverse complement strand
GGGGAACAAAGCGAGTCCGGTTTCCGCGGAACAGATTGCGGCGTTACGGAAAGAGCTCGCTAGCCGCAATGAATCGTGGAGCGAACAAGACATTCTCGGCGTGCCGGCCGATGCCGAACTTCCCGGCGGAGCGCCGGCGGCTCAGCCTAACGAGGCGAGCAAAGGCGCGCCGCCGCAGGCGCAGGCGCCGAAACCGCAATAACTCCGTTGTCATCCCGAGCCGCGCAGACGGCGAGGGACCTCACACAACGACATTGATCACCCAAATTCGCCGGTGTGATCGGAGACGCATCGTGAGGTCCTTCGCTTGCGCTCAGGATGACAGAAGCGCATCTGCGAGCAATTCCGCCATGTGCTTGGGTTCACGTCCGCTAAGATCGACAAGTTGATGTCGGCAGCTCGTGCCCGACGCTACGACCACGTCCGGCTGCACCTTGTCGATCTTGCCTAACAAATCGCGCGCGACCTGCACCGACAATTCATATTTCTCTTCCAGCATTCCAAACGCGCCCGCCATTCCGCAGCAACCCGTCTCAAGCAAAGTTGCGTTCGCTCCCGTTCGTTCTGCGAGGTGCGCCATGAATGGCGGCTTGATGATCGAC
>JBHELY010000204.1:0-605 GCA_046262815.1 Chthoniobacterales bacterium | reverse complement strand
CCATTGAGCTACACCCGCATAACGCTGCAACATACCGGAAATTGGTTTCGCCTTGCTTGCCGAGCCGTAGCTCGCGAAGCGAGCGAAGGATGGTGGGAGAGGTAGGACTCGAACCTACGAAGGCGTAAGCCAGCGGATTTACAGTCCGCCCCCTTTGCCGCTCGGGACACTCTCCCCTCCAAGGCACGCCGCCGCGTTGCCGGAACACGAAAGGCGCCGCCTGTCGGGATTGCGCGGTTTTATGGTCAGCCACCCCGGTTAAGTCAATGGAGGCTGTTGCGGTTGCGGCGGATCGGATAAGGCAAACGCGATGCCCTCACGCCCACCTCCCAGCCGGCCCCGTTCCGGCGCCAAACCCGGCGCCACGCGCGAGCAAACCGAGCGGCGCGAGCGCTTCGAGCGCGCCCGCCGCGACAGCCTGCGCGGCGAGGCGGCCGCGCCGGTGGTCATGTACGGCTGGCACACGGTGACGGCGGCGCTGCGCAACCCGGCGCGGCACGTGCGCAAGCTGCTCGCCACCGAAAACGCCGCGCGGCGCTTGGCCGAAGAGAGACTCGACGCCAAGCCGGAAGTGGTGCGGCCTTCCGCCATCGACGAGCGGCTGC
>JBHELY010000203.1:0-603 GCA_046262815.1 Chthoniobacterales bacterium | reverse complement strand
GAACTGGGTCGCAGTGGCGGCGTGGCGAGCGGTGGACGTCTGGGACAGCGAACGGGTGCTGTTCATCGACTACGACGGACCCCAGCCGCACACCCTCATGGCCCAGATCTACCGGGCCGGCGGGATCCAGGTCGGCAAACTGGCGATCCTGCAACCCGGCGCCGCCACCGGGTGGGAGCAGCTGCGCGACGAGTCCGACGTGCCGATGTCCATCACCGCTCAGCCGGTCGCCGACGTGCTCGCCGAGCTCGCCGACCACGGCGAGCTCTCGCTCGAGACGCGCCGCAACCTCGCCGCAGAAGCCTTTGCGACAACGGCCGCGTACGAGACCGCGATCGCGCGCTGGTTCGGCGACATCGAGGCTTTCCCCGAGACCCTGACCACGGCCTTCAAGAAGGTGACCGACTTGCGCTACGGCGAGAACCCGCACCAGCAGGCGGCGCTCTATCTGCCTGTCGGCCCAGCCGCGCGTGAAGATCGCGCGGCCGGAGGCGGCGTTCTACGCCTTCTTCGAGGTCGACGGCGTCACCGACACCATGGCCTTCTGCAAGAAGCTCGCGAAGGAGTACAAGGTCGGCCTGGCGCCGGGTGAGGCCTTCGGCC
>JBHELY010000202.1:0-606 GCA_046262815.1 Chthoniobacterales bacterium | reverse complement strand
GCTCGACGCGGCGCCCGATGTGAATTCCTCGATCGCGGCATCCGCAATGTCGGACGCGTCGCCGAACGTCATCTTCTGGAAGATGCCGACGGCCTCATAACGAACGTCGAAGCCGCGGCGGCGGAAGAAATCGCGTCCCTTGCGGCCTATGAGGCCAAGCGCGATGTCGCGCCCCGGCGCTCCCTTGAGAATGAATTGCCCCGCGGCCTTGATCACGTTCGAGTTGAAGCTGCCGCAGAGGCCGCGGTCCGCGGTGATCACGATCAGCAGCGGCCGGCCGCCGCCGCCCTCCGCGCGGAGCTCCGCCTCGACCCGCGCGACGTCGTGCTGCTCGCGGTCGCGAACCCGCGGCCGCAGAAGCGCCTCGAGCGGCTGCCTCCCGTGCTCGCCGAGGCGCAGCGGCGGTTCTTCTACACGCTCTCGCATTATTCCCGCCAATTCCTCGACCTCTCGTCGCGGCCGGCGGTGAAAGGCCTTTCCGGCCTCTCGCCCGCGATCTCGCTCGCGCAAAACGAGACGCAGCCCTCGCGCCGCGCCACGGTGGGCACGCTGACCGACGTCAGCGAGCTGCTCGCCGTCCTCTGTGCGCGCTTTGGCGAGCAGCGC
>JBHELY010000201.1:0-607 GCA_046262815.1 Chthoniobacterales bacterium | reverse complement strand
GTTGTCCATGACGGCGCTCTCCGTGATTTCGAGCTTGAGGCAGTGGGCGGGCAGCCCCGTCTCGCGCAGTATCTGGCGGACGCGCTCGACGAGTACGGGCTTCGTCAACTGCTTGCTCGAAAGGTTGACGCTGACGTGAAGCGCGCGGTGCAAGGGCAGAAGCTCGCGCCACTCGCTCAACTGGCGGCACGCCTCGCGCAGGACGAACTCGCCTATCTCGGCGATGATCCTCGTCTCCTCGGCGAGCGGGACGAACTCGGCGGGCAGCAGCAGCCCGCGGCGCGGGTGGCGCCAGCGCACGAGCGCCTCGAGACCCTCGACGCGGCCGTCGGCGACGCCGACCTTGGGCTGGAAGAACGGCACCAGCTCGCCGTGCTCGTGCGCGCGGCGCATCGCGTCCACGGCGACTCGCCGCGCGGCGGCGTCGCGCTCGAGCACGTCGAGGGCCTCGTCGTCGACGATCGCCTCCGTGACCGTCAGGTCCGGCGCGGTGACCGGGAGCTCGAGCACCGCGCATCCCTCGCGGTCGGCTGCTGCAGGTGACGTCATGGACGCGGATGATGCAGCTCAGCCGCCGGTGCCGTCTTCGCCCCGCACACGACCGTGG
>JBHELY010000200.1:0-610 GCA_046262815.1 Chthoniobacterales bacterium | reverse complement strand
GGTGGAATTTCATGGAAAGTAAGGACTCAAAGCTGCCAGCCGTTCGCTCCATCGCATGGTTAGATGCGTTCGTCCGCTGCATGTTCTTTCTGCTGCTCTAGATAAGTGAAATATTTCTTCCGTGACCAGAAGAGAAGCCCGGCGATCAGGACGGTGCCAAGGATTGGCACCCAAATGATCCACGGGTGTAGCGCGCGCTGGAGACGCCATGCAAAAGAGAGGAATACGTAAATCGGAGTGACGACGAGAAGCTCTGCGGCCAAGACGTGCCACGCGAATCTCGACTTGCTGAAGTAGAAGATCAGGAAAATGACCGCCGATGCTGGCAGAAGAAGATCGAAAGCGTCTCGATGATGCCAAGGTGGTAGCAGCGCGCCGGCAGCTCCAAGCGCACCCCAAAGAAGTGGATTGCGACTCGCCTTACCGCCGCCAGCGGGCGGGCCAGACGGTCCGCCAAGCCTCTCTTCATGCCACATCTGGAAGCGCTCTTTGAATCGTTGAAGAAGCTCGCTCATGGTCTCAGCATCTAACGAGAATAAGATGAGCGACGGCTGGCGGAAGAGCGCGTCGGTACAGATTGAGGGTGGAATTTCATGGAAAGTAAGGAACC
>JBHELY010000199.1:0-617 GCA_046262815.1 Chthoniobacterales bacterium | reverse complement strand
GTGCACGACAGTGCCGCCCGCGAAGTCCAGTGCCCCGAGTTTACCAAGCCAGCCCCCGCCCCACACCCAGTGTGCGATAGGTGCGTACACTATAACCGACCACAGGGTGATGAACGCGACGTAGGGGGCGAATCGCATGCGTTCGACGATTGCGCCGGAAATGAGCGCCGCAGTGATGACGGCAAAAGTGGCCTGGTACGCGGCGAAGACGACGTGAGGAATGGAGCCGCGCGCTTCGAGTCCGACGTTATTGAAGAACGCGTAATGCAGTCCGCCCACCCAGCCCGTTCCATCGGCAAAGGCGGCTGAGTAGCCGATAAGGATCCACGCGATGCCGACGAAGCCCAGGGCAACGTAGCTCATCATCATGGTGTTGAGGGTGTTCTTCGCCCTCACCATGCCGCCGTAGAAAAACCCCAACGCCGGGGTCATGAGCAGCACGAGCGCGGTGGACACCAGCATCCACGCCGTGTCGGCGCCGTTGAGCGTGGCCATGTTCCGGCCAAATGTAACGCCGCCTGCCCCGTCGCGAGCCTGTTCGAGCGGCGATTTCATTGCGCGGGCGAAGTATGTCCGTACCCATAGTCTTGACAGGGAAGGACCGTCCGGTATACGAT
>JBHELY010000198.1:0-621 GCA_046262815.1 Chthoniobacterales bacterium | reverse complement strand
GCGCGTGCGCATGCGGCGCATGGGCGAGGATCTTTCCAGCCGCTACTTCGTCGTCGGACGCGAGACGCTGTATCAGTCGCCGGTCGCGCTGACGCCGTACTCGAGCGAGGTGCGCATCGATGAGCGCGCGATCGGCGAGCTGATCGACGACGCGTACAGCGCCGCGGGCATTCATCCCGACGATGTGGACACCGGCTCCGTGATCCTCACCGGCGAAGCGCTGCGGCGCGAGAACGCGCAGGCGATCGGCGAGATCCTCGCCGAGATGGGCGGCGAGTTCGTCTGCGCCACCGCCGGCCACCACATGGAAGCGATGCTCGCCGCCTACGGCTCGGGCGCCGCAAAGCGCTCGCACGACGAGGACACGCATATCCTCAACATCGACATCGGCGGCGGCACGACCAAGCTCGCGCTCGTCGCGCACGGTCGCGTGGTCGAGACGGCCGCCATCCATATCGGCGGCCGCCTCGTGGTGGTCGAGAACGGAAAGATCACTCGTCTCGATCCGCAGGGCAGGGAGCTCGCCGCGCGCGCCGGGTTCCATTGGCAGCTGGGTGCCACGGTGTCGGGCGAGGATTTGGACCAACTGTGCGAGTGGATGGCAGACACGCTCTGCGCCGC
>JBHELY010000197.1:254-623 GCA_046262815.1 Chthoniobacterales bacterium | reverse complement strand
GCAGGGGCCTGTGTCGCCGGCCTGCCAGAAGTTCTCCGACCGTGGCAGCGGGACGATCCTCTCCTCCGGCACCCCGATCGAGCGCCAGATCTCGATCGCCTCCGTATCGGGGCCGAGGCCGAGGTCCTCGTCGCCCTCGAAGACCGTCACCCAGATCACCTCCGGGTCGAAGCCGAAGCCCTCGGTGGAGAGCTCCCAGCCCCAGGCGATCGACTGCTCCTTGAAGTAGTCGCCGAAGCTCCAGTTGCCGAGCATCTCGAAGAAGGTCAGGTGGCGCCGCGTGTTGCCCACCTCGTCGATGTCCGGCGTGCGGAAGCATTTCTGGCACGAGGTGAGGCGCTCGCGCGGCGGCGCCTCGTCGCCACGGAA
>JBHELY010000197.1:0-244 GCA_046262815.1 Chthoniobacterales bacterium | reverse complement strand
CTGCATGCCCGCGATCGTCAGGAGGGTCGAGGTGTCCTCGGAGGCCGGGATCAACGATGCCGAAGGCACGCGGAGGTGCCCGCGCTCTTCGAAGAACGAGAGATAGGCTTCGCGAATCTCGCTCGTCTTCATGCCGGTGCCAGTCTAGGCTTCGCCGAACGGGCGAGCCGGGGGCGTGCTAGACACCTTGGCCGATGGCCACCTTCTGTCTGGTGCACGGCAACTGGCACGACGGGTCCTGCTG
>JBHELY010000196.1:0-630 GCA_046262815.1 Chthoniobacterales bacterium | reverse complement strand
GCCGAAGCTCGGGCCGGCTGCGTGATCGCGCCGAGGCTGGCGCCGACCATGGCGACGATCATGATCAGTGCCAACGACGGTGCCGGCTGGAGGGCGATCAGCGCGAGGGCGATGCTCGTGACGGCCAGGAGCGCCTGGGTGACGAGCAGGAGGCGCCGGCGGTCGACCGCGTCCGCGAGCGATCCCGCGACGAGCGACAGCGCGAGCAGCGGCACCAGCTGAACCCCAGTCAGGGCGGCGATCGCGAGCGTCGAGTGCGTCAGCTGGTAGACCTGGAACGGAATCGCGACCGTCGTGATCTGGCTCCCGATCGCGGAGACGCCGGTCCCGAACCACAGCCGCCGGAAGTCCCGCGACTCCCGCAGCGGGCGGATGTCGACCGCGATGCGCGCGAAGGCGCCGCGCTCGGTCGCCTTTACCGCCGTCAGAAGCGTGCTCTGCGCGCTCATGACAATGACCCGCAACTCCGGCCGCATCTTCTTTATGCGGGGGATCAGGTCGAGGCCGTTCTCGTCCGGCATGATGACGTCGGTGATGACGAGATCGCCCTCGCCATCGGCAACCCAGCGCCACAAGGTCGCGGCGTTGCCGGTCATCCGTACGTCATGCCCAAGCCGCGCGAGCGCCTGG
>JBHELY010000195.1:0-631 GCA_046262815.1 Chthoniobacterales bacterium | reverse complement strand
GAGTGGGCGTGTCGAAGTCATTTCAAAATCTGGACGCAGAGCGGTCCGCCGTTCGCTCCATCGCATGGTTAGGTCTTGGCGAGTCATGTTATGCCGGTGTGAAATGGCGGTAGAGGAACACACTTTCCGAACCACAAAACGACACCGCTCGCCCATACCGAGGACTCGCCGTGAGTAGCAACCCAATCGACCGCGACCACAAAAGGCGCATAGCTGGCAGAACGATAGGAATAAACGCAGTGCTCCGACGGTGGCCGCGCAGAATCCGGTGCGATCTCGACGCAGCCGCGGTCCAACTCCATCGTGTGCAGCGCCATCTTTCGAACCTGGCGAACCCCGACGGTCGCTGTGAGCAGCCAGACGACGCCATAACAAACGCCGAAGATCACTAGATTGCGGCGGGAGAATAAACGTCTGAGCATGATCGGAGAGACCTAACGAGAATAAGATCAGCGACGCCTACCGAGAGGGAATGCCAATCGGACGTGAAGTAAGTCAATCATCGGAAGTGGAGTGCGAAGAGCCGGTAGGCGTTCGCTGCATCGGTAATTATATACTTGACACATTTTGAGAGGGAGTCCAAATTGTCGGCATGAGCGCGAAATCCGACAAAATTCCCGAGACGTTGACC
>JBHELY010000194.1:0-631 GCA_046262815.1 Chthoniobacterales bacterium | reverse complement strand
GTACAGAGTCCCGCCGCTGGCCGCGAAGACGAGCTTGCGGGTGCCGCCGGCGCGGGCGCCCTCCAGCACCTGCAGCAACCCGATGATGTTGACGTCGGCGTCGAAGGCGGGCCGCGTGACCGAGACCCGCACGTCGGCCTGGGCCGCCAGGTGGAAGATCACCTCGGGGCGGCGGTGGCCGATCAGCTCGACGACCGCGTCGGAGCGGATGTCCAGGCGGTGGAAGGCCAGGTTGGCCAGCGAGCCGCTGGACAGGTCGTCGATCACGTCCACCGCGTGCCCCTCGGCCAGCAGCCGGTCGACCAGCGTGGACCCGATGAAGCCGGCGCCGCCGGTGACGAGGGCGTGCATCGGCTACCCGCCCACCGGCAGGCGCACGTCGTAGAGCCGGGCGTCGTCCTCAACGGTCACACCCGGGCCGATCACCGTGAGGCCCGACAGGTGGGCACCCGCTCCCACCACCGCCTCCTCGCCGACGATCGAACCGTCGACCACCGCGCCGGCGTGCACGGAGCACCCGGGCAGCAGGACCGAGCCCCGCACGTCGGCGCCCCGGGCCACCCGGGCCCCGGCGCCGATCACGGAGTCCTCCACCCGGGCGCCGGCGTCGACGAACGCCGCCGTCCCGACG
>JBHELY010000193.1:0-632 GCA_046262815.1 Chthoniobacterales bacterium | reverse complement strand
GCCTCCGCCCAGATCGTAAACTGCAATTCGTTCAGATTCTGATTTGCCCAGGCCATATGCCAGGGCCGCAGCCGTCGGCTCGTTAATGATGCGTTCAACGTGAAGGCCGGCGATCTTGCCCGCGTCCTTGGTGGCCTGCCGTTGAGTGTCATCGAAATAGGCGGGGACCGTTATGATGGCGTCGGTAACTGCTTCGCCGAGGAAGTCTTCGGCGGCCGCCTTCAGGCGTTGCAGAAGAATTCCGGAAATCTCGGGGGGACTATAAATCCGTCCCTGCACCCGTATGCGGGCGTCACCGTTTTGCGAATCCACAATTTCGAAAGGGGAAGATTCGCGCATTCGTTGCGCTTCGTGCGCACTCAACTTCCGTCCAATTAGCCTCTTGACCGCGTAGACAGTGTTTGCCGCATTCGTCACCGCCTGGCGTTTTGCCGCCTGGCCGACGAGGCGCTCACCACTTTTTGTATAGGCGACCACCGAAGGCGTGGTGCGCGCGCCTTCGGAATTTTCGAGCACCACCGGTTCGCCGCCTTCCATGATAGCCATGCAGGAGTTTGTGGTGCCGAGGTCAATGCCTAGAATTTTTGCCATAAGTTTTCAAAAAGCCTTTCTAAAATCAGTTCAGTCTGTGT
>JBHELY010000192.1:0-637 GCA_046262815.1 Chthoniobacterales bacterium | reverse complement strand
GCACCGAGCGCAACGCCTGGCGCAGCTTGAAGGAAGGCATCCGGTTCATCCTCCACAAGCAGGTGGTGCTCGCCACCATCACTCTCGACATGTTCGCCGTGTTTCTCGGCGGGGCGACGGCGCTGCTCCCCATTTTCGCCGACCAGATTTTGCACTGCGGCCCGATCGGACTCGGCTGGATGCGCGCGGCCCCCGGGATCGGCGCTTTTATCATGGCGTTGCTGATCGCGTATCTGCCGCCGATGAACAATGCCGGCAAGACGTTGCTCTGGTGCGTCACCGGGTTCGGACTCGCCACAATCGTCTTCGGATTCTCGCGTTATTTGTGGCTTTCGCTTGCGATGCTTTTCCTGACCGGCGTGTTCGACAGTGTGAGCGTCGTGATTCGTCACACCCTGCTCCAGCTCGTCACGCCCGACTCGATGCGCGGCCGAATTTCCGCCGTGAACAATATTTTCATCGGCACTTCGAATGAGCTCGGCGCCTTGGAATCCGGTTTAACCGCGGCGCTCTTCGGCCCGGTCCTGTCGGTAGTCGGCGGTGGGATCGGAACGATTCTCGTGATCCTGTTCATCGTCTGGCTCTTGTTCTTCCGCCACTAGGAGCATGTTATGGATGCCATTAATCTCCTGAAGAC
>JBHELY010000191.1:0-656 GCA_046262815.1 Chthoniobacterales bacterium | reverse complement strand
GATGCGCGAAGCGGAAAAGCGCTGGAAGGCTTTCGATAAAGCAGGTGATCGCGATGAAAAAGCGCACGTGGAATTCACCGCGGATGAGATCAACGCGCTCCTGCAAAGCAGCAAGAACACGCGCGGGAAAGTCTTCGTCAGCATCGACAACGACGTTGCGCGTGTGCGCTTCAGCATTCCGCTCAAGAACGTGCCAATGGTGAGGCACCGTTACCTCAACGGCGAAGCGACGGTGGAGTCTTCGTCCGACGGCGATCCGAACAAGGCGCGCATCTCCAATATCAAATTGGCGAACTCGTCCGTCTCGGATGGTGTGCTCAACCAGCGTTTCTTCGGCGTGACCTCGGCGCGCGGGGCGATCAGCGATTGGCTGCGCAAGCAGAACATCACGACGTTCCGGATCGAGAACGGTCGCGTCATCGGCGAGACGCGCGGCGACTAACGCGCGCGAGACTATTTTTTGTAGCGGCGGTCTATGACCGCCGAACGCGCGGATTGCAGGTCACGTTTTCGGCGGTCATAGACCGCCGCTACAGCTTTACCGTCCGTCGCGTTACGCGTAAGGGCATGATTTGCGTATAGTCACCCGCTGTGCGCGAGAGTTTGCAACGCTGGGCGCGGCTCGCTTTCGCGCGCGACGTCACTCACGATCACAG
>JBHELY010000190.1:0-659 GCA_046262815.1 Chthoniobacterales bacterium | reverse complement strand
CGGCTTTTCGTCTGCGGGGGTCTCGGCGATTCCGAGCAAGGTCGTCTCGGCTTTGGTGGGCGCGGCGACGAGTCCGGCCAGGAGTACCGGCTTGTCCGCCGGATCGGTGCCGTCGCTGCAAACAAGAATGCGCATGAGATTAAAGTTTGTGGCCAGTCATGAGCGTGTAAATGACGATGGCCGCGCCGATCAACGGCAGCGGCACGAAGGCGAGCCGAATCTTGGGGCCGGCGAAATATTGAGTTGAGATCGCGCCGATCTGGGCGCCAATCGCCGCGCCGGTGTTCATAACAAGCGCAATCAAAATATCGACGTTGCCTTTGATCGCGTGGCTGAACGTTCCGTAGCTAGCCGAAATGATGATCTCGAATAAATCGGTCCCGACCGCGAGATGGGTCGGAATTCCAAGAACGTAAACCAGCATCGGCATTCGGATGTAACCAGCGCCACCCCCAAGAAAACCGCTGAACAAACCGCCGATGAACGAGACCAGAATAATCACCCAGAGCGAGATCGCTTTCACGCCCGACGCCGGCAGCGATACCATCGGCCAGATTTTCAATCCCTGAATCGCCCGTGTCCGATGACTGAACGACGATTCGTCCTGCTTCGCGGCGGTGCCTGGAGCCTTCGTGCGTGGGCGGCGCCGCCTTTGATAC
>JBHELY010000189.1:0-661 GCA_046262815.1 Chthoniobacterales bacterium | reverse complement strand
GACTTCCTCCATCAACTGTTCGGCGATGGCCGGGCTTTCTGTCCCGCGCTTTCCCGCGGACGTTTCGGTCCCTTCCACGGAGGCCATCGGAGCTTCACCCCTATCCTCCTCCATGAAGGCCAGCACTAGCTGGTTCTTCTGCCGCTTGTCGCCCATGAGTCGCGCCGCTTACTCACCGCTCCCATTACCCTCCTTGCGGAGGACCGTTTGGGCCTTCGTCCGTTGCCGGACTACTATACCCGCTGCTGACTTCTGCCGCCCGGTCAGGATGAATCGCTTCACCCTCAGTCCGGATTCCCGGACAAACGGCAGATCTCCCGAGGTAAGCTCGACCGCCTTCGCCGCACACCCGCCGGATCTACAACCACAGGCCCTTGATGGATGTGGACTTCGCGGTCAGTTGTCCGCTCGTCCGACCTGGGCTGCCTCATATCCGGTTTCTGTTCGTCAGGTCGCGGCTTTGCTCCACGCTTCCTTCAGACCCCGCCTCGCGGCGACGCCCTTGCGCTTCGCTCGCACTTCACCTCCATCAGGTTGTGCGGGGGACTTGCACCCCCAGGCTGTCGAACATGCTCGGCACACAACTAAACCGCTGCGCGGTAGGAGTGGGGCGCCGGACGATTCTACTCGTTGCCCTCTACGCTCGCGGTCACTTCGTTTG
>JBHELY010000188.1:0-665 GCA_046262815.1 Chthoniobacterales bacterium | reverse complement strand
CGATGATCGCGTCCACCGAGGGCTGCGTCGAGCGCTCGAGGTCGGTGTCCTCGACCCGCAGGATGAACTCGCCGCCGTGGCGGCGCGCGTAGGCCCAGGAGAAAAGCGCGGTGCGCGCGCCGCCGATGTGGAGAAACCCGGTCGGACTCGGCGCGAAGCGCGTGCGAACCGTCAAAGCAGGCTGCGAATGGGTATCAAGCGCCGGATTCTAGTCAGCGCCGCCCTCGACGGCGAAGCGTTGCGCGCGCCAGCGCAGCATGCCGCCGGAGAGATTCGCGACTTTATCGAAGCCGCATTTGCCGAGGAGAACAGTAGCGTGCGCGGAGCGCGCGCCCGAGCGGCAGACGAGCACCGTCGGCCGAGATTTCGAAAGCTCCGCCGCTCGCGCGGTCAGCGCGGCGAGCGGCATCAGCCGTGCGCCAGGCACGTGACCGAGCGGGCCGTTGAATTCATCGGGCTCGCGCACATCGACGATCTGCACATCGCGCAGGTGCTCTTCGAGCCAGTGCGGCTGGACTTCCCAGATGCCGGCAAAGGTGTAGGTGAGCGGCGCCCAGTCCGGGTCGAGCGTCGTCATCTCGGCGGGCCGGCCGCAGTGCAGATTGGCGGGCACCGCGATCTCCATTTGCTTCGGGTGCGCAAGCCCGAGATTCGTCATGTAGCCG
>JBHELY010000187.1:0-667 GCA_046262815.1 Chthoniobacterales bacterium | reverse complement strand
GGGAAGCTCGGCGGTCAGGCCAACGTGCTCGGGGTCGCCGGCACCTGGAAGGATTTGACCGATTCGGTCAATTCGATGGCGTCGAACCTGACGAACCAAGTGCGCAACATCGCCGAGGTGACGACCGCGGTGGCGAACGGCGACCTGTCGAAGAAGATCACCGTCGACGTGTCGGGCGAGATCCTGCAGCTGAAGGAGACCATCAACACGATGGTCGATCAGCTCAACGCGTTCGCCGGCGAGGTGACGCGCGTCGCGCGCGAGGTCGGCACCGAAGGCAAGCTCGGCGGCCAGGCCAACGTGCCCGGCGTCGCCGGCACCTGGAAGGATTTGACCGACTCGGTCAATTCGATGGCGTCTAACCTGACGGGCCAGGTGCGCAACATCACCGAGGTCGCGACCGCGATCGCCAGCGGCGATTTGTCGAAAAAGATCACCGTCGATGTGCGCGGCGAAATCCTGCTGTTGAAGGAAACGCTGAACACGATGGTCGATCAGCTGCGCTCGTTCGCGGCGGAGGTGACCCGCGTCGCGCGCGAGGTCGGCACCGAGGGCCGTCTCGGCGGCCAGGCGGTGGTGTCGGATGTCGCCGGCACCTGGAAGGATTTGACCGACAACGTCAATCAGCTCGCCGCCAATCTCACGACGCAGGTGCGCGGCATCGCCG
>JBHELY010000186.1:0-667 GCA_046262815.1 Chthoniobacterales bacterium | reverse complement strand
GTCAGGGTCCCTATAATCGCCACCACCATCAGCGCACTCGGTGCTCGTTCGAAGATTGCATGCGATCGCGCAACCATGTATACGCCCGCGGTGACCATGGTCGCCGCGTGAATCAATGCCGAAACCGGTGTGGGACCTTCCATCGCATCCGGAAGCCAGACGTAAAGCGGAATCTGCGCCGACTTGCCGCAAGCCCCTAACAACAATAGAAGCGCAATTCCGGTAATAAATCCAACTCCAGCAGTTTCCGGTGAGTACGGCTTCACCGCGTCGAATACTTTCTGAAAATCCAGGCTGCCGAAATGCTTGATCATCAAAAACAGCGCGATCAAAAACCCGAAATCGCCTATTCGATTAACGATAAAAGCTTTTTTGCCGGCTGCTGCCGCCGAATCGCGGAGGAAGAAAAACCCAATCAGCAGGTATGACGCAAGGCCAACGCCTTCCCATCCCACAAACATGAGCAGGTAATTACTGGCGAGAACCAGCGTCAGCATGAAAAACATGAAGAGGTTGAGGTAGCTGAAAAAGCGGTAATATCCGCCCTCTTGCCACATGTAGCCGACCGAATAAATGTGGATCAGGAATCCGACGCCGGTCACGATCAACAGCATGATTAACGACAATTGGTCGAGCGCGAACGAATAATCAACGCTGAATCCGCCGG
>JBHELY010000185.1:0-668 GCA_046262815.1 Chthoniobacterales bacterium | reverse complement strand
CATCGAGACAAGCCCTACCGAGAATACGATGAGCGACGGCGGACCGGCCGCGCCGGGTAAACTGTAGCGCGCGCCGCTGCGGTTTCATCCTTCATAATTCCTAATTCCTACTTTCCATGGCGGTTCAGGAGCCTGCTCGCGAACGCTTTCGGAGTTCGCTCCATCGCATGGTTAGGTCTTTGATGAAGTGGTCGCAAACTGTTTCTTTAACCAGCGCGCCGCCAAGTGCACCACGAAATACACAGCTACAGAATATAAGAGGCAGGCGACAGCAATGAAGGCTGTTCGAATCTCCACCGAGTGGTTGCCACCGAAAGGAATCGAAGCGACGCCTCCGACAAGCCAGGCAGGTGCGAGCAAGAAGATGCCGGCTTGAGCCCACAGTCGTGACTGCCACGGCGCCGGTTGCCATCCCTCGGGCGGCCGCTCATTCCAGCACAACGTCTGGAGAGCGGTGAGAGCCAAGAACACTGCAACGACTGTGGCAATAACCCTGGGCGCGCTCATGCGACCTAACGAGAATAAGATGAGCGACGGCGGAAACACCGGGGCGGATAAACTGTGGCGCGCGTCGCTGCGGTTTCATCCTTCATAATTCCTACTTTCCATGGCAGTCCGCTAGCCCGCTTGCGAACGCTTTCGGAGTTCGCTCCATCGCATGGTTAGAC
>JBHELY010000184.1:0-678 GCA_046262815.1 Chthoniobacterales bacterium | reverse complement strand
AACCAGGCGATGGAGCGAACGGCCGGCAGCTTTGATTCCTCATTCTACATGAGATTCCACCGTCAACTCGCGGCCACGCGCTCTCCCATCAGCCGTCGCTCATCTTATTCTCGTTAGATGGTAGCGCCCGTTCAATTGCCACACCATTGGACTCAGTTCCTGTCTCGCCAGCCGGAGACCGGCATGACATTCCAGATCGTGGATGTTACGCTCCGCGACGGCCGGATCGTCCGCGACGTTGTTATCGTCCGCGGCGCGCTTGTAGCTGGGGTTTCTGGCCGCAGCGACATTCCATTCGATCCAGCAGACATCACAAACATCGAAGTCAAACATTGAAGTCACGCACAACAAATGGGACTTCCAGCGCGAACGTCAGTCGTGAAGCCACGTGCACCATCTAACCAGACGATGCAGCGAACGCCTACCCGGCGTTCGCCCAGATTCCCCATGACCAAACCATTGAACCTCCGATCAACCCTCGCCTCCGGTAGGCGTCGCTGATCTTGTTCTCGTTAGATGATAGGGAGCCTCATCGTTCAAATCGTCTTTGTTCTCTGTATTGTCATCGCTGGGATTGGAGCGTATTTCACACGCACCTTTCTCGTACGAATGACTGCAAGCCACGTCTTCCCGCTGGCATTATCCTTTGTATTTTCCATTTTGGCAGTGGCTTGGGGA
>JBHELY010000183.1:0-686 GCA_046262815.1 Chthoniobacterales bacterium | reverse complement strand
TCCGAGTAGTACTCGATCCCCTGGCGCTGCTTGCGCTTGCGCCGGATCCCGGCGGTGTCCACGAGCACGAAGGTCCGCTCGCCGCGCTGGAGCACGGTGTCGATGGAGTCGCGCGTAGTGCCGGGAACCTCGGAGACGATCACACGCTCCTCGCCGAGCAGCGCGTTCAGAAGGCTCGACTTGCCGACGTTCGGCCTGCCGAGGATCGCGACGCGGATCGCATCCTCCACCACGCTACGCGCATTGGGATCACCCACTTCTCCTAGGCGCTCGATGACCATGTCAAGCAGATCGCCCGTGCCGTGGCCGTGGTGCGCCGAGACGGGAACCGGATCCCCGAGGCCGAGCCGATGGAACTCGAGGGCGAGCACGTCCTGGTCGGGGTCGTCGATCTTGTTCGCCAGCAGCAGCACCGGCTTGTGCGCGTGGCGGAGGATTCCGGCGAGCTCCTCGTCGCCCGGCGTCACGCCCGCGCGCGCGTCGACGACGAACAGCACGAGGTCGGCCTCGTCGATCGCCATGCGCGCCTGGTCGGCGATCGAGCGCGTGATCGGCGACGGGTCGGCGATGTCCATCCCGCCGGTGTCGATCAGGCGGAAGCGCTGGCCGTTCCAGTCGGCGACGAGCTCGTTGCGGTCGCGCGTCACCCCCGGGGTCTCGTGGACGACGGTCGCGCGCGATTCGGT
>JBHELY010000182.1:0-690 GCA_046262815.1 Chthoniobacterales bacterium | reverse complement strand
ACTCGCATCCGGTCGTGCACCAGATGCCGAAGGGCGTCAAGGTGGCGACACCGACACAGACCGAGATCGTGATCAGCGGCATCGACAAGCAGCTCGTCGGTCAGGTCGCGGCCGAGGTGCGCGGCCACCGGCCGCCGGAGCCGTACAAGGGCAAGGGCGTCCGCTACGAGAACGAGCAGGTCCGCCGCAAGGAAGGCAAGTCCTTCACCAGCGGCGGTTGACCGAGGCGACCATGAACCACCAGAAGTCGAAGCTCAAGCGCCAGCTCCGCCGCCGCAACCACGTGCGAAGCGGCGTCACCGGCACGCCCGAGCGCGCCTCCAGCACCGGGTGGCGGCCCTCGACGATCTCGAGGCTGGTGCTCTCGTCCACGACGGGCCGCACGTGGCCGCGCACGTGGGCGACCTCCGCGAGCGCCGCCGTCACGTCGATCAGCGCCAGCGCGCGGGCGGTGGCGACCGCGGGCCCGGCCTCGGCGAGCGCCGCCTCGTGGCGCCCGGCGCCGATCTGGACCCGCGCCGCGGTCAACCGGCGCCGCGCCTCGGCGATCGGCGCGGCGCGCCCGGCCGGCGGCGGCGCGGCCGCGCGGCCCGAGGACGAGGACTTCAGCTACACGTATCTGCCCGGCGCGAAGCACAAGTACGAGCTTCCGATCGACCGCCCCGAGGAAAGCAAGGACTGGCGCTACTG
>JBHELY010000181.1:0-692 GCA_046262815.1 Chthoniobacterales bacterium | reverse complement strand
TCGTTACGCGGAGCAGCATGGGCTTTCGATCGACGCGCGGTTGGAATTGTTCCGCCAGGTTTGCGCCGCCGTTTCTTACGCGCATCAACACCTCGTCGTCCATCGCGACCTCAAGCCTTCAAACATTCTCGTCACTCCGGAAGGCACGCCAAAATTGCTCGATTTCGGCATAGCGAAAATCATTCAGCCTAACGACAACGCCGAAACGCTCGCGACCGTCACCATCATGCCTGCGATGACGCCGGAATACGCGAGCCCGGAACAAATTGAAGGCACCCCGGCCACGACGCTCAGCGATGTCTATTCGTTAGACTCGATCCTTTACGAACTCCTGGCGGGGCGAAAGCCGTTTGAGTCGAAGGCTGGCAGCCCGAACGAAATCGCGCGCGCGATCCTGCAACAGGAACCCAGCCGACCCAGCACGACCGCCGGCAAGGCCGACGGAAGCTCCAAATTCCAAGCTCCAAGCTCCAAACTATTGGAGGGCGATCTCGATAACATCGTCCTGATGGCGATGCGCAAAGAGACCGCGCGTCGCTATCGCTCAGTCGAGCAATTCTCCGAAGACATCCGCCGTTACCTCGCGGGCCGTCCGGTTATCGCGCGCCCAGACACGTTCTCGTATCGCGCGACCAAATTTGTCCGGCGAAACCGTCTTGCGATTTCCGCCGCGGCGTTGCTCCTTCTGATAC
>JBHELY010000180.1:0-697 GCA_046262815.1 Chthoniobacterales bacterium | reverse complement strand
TCTTTACGTCATCCGCGTCATCACCACCTTCGACGAAGCGCGCGCCAAAGCCGCGGACGAAGTCGTGGCCGGCGATCCGGAAGTCGAGCTGGAGAAATTTGTTTTGTCCGTCGGCGCAACCGACGTGCCGATCGAAGCGCGTTGCATTCGCGGCAATACTGGATTCGCCGCCGCGGATTTCGTGCAATCGGTCGGCACAGACTTGTTAGTCGTGCCCGATCCGCCGGCGACCGGGCCGGACTTGCCGGCGAATCTCGGCTGGATCACCGATGTGATTCCGTGCAATCTGTGGGTGATTCGTTAGGCCGAAAGGCTTCAAGGAGCGGCGGTGTCGCCGACCGCCGTTTAAATTTAGCGGCGCGCCGCGCGCCGCCCATTAGAAATAGTCGGCGGTCATGGAAACCGCCGCTCCTTGATGCGGCTCGGGCATTTTCAACGCGTCGCCGAAACTGCGCGTGTCCAGATCGAACACGAGATTTAGCTGATACGCGACCGGCGCTCGCGCAAGATCGACAATCAACTTCATCACCGTCGCGCGAATCGCCGCCGGCGTTTGCACATAACGGACGCGGTCCGTTTCCTCGCCGCGCAATTCCTGGAATGGCACGTGGAAGACAAAGGGATGCGACGGCCACACGCGCGCGTATTGCAAAATCATGTGCTCGGTCAGCGCGCGATTGCGGTCGTAGCTCAGCAC
>JBHELY010000179.1:295-698 GCA_046262815.1 Chthoniobacterales bacterium | reverse complement strand
GCATTACCATGATATTCCGGCAATCGGCAACTGTTGTCGAACCTGCCATTTTTCGCCTTGTTCCATAGCGCTCCGAGGCGGAAGTTTGCCCCATGACGGAGGCGGTGGCCGCCGATTTTCTGCCTGCTTTGGCGGCGGAAAATCCCCGGTGCTCATTTGTGGTTTCTTTGCATGACGTTGCGCCTTGTACACGAGAGACTTCAGGCAAAATTATCGACGCGCTGAAAGATGCAGGGGTTCGCACGGCGTCGCTCCTGGTGGTGCCGAATTATCATCGCCGCGGCAATGCCATCGAGGACGCGTCATTTGTCTCCTGGCTGCGCGAGCTTGAAGCACGCGGCTACGAGATTGTGATCCACGGTTACTTTCACGAACGACCGCGCCGCGCCGACGAACGAATGAC
>JBHELY010000179.1:0-285 GCA_046262815.1 Chthoniobacterales bacterium | reverse complement strand
CCTCGGCTACGACGAAGCGTTGTCCCGGATCAGTAAAGCTCGTGATGAATTCAAGGCGGTGCGGCTTTCCCCTTTCGGATTCGTTGCGCCGGCCTGGTTACTAAACGGGGAAGGTGAACGGGCGGCGCGGGATGCGGGAATGCAATACACCACCCGCATTGGCAGCGTGCTCGATCTCGTGACTGGCGAACGTGAGGCGACACGCTCGGTCGTTTACAGCACTCACTCGGCCTGGCGCCGTACCGTAAGTCTTGGGTGGAACGCGGCACTAGCCCGAGGTTTGGA
>JBHELY010000178.1:0-715 GCA_046262815.1 Chthoniobacterales bacterium | reverse complement strand
CATGAAGGTCAGCTTGTTCTGTCGAATCACGTAACTCGCGCGATCTTTCACGCCGGTCTCGGGGCCGGCGTAGGCGAGCGATTGAAAACCGAACGCGGTTTTGTAGTAGTGCGCGGCCTGCTTGGCGTTGCCGACCCAAAACTCGACGTAATCAGTTCCCTGGAGCGGAAGAAAATCCGTTTCGGTCGAGGGACTTGTTTTCGGAGCAGCGATAGTCGTTTCCATAGGCGTGAACAGTTGAGTGTCTCTTCACGGTAACCGAAAGCCTCGCGCTTTCAATATTCGGTGAAAATCCGACCGGCTCGTCAGGTTGCAGTCGGCCCAGCATGGGCAAAACTTTTTGCGATAACGTCATGCGGCTCTTCGCGGCAATTTTTATTTTCCTGTTCTGGTTCACCAATCCAAACGTCGATGGCCAGACACCGCGGCGCGTTCTCAGCGATATTCCAGGCGCGCGCGAATCACTGCTGCGGATCGTGAGCCCGCGTTTTTATCAAACGCTGCTGGTCTCGCCGGTCGAAGGCTGGATCGTCGTCCGGGGTCAGCTCGCCGCCGGCACCCACATGTTTGGCGCGCGGATCATCCACTCGGAACTCGGCGGGGTGTACGACCAATTGGCGCTCGATCTGGCGAAGAATTTGGTGGTGATTGGATATCCACACGTCGAGCTGGGCGATTCGACCCCGACGATTCTGTTGCACGTCCTCTTTTACCG
>JBHELY010000177.1:0-717 GCA_046262815.1 Chthoniobacterales bacterium | reverse complement strand
ATTTTCTTTCAAAGTCACGGTGCCGCTCCAGTTGCGTCCGAGAACGGCCCGGGCCCACAGACAGAAGCCAAGGCCAGCCACACATAAGATCGAGGAAAGAACAAGGATGGCATCGGTCTGGGGAATGATGTCGACGTTGAACGGGGAGGGGAGCCGGTGCCCGCGGAACAGGAGATACCAGCCGATGACGATCACACCCATGTAGCGCAAACGCTCGGCGCCGCTCTGGCGGTAGACGGTGCGTTTGGCGAATACCGCCGTCACCACCCAGACAACGAAAAAGATGCCCCAGCAAATGCTGATGATGTTTTTCACAAGGTCGCGCGGCGAGAGAGCGCCGCGGCTACAGCGCAAGGCCGATTGCTTTCAGTTCCGCGGCAAGCAACTTTGCTTCTTCTGTCGTGAGCTCGACCAGCGGCGGTCGCACCCTGGTCCACTCCGGATCGTTTCGGTAGGTCGCAAGCGACTGCTTCAACGCCGCAATCATGGACGGGAACTTCCTGCTGCTAAAGACGTCACGGACCGCGTTCAGTTTTGATTGTTGTCGATCCGCGTCATCCGCGGTGTTCCACTCTTTGTAGAGTTGATGAATCGCTGCCGGGTTCACATTGGCGGTGGCGGAAATGGTGCCCGCGCCGCCGGCGCGCATATTGGCGAGCAGGAACGAGTCGCTGCCGACAAACACGTCAAAAGTCCGAGCTCGCCACGGCGAGTCTG
>JBHELY010000176.1:0-721 GCA_046262815.1 Chthoniobacterales bacterium | reverse complement strand
GCGCTGGCCGAGCAGCAGTGACCCTGGGCGTGGACGCGGCGCCGCTCCCCGGCGAGCGCGCGACACTACCCCGCTCGTTCTACGAGCGCCCCGTGGTCGAGGTGGCGGCGATGGAGAGCCGGCCATCATGGTCGAGATCGCCGACCGCGGCCCCGATCAGGATCGGCTCGTGGCCCGGGTTGACGCCTGAATGCGCGACGGTCACCTGCGTCGGGTCCGTATGCACCGGGAAGCCGGGGAGCTCGCTGCCGTCGGGACGGACCGCGTACAGCGCGTCGTCCTCGCAGACGGCGTAGACGGTGCCGTCGCCGCCGAGCGCCGGCGTCGCCGCACAATGCTCGGGCGTCGCGAGCTTCCAGCGCAGCGTGCCGTCGGCCCACACCGCGTGGATGCCGTCACCGCCGACGTAGATCGTCCCGTCGGGGCCGATCGTCTCGTCGAAGCAGGGCGCGGGCGGCAGCGCACGGACGCGGATCGCGAGGTTGGGGCCGGCGCCCTCGGTCGCGCCGACGTCACCGTCCTCGGCGCGCTCGACGCGCGCAGGTGGAAGAGCGCTTACGGCGCCACCTGGACACGGCTCGAGAACGTGGTCACGAAGTGCGCCGCGACCGATACGACGCTGACGGGCCTCTCTTCGGATGCGACCCTCGGCCGCATCGGCGTCGCCGTCGCACCGAGCGACGCGAACCGCGTCTACGTCGTCTCCGGCACGCCCTTTGGC
>JBHELY010000175.1:0-741 GCA_046262815.1 Chthoniobacterales bacterium | reverse complement strand
GTCAAGGATAACTCCTCTTTAACTGAAACGAAACTCGCGTTTTCATTGCGCTTGGCAATTCTACTTCTCGCGAAAAATGATTCGCGCCTTGGTCAGATCGTAGGGCGACAGTTCGACTTCCACCTTATCGCCCGGCACGATCCGAATGAAGTGCTTTCGCATCTTGCCTGAGATATGGGCCAACACGTTGCGATTTCCCGGCAGGTCGACGCGGAACATCGTCCCGGGCAACACCTGCGTGACTGTCCCTTCCGTCACGATCTGTTCTTCTTTCGGCACGGATGGATCATAGACAGAGAAACGCCGTTTCTCAACTGCGACAGACCACAGCCCGGCCTCGCTTCTCCGATCTCGGTTTCGCCAAAAATGTGTGCAGACGATTCCTAGAGCGTGCATTTCGCTCCTCGAGCATGGAAATCGCCTCCTCGAGCATGTCAGTGCTGAACTCGACCGTGTCAGCCGCGCTGTAGCCGGGTCGCTCTGTCGACGCGTCGAAGAAACCCGCGACTCCGCCGCCGACACCGTGAGAGGCGGAACGTCGCCTCATCTTTTGCAGAAGATTCTACCGGCGAGTTGCACGGCATAATGCCGCCAGCGGCTCGCACCTCATCCTAACGCTTTAACTATCTTGGCAGTCAACCCCGCAATCCTCGCCACAAACTCAAGCGCTTTTACGACAGCGGCTCCGGGGACCAAATAGGATAGGAGCGTGAGAATCAGCCAGGCGACACCCCATCCTGA
>JBHELY010000174.1:0-755 GCA_046262815.1 Chthoniobacterales bacterium | reverse complement strand
GGTCAGAACGGATTCCAGCCTTGCCATGCCGCCACTCCGATAATCGTGCCGACAATCGTCGCCAGCCCGACCACGCACCGCTTCGGCCAAAGCCGCCCGCGGCTAGATCGCGTCTGTTTTGTCGCAGCGCCTTCGGGCACGTCGTACGCCGATGCCATCGTCGCTCGTGCTCCTGCTGCTCATCTTTGTTGGAGCCGCTGCTGGCGTTTGGATCGCAGGCGTCTATCTCTCGAAGACGGCAGACGTGCTTTCTGAACGGCTCCATCTCGGAGCAGCAGTCGGAGGGTTGATCCTCCTTGCGCTGGCGACGAATCTCCCCGAGATCGCGATCACGACCAGCGCGGCTCTTTCACACGACCTCGGGATCGCCATCGGAAACATTCTCGGCGGCATCGCGATCCAAACGGTTGTTCTCGTGGTACTCGATATCTTCGGTCTTGGACAGTCAAAGCCGCTGAGCTACGTGGGTTCCTCCCTGGAACTCGTCCTCGAAGGCGGCCTCGTGATCGCTGTGCTGGTCGTCGCCGTTATGGGCACGCAGCTACCCGCTTCAGCCACACATTTCCGGCTGGAGCCAGCGGCGATCTTGATCGCAGCACTTTGGATTGTGGGGCTTTGGCTGCTCAGCCGCGCGCGAAGCGGGCTTCCGTGGCACGAGCAAGGCAACCCGCCTGACGGACAGCCAGAGCCGCGCGGAATGCGCAAGAAGAAACGCGACAAGCAAGCAGTTACTTCAACCGCGCGTGCTGCGGGAG
>JBHELY010000173.1:0-759 GCA_046262815.1 Chthoniobacterales bacterium | reverse complement strand
AGATAAACGCGAGTATCGAATTTAAATTGTTTGGCATAATTGGTTAGGCGGCATTTTCTAATCGGGGTTTCCCGTCTGCTCGATGTTAAAAACCAAACCAAACGGATCGCGAATGTAGCAGCGCGGAACGGACGGGTTCTCTTCAACAATCGTGCAGCCAGCGGCGAGTAAGCGCTCTTTAGTATCCTGGGCGTTCGCCACCAGAAAATCGAAGACCGGTCCTGGTCGTTTACCTTTCTCCACGTAAAGACAGAATGCGCCGGTCTCAAAGCCAACGATGTTCGAAGTTCGATGACAAACAGGAAATCCCAGGGTCATCTCATAAAATTCAAGTGCTTTGGTCCAGTCATCAACCTGGATAATAACGTCGCGCGTTGCAGTGGCCATAATCGTTACCAGCGGAAATGTGCAATTCTGGATTAATTATCGGTGTCGCTGCGTTGGACTAGACTATTTACCTTGGGTGAGCTGTGTCGCCTCAATCTCGGCGATCATGTCAATTTCAATGCAAGCGTCAAATGGCACTTGTGCCACACTGACGGCGCTGCGCGAATGGACGCCTCGCTCACCGAATACTTGGACAAGGAGCTCAGAAGCCCCATCCGCAATCCGATGAGGCTCCGTGAAGTGCGGTGCACCGTTAACCATGACAAAGAGCTTTACGATTCGTCGAACCTTATCAAGATCGCCCACTGCGGCTTTAAGCACGGCCAACAATTCAATGGCCACCCCTCGTGCGGCGAGCTTGCCTTGCTCCAG
>JBHELY010000172.1:0-760 GCA_046262815.1 Chthoniobacterales bacterium | reverse complement strand
GCGCGTCGCTGCGGGTTGAGGGTGGAGTTTCATCTTGGGGAAGGAACCAAAGCTGCCAGCCGTTCGCTCCATCGCATGGTTAGACCTCCGGCACTCATCGCGACCTATCGTGATGCTGCTTTTCGAGGCGCGCAACCACTGCCATCCACCGACGGTACTCTGCTGAATTTCCGGTGAAGCCGTCATGATACTCGACAAGCCGCTTGGCCGCTGTAATGTCGCCGGCAAGAGCGCGCTTCTCGAAGTGGCGTCGCTGCGCCGGGGTAAGGTAATAATACTCGGCAGCAGCATGGTACTGCTCCGGATGGCGCACGTACTCGACTGTAGGTTTGGGGGCACTGGTGCAGGCGACGCACGCGGTGGCTGTCGCTGCCAAGAGGAAACGTAGATTGCTTCCGATGCTCACGGGCAAGGAGGTCTAACGAGAATAAGATGAGCGACGGCGACCGGGAGCGAGGGTGGAGAACATGAAAGACATTCTAGCTAGAGAGGCGTGAACGCAAAGCGGGTCGCCGTTCGCTCCATCGCATGGTTAGGCCTGGATTCATAGTTGGGTGTACTCAATGTGAACTCCGTCGACTTCTTCATGGCGATTGACGACCTTTTGGTCTGCAAAGCTGCGCTCCCTCGCTGATTCTGGCAGAAAAACGCGCAGGGTGCGAGCATCGCGCCACGTGATACCGACAGAGTGACTACCCACGAAGCCAACGACCACCTTGTCTCTGGTGAACCAACTCCGAGGGCGCCGAAGGGTGACTGC
>JBHELY010000171.1:0-768 GCA_046262815.1 Chthoniobacterales bacterium | reverse complement strand
GGTGGAATGTATCGTAAGCCGCTTACGATAGAGATTAGGTTCGCGCGCGTTGATTGCCTGGCCCCCCGCTTTCGGGAATTCAAGGGCGAATCCGCTGAGGGCTGGCACTCAACCCAGCTTGACAATCTGCATCGTAAGCGGCTTACGACAGACGCACCTGCAAGGGCGACCCAGGACGGCGACGCGATTTGTCATTCGGGTAAATTCATTCTCGAGCGGCTGAACGGGTCGCATCGTAAGCGGCTTACGATAGCGGCTGAAAAATTAAAAGCGGAGATGTTTCACGGTCAGGCCGTGGTTGATCAGCTCGGTGAGGGAATCGATCCCGATCCGCAGGTGGCGATCCATGAATTTTGTATTCACGATGTCATCGCTCATCGCGGGACGCGACGTCTTCTTGCCTCGACGAAGTCGTGCAAATTCAAAGCCGACCTTCTGAACGGGGTCGCATCGTAAGCGGCTTACGATAGAGGGCCCGCTGCTCGCACGGCGCGGCGTCTCCGTGCACCGACGAAGCGTGCAAGTTCAAAGCCGACCCGCTTGAACGGGATCGCATCGTAAGCGGCTTACGATAAAGGCATTTGTGATGGCGGCCGAAGGACGGCGACGCTGAACCGGTCACATCGTAAGCCGCTTACGATCTACTCCCCGAGGAAATTGAGGACAGAATGGATGAGGAGCGTTCGTCAACGGCGGCGCGTGCCGGGTTTGCGGAGCAGGGCGAGATATTTGTCGTGAATCTTTGGGGGAGGTTTGCCTTCTTTTTTG
>JBHELY010000170.1:0-837 GCA_046262815.1 Chthoniobacterales bacterium | reverse complement strand
CTGCGAAAACATTTCGAGTAACGGCAGGTTCAGTCCTTGCAGTTGGTGGCGGACAAACCCGCTGTCGCGGAAACGAACCAGCACCTTGTCCGCCGGCAATCGATGCTCGACCGCCGGATATTGATCGTCCTGGACCGTGGCGATCGGTTGCTGAATCGACGGCACGTCGAGGGTGCCGGCGACGTTGCGGTAGGAATTACGCATGTGGCAGTCCTGGCAGGTCTGCGCTTTCGGGTTCTGCCCAAACTCGTTTTGGAAACTGCTGTTCAGCCACTCGAGGTAGGTCAGTTGTTCGAGATTATGCCCGAGCGGCTTTTCATCGACGACCGGCAGATTGATCGTGTGACAACTGCCGCACATCCGCGCGCTCTTCATATAAGCGTCGTGTTTCGGCTTGACGCCTACCGCGTTGTTCATCGGATCGGTCACGATGAGATTGTCCTCGAACGGTCCGAGCATCTCATCGGCCTTGCCCACTTCGAATAAGCCCGTGATCGAGTGCTCGAGAAAATGCGTGAGCGGCGGCATGCCCTTCGGCGTTTTGTCTTCGACAATGTGATGACACGCCGCGCAGCTCACGCCGTCCCGAGCAAGCGCGCCATATTTGAAGTTCGGGTCGGTCATTTTCGTTTCGTAAACGAATTCGCGATCGAAATTCGCCGCCGGCCCATGATCGAGATCGAACTGGCGTTTGCCCATCACGCCGTGGCAACGAAAACAGGTGTTCACGACGTCGCGCGCGAGTTTCTCACCTTCGGCCTTGTCCTTGAACGTCTTCAAATAAGCGAGCTCGCTGTCGAGCTGCGCGTAAAAGATCGGGTCGCGACCGGCCAGGCC
>JBHELY010000169.1:0-847 GCA_046262815.1 Chthoniobacterales bacterium | reverse complement strand
GAAGTGTAGAAGTCATCTCAAAAGTGGAGCGCACAGCGGTCCGCCGTTCGCTCCATCGCATGGTTAGGCGACTGGTGGCTCATCAATCTCAACTCGATACGGTGGCCGCTCGTCGCTGAATAGACAAGCGCCGTGAACCAAAATCACATGCGGATCAGTAAGTCGTCGCACCGCATCCTCCGGGTGGGGAAACTCTGCGCCACATGTCTGGCACTTCGGGTTCGCGCCCGGCTTAAAATGGCCTCCGCATGAACAATCTGGCAACGTCGCGGCTATACGCTCAAGAATCTCCGAGCTTGCAGGCGCGGCCCAAATCAGTTTTTGGTCCGCTAAACGGTGAATCGCGTTCGAGCATCGGTCGCAGTAGAAATGCGGAAAGCATTCGCTCATGCCACTCGACCGCCAAGCGCGAACAACGTGATGGCACGCTGGACAAGTCATCGTGCCGATCCACTGATTTGTTACCGGATAGTGAACTGTCTCCATGCGAGGAAGTCGCCTAACGAGAACAAGATGAGCGACGGCGGACGAGAGCGCGCGTGGCTTCTTTCATAATTCTTAATTCTTCCTTGATACTTATCATGCGGCGGTCCGCCGTTCGCTCCATCGCATGGTTAGGCGAATTGCGTGGCAACACTAAAGCCCTTTCATCCATACCCAAACTTTGCACAGCGGACGGAAGACCCCTCTGTATGCCGAAATTTCATCGCTCTCATAGGAAAGCACTTTGCCGATGTCCACAGAGTGCGTGTCGCCGCGAATCTGCGGTCCGAGCCAGCCATACTTGTTGTTGCGCACTGGGGCACTGACCACGTCGAAGCGCCAGACGAAAGCCGCGATATACACC
>JBHELY010000168.1:0-882 GCA_046262815.1 Chthoniobacterales bacterium | reverse complement strand
TCGCTCATCTTGTTCTCGTTAGATCATATCGTGACGCAATACGAACTCGAAAGCTTGTGGCTGAAGTCGGCTTTGCCGAGCGTCGCATACTCATTCGATACAAAGGTGCGAGCGATTGCGGGCGAGTATACGGGACGGCTAGGCCGAGTCGTTGCCCTGTTATCGGTCGAGCCGAGTCGCTTTATATGATCGAGGAGCCAGGGGGAACCAGTTTTAGTGCGGAGCAGGCAGAGTTAGAGAGCATCGACCAGCCTGATCGTCCGCATGCGCAGCTGCACCTCAGAAAGCCAGAGAAGGAGACTTGAGCGATTGACAGCAAATGATCTAACCATGCGATGGAGCGAACGGCGGACCGCTGTACGCTCCACTTTTAAGATGATTTCCACACTTTCACTCCGAGCAGCGCGCGCTCTCGTCCGCCGTCGCTCATCTTGTTCTCGTTAGGCCTTGTGAGCGCCACCATAATTTATCGCGTACTGATCGCCATCCGCGGATGCTGGCTCCTCGTCGAATGGTTGTTCGGCTGGGGAGCATTCTCACACGTCACCACGTTTACGTTGACTCATGCATACGGTACGCTGATCGCAGATGGTATCGCAGTCGCGATCTCGCTAGCGATTCTGTTGGGCATGTTCTTCTTTCAGCGTTGGGCAAGATTGGCCTTTGTTGTCCTTTTCGCCGTCGCTTTGCTTTCGAGCCCCTTTCGAGTGCACCGCTATTCTCTGTCCACGCCGCCGTCCTTTGTTGCTCCGGTCGGAGTATTCATCCTGCTGTCGACCGTAGCCATTGTCGCGATGTCATTTCTGTCACCAGTCCGTCATTGTTTTACCACGAAACAGGCCTAACCATGCGATGGAGCGAACGGCGGCCCGCTGTACGCTC
>JBHELY010000167.1:0-925 GCA_046262815.1 Chthoniobacterales bacterium | reverse complement strand
CTTCGGCCTTGAGCGCATACTCGAGCACGTCCGAAATCCGCGGATCATCTTCAACGACGAGAACTTTCATGGCGCGTTCAGGATTGTTGTCGCGACGGCGCTCTGTCGCCGTAAAAGCGCTCGTCCGCAAATCCCGCGTGTTCCGCCGACGGAGCGGCGTCGCTCCAATTCTACGAGCGCCGTCGTGGGCCAGCGCCGGCGGCGTATGCGCTCATCTTCTTGGCGACGTATTGCGTAATCGTCGGTTTTAGCATCGTCGCCACCAGCTTCAGCGCGCCGAGCGCCAGTCCGGCTCCCAAGATTCCTTCTTTCTGATGCTCACCCCGGCTCTTTCCCGACGCTTTTACCTTCACCTTTCTCGTTCGCGCCGGCATCACCGCGAACATGACGCCCACCACAATGGCCGCGCCGATCCAAAGCACGGTCTGCCGTTGAAACGACTTCTTGAACTTGAGCGGAAAATCCAGCTCGTAACGCAGCCCGCTCAGATCCCGCCCCAGCCGATCACGCGAGTGGGCCGCTTCCTGTCTTAGTTCGTGGACCGATTTTCCTTGTTCAGGTTTTTGAGCCATTCGCGATCCTTCTTCAATTCTGTGCCCGTCATTTCGAACATCGATTTGTGCATCCGGGCGCGGGCGATCATCACACAGATAAACGCGAGCACGAAATGCAACACCGCCGTTCCCAACGTGATCTTGATCCACGAGACATGGAACGCGTGCGCCAATCCCGCGATCGCGCTCGCCACTAAAAACAGGTAACCGAACAGGCCGAGAAACGCCGCGGCGCCGAAACACGCCACCAGGACCAGGACATGGACCAGCGCGGTCTTCGATTCAGCGGCAAAAAGCGCGAGCCGGCTCTCCAGGAATCCCGCCAGGCTGTTGAGCAGCGAGACGAGATTGTGGAGTAAGCCGGCGTGTCC
>JBHELY010000166.1:0-928 GCA_046262815.1 Chthoniobacterales bacterium | reverse complement strand
GAATTTCATGGAAAGTGAGGAACCAAAGCTGCCAGCCGTTCGCTCCATCGCATGGTTAGATGGTGGACGTGGCATCACCGTGAAACCAACCATGCTTTCTTGGTCTTCGCTTCGACTCGGACGCCAAAGTCCACGTGTCCCGCCTTCTTCTGGCGATAGCGCACCCACCATGAATCGTCGCTCGCATCATAACTCGGAGGCAAATGCTCGAACTCGATAATGTCCGCACGGTAGGAGCGAGCCTTCGCATCGGCGATACGTGTCACCTCGGCTGCGGTCAGAGGATGGCCAACAGCCTGGCATCCAACGCAGGAGGCGAACACCGTTGCGATGAGAAGAGGCTTTACCATCTAACGAGAATAAGATCAGCGACGCCTACCGGAGGCGAGCCTGGATCGGAGGTGGAATCGTTTAGTATAGGAAATGTGAGGGGAACGACGGGTAGGCGTTCGCTGCATCGTTTGGTTAGGTCTTTTTGTGGGTCGGAGAAGGAGATGGCGGTGGGCTCAACATCAGACCGGCGCTGACCTGTCCAACGGGGCCGGTCGCGAAAATGTGCCAGCCATCGCCGCGCTTCTCCAGGAAATACTCTCGCCATGGATTTACCTCCGATGCCTCATCGAAGCCGCTGACAGCATAGAGCTGGGGAAGTCCGGTTTTCGACTCATGCGTCGAGATCGCGAGGATCGGCTGTCGTGTCGCACGACTGAGCAATTGCAGCACCTCATCGCGGTCGGAGGCGGAAAGATGTGTCCACGGTGTGATGGAAACGTGCTGTGAATTATAGCGGTACCGATCCTCGACACAACCGTTGAGCACCAGCGCAGCACACAGTGCAATGATGGTTTTCAGCACGCGCGATCGCATAGACCTAACGAGAACAAGATGAGCGACGGCGGACGAAGGCGCGCGTCGCTCGGAGTAAAAG
>JBHELY010000165.1:0-957 GCA_046262815.1 Chthoniobacterales bacterium | reverse complement strand
GTCGCGAGCTGGCCGCGCATCATCCGGTCGCGGGCGAATTATTCCAGGAGGCCGACCAGATTCTCGGTCGATCGTTGAGTGGAATTGCGTGGAACGGTCCGCTCGAGGAATTGACGAAGACTTCGAACTGCCAGCCGGCCCTGTACGTGCACGGGCTCGCGTGCCTGGCGGCGTTGCGAAACGCGGCCGGCGATTTTGCAATTGAAGCAGCGGCCGGCTTGTCGTTAGGCGAATGGACTGCTCACGCGGCGGCCGGCACATTTGATTTCGCGACCGGATTGAAGCTGGTGGAAACACGCGGTCGGTTGATGGACGCGGCGTGTGCGGCGACGGCTGGCGCGATGGCGGCAATGATCGGCGCGGACGAGAACGCCGTGCGCCAGCTCGCGGCCGATACGGACGTCGACGTTGCGAACCTCAATGCGCCGGGCCAGGTCGTGATCTCCGGCGAAAGCGCTAAGGTCGAGCTTGCCGTCAGCCTTGCGAAAGAACACGGCATTCGCCGGGCCACGCTTCTCAACGTTGCTGGTGCTTACCATTCCCGGCTGATGAACACCGCCTATGAACAACTCGAAGAACCGTTGCTGGAGGCGACCCTGCAGGCCCCGCGTTTTCCGGTGATGAGCAACGTGACGGGCGCGGCCGTCGAAACGCTGCCGGAGATTCGGACGGCGTTGCAAGAACAGATAACAAGCACCGTCCGCTGGACCGATTGCATGGAAAGCCTACTCGATCGCGGCTGCGATTTCTTCATCGAGCTCGGGCCCGGCGAAGTGCTCGCCGGTTTGATGCGAAGAATTCAGAAGGACGTGCAGGTTGTGAGCGTGAGTGATCCGGCCTCCGTCCATCTTTGTGTGGAAAAGTTGCGGGAGGATTAACGGATGACATTAGCTGAGCGAATTGATGCGGACCTGAAGGACGCGATGCGTGCGAAAGAAGCGGGGGAGCTTTCTGTTC
>JBHELY010000164.1:0-977 GCA_046262815.1 Chthoniobacterales bacterium | reverse complement strand
CGGAATGGAGGGACTACTGGATGCGATGGTGCGGTTGCGCACGAACAACATTTCGATCCTCGGCGCGACCGGCCCGATCATTTTTCAAAGCCGAGCTGGAGCGAAAGGCGCGGTGATCGCCCTTGACGATACGAACGGCGAGAGCCCACTCGATCGCGCTCGCGTGGCGGCGGAAATCGCAGAAGCGCGCCGGCAAGCGTCGTTCGTCCTGGTTTTCATGCATTGGGGCGAGGAGAACACGCAGAAAATCAGCGAACGCCAACGCGACTTGGCGCGCTGGCTCATCGATCACGGCGCGGATGCCATTGCCGGCACCCATCCGCACTGCGTTCAGCCGTTCGATTCGTACCACGGCCGGCCGATCTTCTATTCGTTAGGCAACCTCGTCTTCGACGGCGGGCGGAGGTTACCGAACTGGAACCGGGGAAATCTCCTTGAGATCGACTTGAGTGCGGTGCGGCCAGTCTTCCAGCTTGTGCCGGTCCAACTGGACGCGCGCGGATTTCCTCAGCTTGTCGCGCCCGACGAAAAGGTCTTCGCGACCGCGGGCGCGGCTTTTTCGCGCAACCGAGTGCAGGGCGCCTCAAAGAATCGATAAAGCAGCGCGCTCAAGACAATCGCGCCCCCGATCTGAAGCGCGAAGGAAACGAGCGCCGTCGGTAGCGGCATCGGATGATCCGGCCCGAACCCGGCGCGGCTGACAAGAAGGAACACGGGCAGATGAATGAGGTAGAGACTGTAGGACCAGAGGGCGATCTTGCGCACGGCGGTGCTGGCAAAATTTTCTCCCGATAATCTCCACCCGGAAGCCCAGGGCAGGAGCAAAGCGAATCCGAGAGAAACGAAGGTGAAGCGGAAGGTGCGGGCGAAATAATTGTCGTCGCCAAACTGGAGATGGCCGTTCTCGATTTTCCAAAGGGTCGCGTACATGGCGATGAGGAGAGCAAGACCGCAAAGAGCGCAGAGGAACGCAGAAC
>JBHELY010000163.1:0-1091 GCA_046262815.1 Chthoniobacterales bacterium | reverse complement strand
TCTTGCTCGTGATCAACGTGAGCCCGGTCTTCGCGTAGACCGGCGGCTTGTGTTCTGCCAGCACGATCAACGTCGGCCCGCTTCGGTTCAGCCGCGGGTCCATCCCCGAGGTCATTTTCACGCCGCGGGTGAGCGTGAGACGAATGTGAACGCCGTCCCTCATCTGATTCGCTGCCAGCGTGCGTTTGAGTTCATCGATGACTTTTTCCTCCGCGGGAATTTCGGGGAAGGCCAGCGCTTCCGCCGAGCGCCGGAGCCGCGCCAGATGTTCGCGCAATTTGAAAATGCGCCCGTCATAGAGCCGCAATCCTTCCCAGACCGCGTCGCCCGCCTGAACCGCTGAATCGAATGGACTGATCCCCGCCTGCTCGCGATGAACCAGCCGTCCGTTGATGTTCACCAGCAGATCGCGGTTCTGTTCGTTGAAGCGTTGGAGCATTATTTGCCTCACACAAAGGTCACAAAGGGACACAACGTAAAGAACCTTTGTGATCCGTTGTGTCCGTTGTGTGATTCATCAGTGAAGCCGATGCTGGTGAAGTCGCGCGTAACACTCCCGAGAACGATCGTGAATATCTTTCAGTCTCGCCGCAACGGTCGCAACTTGGGCTTGCGCCGGTTTCCGAAAACCTGTGGAGGTCGCCACTTCGTTGTACCAATGCTTCGCCCAGATGCCGTCGGTTTCACGCAGACCCGGCGACCAAGAAAGCATCGCCTCGGTAAAATCGATGCCGATCGCCTCGCACAATAAGCGCAGGATCTTCTCGGGATCCTCAAGAACGTCATGCGCGTCGATCACCGGGGGAATCGCTCCCGCGTGCTCGCGCACCCAATCGAAGATTTCGGCCTGCTGGACGAACCCGATGTCCTCCAGGGTCGGATCATCCTTCTTCTTAATGTACGAAGCGATAACCTCCGCTGGATCGCGGATGAGAAAGCAATTGGTGACGGCCTCGAGCCAGCCGCGATCGATTTCCGGCAAGAGGTGATGCGTCATCTGCTTTTGAAAAAAGATGCGTTTGCCGGGCGGCGCGGGACCTGTCAGCTGATGAATAACTTTCCGCCAGTCGTTTTCGCCGGCCGCGATGATT
>JBHELY010000162.1:0-1109 GCA_046262815.1 Chthoniobacterales bacterium | reverse complement strand
CCACGGCGGTGGTGTCACAGTTCGCCAAGTGTTCGATGAGTTTTGTCGCCAGACGGGAATGCGCTATTCAGATGTGGGCTGGGCCATCGAGTTTCACAGTAGCCCTCCCCCTGGATTTGAGCCGGAGGTTCGGCGACCACGAAAGGCCTAACCATGCGATGGAGCGAACGGCGGACCGCTGTGCGTCCACATTTGAGATGAGTTCAACACTCGCACTTCGAGCGACGCACGCTCTCGTCCGCCGTCGCTCATCTTATTCTCGTTAGACCGCTCGTCTCGCTCATGAGAATCCGCGATTGGGCTAGAGTGCTTGCAGCCGTGCTCCTGGCTTGTGGCATCGCGTGCCTGCCATATGGTGCTGCTGCCCATCCGGAGAAGACCACCAGCCTGTTTTACTGGTTCGTCGAGCTTGGCTCGTTTATGAGAGTCGGTTTTATCTTGATTGTCGCAAGCATTTTGGTGTTTGTTTTGTCATTCATTCGACGCGCATCGTGAAGGCGGTGTTTTTAGGGACTCCAGATTCCGCGCTCTCCTTGAAGCATCGTTCGCTGTCTAACCATGCGATGGAGCGAACGGCGGACCGCCGCATGACAAGGCTGAGGGAAGAATTAACAATTATGAAAGAAGCGACGCGCGCCCTCGTCCGCCGTCGCTCATCTTGTTCTCGTTAGGTCTCAGACGTTCGCCGCATGGGCCGAATCATCCACACAGTTCGAATCGAACATGCTGACGTGCGTCTGGATTGGATGCTCGGTCGCGCCATCATCGAAGTTTCACTGATGAAGCCTTCGCCTTGGCGTTTTCGCTTCAGTGATTCCGAAGGCATCACGGTCGAGTGTCTTTGGCGGATTATCAGCCGCGGCCAGTTGACGCGGACGAGCTCGGACCACGGCCATCAGTTTGGCTTGCCTGCGCCGGTCGACGCCGCCGCGGAGGCCACAGAGGCGATCGTCGGTCGCACGGTCAGTGACGTATACCTGCGTCCTGAGACCGGCGACCTCCAACTTCGATTCGAGGGCGATTTGGCGCTGGAGATCATCCCTGATTTTACAGGCTATGAGGCTTGGCAGGTTTACGGGCTGGGAGGGGTTTGTTATACTGTCCATGGT
>JBHELY010000161.1:0-1145 GCA_046262815.1 Chthoniobacterales bacterium | reverse complement strand
CTGCAAGGACTGAACCTGCCGTTACTCGAAATGTTTTCGCAGTTCATGCAGGACTCGCAAGCGGGCCAGAAAAATTTCCCTTACAACCAAGTGCTCGGCGTGCGGCAGAACGATTTCATGCTGACGGTGAACGCGGATTTGCCGAACGCGATCGACGCGTTTGTCGAGCAGGCGCAGAACACAACGGCGACGATCGCGATTGCGCCGGTCTCCACGAGCGACGGGAAGCTCGTGGCGAACGTTACCGTGACGAACAAAACCGGGCACCGTTTTCCGAGCGGCGTCGGTTTCCGGCGCGCCTTCCTGGAATTTCAGGTAACGGACAAGAACAGCGGCAAAACGTTGTGGGCTTCGGGACGCACCAACGAGCTGGGAATCATCGTGGACGAAAACGACAAGCCGTTGCCGTCGGAATTCTTCGAGCGTAAGGCCTATCAGCCGCATTACTTCGATCAGCCCGGACATACGATCACGCGGCAGGACCAGGTCCAAGTTTTTGAGGAGCTGATGCTTGATGCCGATGGAAATTTCACGACCAGCTTCATTCGTCGCGACACGCCGGTGAAAGACAATCGGCTGCTCCCGCTGGGCTGGACCGCGCAGGGCCCCGATCCGTCGTTGTCCGGCGAATTTCTGAAAGCGACACATCCGCACGGGACGGGCGACGACCCGCATTATAAGGATGGCAGCGGAACGAGCGTCGTGACTTATGAAGTGCCGCTCACCGGGATCGATCCCGCGACAGTTAACTTAACCGCCACGCTCTATTATCAGAGCATTCCCCCGTATTACTTAAAGATGCGATTCGACGAAGCGCCGGATTATCCCGCGACGAAACGCCTGTATTATCTGGCCTCCAATCTCAAGCCGGCCGGCACGCCGCTCGAGAATTGGAAATTCAAGATCGTTTCGGCGACCGCGCCGGCGACATGCTCCCACGTGTACTGCTCGTTCGCCCTGCGGATCGCCCGCCGGCCGAACTCGGCGAGCCGCAGCGGCAGCTCGCGGTAGCTGTGGCGGTCGGAGCCGTAGACGAGGCAGGCGCCCGGGCAGTTCATCGGCCGCAGCGCGTAGCGGCGGTCGTCGTCCTGCATGAAGTACATCTCGTCTTTGTAGTTGTCCCAGTGGCCGGAGCGGTGCCAGAG
>JBHELY010000160.1:0-1156 GCA_046262815.1 Chthoniobacterales bacterium | reverse complement strand
TCCGCCTGGCGCACCTGCTGGTCGAGCGTGTTCCGCTCCGTTTCCAAATTCGTGAGTTTGCGCTCTTCGTCGTTTACCGCGCGTTCCGCGGACAGAATTTCAACTCCGGTGCGGGAAGATTTTTCGTGGGCGCTCTCGTGGCTGAGCCGCGCTTCGTCGACAGTTGCGCTCGCTGAGTCAACCGCTTGTCTTGCTCGATCATGCGCAGCGATCGCCGTGGTGCGCTCGCTTTCCAAGGCCTGACACTCCGTTTCGAGGCTGGTGACAATCGCTTTTCGGCCGAGCATCGAATCGCTCGCCGCCAACGCGCTTCCTCCGAAAATAATTCCGGCCGCGGAAATAAACTCACCGCCAAGCGTGGCGAATTGGAGCCTCGGAGCATTCTGCTTTAGCCGAAGGCCTGTCGCTAGATCGCGGACGATTGCAACGCCATGCAAAACATTTCGGATCAGCCTTTGTAATTCTGCCGGTGCTTCAACCTTATCGATCGCCCAGGCAATCGCGTCTGGCGGCAACTCAGTTGGCGTCGCCTCCGACGGCGCTGATAGTTCCGCGATCGCGAGCGCGGCCTGCCCAAGTTTCTTTGCGGTGAGCTCCTGAAAAATTTCTGCGGCGCGATCGACATCGCGGAGGACAACTGCGTGCAAATTTCGGCCGAGAGCCGCTTCCAGTGCGGGAACGAATTCGGGCTGAACGTTCAGGCTCGCGACCAGCGCGCCGGCGATCGCGGGACGAAGGTGTTCCGGATCGTCGAGTCCCTTCAAGACGGCCTGCGATCCTTTCTCCAAACCGTGGCCTTCCTCCGTCATCTGGCGAAGGACTTCGAGCCGCGCCTGCTTCTCCGCGATCGTTCGCTCTAATCGCGCAATCTCCTTTTCCGCCGCCGCGACCGCTGCCTGGTTCTGTTGCAGACGCTCTTCCGCCGCGCGCAGATTCTCTTTTCGCTCCTCGGCAGTTAACCGTTCGGTTTCCATCGCAGCTCTGGCGCCGGCCAGACTCTCGCGCGCTGCCTGAAGGCTGGTGTTCGCTGTGCCGATCAACGCCGTGAGCTCCGCGATTCGCCCGGAGGTCGCGTCGCGTCGCGCTCTGACGCCCGTCAAATCGCCCTCCAAATTGGTGATGCGACCTTCGAGTTTCGAAAGCGACTGCTGCAGGG
>JBHELY010000159.1:0-1178 GCA_046262815.1 Chthoniobacterales bacterium | reverse complement strand
GAGAACGGCGGCAAGGACGCTCAAGGGGAAGCGAAGCCTAAGCAGGAAAGATGAAGTCGGGAGCATGGAAAGAATTGTTCCGCGTGGGGTGGGAATAGTAGTCGCCTTTCCAGTTTCAGCAACATGGATTGCGATGTCGTGGTCAACTCTTGAACGGAAGTCATTCAGTCGTTTGTTCACGGAAATGAAAAACATCATGACCCGCCGGGAAGCGACGAGATTAATGGCCGGGACTGCCGCGAGTCTTCTAGTCGCGCCGTCGTTGCCGGCCGAGACTCAAGCCTCGCTCTTGCAACGTCCCATCCCTTCCTCGGGCGAAATGCTGCCGGTGATCGGACTCGGAACCTCCGGCGTATTCAATACTGCTTCCATCGCAGACCGGGAGCCGCTCGAACAAGTCGTGGCCACGCTCGTGAAGATGGGCGGAAAAATGATCGACACGGCGCCATCCTATGGCCAGGCGGAAACGGTGACCGGCGAGATCGCGGCCAAACTCAAACTGCACGACAAACTTTTTCTCGCTACCAAGGTCGGGGCGACTGGCAAAGCGGAAGGCGCTCAGCAGATGGAGCGCTCCCTGGAGTTGCTCGGCAAGAAGCCGCTCGATCTCATTCAAGTGCATAACCTGACCGATTGGGAAACGCAGCTGGCCAACCTGAACGAATGGAAGAAGCAAGACCGGATTCGATACACCGGAATCACCGCATCACGAAAAAGCGCGCACGCCGACATCGTCCGGGCGATGGAAAAAGAGCGAGTCGATTTCGTGCAGATCAATTATTCGCTCATGGAACGCGAAGCCGACGAGCGCGTTCTGCCGGTAGCGAAAGAACGCGGCGTGGCCGTGCTCGTCAATCGTCCCTTTGGACGCGGCGATTTGTTTGCGCGGGTGCGCGAGAAGCCGCTGCCGGAATGGGCGGCGGAGATCGATTGCAAAACGTGGGGTCAATTCTTCCTCAAGTGGATCGTGGCTCATCCTGCGGTGACCTGTGTGATCCCGGCCACCAGCAATCCGCACCACATGGAAGACAACATGGAGGGCGGCCTGGGCCGGTTGCCGGATGAGAAAATGCGTCGCCGCATGGTGGAAGCGGTGAGCGCGATCTAGCTGTGCCCGATCACGATCCTCACGCCCCGCCGCCGCCGTACGAATCCGCGCGCGCGGAGCGGGCGACGAC
>JBHELY010000158.1:0-1193 GCA_046262815.1 Chthoniobacterales bacterium | reverse complement strand
TGAATCCGGATCGCTTCGCCTTCGATCAACTGTGGTTCGAAAGCCTGAATCGAGAGTCGGTGCAGAGTCGGCGCGCGGTTCAGCAGCACCGGATGCCCCTTTGTCACTTCCTCAAGAATGTCCCAAACTTCCGGCGTCTGCCGCTCGATCATTTTCTTCGCGCTCCGCACCGTGTGGACGTAGCCGAGATCTTTCAGTCGCCGGATGATGAACGGCTCGAACAAAACGAGCGCCATTTTCTTCGGCAGACCGCACTGATTGAGCTTCAGCTCCGGCCCGATCACAATCACGGAACGGCCCGAGTAGTCGACGCGCTTGCCAAGCAGGTTCTGACGGAACCGTCCGCCCTTGCCCTTGAGCATGTCGCTCAGCGATTTCAGCGGACGATTGCCCGCGCCGGTAACCGCGCGGCCGTGCCGTCCGTTGTCGAACAACGCATCGACCGCTTCCTGCAGCATGCGTTTTTCGTTGCGGATAATGACGTCCGGCGTTTTGAGCTGGAGCAGGTTCTTCAACCGGTTGTTCCGGTTGATGACGCGGCGATAGAGATCATTCAGGTCCGAAGTCGCGAACCGTCCGCCTTCGAGCGGAACGAGCGGACGCAGATCCGGCGGAATCACCGGCAGAACGTCGAGCACCATCCAATCCGGCCGCGCGTGCGAGGAGGCGAATCCCTGCACGAGCTTCAACCGCTTCGCCAATTTCTTGCGAATCTGTTTGCTCTTCGTGTTCCCCATCGCCTCTTCCAACTCTTTGTTGAGCTTGTTGAGGTTGATCTCGGAGAGAAGTTTCTTCACCGCTTCCGCGCCCATCCCGGCGACGAAATCCTCGCCGTATTGTTCCTGCGCTTCGCGATACTCGACTTCGTTCAGGAGCTGCGTCTTCGTCAGCGGCGTCTTGCCCGGATCGATGACGATGTAGTCCTCGTAATAGATGACGCGCTCGAGCTGCCGTGCGCTCATGTCGAGCATCAGGCCGAGCCGCGACGGCATGCATTTATAGAACCAGATGTGCGAGACCGGCACTGCCAATTCGATGTGGCCCATCCGCTCGCGGCGAACGATCATCCGGGGTTCGGCGCCGCTCGCAGCCGACCGATCCGAACCAGGAATACGTGGGGTCAGACTTCAGGAATACGTGGGGTCAGACTTGAATGGCACTCGGATCTGTCATAGCGCGTTTTGCATTAAACG
>JBHELY010000157.1:0-1217 GCA_046262815.1 Chthoniobacterales bacterium | reverse complement strand
GGTCGCAGAAGATCACGTTCGACAAGATCGAGTTCAACGTCCCAATCGACAGCACGCGATACTTCCGGCCGAAGCCACCGGCAACAGGCGGAGGGTCGCACTAATGCGCAACGTGATTCTGAGCAGTGCGTGCGCAGCATGCTTCGCGATCATAACTCCGATGACAATCGGCGCACAGGCGCAGCGAACCGCGGGTACTCCGAAAGTCGATTCGGAAACCATCGCCGGCTTGGGCGCACGCAACATTGGTTCGGCAGCCATGAGTGGAAGAATCTCCGCCATCGCCGCTGTCCACGAGGGCAATCGCCTCACCATCTACGTTGGCTCGGCGAGTGGCGGCGTCTGGAAGTCGGAGAACGGCGGGACCACTTACAAGCCCATCTTCGATAAGCAGCCTGTTCAGTCCATTGGCGCGGTCACAATCGATCCGCGCAATCCGAAAGTGATCTGGGTTGGCACCGGCGAATCGTGGACGCGAAACAGCGTGTCGATGGGCGACGGCATCTACAAGTCGGTGGATGGCGGTGACAATTGGACCAACATGGGTCTGCGCGAATCGGAGCGCATCTCCAAGATCATCGTCGATCCAACCGATCCCAACACGGTTTACGCCTGTGTGCCTGGGAAATTGTGGAGCGACAGCGAAGATCGCGGCCTCTACAAGACCACGAACGGCGGCCAGAGCTGGACCAAAATCCTGAAGGGCTCGAATCTGTCGACTGGCTGCTCGATGATCTCGATGGATCCGAAAAATTCGCGGACGATCTTTGCCGGGATGTGGGATTTCCGCCGCAAGGGCTGGACGTTCCGCTCTGGCGGCGAGGGCGAGACCGCGCCGAGTGCGAGCGGGCTGTTCAAGAGCACGGATGGTGGAGCAACCTGGGCGGATCTCAACGCGGAGACAGCGAAAGGACTTCCCGCCAAACCGTGGGGACGCGTAGCAGTAACGGTCGCTCCATCGAATCCAAACGTCGTCTACGCTTTCGTCGAGGCCGCCCCCCCCAAGAACGCGCTCTACCGCTCGGACGACGGCGGCAAAACCTGGGACATGCGCGACCGAAGTCAGGCGATGATCTGGCGCCCGTTTTACTACGCGAATCTCATCGTCGATCCGAAGAACGAGAACCGCGTCTACAAGCCGGACGGCCCGCTGGTGGTAAGCTCGGACGGTGGCAACAGCTTCAGCGGCATCTCCAACGGCGCGCACGGTGATTTCC
>JBHELY010000156.1:0-1340 GCA_046262815.1 Chthoniobacterales bacterium | reverse complement strand
AGCATCGCGCGTCCATCAAAGGCGAGGATCCGAAGACGCCCCGGGGATTGTTGCGATTGTCCGTCGGTATCGAACATCCCGACGATCTCATCGAGGATCTCGGGCAGGCGCTGGAATTGTAGGGCGTTTCTGTGAAACGCCATGGCGTCTGGCACAGACGCCCTACAAACGCGCTCTGACAAACCGACTCCGCACCAGCGCCACCAGGTCGCGCACTTCAGCAACATGGAGCAAATAGGCTGCTCCAAAGAAGACCGCGGCCCCGACGACGATCGTGATCGTCAGGCCAAGCGCTTTCCGCCACAAATTCCATTCGGGAGACACGACATGGAAATACTGCGCGAGAAAGCAGATGCCGGCGAGCAATGCGCCGGCGAGGAATAATTTCGCAAGCGTCCGAAGCATTACGCCGGTTTCGAGTCGTCCGATGTACCGGCGCATCATGACGTAAAGGATCAGAAAATTCGTGAGCGCGACCAGGCTCGTGGAAAGTGCGAGCCCGCGATGCCCGAGCTCGAGGCGAAAAGTGAAGAACCAGTTGAGCGCGACGTTCAATCCGATGGAAAAAAGGCTCACCAGCATCGGCAGATTGCGTTTATCCAGCGCGTAAAACGCCGGCGCCAAAACTTTCACCGCGGAATAGCCGACAAGCCCGATCGCGTAAAAGCGCAACGCGCCCGCGGTTTGAATGGTCGACGCGCCGGTGAACCGACCATGCTGATAAATCAGGCCGATGATCGGCTCCGCCAAAATCATGAGACCGATCGCTGATGGAATCGTGAGCAACATCACCAGTCGCATCGCGTGGGCGAGCGCGCCGCGAAATTCGGTTTTGTTCCCGAGGGCGGCACTTCGCGACACCAGCGGAAGCGCAACCGTCGCAATGGCGACGCCAAAAATCCCGAGCGGCAATTGCATGAGACGAAAGGCGATGTTGAGCCAGCTGACCGGCCCGTCGCCGAGGCGCGCCGCGAATCCGCTGTTGATGAGCACGTTTACTTGCACCGCGCTGGCGGCGATCACCGCTGGGCCCATTAGCGCGAGGACGGTACGCACACCTTCATCGCGCCAGGAAAAATCGAATCGGAACCGGAACCCGACGCGGCGGAGCGAAGGAAATTGCGCGGTCAATTGCCAGAGACCGCCGACGAGCGTGCCGATGGAAAGGCCGATCAGCGAACGCGCGCCAAAATGCGGATCAAACCACCACCCGAGGGCAACGCCGGCAATGATCGAACCGAGATTGAAAAAACTCGACGCCATCGCCGGCATTCCAAAAACGTTTTTCGCGTTGAGCATTCCCATCGCCAGCGCGGCCAGCGACACGAGAAGGATGAACG
>JBHELY010000155.1:0-1424 GCA_046262815.1 Chthoniobacterales bacterium | reverse complement strand
GATATGTGCCTTGATCTGGTTGTTCAAAAAATCTGGATCAGCTCCTGCTCGTTCAGCATCCGCGAGTCCTTTGAATTTTCCTCGGTACAAATGTTCGGCCATGCGATGACTACCCACGTGATAAAATAGCTCTCCGGCGCCCTCCTGAACATCTTCCAATGCTATCCAAGAAGCCGCAAACTGCATCGGGAGGGAGTAGTTTACGTAAGCTGAATCCTGATGCCCTTCTTGTGCCGAGCCCCGCCAAAACCCTAACGATTGGCTGGCCAGCACGCGCCTTTCGAAGATTAAGTGTAGAAAAGATAAAACTTTCGGGGCAAAGATCAGATCGCGAATTGGATCTGAAACCCAATGCAAGTCTAGGACACAGACTCATTATGGCGCAGCCAGAGATGGGCTGCAGCCAGCTTGAGCATGGCGAGGAAGTTGGCCGCGTGCTTTTCGTAGCGCGTGGCGAGCCGTCGGAAGTGTTTGATGCGATTGAAGAACCGTTCGATACGGTTGCGCGCTCGGTAGAGCACCGGGCTGAAGCAGGGTTTCCAGCGGCGATGAACCATCGCCGGGATGTTCGGCGCGGCGCCAGCGGCTTCGATGCGGCGGCGCAGCCAATCGGCATCGTAAGCCTTGTCGGCGAGCACGATGGTGTTGGGACGCAACCAGCCGAGCAGATGTTCGGCAACCGGACAGTCACCGGCCTGCCCCGGCGTCAGCACGAACTCGAGCGGCAGGCCGTGAGCGTCGGTCAGCGCATGGATCTTGGTCGTCAAGCCGCCGCGTGAGCGGCCCATACAGCGATCCGGGTGGCTTTTTTTGAGTTGGCGGCATGCTGATGCACCCGCACCGAGGTGCTGTCGATCATCTGCACATTGCCGTCGTAAGCCTGGGTGACTGCCGCCAGAACGCGATCCCAGACCCCGGCCTTGCGCCACCGCACGAAGCGGTTGTAGCAGGTTGTGCGCGGACCGAACTCCTTCGGCAGCGCCCGCCACGGCGCGCCCGTTCGCAACACCCAGAAGATCCCGTTCAGCACCCGGCGATCATCGACTCGTGGAACCCCGCGCGGTTTGTTCGGCAGCAGCGGTGCGATCACTCCCCATTCGAAATCCGTCAGCTCGTATCCCCGCATGTTCAAAAGCTCCCCCAGTTGGGAAGCTTGAATCAGAAAACCGCGTCGGTGGGAATCCCATTTATGAGTTCACGACCTAGGCATCTGTGCCAGCACACCCCTTTGTGCAATCGCCATTTTAAAGCACATGTCATAGTCCCTGGCCATACGATCGCTGGAAAAATCCTCAGCCACCGCGGGCGCGCTCCGAAGAGCGGCATCTCTGAGTATCTGCAAGTTACGTACAAACTGACGAAAGGCTTGTTTAAGTATCAAAATATCACCGGGCGGTTCGAAAACCATACCAGAACCATAACGG
>JBHELY010000154.1:0-1429 GCA_046262815.1 Chthoniobacterales bacterium | reverse complement strand
GGATGGCACTTATAGCTTCTAACGAGGACGCACTTGCAATCGCATGAAAACCTGGACCTTCACCTTGGCCGCCATCGCCTGCCTCGCCGGGCCGGGCGCGCTTCTGGCGCAGGATTCCAGTCCCATGCCGTCGATCCCGAAAGCCACCACGGTCGAGCCGCCCACCACCAGCACGGTGATGCGGACCAACTCGATGAACGTGCTCGACGACAAGAAGCGGATCGGGCCTAACGACTTCGTCAGCTTCCGCGTTGTCGAAGATCGCGACAACGAATCGCAGCGTCTGCGGGTCAACGACAACGGCGAGCTCGAAGTTCCTTACATTGGTCTCGTCCCAGCCTCCGGCCGCACCTGCAGGGACCTCGCTTTTGCGGTCAAGAGCCTGCTCGAGCGCGAATATTATTATCACGCCACCGTCATCCTGGCCCTCGATCACGTCAGCGAGAAATCGCGCGGCAAAGTTTACGTTTACGGTTCGGTGAAAGGGCAGGGGCCGCAGGAAATTCCGCCGGATGAAGTCTACACCGTGAGCAAGGCGATTATCCGCGCCGGCGGCTTCGGCGATTTTGCTGACAAGAAGAAGATCAAGCTGACGCGCAAGAGCGGCGAAACCGTTGTGGTTAATTTGAAGCGAGTCATTGAGGAAGGTCACACCGACGAAGACGTGACGGTGGGACCGGACGATCAAATCTACGTTCCGCAGAAGCTCGTGAACTTCTAATCATGCACGCTCCCGCGCCCGTTACGACCGACCGACCGACCTCTGCTCCCTGGAGCACCGCGTTTATTACCCGTCTCCATCGTTACAAGGCGCTGCTGCAACGCCGCTGGTGGATCCCGGTCCTCACGATTTGCCTCGGGCTCTTCGTCCAGGCGTGGCTGATTTACCAGACGCCGCCGTCGTTTCAATCGATCAGCAAGATGATGCTCGCGGGCAAGCTGAACATCAGCCAGAGCGCGGTCTACAGCGAAGACACGGTCAACTTTTACGGCACCCAGATTCAGTTGATGCAGAGCCAGGAAGTCCGCCGCAGCGCCGAGCAATTGGTGCGCTCGACTCATCCGGAAATGCAGCCCGTTCAGGTTGAAATCACGGTCATTCAAAAACCGCGCACATCGATTTTCGACCTGATCGCGATCGGCAGCACGCCCGATTACACCCAGGCCTATCTGAACGCGGTGATGCAGAAGTATCTCGATTTCAAGAAGGGCATGCGCGAGAACCAGGGCTCGACTGTCACGACCGCGATCACCGAGCAGCTCATCCAGGTCGAGAAAGATTTGCGCAGCGCCGAGGACGAGATGATCGAGTTCCAGAAGCAGAACAACATCGGCTTTATTCAGGAAGAAGGAAACAGCGCTGCTGCTTATCTGGTCCGGTTGAATCAGCAATACGCGCAGCTGAAAACCGAATACGATTTGTTGAGCC
>JBHELY010000153.1:0-1507 GCA_046262815.1 Chthoniobacterales bacterium | reverse complement strand
GGCCGCCGGACAGCACGCCGGCGAACAGCATGCGCGACACGAACGTCTGCCGCTCGACATGCAGGTTCTTGATCGACGAGAAGCGCGCGCGGGCCATGTCAGAGCGTTCCCGGATCGCTGCGGCCGCGGCGGCGCGACGCGTTGAGCGCGGCCACCACCAGCGGCCAGCTGAGCGTGGTGCTGACGATCGTGGCCGGCGTGGCGGCCGGCCTTCACCACGCGCACTTCCGCGCCCGCAGGTGCGAGCCGATTCCGCAACTCGCCGAACTGGTCCACTTTCATCTGCTTGTAATCGGTCACGAGGAGGAACGGCGAACGGTTGAGCTTCTCCGAAAGATCCGAAACGATTGATGCTTTTTCTGGTCTCATGGCGATTGGCTCCCGTTAAACAGTAATGTAGGGCGATGGATCGATATGCACTCCCGGTGTCATCGTCGCGCTCAAGGTCACGCCTTCGACGAAACGGCCTTTCGCCGTCGCCGGACGCGCCCGAACAACGGCCTCGATCACGGCCGTCCCGTTCTCAACCAGTTGATTCTCCGCGAACGAAAATTTCCCGACCGGCACTGCGACGTTGCCGTTCTTGTCCAGCTTGAACTCGACGCGGCCCGCTTTCACTTCGCCCACCGCCTTCGCTGTGTCGTCCGTCACGGTTCCCGTTTTCGGGTTCGGCATCAGGCCGCGCGGACCGAGCACCTTGCCGAGCTTCCGGACTTCCGCCATCGCCGCCGGCGTCGCGATCGCGACATCGAAATCCTGAAAACCTTCCTGGCATTTCTGGATCATGTCCTTGAACCCGACATACTCTGCGCCCGCATCCTTCGCCGCCTTGGCCGCCGCGCCTTCCGCGAAAACCAGAACGCGGACCTGTTTCCCGCTTCCGTGCGGCAACGGACAGGTGCCGCGCACCATCTGGTCCGATTGCTTCGGATCGACCCCGAGCCGGAACGAGACTGTAACGGTCTGATCGAATTTCGTTGGCGGCATTTTCTTCAAAGCGGAGACCGCTTCGTTAAGATTGTACGCCTTGTTGCGATCCACCTGCTCGGCGGCCGCGCGATAACGTTTGCTGCGATTCTGTTGCATGATTTTGTGCAGTGCCTGCGTCCCGCCATTGCGGGACTCCTGCTAAATTGTTGCCCGGCCACCCCGGCGCGGGACGTGGAAACTAGCGCCCCTTCGGCTCGTGTCAAAGTGAATCTTCACGCCACGCTCCGGAGATTTCTCACACGACGGGCACAAGGGAACACAACGGCTATGGACCGAAATTTTCCAACCTTTGTGATCCTTTGTGCCCGTCGTGTGAGCTCTTGAATTTGTGGATTGCCAACGCCGAAACCGACCTGCTAAACCAGCGGCATGCACTCCACGAAAATTATACTCGTTACGGCTATCACTGTTTTAGCCGGAGCCATTAGCGCCCTCGCCGCTCCGGTTAATTTTAACGAAGTCTCGCTTTGGGTTCGCGCCAAAGAGACCGACAAATCGATTCTGAGCGAAGTGAAGG
>JBHELY010000152.1:0-1585 GCA_046262815.1 Chthoniobacterales bacterium | reverse complement strand
AGCAGCAGATCAAGCGGCCCTTCGAAAACCTCCAGCTTAACCTTGTAATCCGTCTCCATCGCGCGCCGCGAATGTTACGAGTCAGCGCGGTGAAAGTAAAATCGCGCTTTGAATCAATGTCGAACGCGCTGGGATCGACTATCGTTTGCCCGAAGAATCGTTCGCTCGATGCATCAAAATAATGCCTAGACAGGTCGCCGAGAGTAATAAGGCTAAGATGATGACGCCAACCGCCCAACTAGATCCAATTGTGCTGCTAAGCTTGGGAAATCCGAAATAGGTTAGGATCGCCAAAGTTATCCCAAAAAGCCACATCAGCAGATTCTCTTGCCATGATCTCCCTTCACCCCACAGAATTCTTGGGCCGCGCGTCACATAATTGATAGCAGGTCGATTCAGTGCAGTGGACAATTCGAACCAAATCACGGTCACGACCTTCAAAACGAGCCAAGCCAAAACAATACTAGCAGGTGTGAAACGAGAAGGGCGTTGCAAGTACTGAACAAATGCCAGCCCGAGCATTACGGCTTCAATTAACCCTGGCCTTACTATTCTCTGGCCGATTCTTTTAATCATGGATGTCCATTAATATAGTTTACGAGCACTGTTCCAGCAGCTCCCAATTCAGCCCCTCCGAGCGCACCGAAGAATGCTCCGTTTACCGCGCCAGCGAATCCGCCAAGAAATGCTCCTCCAGGACCCAAAACCAATCCACCTCCTGCCGCTCCTAGCGCTCCCTCATCAATAGCTCCCAAAATACCTCCAATTAACGCTCCAGCTTCGACGGAATCCTCAATACCGCTAGTGTAAGGGATGCCATGATAATCCTTAGGATCATTTGCTGGAGGCTTCGGCGGGTTGTTCTTAGGGTTTGCTCGCTCTATGTAGGTCGGCGGCGGCGTTATTGTTCCTTGAACGCTGCCTCCAGTATCACCCTTGCTCCCTTCTCCAGTCGCTGCGCCGACACGGTCGAGCGCGCTGATATCTCGCTGAACATTATCGGCGCTGCGATCATACGTGGGCACTTCCGAGGCGGTTACCCATTCTCGCTCGGTTGTCGCCTCCGCTCCGCTTATTCCCTCGGTGCGCTTTTGCGGATCAGGTTTCGTCGTAGTATTTTCACCTACCAGCCCGAATGGATCTCTTCTATTCACCGGATCGCCGCCGCAGTAGCGGAAGAGATTGGCATCGCCGCCGCCGAAGCCGAGCGGATCGCTTTGCAGGAAGTGCCCGAAGCCTGGGTCGTAAAATCGATGGCGGAAATCGTAGAGTCCGATCTCACTAAAATACTCTCGCCCTTGAAACATGAAGTGATTGCCGACAGAACTGCTGGCATTCCATCGCGAATCCACATTGCCGTCCCGGTCCGTAATCGTCGCCTGGCCGAAGGCATCGTAACTGTATTGTTCAATCACATTGCCGGAGATATCGAGCAAGGCGGTGACGTTGCCGTGCCTATCGGTGTGGTATCGCAGATAGCCTATCCCCGCCTGGTGACGCCAGAGAATCTCATCGGGCCCGGCGCCGTAAGCATTCCATGCCACCCAATGGGTCGGACTATCCCACTCCATGATCGGTTTCCAAC
>JBHELY010000151.1:0-1695 GCA_046262815.1 Chthoniobacterales bacterium | reverse complement strand
TGGTCCACGTTGCGGGCGGCACCTTCGGCGCATTCCTCGTCGGCACGGAAGCCATCAAGCCACTCGCACTGGGCGACTACAAAATGGATCTGCACGAGGTCACGAATCGGCAGTACAAGGCGTTCGTGGATGCGGGCGGATATACAAAACGCGAGTATTGGCCGGCGACATTCTCGATGGGTAACAAGTCATTGTCGTGGGACGAAGCGATGAAACAGTTCCACGACAAAACGGGACGAGCGGGGCCCGCAACCTGGGAGGCGGGAGAGTACCCGACCGGTCAGGGCGACTTCCCGGTGGGCGGAGTGAGCTGGTACGAAGCAGCCGCGTACGCGAATTTCGTCGGCAAATCCCTCCCGACAATTTTTCACTGGTCGCGCGCTGCGGGGATCCCGTTCGCGAAATACATCGTGCCGCGCAGCAATTTCGAGAGCAACGGCCCCGTGCGCGGCAGCGTCTCAGACGGAATGAGCGTCGCCGGGGTGTTCGACATGGCCGGCAACGTGCGCGAGTGGTGCGAGAACCGTGCGGCAGGCGACGAGCGCTACATACTCGGCGGCGGCTGGACGGACCCGGTGTACGGATTTACCGACGCCTACGCGCAGCCCGCGATGGATCGCAATCAGATCAATGGCATCAGGCTGGTGAAATATCTGCAGGGCGAGCCCACGCTCGCGGAGGCTAAGCGTCCAATCGCGCGCGCATTTCGCGATTACGAGCGTGAGAAGCCGGTGTCCGCCGCCCTTTTCGAAACGTTCCGGCATTTCTATGACTACGATCGCGCGGCGCTCAACGCAAAAATCGAATCGCGCGACACCACGAACGAAGACTGGACGGTCGAGCGTGTGAGCTTCGACGCGGCGTACGGTAACGAGCGAATGTTCGCCAACGTCTATGTGCCGAAGCATCGCAGGCCACCTTACCAATCCGTCGTTTTCTTCCCGGGATCCGGCGCAATAAATCTTACGAACAGCGTCCGCCAAACTGGTGCGCGCTACCTCGTTCCGAGTTTCGTAATAAAGAACGGGCGCGCACTCGTTCTACCAATCCTCAAAAGCACATTCGAGCGCCAGGACAGCTTGAAGAGCGATGTGGCCAACCCGTCAATTTTCTGGCGTGATCATGCCGTAATGTGGGTCAAGGACGTTCGTCGAACGATTGACTATCTCACGACGCGCTCAGATATGGACACGTCGCGCATCGCGTATTTCGGCCATAGCTGGGGATCCAACGAGGCGCCGCTGGTCCTTGCTACCGAGAAAAGGATCAAAACGGCAGTGCTTTATGTCGCAGGTCTGGGAATGGAAGACATCAGACCGGAAGTCGATCCGTTCAACTTCCTGCCGCATGTCACCATGCCCGTTCTAATGTTGAACGGAAAATACGATTTCTTTTTTCCGCTCGACCTCGCGCAGAAACCGTTCTTCCAAGTCCTCGGCACTCCCGCAGACAAAAGAAATGGATCGTGTACGAAGGTGGTCACGACGTGCCGCGGATGGCCTTGATTCGCGAAACACTCGCGTGGCTGGATAAGTACCTGGGCCCCGTTCGTTAGGGCAATGACGAACGGGAACTGCGTTGTCTACCGCTTTGGGCTGATTCTCGCGTTCTTTGCGTGCGCTCACGGCGGCTATGCTCGCCATCCCGAATTCATCGGCACATGGTTGCTCGACACCACGGTCAGCAGTCCCATTC
>JBHELY010000150.1:0-1816 GCA_046262815.1 Chthoniobacterales bacterium | reverse complement strand
GAGATAACTGCATCCCCCCTTGGCGAAACGCGCCTGCTTCTTGCCACCGGCTTCCAGAATGATCCGAGCGCCGACCGGATCGCAATGGCCTTTTCGCTTCAGCTCCACGCCGAGCGGGCCGTAATCCCAGCAGCCGTTCAATCCGCCATAGATCTCGCTCGATTGGAAAATGAACCCCCGCCGCTTGCACAAGCTGACGATTCTCTCCATGCGTGCCGCGCCGGAGCTCGGTGAAGGCGGGCGTTGTGGATCAGAGCTCATTTCCAGGGACTGTAGCCGTCGCCCTGTGGGCGACGCGAGAGCGAACACGCGTCTCAGCCGGCGTCGCCCACAGGGCGACGGCTACAGAAGACTCACTTCTCGACGGTGACTTTCGTCTTCACCGAGTTCGCGATGAAACACTCGGTGTGGGCGAAATGATGCATCTCATCGAGCTCCTGCTCGGTCGGTTGTTTCTCGCCGGAAAATTTGATCTTCGGATGCAGCTCGACCCGCGTGATCGCCATCTTGCCGTTCTCATTTTTCTCCATGTGGCCGACGGCGTCGTCGCTGTATTCGTCGAGGACGAACTTCTTTTTGCAGGCCACGGCGAGGAACGTCAGCATGTGGCAACTGGAGAGTGACGCGACGAACGCTTCTTCCGGATCGGTGTTCGCCGGATTTCCCAGGTAAGCCGGCGCGGCCGACGCCGTCATCTCGTGGCCGCCGTCGAATTTCCAAGTGTGATCGCGGGAGTACTTTTGATATTCGAACGGCTTATCGCCGCGCTGCCAGTTGAGCGTAACCTTGTGTTCGGACATAGCTGTTAAATACATGCATGCCCGCGACTGACAAGGCGCAGGATGGTGCGCGATGCAGGGTTCGAACCTGCGACTTCTTGCGTGTGAAGCAAGCGCTCTACCACTGAGCTAATCGCGCGTCGCGAGTAGAATTAGAAATTAGAAACTAGAAATTACAAGCCCGGCAACGTCGTGTTTCTCCGCTTCACCAAGCAGTCCTCTGATCTCCGATCTCTGTCGCGATTCACGTCCACGATCAAGGGGAAAGACGATGGATGTGTGAGAGGCAGCCGCCGAAATCCGCGAGATCATGAAAACGGAGAAAAAACGAAGCGCTCGTTTGCGGAAATCGATTCCGGCGCCGGCGTGTCCCGGTTGCAGGATGAAGAAGAATGAGTGGCCGGGCGAAGGATATACTCACGAGGGCCAAACCTATTGCTGCCAGGGTTGCGCGGAAGGCACTGGTTGCACCTGCGTCACCGTGGGCAAAACCGGTTTCTCCCGTCGGGGCCAAAAACTAACGAAGGCCGAGCCGCGTCGCGGCGAGCAGCGCTCCGGCGCCCCCGCTCCGAAAGGCGAACTCAGCGGCGAACGCGATAGTTTCGGCACCGCCGAAGCCTTGGATCAAGGCGGATAAAGACCGCGTTCGCGGAAACTCGATCAACCCCAATTCTTCTTCGCCGCCTACACGTTTTCCGGACGGCTCAACGCATCAGTCACGATGTCGGGCAAAGTGCATTCGCCCGGAACCGCTTCCACATGGGTGCCGGCGAAGAGATGAATCTGACGCTTTTCGATTTTGGGCGCGAACTTCGGAAGATTCTCCGGCGCCAGCCGCGAGATCGCGTCGGATAAATGGCTGCCGACGCGCTCCTCGAGATGCCATGCCTTGGCCAGAATCGCCGGGTCAGCCGCTGGCACATGCAACACGTTGTCACGCACCTGCGCGCTGCTCCAACGCAAACCTTTCTCGACATGCGCGCCTTTCTCGCGTTCGGCGGAACTGGAATTGCGAATAAGCAGGTCCGCCATCGGGT
>JBHELY010000149.1:0-1845 GCA_046262815.1 Chthoniobacterales bacterium | reverse complement strand
CGTTCGTTCTGAGCCAGAATCAAACTCTCCGTTAAAATTTGGAGCCCCGCGAATGCGGGGACAAAGTTTGAATGCCAATCCCGCAATGCGGGATCAGCATCTGACCATTCTAATCCGTCACCGCTCGTGAGCGGCGACAGGTTCGTTCGATCAATGAATCTTTTGCCGATCGTGAAACCGGCCAAAGTTTTTAATCAAAGAAAACTTAACGAATAACGCACAATTCAATTTTCGCTGACTTAAAATCATTCTGAAATCCGCTTCTGTAGCCGTCGCCCTGTGGGCGACGCCACGTTTGTGTCGTGACCACGGATTCAAAACCAAGCTGTCAAAGATCACCGTTGCTCCTGCTCCGGTACACGACAAAATCCGATCCGATCAGCTGACTGATTGAAACCGGCTCGCCCATGAGCCCGAAGAGAAGAACATCCCGTCGTTTGACAGGATCCGCATTTCAGCGGGACAGCAACATATTGCGTCCGCCATCGTCGTCAAACAAGATTTTGCACATTTTTGCAAAATCTTCTTTCCGAACTCCGGGGACCACACGCGCCCTCGCGTGTTGGTTTCGGCGCCACGCCGAACGCCCTTTTCGGCCGCCACTCTATCCTCGATCCGCCATCGTTCGCCGCCCATTATTAGCCGACGCCTAAAGCCGGCGATTCTGTCTCCGAATTCGGCATTGGACGTTGGACGTTGGACGTTGGACGTTCGGCGTTTTCCTCTCTTCAATAAATTCCAGGCATCAGCCGCTTGGTCCGCCTCATATATTGCGCGTAGCGCTCTCCCAGCGCGCCGCGCAGCGCCTCCTCTTCCACGTTCATCCGCCGAATAAACGCCGCGAAGATCGGGACGAGCACGACCGTGATTGCCGCCCAATTCCACAACGTCAGCGCCCAGCCGACGAACGCCAGCAGCACACCCGTGTACGACGGATGCCTAACCCACTGGAACGGCCCTTGTTCTACCAGCTCATGATCGCTCTCGATCGTCACGTCCACTGTAAAAAACCTTCCCAACGTCACGATCGCCCACCACCGCAGAATTAGTCCCGCCGCGAACAGCGCCACGGCCGCGACCGTGACCGCGTGCCCGGGCGGCAGTTCAAACATCCAAACGCCCTTGTCCCGAAGGAAACTCGACTGGGCCACGAACATTCCCGCCGCGATGCTGAGCCCGATCACCACCCAAATTATTCCCAGCGTGCTGCGATCCTTCTTCGTTCCCGTCTTGCTCCGCGAGCGACGCGTCACCGTGAGTAGCACTTCCGACGCGAAAAAAATCAGCCCGAGCTTCGACGACAGCGGCATATTCCCGATTCTCATCGCCTGCAAACGCATCGTTCGCAATCCGATGTAGCGGCGGTCTATGACCGCCGATTTGTAGGGCAGGCGCACCGCCTGCCATCGATGATCACGGCAACCGGTGCGGTAGCCCTACCATCGCTTCTCTGACCTCCGACTTCTGACTTCCGACCTCGGCAACACTGTCCTTCAAGGCCGCTCGGCGGCCGCATACTCCCGCACGTGCGCCAACTCCTTTCGCGAATCGCCGGCCTTTGCTGTTTGCGCCGCCAGCTTCGCGTAGTAACGACGCGCGCCTTCCTTATCGCCCGCTTTCTCCGCTGATTGCGCGGCACCGAGCAACCCGCGGAACCGTCCCGGATAAATCTTCAGCTCCGCTTCAAATTCCTTCTGCGCTTCCTTCGCTTGTCCGAGTTCCAACAGCAGCCCGCCCAATTGTTCCCGCACCGGAACGAGCGCGCCCGGCGAAACCGGATGCTTGCCGAGAAGGTCCTCAGCGTCCGCTGTCTTCCGCAATGCCTCGACCGCCTCACCCTTCTCC
>JBHELY010000148.1:0-1871 GCA_046262815.1 Chthoniobacterales bacterium | reverse complement strand
GTGCTCGAGGAAGGGGTGCGTGGCGAGCCGGTCGGTAAGTTGTTGCGTCCCGACAAGGAAGACTACTTCGTGCTCAAGGCGAAGCATTCGGGCTTTTACCATACCCAGCTGGATCTGTTGATCGACTACCTGCACGTTAAGACAATAGTCCTGGCGGGCTTCACAACAGACATCTGCGTACTGTTCACCGCCGCCGACGCTCACATGCGCGACCTGGAAGTAATCGTGCCGGCCGATTGCTCCGCGGCCGCCGCCAGACAGGACCACGAAAACGCGCTGGATCTGATGTCGCGAGTGCTGGACGTCGTCACCATTCCTTCCGACGACGTCGACTTTACCCGGCTCCTGGATTCATCGCGCGACGCCGAACAGCGTGCAGCCACATCCGGCGAATGAGAGCACTTCCCGGGAAAATGAGCCGCCAATAGCGCGCGAATTTTCTTTCGGCGGCGGGGGTATTCGCGAACACCCGCGTCTCGGTTGAGACCAGAGAGCCACCAACGCCGTCGGGCTTCACCAGAAAGTTCATCGCCGCAACGGCGAATCCGGGCGGTAATGCGCCCTTGAAGGTCTCCGCCGCCAAAGTCCGACGCGCACCCGGCGGCGCCAGTACGATTGTTCCAATCACGAGCTCCGTCGGCGTTGAGTCCGCCAGCCGAATGAATCCGTGCTGCGTCGCGACATCGATGAGTGGCTGCTGATTCCCGGCGTTCAGGATTCCTTGCGGTGACTGCCGGCCGCCCCGTCTGATCCAGGTCAGAGTATTGAATAGAGTAATCTCGTCGGCGCGAACGGACTTCAGCGCACGGTACACCTGCTCAGGGGGCGCGGCGATTCTGATATCGTGGTGCTCGCTGAATTGCCAGATGGGAACGAACTCGTCGAGACGGCTTTCGATTCTGGGTGTACGGGATTCTGAAACGGGAACCAGAAAACCGCTGCCCACGATGAGTACGCCGACCCCGGCCAACGCGAGTGCGTGCTGCCCATTCCCCATCCCGATGCGATCGATTGGTTTGACAGCCAGCAGCAGGCCGGCCGTCATTACGACCAGTCCCGTATAAACCAGCGTCGATCCAAGCATCAGACAGTGCCTGCGAGAAATCTCTGGGTTGCAACGTGTAGTTCGACCCAACCACTGCGGACAAAATCGGGAACTAGTGCGGAAGGTGCAATAATCATCGCCGCAGCGTCCTTCCAGCCATATTATCCTCGCACCGGGTGGAACCCGCTGACCGCATTCGATGACGAATAACATCAACTCCGCCGATACTGCCTGGATGCTCGTCGCCACCGCTATGGTGCTGGTGATGACGCCCGCCGTCGGATTTTTTTACGGTGGAATGGTGAGGGCGAAGAACACGCTCAACACCATGATGATGAGCTACGTCGCAATCGGCTTCGTGGGAATCGCCTGGGCGATCATTGGCTACTCGCTGGCATTTGCCGGTAGCGCAGGCGCCGTCGGCGGTCTCGCCTTCGCTTTCCTCAACAACGTGCGGCTCGAAGCGCACGGTTCAATTCCGCACCTCCTGTTTGCGTGTTATCAGGGCACGTTCGCGGTCATTACCGCTGCCCTGATCTCCGGAGCCATCGTCGAACGGATGCGATTCGGCCCCTATCTCACATTCATCGCTGTCTGGTCGATCGTGGTCTACGCCCCGGTCGCGCATTGGGTGTGGGGCGGCGGCTTCCTCGCCGAGCGCGGCGTGCTCGACTTCGCCGGCGGGATCGTCGTTCACGCGATCGCCGGCGTTGCTGCGCTTGCATCGGTCCTGTACGTGGGCCGGCGCCGAACGGCGGATTCGGGCGCTCACAGCATCCCGCTCGTGGCGCTGGGGACAGGGCTGCTGTGGTTCGGCTGGTACGGC
>JBHELY010000147.1:0-1911 GCA_046262815.1 Chthoniobacterales bacterium | reverse complement strand
CCGCCGAGCGGTCCCGGGCTCGGCTAGCGGAACGCCACGCGGAAGAGACCGCGCTCTCGTCCGCGCGGAGTTCCGTGTTCAAGCGAGAGAAGCGTGAGCTTCGCGAGCTGCTACTAGCGGAACGCGTTCTCGCCGGTCAGCGCCTTGCCGACGACGAGTGTGTGCACCTCGTGTGTCCCCTCGTACGTGAGGACGGTCTCGAGGTTGTTCATGTGGCGGATCACGGGGTACTCGAGGGTGATCCCGTTGGCGCCGAGGATCGACCGGGCCTCGCGGGCGATGGCGAGGGCCTCGCGGACGTTGTTCAGCTTGCCCACGCTGACGTGCTCGTGGCGCAGTCGGCGGCGCTGCGCGGAGTCGGCAATTTCAAGCCAGGCATGGTGGTGTCCACCGGCTCGGTAATCATCAACATGGTGCTGGCGCCGTTTCTGATTTTTGGCTGGTTGACCAGCCACGCCTATGGCGTCGCGGGCGCGGCGATCTCGTCGCTCGTCGCAATCGTGGTGGCCGATGTATGGCTGGCGACCTACTTCCTGGCGAAGAACTCGTATCTCCACTTCGCGCGTCAGCATCAGCGGCCACGTCTCGCAACGTGGCGGAAGATGCTGGGCATCGGCCTGCCCGCCGGATTCGAGTTCGCGATGATGGGAGTGTACCTGGTGGTTGTCTACGCGATCGCGCGACCGTTTGGCGCCGCGGCCCAGGCAGGATTCGGAATCGGACAGCGCGTGATTCAGGCCTTGTTCATGCCCGCTGTGGCACTCGGTTTTTCGGTGGCGCCGGTCGCCGGCCAGAACTTCGGCGCACGCAGCCGCGAGCGCGTCGTCGACACGTTTCGCAAAGCGGCGTACATGGTCTCGGCGGTGATGGTGCTGCTGGTGATCGTCTGTCTCCTCGCGCCCCACGCGTTGATCGGCGTGTTCTCCAAGGATCCCGCGGTGCTCACGATTGGTTCAGAGTATCTCCGCATCGTGTCGTGGAACTTCGTTGCATCCGGTTTGATCTTCGTTGCGTCGAGCATGTTCCAGGCGATGGGAAACACTGTTCCCTCGCTGGTGGCGTCCGGCGTGCGCATTCTTCTCGTGGCGGTGCCGGCCATTCTGCTTTCGCGCACGGCGGGGTTTCAGTTGAACTGGATATGGTATCTCTCCGTGGGGGCCGTCTTCATTCAGCTTGGCCTGAGCATGTTATTGCTGCGCCGAGAATTCAGTCGGCGGCTGACGTTCCCCGCGCAACCGAAACTGGATAACACTGCCGTCGTGTCAGCGATGGTCGCGGCGGAATAGTGGGACCCACTTGCCTATAGCACAAAGCGAGGAGTTGCCATAGGATAGCAACTGGTACAACATGACAGAGGTGACCCATGAAGAATCATCGCGCAGCTCTCGCACTCGTGACCCTGACCTTCGCCGCGTGCGGCAGTGACGGCCCGACGGCGCCTTTCGCCAACACCGAGCCACGCCTCCTGTTCGTCAGCGGACGCGATGGGAACGACGAGATCTATTCCATCAATACCGATGGAACCAATCCAGTGCGACTGACCAACAACACCGCCAAGGATGCGCGGCCCGTGTGGGCACCCGATGGAAGCAGGTTCGCGTTCATCTCCGAGCGCGATGGGAATCGTGAGGTCTACGTGAGTAACGCGGACGGAACGAACCAGATAAATCTGTCCAACACGCCGGCCGCGGCGGAAAACGATCCGTTCTGGTCGCCGGATGGTCGGAAGATCGCCTTTGCGAGCGACCGTGATGGCAATAATGAGATATACGTGATGAACGCCGACGGCACAGGGGTGACGCGGCTGACCAACAATGCCGCGAGCGACCTGTGGCCCGAGTTCTCGCCTGATGGACAGCATATCGCGTTTCAGGCGAATCGGGACGGCACTACCAATGATGTCTATGTGAT
>JBHELY010000146.1:0-1921 GCA_046262815.1 Chthoniobacterales bacterium | reverse complement strand
GATGGCCAGCGTCGCCACGAGCATGCGTGGGCCGGGGATCGAGCCATCGTTGATCGCGTTGCGCAGCGCGACATCGACAAATTCCTTGCTGCCGACGAACCGGCTGCCGAGATCGCGTACGGTCGTGAATCCGGCTTCGATGGTGGCACGCGCGTAGGTTGTCGCGATGATCGCTTGCTCGGAAACGTTGAGGTCAACTTCCTGCAACCGCCGTTGGTTGTAGTTGCCGGAGAAATCGGCGGTGAGATGCGTATGCGCGTCCATGAACCCCGGCGAAAGTGTCGCGTCGCCGAGATCGATGACCTGGGCGCCTTGCGGAATCGGGAGGTTGCTGCCGGCATCGACGATCTTGTCGCCTTGGACGATGACGACGCCGTTCGTGACGAGCGCCTTCGATTTGCCGTCGAAAAGGCGCGCGGCTTTTAGAGCGATGGTAGCCGGCGAAGGATCAGCGGCGAATGTGGTAACCACAGAGAACACAGAGGCCGCAGAGAAAAGGCGAAGAAATTTCTTCATGGCTTCGAATATGAAATCCGGCAGGAGAAAGCAAGGCTCCGAGCAACGCCCGACGATTGACAACAGCAATCATTTTCGGCAGACCGGCCTGATGCGACGCACGTGCGCGTTGATCTTTGCCTTACTTCTCGTTGCCAGAATTGCATCCGCCGCGGAAGGCTTCGCCGCCCTCGGCAAACTGGCGGACGACTTCTGGACCTGGCGGGCGAAGTACGCGCCGTTCACGAGCGATGACGTGAATCGAATCGAGCGGCCGAATGGAACTCGGGATTGGTCGCGGAGCGCGATTGAGCGACGCGGCAAAAAGCTCACCGAGTTCGAAGCACGCTGGAAAAAAATCGATAGCAAGGAATGGCCGATCCCGCAGAAGGTCGATTATCGTTTGATTGGGTCCGCCTTAGCGCGGGTGGAATGGGAGCTGGACGTCAACCCGCGCTGGAAACGCGACCCGACCTTTTACCTTGAACAGACGCTTACGCCGGTCGTCGAAGCGCTGAACGTGCCCGGACCTTACGACGCGGATCACAGCCGTGAAATCCTGACGCGGATCGAAAATATTCCCGCGGTTCTGCAGCAGGGAGATGCGAATCTAGCCAAGCCGCCGGCGCCGTTTGCAACCGTGGCCATTCAGGCGCTCGAAGGCGTGCGGGAACGTTTGCGCACAATGGCCGCTTCGCTGCGACCGGCGACCACGCTCAATGAAAAGGAGTTAAACGAGGCGACCAGTCGAGCAGCGGATGCGCTCGAACATTTCCGCGCGCGGCTTCAGGAACGCTTGCCTTCCCTTCCCAAGGAAACCGCGCTCGGGCGCGATGCCTATGTTTTCTTTCTCCAGTATGTCGCGCTGGCTCCCTACGTGCCGGAAGAACTTCTCGCAATGGGACGCCAGGAATGGAACCGCGCGGTCGCGTTCGAAGGTTACGAACAGGAACGCAATCGCAACGTCCCGCCACTAAAACTACCGGCGGATACCAACAGCTGGATCAAGGATGCGGCCGCGAAAGAATTGTCGGTCCGCGAGTTCCTCGAGAAGCATGGGATTCTTACCGTCCCCGATTGGGTACAACACTACACGCTGCGTCCGATGCCAGAATATTTGCACGCGCTCGCAGGCTTCGGCGAAACTGACGATTTCACTTCCGCCTCGCGGCTGAAAGAAAATTGCGTTCGCTACGTCGATCCGCCCACGGGAAATCTCGGTTACTTCTGGCGCGCGACCGCGCAAGATCCGCGGCCGATCACGGTCCACGAAGGAATCCCCGGCCACTACTTTCAACTCTGTCTTTCCTGGACACACGAAGACCCGATCCGCCGGCATTATTACGACTCCGGAGCGAACGAAGGCATCGGCTTTTACGCGGAAGAAATGATGCTCCAGGCCGGTTTGTTCGACGACAGTCCGCAC
>JBHELY010000145.1:0-1944 GCA_046262815.1 Chthoniobacterales bacterium | reverse complement strand
AGATCGAACTGTGCGTCAGTCCGGTGGTGCGCCCGCTTTTTTTCACCGCTTGATTGAGCGCGGCGTTCACCGTCGAGCTGGAAATGGTGCCGATTTCGAGAATGGCGCCGTCACTTCGCACCTGACCTGAGACAACTTTCGCGACTGAGCAATCGACGTTGCTGTTCGGGAGGGAGCTTTTCTTGACCAGCGTCGCGACGGTCTGGGCGCCGGCAACGTTGCAGTTCACGTCGATCAAACCGGGCTGGATGATGGGATCGCCGGTCTGCGCGGTCGTGTTGTTGCCGCCAGAAACGATATCGGATTCAAACACGTGGTAGTTGCTAAGGATATGTTGCTGACCGCCGATGGAAACGAGCGAGCCAAGCGTGCCGCCGCAACAAAAGCCGTTCGCCAGGTCTTTGCTCCAACCGCCGGAAGTGCCGAGCTGGATGGGCGGCGTTTGCTTCGCCGTGTGGCTGGTGCCGCCACCGGGTTTCGCCATCGAACGGAATTTATCCGTCAACTCGATCCGCACATTCACGCCGCGCAGGCCACGCGGGAGATTGCGAATCACTTCACCGGCATTCTTTGCGTCCTGATCGACGTAAACGACGAGGGAGGTGTTGCCGGCAGCATCAAGACCGACCGCGGTGCCGAGCACTTCCGGCTGGCGCATCCAGTCGGCTGTGACTTCGTGTTGGACAGCGATAACCGCACGAACATTTGCGTGCGTTTCATCAAGAACACCCGTGGGCGGAGCCGCAAAGGCGTTGAGGGAAACAAATCCGGAGAGAACTCCGGCCGACAGCGCTACGAGAGCGCGCAGGAACTGGCGAGGTTTTAACATGCCCCGCGTTTTATTAAATCAAACGGCGGGCGGCAAGATTAAAACGTGCGCTACGAAATTTCTGCGCGCTGGCCAAGCGCCTGCTTTCATTGACATTAACCGGGGGTTGTGAATAACCTTCATCCACTATGCGCGCGATCTGGAAAGGCAGTATCAGCTTTGGCCTCGTCTACATTCCGATAGCCGTTTATCCGGCGACCCGGGAAGAGAAACTCAGTTTCCGTCAGCTCCGGGCCACGGACCTCAGCCCGATCCGCTACAAAAAAGTCGCGGACACGGACCAGAAAGAAGTGACCGCGGACCAGATCGTGAAGGGGTTCGAGTACGAACGGGGCCGGTTCGTCGTTCTCAAGGAAGAGGATTTTGCGAAGGTCCGGATCGAATCGACCCATTCGATCGATATCACTGATTTCGTGGAGTTGTCGCAGGTCGACCCGAAGTTTTTCTACAAGCCGTATTTTCTCGAGCCGCAAAAAGGCGGCGAAAAAGCCTACGCGCTCTTACACAAGGCGCTCGCCGGCACCGCGAAAATCGGCATTGCCAAAGTTGTGATCAGCAACCGCGAATACCTCGCCTCGGTAAAGCCGGATGGATTGTTCCTCGTTCTCGACCTCATGCATTTCGCGTCGGAAATTTTGACGCCCGAAGAATTGAAGAACGGCAGCACGACCGCGATCACCGACAAGGAATTGAAGATGGCGCAGTCCCTCGTCGAAAGCATGTCGGTCGACTGGGAGCCGGACAAATATCGCGATGAGTATCGGACCGCGATGATGGAGATCATCGAGCAGAAGGCGCAGCACAAGGAGATCGCCAAGAAGCCCGCGCCAGCTGTGCGAACAACGAATGTGGTCGACCTGGTGAAAGTGCTTCAGGAAAGCCTGAACCGGAATCAATCGCTCAAACCGAAACGCAACGGGACCAAGCCCGCCGCTCGCTCGACCGCGGCGATGGTGAAGCAAAAGCGCCGCGTCGCGGCGTAATTGGAGGGACGACCTCTGTGTCGTCCAGGCTCTTTTCAGGGCGGGACGGAGCCCGTCCCTCCAAGCAGCTCCATCAGCTGCTTTGCCAGCTTCGGCCCGATGCCGCTTTCTTCGTGTTTGGGATAGACGAAC
>JBHELY010000144.1:0-2006 GCA_046262815.1 Chthoniobacterales bacterium | reverse complement strand
GTCTCGGAAAAATCGAGCCAGCTGTCGAAATCGTGCGTAAAAAAATTATTCTGCGGATCGGAGGAAACGACCTGCGCATGGCCCTGATAAACGAGCGCGAACGCTCGGCGCGCCGAGCAAATATTCACCGCCTGCCACAGGCGATTAAGCACCAGCACCTGACTATTGAGCAACATACGGGGAGATTGGCGCGATTGGAGCCGCGCTTAAAATTGGCGCGACGGTACCACTCGCGTTTTTCGGTGTCAATGTGACGCAGGCGACACAGTCCTCCGAGCGAAGTCGAGGGTCCGTGCCGTTATCTGAATGGTCCGGCACCGGGATTCTTCGACTGTATTTCACTTCGCTCAGGATCACGGTGCAAAGCGGCGTAGAACTATCGCGCCTTCACCAGCCGTTTTACAAAATCTCCCCGCACACGCTGCTCGTCACGCGGCACTGAACCGGCCGCGTTACCCAAAGCAGCTTCCTCCGCCGGCAGATAGACTTTGAAGCGGTTCTTATCGATTGCCTTCATGAATGCCTCGTACGGCGAGACCAATTGCTGCTGCAGCAGGGCGAAAATCGCATCATCCATGAACTGCATTCCCTGCGACCGCCCCGACACAATCACATCCTGCAATTTCTGAGTCGCCCCTTCGCGAATAATCGCTGCCACCGCCGCGTTCGCGATCAGAATCTCATTCACCGCCAGCCGGCCAGAACCGTCCGCTTTTTTCAAAAGCAGCTGCGCGAGCACACCGCGCAGCGAATTCGCCAGCATCGCCCGGGCTTGGGGCTGTCGGGCTGCCGGAAACGCATCGATCATGCGATCGACAGTTTTGCGCGCGTTGTTAGTATGCAGGGTTCCGAAAACAAGCAATCCCGTTTCCGCTGCGGTCAAGGCGAGTGAGATCGTTTCCAGATCGCGCATCTCTCCCAGCAGCACGACATCGGAGTCCTCACGCAACGCTGCTTTAAGGCCATCGGGAAATGAGCGCGAGTTTGCCGGCACCTCCCGCTGAGTGATGATGCTGCGTTTGTTCTCGTGCACGAACTCGATCGGCTCTTCGATCGTCACAATGTGCCGGGAGAAGTTCACATTCATGTAATCCACCAGAGCGGCCAGCGTCGTCGACTTTCCTGAGCCGGTTGGCCCGGTGACCAGGACGAGACCGCCGCGCAAATGCCCGAACTCGCGCACGACCGATGGAATACCGAGCTGCTCCAACGTCGCAATTTTCGTCGGGATCAACCGAAACACCGCGCCGTAGCCGTTCGCCTGCTTCAGGTAATTGCAGCGGAACCGCGAAGCGCGATCCATTTCGTAAGCAAAATCAAGATCACCGCGCTCCTCGAAAAGTTCCCAGTTTTGCGGGCCGGGCAATTCACTCAGCATCAGCACCGCCTCATCGCGCGAGACCGGCTCAGCACGCATCGGCATCACGTCGCCGTGCCGGCGCATTTTCGGCGGCTGCCCTTCGCCGATGTGTAAATCGGATCCGCCCAGCGCTACGATTGCCTGCAAAAATTGATTGAGGTAAGCCACTAAAAGAACCGCGGATTACGCGGATGTCGCGGATAAGACGGGACTATGCATGTAAATCAGGGATCGCTCCCTCTGCAGTTGGCTGGCGCACTACTCGTTTCCACTGCAGGCGCGCGGACTTGAACTTCAAGAGCAAGGCCAATTCCAGACGTGTAATCGCTAAGTATCCGATCATTTGCGCGACGTGTGCTTCTGTAAAGGTCGCGACCATTTTCGCATCCATTATGATGGTGGTGTCGACAATGAGGTCACGAGCGAGATTGCCGATTAGCTGCTCGCGATAGTAAAGCGGAAAAGATCGCTGCGTTTCCACCCCGTGGTCGTTTCGCCGCAATTCGATGATGAGTGCGCGTTCGTAAAGCTTCTCGTCCAAGTCCGGGTTTAGTTCGTTCAGAACCTCCATTGCGAAGCCCAATTACTTCCTACTCAGCTCCTCGTGAATCATCTGCATTTATCCGCCTCATCCGCGGTCTTATCT
>JBHELY010000143.1:0-2045 GCA_046262815.1 Chthoniobacterales bacterium | reverse complement strand
CTACACAGTTGCGAGTTTTTCAGTTTCGGACCTCCGTAATCGGGCATCGGCCAGCGGGGATCGGCGACCTGAACTTGATGTGACGAAGTCACCTCAAGTTCGTCAATTCATTTGATGAAAAATTTCGCGGCGTTAATCGGTGCGGTCACTGGCGGATATCTGGGCCGGTTCACTGGCACAGTCATGGACGATTTTACTGCCTGGATGAATCAAGGACGCCCGGACCATACGTACGCGTACTTCCTGACTTTCGGAATGGCGTCGGTCCTTGCGCTCTCCTTCAGGAGTATCGCCGGTGGCCTGATGGCGCGATATGCGGCGGCCGAGGCGGAAGTAGAACAGGCTGCGGCGAAGTTTGAAAGAACGCAAACGCACAGCGGCAGAACTCCGCCCGCTCCCTTGCAGGCGTTTCAATCCTAACCAAACCCACGGATGTGACGATGCGACATCAGGGTCGTCTGATCACGTGATGAGAAACATTGCCGCTTTCCTTGGTCTAGTCGTCGGCGCAAATGTCGGCTGGCTCTTCGGCGCGTTCGCCGATGCCTATTCTGCCGAGGTAACGGCAACGCAGGCGGGACATACTTACGCGTACGTCATGACTCTCGTAATGGCGTCGTTTTTTTCGCTCAGCGTGCGACGCGTCGTCAGCGACATCAGAGAGGGTCGTACCGCGACCGAAGCGAAAGCCGAACCAGTTGCCGCGAAGATCGAACTAATTCGAGAGCGGACCGGTAGAACTCCTCCCGCCCCGTTCCCGGCATTTCAAGCTTAGTCCGAAGTTCGTAGTCCGAAGTGCGTGGTCCGAGGTACATTTCGCGCCTATGCGAAGATGGTCGATTCTTTTTCTCATCAGCGTCGTAGCAACGCGCGCGGGTTCGCAAACACCGGCTACATCTCTCCGAGTGGTGCCGCCACCGCCGACCTTCGCGGCGGATGCAGCATCAGGAAGGCCCGCGCACCACGCAACACAATCGGCCATCGATCCTGAACACGCTTTCGATCCCGTAACCGGCGCCGGCTACACATGGGATTGCGCTGCCAGGAGCTGGGTCGATACTCGGACAAAAGAGCGAATCGGATTCGCCGGCCAAACCGGACAATTCGGCGAGATCATACCGCCACCGCCGCTCATCAGCGGAAACCAGCCGCAGACGACAGCCGCCGATCCCGAGCATGCAATCGAGCCGAGGACGGGAACCAATCTCGTGTGGGATCACGACACGAAAACCTGGCGAGACAGCAAAACCAACAGGGACGTCGGTTTTCAGGGCGTTGTGTTGAGAGACACGTGCCCGAGCACGCACGTTGTCGCGAACACCGCTCCGCGCCCGATACCACCACATGTATTCGACGAAGGCACATCGACCAATTTCGTCGCCGGCGTGCATTACGAGTATCGGAGTTTCTACAAACTCAAAGACGTATCGAGCAACAGTCCGCTCGTCGTCACCAACGAAGTAACCTCGTCGGCGAACGGAGTCGGCGGATTCGTCGGCGGAAAGTTGCCGCGAGGTCCGGTATTTGGAACAGTCAATGGGTACTGGTCAACCGGGCTCTCGACGAACGCGATGCTGACAAACGGTCATCGCGCAGAGAGCGACGTCAAAGACTATGGATTTGGTTTTGGAATTCGCTTGATGCCGAGCGGCGTGCGGAGAATCAGTCCATACGCGTTTGCGAATGCGATGTATGAACTGAATAAAAGCACCTATCAGGAATTCAATACTGCCGGCACTCTCATTCTCACCGAGCCGCGCACTCACAATACGTGGACTGGCGAGTACGGTATCGGCGAAGCTGGCTGGCTCTCGTCGAACATCGGAATCGCAACGGAAGCCTCATACAACGGGATTTTCAAAAACACGAACGCAAACGAAAATTTCAAGGTGAGCGCGGGATTAGTGCTGAGGTTTGGTCAGTGAGCACGACAACAAAGCTACCGGCTACCGGCCACCGGCCACCGGCTCACTACCGGCTACCAGCTAACGGCTACCAGCTACTGCGGGTCGCTGCGAACATCCTGGTCGTGCTCAGTGCTATTG
>JBHELY010000142.1:0-2082 GCA_046262815.1 Chthoniobacterales bacterium | reverse complement strand
CTCTCCAAACGACCGCGCTTCTTACCGACGCTTACCTTGAGTTGTCCGACCAGACACACCCGCAGTGGCAAGACCGTGCTCACTTCTTCGCGGTGGCTGCGCAATTGATGCGCCGCATCATGGTCGATCACGCGCGGCGGCGTCAGGCCGCGAAGCGCGGAGGCGATGCGATCCGGGTCACGCTGGATGAGTCGGTAGCGTCACCGGAAGCGCGGGCCGTCGAGCTGCTCGCGCTGGATGACGCGCTGGAAAAGCTGGCTCAATTTGATGCGCGCAAGTCGGAGGTGGTTGAGCTGCGTTACTTCGGTGGCCTCACCATGGAAGAAATCGCGGAGGTGCTGAAGGTCCACGTCAATACCGTCACCCGCGATTGGCGCGCGGCGCGGGCGTGGCTTTTCGCGAGCTTAAGTGGCGAAAACATGGACGCAGTTTGACCGCAGGAGGCCGCGAGCGTCGAACCCGGACTGAATCAATGCAAGCCGACGACTGGCGGAGTTGCACGCAGATTTTCGACGAAGCGGTTGAGGTTCCGCCCGGCGAAAGAGACGAACTTCTGACGCGACGCTGTGCCGGGAACGATGCGCTCCGGCGCAAAGTAGAGCTGCTTCTTAGATCCGACGAGCAGTCGGGCGACTTCATCGAAACGCCGGCATTCGCGATCGCGCCGGAACTTTTTCTCGAAGAGCCAGACGCGCTCCTCGGGCAGTATCTCGGCCAGTACCGCGTCGAATCAGTTCTCGGGGTGGGCGGAATGGGGGTGGTTTACTGCGCGCAGGACGAACGGCTCGGGCGCAAGGTGGCGCTAAAGTTGTTGCCGCCGTCACTCGTCGCGGACGCAAGCCAGCTCGAGCGATTGAAACAAGAAGCGCGGACTGCTTCCGGGTTAAACCATCCCAACATCGTGACCATCCACGAAATCGGTCAGGTTAATGGAACTCATTACATCGCAACGGAGCTGATCGAAGGAATCACTCTGCGCGACCGCATCGGACAAGGCCCGGTCGCCGTTAGCGAAGCGTTGGACACAGCGCTTCAAGTTGCGCGCGCGCTCTCGATCGCGCACAGCGCCGGCATTGTCCATCGTGACATCAAGCCGGAGAACATCATGCTGCGTCCGGACGGTTACGTGAAGGTGCTCGACTTCGGGATCGCAACCTACACGCGCGCCACCGTGGCGGATGTTCCAGGTGCGAAACCGACAATTATCGGAACGGCGCGTTACATGTCGCCGGAACAGGCGCGCGGTCTGCAGGTTGATGCGCGCACCGATATCTGGAGCCTTGGCGTTGTGGTGCAAGAGCTGGTGACGGGGGAGTCTCCGTTTGCCGGCGCAACCGTCAGCGACACGATCGCGAACATCCTGGAACATGAGCCGCCACCCCTCGCCGCACGTGCGCCGGACGCGCAAGATCAATTGCAGCGCATCATCAATCGGGCGCTGCAGAAAAAGCCTGAGGCGCGTTACCAAACAAGCACAGATCTGCTGGCTGACCTGGAGAAGCTGAAGCAAGAGCGTGAGCTTGCGGCGCATCACCTCACGGGCCCGCGCATTCTTCATTCCCTCAACCCGCCCCAGCGCCTCGCGTTTGTGGCTTTCGTCATTCTCCTTTTCGCGGCAGCTGCGATCGGCCTTTACAAATTCGCGCTTCGCCGAGGACCTCCGGCTGCGCGGTCGGGAGACGAAGCACGGCCTGTCGTGCTGAAGACTACGCAAATAACTACCTGGCCCGGGCTGGATACCTGCCCCGCCATATCGCCTGACGGGAGCGCTATCGCTTACACTTCAGATCACAGCGGCAGCTTCGAGCTTTACGTCAAGCAACTCATACCAGGCGCGCGGGAGCTGCAACTGACGCTCGACGCCGGGCCGAACTTTGATCCGGCGTGGTCACCGGACGGCAAACTGATCGCTTATTCCTCGAAGGCGGGCGGCATTTGGATCATCTCCGCGTCAGGAGGCGCCGCCAGGCAATTGACGAAGTTCGGCGCGCGGCCTCGGTGGTCCCCCGACGACTCGCGTATAGCTTTCCAGTCGGCCGGCGGAGCGACTTTGGAGGCGACCAGCACAGGCCTGCCGGGAGG
>JBHELY010000141.1:0-2151 GCA_046262815.1 Chthoniobacterales bacterium | reverse complement strand
CTTACGCTTGATCCTCGTAACCTGCTTATACTTCAGCAGATTTCTCTCAGCTACGAGAAGCTGCGCCGTTACGCTGAAATGGCAGCAATGCTCGATCGTGCTCTGGCAATTAAGCCGGACGACGTTGTATCAGAAGTAGCGCGCGGATTGGTCGATCTCGAGTGGAAAGCGGATACGCGTCGCCTGCATCAGACGATTGATTCGGTTCGAAAGAGTAACTCCGAAGCGCTTCCCGAGGTCGCCGATAATTGGTTCTATTGCGCGGTCGCTGAGCGCGATCCAGCTTCCGCTGAAGCCGCTTTAATCGCACTCGGAGACGGCTACTTCGGCACCGATGCGCCGCTTTTCCATCGCACTTTCGGTGAAGGCTTAATCGCGCGCATGACGAACGATAAAGACAAAGCGCGCACCGCTTTCATCGCCGCGCGGGTGGAACAGGAAAAAGTCATTCAAGCGGAACCGGACTATGGCCCCGCGCTCTGCGTGCTTGCCATGATCGATGCCGGCCTCGGACGCAAGGAGGAGGCGCTCCGGGAAGGCAGACGTGCGCTCGAGCTGACCCCGGTAGCGAAAGATGCGCTGCACGGTCCAAATGTAATTGGAGGTTTTGCTGTGATTGCAGCTTGGATCGGAGAGAAGGATCTCGCGTGCGAACAACTCGAGACCGCCATACGGCTGCGTAGCTACGGACTTACTAGCTATGGCCAGTTAAAGCTGAACCCTTTCTGGGACCCGCTCCGCGGCAACCCACGCTTCGAAAAACTCGTCGCCTCGCTTGCGCCAAAAGACAATTCTCTGCAAGCAAAATGACCGTCGAGCTTGTCCTCCGAGGTTCGTGAAATCGATCAGGGGCACATTCGCGAAAAATGACGTGATGGCCAAGCTTCATTTTCCCTTCCAATTCCGGCGATTATTCACGGCAGCTTCGGTTGAAGTAAGAGGCAGGCGGTTTAAGTTGGACGCGTCTTGCGATCTCCAGGGTACAAGCAATTGCTAAGGGGGAATAAACTCGCGTCCGGGTTACTGATCGCCGGCGCGTCGGTGATTGTAGTTATCGGACAAGTCCAGAGCCGGCGCGCCCCTCAGACAACTATTCCGGCCGGAAGCGTTCCCGTGTTTGCCGGGAATGCGCAACACACTGCGATCTATGAGCCGACGGTGCCAAACTTGAATCGGATCCGCTGGTCGACGACGATCGATTTCAACAACTCGGGCGGCGCTCATTACGGCGCACCGCTCATTACGGCGGCGAATACTCTTCTGGCTCCGGTCAAGATAGCCGGAGACGCTTTCCGCGTAGATGCGTTCGACGCGGCAACCGGCGCGGCGAAGTATTCGCTTTCGACCGATTACATTCTGCCGAGTCACGGCTGGATCCCGGTTTACAATCCTTGCCTTACTACCGGCGCATTCGGCGCCCGGCTTTACTATGCCGGCGCTGGCGGAACGATCTACCACATCGATAACCCAGACTCAGCGGCGCACGGGCCACCGGTCCAGGAAGTGTTTTACACGACGCTCGCAGACTATCTGGCAAACGCGTCTGCCTACGAGGCGACGATCTTCATCAACACCCCGCTAACGGCCGATAGCAATGGCAACGTTTTCTTTGGCTTCCGCGTCCAAGGCAGCGCCCCCGCCCCTTTGAACACAACCCAAAGCGGTTTCGCCCGAATCGATCCGACTGGAAACGGGACCTATGTTCTTGCGGGGACCGCCGCAAACGATGCGAATGTTACGCGCGATACTCATAACTCTGCCCCCGCCCTGAGTAACGACGAGTCGACGCTCTACGTCGCAGTCAAGTCTGACAATGGCCTGCTGTCTTACCTTGTTGGGCTGGAGAGCACTACCCTGGCCTTCAAGTACCGCGCGCTCCTAACCGACCCGCGGAACGGCAATCCAGCGAGCGTTACCGACGACAGCACTGCTTCGCCAACCGTGGCGCCGGATAACGATGTTTACTTCGGGATTCTGGGCAATCCCGGGGACGGATTTCGCGGATTTCTTCTTCGCTTCAGCAACGACCTGGCGACTCAAAAAACGTCCGGCGCTTTTGGCTGGGACTACACGACGGCGATCGTGCCGGCGACGATGGTCCCGTCTTATCAGGGTAACTCTTCCTACCTTCTCTTTTGCAAATACAACAAC
>JBHELY010000140.1:0-2329 GCA_046262815.1 Chthoniobacterales bacterium | reverse complement strand
ATGGCATGCTCTACGGGTTGCCGTACGACAGTACTTTGAATGGGGCCGCCAGCGTAAGGGTGTATGATCCGGTATCTCTAGCCTTCACAAAAGAGATTGTAATACCAGATTCTGTTTCTAACACACCGATCCAGAATGTCGCGGCCGATGCACAAGGACGCATCTTTTTGTCAGGACAAAACGGGACGATTTATCGACTCGCTTCCGATGGTCAGCTGGAGGCCAGCCAGGCGACGGGTTACACGCGGCTCACCGACATGGATGTCGATGAGACGGGGCGGCTTGTCGTCGCGCAAAATCAAGGGCGAATACTTTTGGGTGATACGTCGCTCCAAAACGCGTTTAGCTCCTTTGTAGTAGTCGATCAGCCCGTCGCTATGTGCGCGCTGTTTGTCTCTTTTGCCCACGCCGCTGCCCGACCGCCGGGACCGTCACCGACGCCTATTCCCACGCCAGTTCCGACAGCAACGCCAGTTCCCACTCACGACATCCTCGTCTCGGTAGAGGGAACCGGCGCCGGCGGCAACTTTGTCCGGCAGTTCACGCCCTCGGGAGCTATCGTGCGGACCATTCCATTTAACTATAACGGGGGAACCTATCCCTACACTGAAACCCTTCGAGACATCGTGGTTGATAAAGATGGGTATATTGATGCGTACAACGGAACTTTGGCTCCGTTGCTGACGCGTTACTCCACGGCCTCCAATAGCTTTACTCACACGAGAATCGATGGCTGGTCCAACGAGGAATATGTAACTATAGGAGGCATCGCCACCTACGGCAGTTTTATCTTTCTCAGCGATACAAATGCCCACCCGGTCTCGGATCCCACCGGGACGCCTAACGGAATTATCCGGTTCGACACGACCACCAACCGTAGCGTGCGCGCCGGTGAAGGGATCAACTTTACCGACGTGTCCGTCGGTTTGGATGGAAAGGTATATGGACTCTATTCAGAATTTGGCGCTCCAATCGAAGCGACTGATATCAATGTTTACGATCCCGACACACTCGCGTTAGTCCGAACGATTCCGATCCAGAGCGACGTCGCCTATTATGAGGACATTCGCGGCGTCGCCGCCGATGCGGCAGGTAGAATATTTATCTCCGGACTCAATGGCGGAGTCTTTCGACTCAATTCACAAGGAGTAGTCGAGGCGAGCGGAGCCACAGGCCTCACCCAGGTGGCAGATCTGGACATAGATGAGACTGGCCGGCTACTTCTGACGCAGGTGGAAGGGAGGGTGATTGTGGGCGATGTGAGCTTGGAGAGTTTCAGGTCCTTTAAGGCGACGATTGGGAATGAACCGGCTACTGGAATGTTCGTCGCTTTCGCGCCTTTGTCGGGCCCTCCCCCTGAACTCTTGAATCTTTCAACGCGCCTGAATGCCGGACTCACAGACAAAGTTGGCATAGGAGGTTTCATCATTACAGGCGCTGGTCCGAAGAAGGTACTGCTGCGCGCAATTGGACCTTCACTTGCGGCGTTCGGAGTGACCGGAGTCCTCGACGATCCAACGTTGGAATTACATGCGTCGGATGGCAGTACGATCGCCTTTAACGACGACTGGGAGACAGCGCAAGGTGACGAGATTCGCGCGACCACATTGGCGCCGACCAATCCGCTCGAAGCAGCTATAGTTAGGACTTTGCCGCCTGGCACGTACACCGCGGTTGTAAGCGGAAAGAGTGCGGATGGCGGCGTCGGCCTGGTGGAACTCTATGATCTTAGCGGTGGCACCGACGCAACACTGGCGAACATTAGTACGCGGGCGCAGGTGAAAGTTGGGGATGGTGCGGTCATTGGTGGCGTTATTGTGGGTGGCGCGCTAGCGAACAGCCCGGGAGTCGCGCGCGTTTTAATTCGCGGGATGGGTCCCTCTTTGACTAGGGCTCATGTCGCCAACGCGCTTCAGGATCCGACGATTGAAGTTCACGATGCTAATGGCGAGACTATCGCGACAAACGACAATTGGTTCTCCGCCACTAATTGGTTTGAGGTCTCTTCGAGCGGCCTTGCCCCAGGCGACCAGCGCGAAGCTGCGGTGTTGTTGACTCTTTCGCAGGGAAACTATACTGCCGTTCTCCGAGGAGCGGGAAATACGACTGGCGTCGGGCTGATAGAAATCTATCACCTGCAATAGTGTCGGCGCTCAAGCTCACCACGCTATCTAATCGTGGACCGGAGGGTTGAATCCACAACGAGCCTGTTAATCTCGTTTCGCGATCCGAATCATCGCCGAGAGGCTGCGATCAACGTCGCCGTCGGTCGTCGACCAACAGGAAACGCTGATGCGCATGGCAGTCTTGCCTTGCCAGACAGTCACGC
>JBHELY010000139.1:0-2329 GCA_046262815.1 Chthoniobacterales bacterium | reverse complement strand
GATCAAGGCGGGCGATGTTTTGACGATCGCGAAGTTTGAAGTGGGCGAGCTGAAGACGAAGTCGTTCGTCGCGCTAGTGAAGAAGCAGACGGATGCGCGCAAGGTTTTGGTTCTTTCGGATTCGTTCGACGAAAACACTTACAAGTCAGCGCGGAACGTGAAGCCAGTCCAGCTCGCGACCGCAGCGGACGTGAACGCCGAGCAGCTTTTGGCGTTCGACAAAATTTTGGTGACGCCGGCGGCGTTAGAGCGTCTGGCGGAAAGGACTTCGAAATGAACGAGCCCTACGATTTAGTCCAGACCGTTCAGCTGACGGAGAAGGCATCGCTGTTGAGCGAGAAGCAGAACAAGTACGTTTTCCGCGTCTCGCCGCGTGCCAATAAGATCCAGATCAAGCAGGCAATCGAGCGGCTCTTCAACAAGAAGGTCGTGAGCGTGAACACCTGCAATTACGCCGGCAAAAAGAAGCGCGAACGCCGCGCGGATTTCGGCCGGAAAGCGCATTGGAAGAAGGCGATCGTGACCTTGAAGGAGGGCGAGAAGATCGATCTCGTCTAAAGTGGTATGGCGCTAAAAACTTTTCGACCGCTCACGCCAGTCCTTCGGTTCAAGTCGCTCCCGGCCTTCACCGAGATCACGAAATCGAAGCCGCATAAGGGGCTGACCGAGATCAAGCGGCGCAGCGGCGGCCGGAATAACAACGGCCGGCTCACGGCTCGCCACATCGGCGGCGGTCACAAGCAAAAATACCGCAAGATCGATTTCAAGCGGCGCAAGCATGGCGTGGCGGCGGAGGTGGCGGCGATCGAGTACGATCCGAACCGCTCGGCGCGTATTGCTCTTATTAAGTACAGCGATGGCGAAATGAGCTACATCCTGGCGCCAGATGGATTGACTGTCGGCGCGAAGGTAATGTCGGGACCGGAAGCGCCGCCGGACCTCGGAAATTCTTTGCCGCTCAGCGTGATTCCGCTGGGCGCAAACATTCACAACATCGAGATCGCTCCCGGCCGTGGCGGACAAATTGCACGCAGCGCGGGACAGCAGGCGACGTTGAGCAACCGCGAAGCCGGCTATGCGCTCGTGAAATTGCCGTCAGGCGAAATTCGCCGGATCCACGAGACCTGTTTTGCGACGATCGGCCAGGTCGGCAACGTCGATCACATGAACGTCTCGAGCGGTAAGGCCGGGCGAACGCGCTGGCAGGGACGGCGGCCGCATGTGCGCGGAATGGTCATGAACCCGATCGACCACCCGATGGGCGGCGGCCAGGGTAAATCGAAGGGCGGTGGCGGACGGCATCACCCAGTCAGCCCGTGGGGTCAGCTCGCGAAAGGGTTCAAAACGCGCGCGAAACACAAGCCGAGCGATCGCTTCATCATGGAGCGCCGGCGGAAGAAATAATTTTTTGTTATGGCCAGATCACTGAAAAAAGGACCGTTCGTTCCCGGGCATCTTCTCGAAAAAATCGACAAGATGAATGCATCGGGCGTGAAGAAGCCGGTCAAGACATGGGCGCGCCGCTCGATGGTGACGCCGGATTTCGTCGGTCACACCTTCATGGTGCACAACGGCAAGACGTTCGTGTCCGTGTTCGTGACGGAAAACATGGTCGGCCACAAGCTCGGCGAGTTTTCGCCGACTCGAATCTTTAAGAAACACGGTTCGCACACCGCGAAGGTGACGAAATAGTTGAGAGTTTTGAGTTGAGTGTTGAGAGACGAATAGCTGGGGGGCGACGAGCCGGGAAAGTGCGGCTCTCAACTCTCAACTACCTACTCTCAACTTCTCTGCTGCTGGCAGCAGGGAATAGTTCTTTGACAGAATCCAAGAATGAGAACGCGACATCCCGCGATGGCGGGATGACCGCGGCGGAATTGCTCTCGCAAAACGAGGCGCTGCGGCGAGAATTGTCGCTGGCGCGCGAGTCGGTCCGGACGTTGACGGACAGCCTGGCGGAATCGAATCTGCAGGCCGAAGTTTTTCGCCGGAAATACTCAGACCTCGAGCTGCGAATGGACGCGCTGGGGTTGGAATCGGCCGATAAGGATCGGGCGAAGCTCGAGCAGCGATTGCTGAGCGCGGTTTCGGATCTGCGATTGTTGCAGAAGGAACGCGAACAGTATCGTGACCAAAGTTTGCGGTTGAGCGAGGCGATCCTGCATCTGCTGAAGACCTCGACGGGAGGCGATGCGCAGGCGCGGATGGAAGTGGAAACGCAATTGCGAAGCCTGAATGAGTTGATCGCGAAGGCAGACAACCCGCCGGCCGAAACGGCGACGTTGATGGATGGCAGCGTGATCAGCGTGAAGGACGAATGGTCGTTGGT
>JBHELY010000138.1:0-2349 GCA_046262815.1 Chthoniobacterales bacterium | reverse complement strand
CACCCAGCTCTGAGCGGATGATGCGCGCCCCGGTCAATTTCGTCCCGACCGAAACCCTACCAACACCTACCGATTGGCGTTGCCTCTGATTGAGTATGGAAATTCAAATTCGGACTTGGCAGACTCGACAGCATGCTTCAACTCACCAGAACCGAATGGGCGCCGGACGTTCATTTCATCTTCGCAACCCTCGACAGGCAGCTTGAGAATGGAGAACTGGCAGAGCTTTGCGAAAAGTATATCCAAATTCATCGCGAACTTACTCAGGTGGACCAGGCTCTTTTTGTTGATCTACGACCGGCGTTTGCGACTCCATTACGTGAAATAAAGCCCGCATCATTTGTCGCAGTGCCAATAGGCTATACTCCGCCCACGGCATAATCTTCCCGTTGATCTCATCTGGATAAATTCGTACTCTGTTCTCTTTCGTAAGCGCCCAACGCTGGTTTTTCATATTCCAGCCCTTGCAAACGCTTCTTCAAATTCAACGTCTGCCTTCCGCCGCATGTAGTCAGCGGTCATGTCCACAACGCGTTCTAACGTCCACCGTTCAAGCTCTACGCCCGCTGCGACCGCTGGCGTGGTTCCGAGTGTCGTATGCTTCCGAACGAAGTTATAGACGCCAAGGAACAGCGCGACGGCTGCCCTGTGAGTCGCAAGGTCTTTGCTGTAACCCAGACCCTTGCGTTGGAAACCGTTTCAATTCCTGCCGAACGCTCAGAAAAACGCGCTCAACGTGGCTCGTGGTGAGGCTGCCTAAGTCCGGCGAGCCCACGACCGCCTTTCGCTCCGCTGTCGTCAGCTTGCGGACGCCTTCATTGCGTCCAAGACGGGCCAGCGTGCCGTCTGGCAGCATCGGCTCGCCGAATACCTTGGTTTCGGTTCCGTAAGTAAATCCCTCGTATCCGAAGTGCGTTCGGATGTGAAAAGCGTATGCGGGCAATTGATCGGTTGCGATCTGGACGTTGCCGCGAACGCGCTGGCGCACGTCGCCAACAAATTCGTATCCATCAATCCAACTGCGTTTCCCGACGCGGTGCGAGAAAATCAATTTCGTATCGGCATCAATGCACGCCCAAAGCCAAAAATCGCCGCGCCCCTTTTCCTTCGCCATCATGCGGCCTGCGTGACAGCCCACGTACTGCCACTGCTCATCCATTTCGATTCGTGAGCAAGTCAAGTCGCGCAGTTCTTTGTCCATGTAATCGGCGAACGCTTCGCCTGTCTCGCGAATCACGCGGGTAATGGTGTTCGTGCCCGTCTTGAACATGCGGGCGACGGCCTCAATCGCGGCCCCTTCACAGAGCGCCGACAAAACTAAAGCCTGTTTTTCTTTCGAGAGTCTTTTGTTCGCCATAGGAATTAATTGACTACTTGAAAGAATATATATAGATTCGGAACGGTCAAGCATAAATCGTATATATTTTTTCAAATGTCGAAAACAGCGAAACACGGCGGGAAACGTAAAGGCGCGGGCCGACCGCACGAGGGCAAAAAGCCGTATCTGGTCACGCTCACAGAAGCGAACGTGAAGCGCGCTAAAAAGCGCGAGAAGAACTTTTCCGGTCTATTGGATGGCCTACTTGCGGGGTGGCTCGGCTGACTCTTTGGCGAGCCGTTCCTTGGCTTCGCGTAACTGGCGCTTGAGATCATCAGAGCCAAGCAAATCTTCGCCATTGACCGGCTCGGATTCCGTAATCCGTTCCACGCTACGAAGTGCTTCTTGGCTTTCGTCCAGTTCTGCCACGTTTTGATTATTGCAGTCCTGACGTTGAATTGCAAAGGTCCGCAGAAGTGAGCACCCCAGGAACAAGGCCGGGCATCGTCAGAATCACACGAATAGAGGCCGCTATCGGACAGCTCGAAACCGCAATTTTCTTGTGGTTCCAAGAGGGGGATTTGGCGGCAATTCACACTCTCGCTGCCGCGTCCCAAGAGCTTCTTCACCACACAGGCAAGCGTCTCGGAACTCCGTCTAAGTTGGTTGAAATGATTAACTCTGAGCCGAAAAAGTTTCGAGATCGGGTGCGACAAGCACAAAACTTTTTTAAGCACCCCAAAGATCATCCAATTCTGAGTTACGCGCCTATCATCGCGGAGCTGACAATAATCGACGCGCTCGCCGTAGTTGAGAACATGAATCATCCGCTAAGTCCCATTATGAAACTGTTCGCGATTCGGTTTGCGCTTACGCATCCGAACATTCTGCCGCTGGACTTCGCGCTGGCGAAGTTTCCGATAGGCCTCGACGTTAATCAGATCGGAAAGCTTAGCCGACCGGACTTTCTCGAAAAAATCCTGCCGCTCATCGGCGGGTGACGGGCGTCTAATTTCCATACTCAATCAGAG
>JBHELY010000137.1:0-2427 GCA_046262815.1 Chthoniobacterales bacterium | reverse complement strand
ATCGAGAGCTGCGTGGTGACTTCCTCGGGGTCGCCGCTGCCGGTGATCACACGGCGCGTGTCGGCAAAGGCGGAGATGGCCTCGAAGACGGTGGCGCGCTCGCGCCAGCGCAGGTAGTTCGAGGGTCCGACGACATTGGCGCGACCCGGCCGCCGCGCGTTCTCTTCCCAGACGGCCACGAGCCGCTGCGGATCCGCATACGGCAGCCGCTCGATGAGCGTCGCGTTGACGATGGTGAAGATCGCGGTGTCGGTCTGCCAGAACATGGGGCGGATGTCGGCGAGCTGTCCGCGCTCGACCAGGAAGTCGTCGAAAGCCTGCAGCAGCACGAGATTCTTTCGAGCGACATCAGCAAACAGTTCGAGACAAAACTGACCTTCGGGGAACGGCTCTCCGATTCGATCGCAGACTTCGGCGGGAGCTGGACGTTCATCATCATTTTTGGCGTCGTTCTCTTGCTCTGGATCGTGGTGAACAGCCTCTTCCTCGCCATGAAGGCGTTCGATCCTTACCCGTACATCCTGATGAACCTGATCCTGTCGTGCCTGGCGGCGATGCAGGCGCCCATCATCATGATGAGCCAGAACCGGAGCGAAGCACGCGACCGGTTGCGGGCGGAGAACGATTACAAAATTAATCTGAAAGCGGAGCTGGAGATCCGGCATCTCCACGAAAAAATCGATCACCTCCTGCGGAAGCAGTACAATCGGCTCTTCGAAATTCAGCAGATCCAGATCGAGCTGCTTGAAGAGCTTGCCCAAAAACGGCGCGGCTCCACTCCTGCCGCCGGCGCCCAAAGTTCCGCCGTTTAGATTTCCATTGAAGAGCGCGCGGCGACACGGGAGCGTTACGCCCCATGTCCCGCGAATACACGCTCCAGCGCGCGCCGCACGCAACCTCGATCAATATCGATTATGCGGCGGAGCTGAATGAGCAGCAGCTCGCGGCCGTAACGGCGTCGCCGGGGCCGCTCCTGGTAATTGCCGGGGCTGGCAGCGGAAAAACGCGGACGCTGACCTATCGCGTCGCCTATCTCCTCGAGAATGGGATCGATCCGCGCAACATCCTGCTCCTCACTTTCACGAACAAAGCCGCGCGCCAGATGCTCGACCGCGTCGCAAACCTGTTGCCCGTGGACGCGAGCGGGCTCTGGGGCGGAACGTTTCACTCGATTGGCAACCGAATGCTGCGGCGGCACGGGAGCGCGCTCGGTTATTCGAGCGGGTTCACGATCATGGATCGCGAAGACCAAAAGGACTTAATCGATACGGTGGTCGCTGCCGCGGGAATCAATCCAAAGGAAATTCGTTTTCCGAAGGGTGACGTGCTCGCAGAGATTTTTAGTTTCGTCATCAACACCGAGACGCCGATCGACGCGCTCTTGGCCGAGAAATTTCCGTATTTCCTGCCGCTCCTGGAGCAGATCAAGGATGTCCACGCGCGTTATGAGAAGAAAAAGAAGAACACAAACTCGATGGACTTCGACGATCTGCTCGAGAAGACGCTGCGGATGTTGATCGAGCACGAACACATCGCCGATTTTTACCGGCGCCAGTTCCAGTTCATTCTCGTGGACGAATACCAGGACACGAACAAAATCCAGGCGGACTTCATCGACACGCTCGCGGCCGAGCATCGCAACGTCATGGTGGTCGGGGACGACGCGCAGTCGATCTACTCGTGGCGCGGCGCGAATTTCAAAAACATCCTGGCGTTCCCCGAGCGGTATCCGGATGCGCAGGTTTTTAAAATCGAGCTGAATTACCGAAGCGTGCCGGAGATTTTGCAGGTCGCGAACGCCGCGATCGCGGCAAACGTGAAACAGTTTCGGAAGGAACTCGCGGCGACGCGACCGAGCAATTCGTTCAAACCCGCAGTCGTTGGATTGAATGACGGTAACGAACAGGCGCAGTTCGTCGCGCAAAGAATCCTGGAACTGCGCGATGAAGGGATCGAGCTAAACGAGATTGCGGTGCTCTATCGCGCCCATTATCACGCGATCGAATTGCAGCTGGAACTGTCGCGCCGCGGCATTCCCTACTTGATTACGAGCGGCGTCCGATTCTTCGAGCAGGCCCACGTGAAGGACGTGACGTCGTTCGTCCGCTTCGTGGCGAATCCGCGGGATGAAGTGGCGTTCAAACGAATGGTGAAATTGCTGCCCGGCATTGGGAACAAAAGCGCGGACAATCATTGGCGCGCCTGGGAAGCCGGCTTGAATGAACGCGGCGAAATCACGTCGTGGGGTGAGCGATTGCTCGCCATGCCGGTTGGTGTGAAATCCAAAAAATCGTGGGAACAGCTTGCCCACACGCTCGATGAAATCGCGCCAGGAGGGCAGGCGAATCCGCCGTCGGAAATGATCACGTCGATCGTGGAAGCGATCTACGACGATTACGCGAAGGCGAACTTCACGAATTACGAGCT
>JBHELY010000136.1:0-2472 GCA_046262815.1 Chthoniobacterales bacterium | reverse complement strand
ATCCGGAAGAACCGGGCATTACCGTCGGGCCGGTGATTGATGAAACCGCGTATCGCCGGATGCTGGCGACGATCGAAACGGGGAAACAGGAAGCGACTCTGGCCTTCCAAGGGGCAGTGCCGCCCGAAGGCTTTTTCGTTCCGCCGACGATCTTCACCAATGTGAAACCGCAGATGGTCCTTTCCTGCGAAGAAATTTTCGGCCCGGTCCTGAGCGTGTTGAAAGTGCGCGATCTCGATGAAGCCATTCGCGTCGCGAACGACACCGACTACGCATTGACCGCCGGCTTTTTCTCGCGCAGTCCAGCGAACATCGAACGCGTGAAGGCGGAACTCGTCGCGGGCAATGTTTACATCAACCGCTCCTGCACCGGCGCAGTCGTCGGCCGACATCCCTTCGGCGGCTTCAAGATGTCAGGCGGCGGAACGAAGGCGGGCGGCGGCGATTACCTCCTTCAGTTCATGGTCCCACGCGTCGTCACCGAAAACATTATGCGCCACGGTTTCGCGCCCGACACGACGCCGGAATTCCGCGAGCCATTTGGATCGGCGATGGCAGAGCGCGATTAATCGGTTCGAACGATCCTGATGAACCGCGGTTTGCAATCACGGATCCTCATCTTTCTGCTGGCCTCATCGTCCAGCTTTGCTGGCACGAGCGGCATTTCTTTCGTTTACCAGCCGCTGACCACCATGGGAACGGATGCGGAGGCTGGAATTATTGTGGCTAAGGTTCCGATCATCGCCAGCGGTCCGCCGGCGAACGTTCTCAGTTACGTTTCCGCGCCCCATCAGTTGCCGCAGCGCGGTCCTGCGATCGTCGAAGACTCAAACTTATTGTCTGTCCTCGGCATTTCGGTGAGCGGCGACGAGGCTGCAGAGGCCGGGCGTTTTGTGGCGACACTGGATTTGTCGCAAATGAAATTGACCGCTCGATACAAGCTGACCGATGAGGCGGTGGTCAAAGCCGCGCTGCACTGCATCCGAAACACGATCAACGAAGTGGGCGAGAAAGGGATTTGGAAAATCCGGATCGTGGCGCGACCGAAAGACGGCACCAAGTGGAGCAAGTACGAGACGGATTATCGGCCGCACCCGCGTAAGTGAGGCGTCGCTCCAACCTCGGACTCGAGGGCAAGATTTAGCGCCAATGGCCGGCGACCCAGACCCAGCGGCTGTCGCGCCGGAGCCAGTGGCCTTCGACGTAGACCGCGGCCGGACGTGGCCTAACGATCCAACTGCCGGGGACCCAAACGTAGTTCGTGCCGCTCCAGCGCCAATAACCGCGCGTCCAGGCATAGTTCGGACCCGGCGAAACGGTTTGTGATTCCACCCGGACCGCCGGCGGTTCCTGAGTGACGTAAACTTCGTTGGTGGTCGTCGGTCCCGTGGTCGGTCCCGTCGTCGTCACTTCACGCGTCACCGTGGTAGTTGTCGTAACTGGCGGCGCCGGCTCCGTCACCACGCAACCCGCCAAAGCAAATGGCGTCAGCGCCAAGAGACAAAAATGTAATTTCATAGTGGACCTCCTTTAAAGATTCGTTTGCCGGCGCAGACTCGGCTGTTCTAATGGCATGGATGCTTTACGTCGTCGCCACACCGATCGGGAACCTCGACGACATCACGCTGCGGGCGCTGGAAGTTTTGAAATCAGTCGACGTGATCGCGGCCGAAGACACGCGGCACTCCGGAAATTTGCTGAAGCATTTCGAAATCCGGAAACCGCTCGTTAGTTATCATGAGCACAACGAAGCGATGCGCGCGGCGGAGTTGGTGGAACGGCTGGCCGCGCGCGAAAACGTGGCCCTCATCACCGACGCCGGGATGCCGGGCCTTTCCGATCCGGGTGCGCGTCTCATCCGGAAATGCATCGAGCGCGGTTTGCCTTACACTATCGTCCCCGGCGTGTCGGCGATCCTGACCGCCTTGGTTGGTTCGGGAATGTCGGCTGGTTCGTTTTGTTTCCGCGGTTTTCTCCCGGTGAAAAGCGGACAGCGTGAACGCGAACTGCGTGCAGCGATGGAACGCGAACCGACCACGATCTTTTTCGAATCGCCTTATCGTATTTTGAAAACGCTGGCTGCCTGTGTCGAACTGATGCCCGACCGACAACTCTGCGTCGCCCGCGAGCTCACGAAAAAATTCGAAGAGTTTCGCCGGGGAACTGCCGGCGAGCTGTTGGCCCACTATGAAGGCCATCCAGCGAAGGGCGAAATTACGCTCGTTATCAGCGGCGCGGCCGGTTGATAAAAGCTGCTTGTCAAAGCGCCGCACCTGTGGAACTTTGCGCGGCTTTTCCCCCGGATAGCACCCGGCTTTTCGTATGGCTTACGCAATTATCAAAACTGGCGGCAGACAGCATCGCGTCGCGGAAGGCGACATCATCGATGTCGATTTCCTCAATGAGGAACCCGGCAAAGAAGGCGTCTTCGCTGATGTCCTTTTTCACGCCGACGGCGACAAGGTCACGCAC
>JBHELY010000135.1:0-2555 GCA_046262815.1 Chthoniobacterales bacterium | reverse complement strand
GCTCAGTTCTGCGTAAGCAAAACCGAATCGGCCTTCGTGGAAATAAATCGCGCCGAGATAATTTGGGCGATTGGCTTTGAGCAAATCCAGCTCGCTCACCGTCCCGGCGGTGATGATCTGGCTGATCTCGCGGGTGACGATTTTGCCGGGCTGTGGTTCGCTGGTTTGATCGCAGATGGCGACGCGGCGCCCGGCCTGGATGAGCTTCGCGATGTAACCCTGCGCGGCGTGATACGGCATGCCGCACATCGGCACGCTGTTGCGATGAGTGAGCGCCAGATTCAGCAGGCCCGCGGCTTCTTTTGCGTCGTCGAAAAAAAGCTCATAAAAATCGCCGAGCCGAAAAAGGAGGAACGTGTCCGGCGGGATGGATGCGCGCAGCCGCTGGTATTGCTGCATCATCGGCGTGAGCGCGTCGGGCATGGTTTTCACCTTGGAATCACGAGGCCGGTTTTGCGAGTTTGTAATTCGACGGCCGCGCGTGGCGCGTCGCTTATTTTCAGCCAGAATACAAAATGAGCGGCGGCCTCTATCAAGCGTTCATCTACCTGCTGGCCGCGATCGTCGCGGTCCCGCTGGCGAAACGGCTCGGGCTCGGGTCGGTGATCGGTTACCTCCTGGCAGGCGCGGTCATCGGGCCCTATGCGTTGCGCTTCGTCGACGGTGGCGGCGACGTCATGCACTTCGCCGAGTTCGGGGTGATCATGATGCTGTTCGTGATCGGGCTGGAGCTGCGACCGGCGTTGCTCTGGCAATTGCGCCGGCCGATTCTCGGGCGCGGCGGCCTCCAGGTGTTGGCGACTGCTCTCGTCATCGGCCTGGTAGCGTTCTGGTGCGGGCTGACGTGGAAAGCGTCGCTCGCCGTCGGCCTGACCCTCGCGCTCTCTTCGACCGCGATCGCGTTACAATCGCTCGGCGAACGGGGCCTCATGAAAACGCCGGCCGGCGAAAGCTCGTTCGCCGTCCTGCTTTTCCAGGACATCGCAATCATCCCGATCCTGGCACTCATGCCTCTGCTCTCGGTCTACGGACGCGCCGGCCGCGTGAGGCAGCCGGGAATAATCGGCAATCTCCCCGGTTGGCAGCAGGCACTGGCCGTCGTGGGCGTGGTGATCGCCATCGTTTTCGCGGGGCGCTTTTTGCTCCGGCCGTTTTTCCGTTTCATCGCCGGCACCCACCTGCGCGAGATGTTCACCGCCACCGCACTCTTCATCGTGCTTGGGATCGCGTTGCTGATGCAAAAGCTGGGTCTCTCGCCGGCGCTCGGGACTTTCGTCGCCGGCGTAGTGCTCGCGGAGAGCCAGTATCGCGTTCAGCTCGAGGCGGACATCGAACCGTTCAAAGGCCTTCTCCTTGGCCTCTTTTTCATTTCCGTCGGCGCGAGCATTGATTTTTCGCTCATCGCGCAACGCCCCGGCCTGATCGCCTTGATCGTTATCGGCCTCCTCGCGCTGAAGTTCATCGTTCTTCTCGTCCTCGGCCGCGTCTTCAAATTGCAAGCCGGCGAAAGAATGATCTTCGCTTTCGCCCTCGCGCAGGGCGGCGAGTTCGGCTTCGTGCTGTTTTCGTTTGCAACCCAGAACGCGGTCCTGCCGGCGGAGATCGCGAATCTGCTCGTCGCGTCGATCGCTCTGAGCATGGCCGTCGCGCCCATCCTCCTCACGCTCGAAGAGAAACTCGTGCGGCCGCTCTTTCAAGACTGCAAGCCGGAGCGCGCCGCGGATGAAATCGACGAACACGATAATCCCGTCATTCTCGCCGGCTTCGGCCGTTTCGGTCATATTGTGGGCCGCCTTCTACGGGCGAATGGATTCGCGACCACGGTCCTCGATCACGATGCCGACCAGGTGGAAACCCTGGCGAAATACGGAATGAAATCGTTTTATGGCGATGCCTCCCGCCTCGACCTGCTTCAGGCGGCGGGTGCAGCCCGGGCGAAATTATTTGTTCTCGCGATCGAAGACGAACCCAAGGCCCTCCAGATCATCGCGACCGTTCAACAGGAGTTTCCGCGCTTGAAGATCCTGGCGCGCGCGACCAGCCGCCAGCATGCCTACGAAATCCTCCGGCTCGGAGTCGACCACGTTTATCGTGAAACCCTCGGCAGCGCGCTCGATCTCAGCATCGACGCCCTTCGCGAACTCGGAATGGACGAACGGCGAGCCCGGCGCGCCGCGGAGATTTTCCGGAAACATGACGAAGCGTCGGTGCGCGAAATGGCGAAGCTACCGGATGACGATGAGGATTACATTTCCATCGCGCGGAAACATATCGAGAACCTAGAACGCGCCCTCGCTTCCGACGCGGGAATGCGCGACGAGCCCGACGCGCCCCAGGTCATCATCATCACCGGCAACGGGACCATCGAAACGGCGATCACCGCCATGAAGCTCGGCGCCTACGACTACATGTCGAAGCCCTATCGCATGGCGGAGATCGACGTCCTCGTTAGGCGCGCGTGGGAGAAGCGCCAGCTCGCCAAGGAGAACCAGTATCTGCACGCGCGGCTCTCTCGCGTGGACGGCGCGCCGGAGATCATCACGCAGTATGCGCCC
>JBHELY010000134.1:0-2667 GCA_046262815.1 Chthoniobacterales bacterium | reverse complement strand
TTCGAAGCCAGCAGGCGGCGGCCCGGGCGTCCTCGCCGTGGCCTCGGCGCCGACTCCAGCGTTTCAGCGAGCCGACGCTGAAGGTTCACAAGCTGGAGTTGCTCGCGAAATCGCTCCGGCCGCTTCCGGAAAAATGGCACGGGCTCCAGGACGTCGAAGCGCGCTATCGGCAGCGCTATCTCGATCTGGTCACGAACGAACATTCGCGGGCGGTGTTCGAGAAGCGGATCACGATCATGCGCGAGATCAGGCGCTTCTTCGAGGCGAAAAATTTCCTGGAAGTGGAGACGCCGATGTTGCAGGCGGTCCCCGGGGGCGCGGCGGCGGAGCCGTTTCGTACCCAACACAAAGCGCTCGGTTTGGAACTCTATTTGCGGATCGCGCCGGAACTTTATCTCAAGCGCCTGCTCGTCGGCGGCTTCAACAAGGTTTTCGAGCTGAACCGGAATTTCCGGAACGAAGGCATTTCCCGGAAGCACAATCCCGAGTTCACCATGCTCGAGGCCTACTGGGCCTACGCCGATTTCGAGAAGATCGCGGACCTGGTGGAGGAAATGATCTGTCATCTGGCGACGACAATTTCGCCAAACGGAACGCACATCGAACATCGCGACGCGGAAGGAAACGTTACGCGCATTTTGAATCTCACCCGCCCATGGCGGCGCGCACGCTATCGCGATTTGATCCGCGAGATCGATCCGGAGTGGTTTAATTACACGAGCGAGAAACGGCGCGAACGTTGCGCGGAGCTCGGGTTCGAAATCAATCCGCGCATGGCTGATTACGAAGTGACGCAGCAAGTCTTCGAAAAGCTCGTCGAAGAAAAATCGTTCGATCCGCTCTTCGTAACGCACTGCCCGAAGGAGCTCGTGCCACTCGCGAAACAAAACGTCGACGACGATTCGATCGTGGACGTTTACGAACTGATCATCAATGGACAGGAAATCTCCCCGGGCTACACGGAGTTGAACGATCCAATTGTGCAAAGACAACGTTTGCTCGAGCAGGCTGGCGAAGAAACCCAGAAGCTCGATGAAGAATTTTTGCTCGCGCTCGAGCATGGGATGCCGCCGGCCGGCGGATTCGGCGTGGGCATCGACCGATTGGTGATGCTGTTGACGGGCGCGGAATCAATCCGCGATGTGATTTTGTTTCCGCAGCTGAAGCCGAAGCGGCAATGAACCGCCTCGCCTTGCTTTTGGCGTTCCTGGCGGCGACAGCAAACGCGCAGCCGTTCTTGGTTTACGTGAGCAACGAACGTTCGGGCGATCTTACGATGATCGATGGCGCGACCGACGCGGTGGTCGGCACCTATCCGCTCGGCAAACGACCACGCGGAATCCATGTGTCGACGGAGGGGAAAAAAATCCTGGTCGCATTGAGCGGCTCGCCTCGAATGGCGCCGGGAGTGGACACGGAACGCGCGCCGGCAGACAAGACCGCCGATGCGATCGGCGTTTTTGACGCAACGGCGCGCCGTGTCGTGCAGCGCTGGCATGTCGGTTCGGATCCCGAGCAATTCGCGCTCAGTCGGGACGGCAAATTCGCATTTATCGCGAACGAGGACGACGCGAGCATGTCGATTCTCGATCTCGAGTCCGGACAGCCGCGCGGGAAAGTGAAAGTGTCGGAGGAACCGGAAGGCGTCGGCGTTAATCCGGCGAACGGCGAAGCCTATGTGACCTGCGAAGAAAAAGGCGAAGTGTTCGTCATCGAGCCTACGCAGCAGCGCGTCCTGGCGAAAATTGAAGTGAGCGGCCGCCCGCGATCGGTCGCGTTTCTTCCCGATGGGAGTCGCGCATTTGTGGCGTGCGAAAGCGTTGGGTTCGTCGCCGTCCTCGATACAAAAGCGCACACGGTTTTGCAGAAGATCGATTTGGAAAAAGGCGCGCTGCCCATGGGCACGGCGATGTCGCAGGATGGAAAAGAAGTTTTTGTAACGACGGGCCGGGGCAATTCCGTCGCGGTGATTGATACGATCACGAATACGGTGGCTGCAACTATTCCGGTCGGCGGACGCGCCTGGGGAATCGCTTTGAGTCCGGATGGAACGAAACTCTATACAGCGAACGGCGCGAGCAATGACGTGTCGGTAGTCGACGTGAAAACGCGCCAGGAATTGAAGCGGATCAAAGTCGGCGACGGGCCATGGGGCATCGCGATCGGGCCGAAGTCGTAGCGTCCATTCGTTAGGCGCTATTTGTAGGTGTAGAGATAGGCGGCGATATCGCGCGCCTCCTGATCGGTAAGTCCCGTCTCCGGCATGGCGGTGTCGTTGTGCACGGCGCGCGGATGTTGAATGAAGTGAATCAGGTTTGCCGCGTTATTCTGCATGTTTCCGGCGAGATAACTTCGCGCGGCCATCCGCGTCAGCGGCGGACCAACCATCGCTTCGGACGAAATGCCGTCGATGGTGTGGCACGCGGCGCACCCGTATTTCCCGATTGCTTTTTTCCCGTGCTCTGGAATTCCGCCAGTCGCTTCAGACGCCCAGAGCTTGGTCGCGCCGCTGGGCTTGCAAGCGGTCAGGCAGGCGGTCGCGAGGAGAGAAAGAATGATCGCTTTCACGTTTGAAACATTGGTGGAGCCGTTTGCGAGATCGTCGCGCGGTTCCCGGATTCGCGCAGAAATCCCGCGAACAGCGCGAGGGCCGCGACAATGTAAACC
>JBHELY010000133.1:0-2686 GCA_046262815.1 Chthoniobacterales bacterium | reverse complement strand
TCGTAGAGCAGCGCGACGCCCATGAACGCTTTCCCGGCCTCATCAAAATTCTGCCGCTCAACCTGAACGTCGCCGGCGAGCAACCTGGCTTCGGCATTGACTCGGCCCTCCGGTTGGAGGCTCATGATTTCCTCGGCAATTTTCTGCGCCTCGTCCGGCTTGTGCGCCGAGATTTTCGCAGCGCCAAGAGCGAGTAAAGTCTTTGCCTTTGCCGCGGGATCGGTCGCTACTTGTAAATATTTTTCGTAAGCCCCTTCCGCTCCTGTGAAATCATTCAGCTTGGTTTGCGCGTCCGCCAGGTAAAACCAGAAATCCGGTTTCACGTTAGCGAGATTGTCGCTCTTACCGAGCAACGCCAGGTATTTTGCCGCGGCCGCGAAATTTTTGTCGTTGTAGCACTGGAGGCCAAGCCATTCCAGGATCTCCGGCGGAACTTTCGCTTCCGGATTCGTGGCGAAGAACGCGTCCACTTCGCGCGTCAGAGCCGGCCGATCCTGCAAATAAAAAAAGGACGAAACGATGCGGACGGTCGCGAGATTGTAATACTGCTCCTTGTTGAGCTGGCGCGCGGCATCGAGCGGGGCGAGCGCGCCCTTGTAGTCCTTCGCTTCGAACGCAGCTTTGCCGATGTAATAATTCGCCTGGGCCGCGACCGAGCTCTTCGGAAATTCCTTCAGCAATTGCCGGAACGCGTCGGACATTCCTTTCGCGTCGTCTTTCTGGCCAAGAATGAGCGCCTTTTGCTGAAGCGCCGCTTCACGTTCCTTGGCCGCCGGATATTTCGTTAGCAACATGTTCAAGTCGTCGAGGGCCGCGTCGTAGCTTTTGTTCGCCTGGTTTGCGATCGCGCGCTGCGTCAACGCCGACGGCATCTGCTGACTATCCGGGAACGCTTTCACGAAATACGCGAAAGCGTCGATGATGTTCACGTTGTCCTTCAATTGCACGTAACACCATCCGAGTTTGTAAGCGGCCTCGGCCCGCAACTTCGGCGACAGATGCGAATCGCGAAGCTCCGTGTAAATCGGCGCGGCCTCGGCGAACTTCTGTTCCTTATAAAAATGCTCGGCCTTGAGCAGCTTTGCCTGGTCGGCCCGCTCCGGCGCGGGATTGGAGGCGACGTAGGCGTCGATCTCGTCGAGCAACGTCGGCGCATTCGTGTTGTAGAAATTAATCAACCGCTGGTATTGCGCGTCTTTCGCTTCCTCCTTGCTGGGATATTTGTCGATGAGCTGCCGGTAAATCTCGTCAGCTTCCTTTGTATGCCCGAGCTGCCGATGACTGTTCCCGACGATCAACATCATCTCGGCGCGCACCTCCTCGGGAATCTCTTTTTCGCCGCGCTTGTATTCGGCGATCACCTTGTCATAAGCGCCCGATTGATATTGCAGCCGCAACAACCCGACTTCCGCGATCGCGCGCCATTTTCCGGCTTCCGCCAGCGACCGGCCTTTCTGCAATAAACTGAGCGCCTTCTCCGCCATCGCTTTGTCCGTCTTGCCCTTCTCGGTTTGCTGGAGATCGACCGCTACCATTCCGGCGCGAACCGTCGCTTCGGCTTTCAAGGCCGCCTTCGACGTTTCGCCGGCCAGCGCTTCATAATTACGGAGCGCGTCCTGTTTCCGCCCGCGAGCGAGCGCGATCGTTCCCGCCGCCATTCGCGCATCTTCCCGAAACGGATTCGGGTTCTTTGTTTCCGCGACCTGCTGGTAAAGCGTTTGCGCTTCGTCCTTCCGATCGACGTTCTCCAGGCAGCGCGCTTCAAAGTACCGCGCCGAAAGCGCGAGGGCCGGTTCCTTTGATTTGGCCGCGGCTTTGTGAAAGAGGGGAAGCGCGCCGGCGTAATCTTTTTGCGTAAACAGAATTTCCGCGATGCCGTAAGCAGCCGGTCCGGCGAATTCGCTGTCGCCATAATTATCCAGGACGCCTTGGAAGCTTGTCCGCGCCGCGCCTGTCTTGTTCAGCGCCCGGTAACATTCGGCTAGATAAAAATACGCGCTCGCCCGGCCGGCCGCCCCCGGATATTGCCCGAGAAATTTCTCGTACTCCGGCGCCGCGAGGTCGAAAAGCTTTCGCGAGAAAAGGCCGTTCGCGTAATCGAGCTGACGTCGATCCGACCCTTCCGTTTCTGTCGATGGGCCTTCGGAATTGTTTTCGCTCGTGCTCGGCGCCGGCGGACTGCGTCGCGGTTTGGCCGACGGAACTGGAGTATCGAACGGGACTGCTCTCGGCGTCGGCGGCTCGTCCACCGGTTGGGCCCGCCGGACTTCCGGCGTTCGTTGCTGCGCGAGCGCGAACGGAACCGCCGCCAAAATCAGCGCTGCTTGCACGAGGCAAACGGCGCCTCGCCGCGCCCTCATTTCGCCGTGGCGAAAGCGACGTTCGTCACTCCCGCTTCGCTGCAGATATTCAGCACGCCGACAATGTTTTTATAAGCGCCCGCCTCATCACCGCGAATCACGACCGCCTGGTCGGGATAAAGCTGGACGAGATTTTTCATCATGTCGCTCAGCTCGGTTGTGCTGAGCGTCCGTCGATTCACCACCACATTTCCGTCCGCCTTCACATTCACGACCACATCCCCCATCGTCGCTGTCTTTTCTTTCGCCGACGACGCCTTCGGCACTTTCACGTCCAGCTCATTCTCGCTTCGAGCAGCGTTAAAAGTGAGGAGAAAGAAAATCAG
>JBHELY010000132.1:0-2697 GCA_046262815.1 Chthoniobacterales bacterium | reverse complement strand
AGCCAGGGTCGTCCGACAAGACGGTCATGTCAAGTGAATAATCGGTCAAGCGCATCGCCCAATATGTGGCGGCAAGATTGAAATCTTGCCGAAGCCGGCGCCGGGATCGGCAAGATTGAAATCTTGCCGCCACGATGCAGGCTTCGCTAAAAGCTGCTGTCCTCGTTTACGCGTCGGGCTAGTGCAATGTTTGTCATATCTGGGACGATGGATCAAGGAGCCGCGCACGAAGTAAGCGGCTGGGGGCACGCTGGTCAACCGCTTACTTCGTTGATATCATCCCATAATCCTCGCTCTCCGCGAGGATTTTTCACGCGGCCATGCTGAGTTTTTCCGCGACGGCGGCGTGGGCGGCGAGGAGGGTCGTGGTGACGCGTCGGCCGTGCGCGGTTAATTGGTAACGGTGCGTCTTGTGCACCTTCATGATCAATTGGTGGGCTTTCAGAAGCGCCAATAAACGCGTGATCCGCGCCGCTTGTCGGCCACGCTCCCTCCCCTCGTCACAGGCTCCGAACAAAGTTGTCCGCAGGTCGCGATTGCGGAAACCGTTGATCAAGTAATCGCCTTGGGCCAAAGCACGCAGCAGTTCGCCATCGGCGCCGCTTAACGGATTGAGGGCCCGCGCGATGCGTCGACCGTTCTTGGCCACGATCGGTTGGCCCAATGGCTTGAGCAAATCGCCCAGCGTGCTTGGGTCGGCGATGCTGGCAAAACTTTCCGCAAGGCGTCGGTTGGCCGCCTCGCCGACCTCGGCGCGGCGTGGCATGTCGGCGACTCCCTTACGCAGATGTTGCCACGATTTGGGGGCGTCCTCGGGTTCGCCTTCTTTGGTGCGAAAAACCTTGTACTCTTTGGGATTGTTGTTGGTGTGCTCGAAGCGCACGCCGATGCCTTCCTTGTCGTAAGCCTTGAGCGAGTTGGTGTTGTACCAGAACTTCAGACGCGTGCCTTCGTGGCGCGTACGCAGATCGATTTTGACCTCGCCGGTGCACGAACCATAGCCGTGGTCGGGGACCTTCTTGCCGAGGTAACGCATCACGTCCTTGCAGGAGAGGTTCAAGATGCCGTGCTGGACAAAGCGCGGATACCACAAAGCCAAATCCTGCGGCGAACGAAAGATGTAATCGGTGGCCCATTCGCTTTGTTCGGTCATCCAGTAGAAGGGGGTGTGGACTGGGCCGTGCAGGTAGTCCCACAACGGATGAACGGGACGGACCAGATCGCGCAAGAGGTCAGGCCACGGAACGTATTTTTGTTCATCGAGCAAACGTTGGGCGAGTTCGATGTCGTCCACCGCCGTGATGAGGTTGTCGCGTTGCTGGAAGCCGACGCCGCGCTTGTGCAGTTGCTGGGCCAGCCAACGCCGGCCATTCATGCCGACGCGCACGGTGAAGGGGAACCAGGATTGAATGCGGACGTAACACAGGCCGAATTGTTCGTGGAGGAAGTAGTGATAGTAATGCACGCAGCGCGTCTTCTCTTTGCGTGGTTCGATGAGTCCGCCTTGGTTTTTGCGCAGGCGATAGGTCAACCCGGATTCCTGGCAGGTGATCACCGCGATGCGTCCGCTGGTTCGACCCTGCTGTCTTGCCAGTTCGAGCGCGGTCGCTTCCTTGTCGATGTTGGGATCGCCGAGATACTTGAGCGGAACATCGCCGAGCTGTTTGCTGGACTCGCTGCGCAGGACCTTGGTCAGGGCTTCGGCATGATCGGGAAAATCCTTGAAGAGAATGCGTTGCTGATAGCAATAGCTCTGCACGCCGCGTGCGTGATTGAGGAGTCGCGATTCGCCGCAAAAGCGCAAACGGTCGAAACCGGTAAGAACGAACAGGACCAAGTTTTGGAAGCGCGATAGAAAAGACTTCATGGCGTGCTCTCGCGAGTAAGAAAAGTTGTGATAAACCCTTCCTACTCCGAAGCACGCCTACTGTCCTTCCCCATCACTTGGGTTGTGGGCGCAGCCCACCCTGAGTGCGCGGCTCTTTGACCCATCAACCCACTCGTGACGATGCGCTAGGCGCTGCGGGAACGCTCGTTCCTTCAAATGGGCTGACGCGTGCCTTATTTTTCGCATTCTTCGCGGAATCTCCTTGGTTTTAGCGCGTAATGCCTTCGGCATTCTTTTTGCGTTTTTCCGTCCGATCTTCGGAGAACGGAGAACGCCATGCTGGCTATCAAAACCATATTGCATCCTACGGATTTCAGCGAACCTTCCCGAGTCGCGCTCGACATGGCGTGTGGCCTGGCGTCGGACTACGGGGCCCAGCTCGTGATTATTCACGTCATGGCAACGCCGCTTCTGGCGCCTGCGACCAAGGTAGCGGGCATTCAAAGCAAACTGGATGGGCTCGAAATACCCACCAACGGCATTGACGTCGTGCGCCGCATCGAAGAAGGCAACCCGGCGGCGGAGATTCTCCGCATGGGACAAATATGCAACGCCGATCTGATTGTCATGGGGTCGCACGGCCGCGGCGCGATGGAACGCTGGCTGATGGGCAGCGTGGCCGAGTCGGTGATGCGCGCGGCGACGTGCCCGGTGCTGACCGTTACGGCGCCGCAACTTGCAGCCACGACGTTGCCGGCCGGCGCAGAAGGGATGGAGGCGGCGCCCGCTCAGGAGCCGGTCGCGCTGGCGGTCCGCAGCGTACCCAGCCAGTGAAGAAAGTCCAGCACCGCAATTGGATCCGGCAAGAG
>JBHELY010000131.1:0-2756 GCA_046262815.1 Chthoniobacterales bacterium | reverse complement strand
GCGCTGTCTATCTGGTAGGAACGGCGATCGCCGAACTGCGGCGGGCTTTCCGCGGCCTCCCGAAATGGTCCATAGAAAACCGACGCAAACTTCGCCGCGTAACTCATGATCCCTGTGTTCTGAAAACCATTTGCATCCAGGGCCTCGCGGATCGCACTGATGCGGCCGTCCATCATATCACTCGGCGCGACGAAATCCGCGCCGGCGGCGGCGTGCGAGATTGCCGTCTTCACCAGCAATTCCACCGACTCATCATTTAGAACGTGGAAATGCTCGCCGTCGATCCGCGTCACCCCGCAATGCCCGTGGCTCATGTATTCGCATAGACAAACGTCCGTCATCACGACGAGCCCCGGACACTTGGCCTTGATCGCGCGAACAGCTTCTTGCACGACGCCGTCTTCGGCATAAGCGCCACTCGCGGCTTCATCTTTCTCGCGCGGAATTCCGAAAAGAAGAACGGCTTGCAATCCCAGGTCGAAAGCGCGCTGCGCTTCGTCGGCGACTTCGCTGAGCGCGAGCTGGAAAACGCCTGGCATGCTTTTGATCGCCTGCCGCGTCTTAAGTTTTTCGCTGACGAACAGGGGCAGGATGAAATCGTACGTCGTGAGTTTGGTCTCGCGAACAAGATTACGGATGGATTCGCTGCGTCGTAGGCGCCGCGGCCGGTGGACCAGTTTTCTCACAGTCCGAGGCTAAGCGTTTGGTTTTGCCGTCGCAAGTTCGCCGAACTTGACGCGCTTTGAGGCAGCGGCGTGAATGGCATCGCAATGCCGCGCCGCCTAACGACCGATTATCTACTGATCGATGTCAGCAATTCGTTCGTGAAGCTGGCGTTTGCGACCAAAGAAAAGATCGGCAAGACAACGCGGATCGCGACGAAGAAGCTGACGGCGGCCGCATTACGGCAACTGCTGCGTAGTCACGACATTCAAGCGATCGTCGTTTCGTCGGTTGTTCCGAAAAGAAACAGACCGATAAAGGCCGCGGCGGGATCAACCCGCGTCGTTTTTATAAATTCGAAATTGGACCTTGGTGTCGGAGTCGATTATCCGGAACCGCGATCGATCGGGGCCGATCGGCTAGCGAACGCGGCAGCGGTAACACAATTGTACGGCGCGCCGGCAATCGTGGTCGATTTCGGAACGGCGGTGACGTTCGACGTCGTGTCGGCCGCGGGAGATTACGTCGGCGGGGTGATTGCGCCCGGTCTCGAAGTAATGACGAATTATCTTTACCAGCGGACCGCGCTGCTACCGAAGTTGAGCCTGCGCGAACCACCGCGCGCGATCGGAAAAACGACGCGTGACGCGATGATGTCCGGCGCAATTTTTGGTTATCGCGGTTTGGTGCGTGAGATCGTCAAGCATCTGACGGCGGAGAATTTTCCGCAAAAAAAACCTCGAGTCATCGCGACCGGCGGTTACGCGCAATTGATCGCGGACAAACTACCGGAAATCGAGGCGGTGCATCCGCACCTGACGTTGGAAGGTTTGCGCATCATCGCGAACCGAAATATACGGTCCTAAACGCGCTCGTAACTAACACTCTTCCAGCGTTTTCACAGAAATCAGAATTTTCGCGAGGAGAGCGGCAAAATTGGCTTGTCATTCGGCCCGGAGAAAGCTTCTATGCGTCTCTGCATGAACATTCGGAAATTCGCGACGATCACGGTCCTGGTTGTTAGTTCCTTCGCGGCAACAAACGTCGCGCCCACCAAAGCGGAGTTGGAGTCGATGTACGACAAGGCGTTCCGCGAATTCAGCGCCGCGAATTACGATCAGGCCCTGAAGGAACTGGACGCGATCGATGCGCGCCAGCCCGACCTCGCCGAGTCGCAAAATCTGCGCGGCGTGATCCTGATGCGGCAGGCGCAATACGACCAGGCCGAGACCGCGTTGCAAAAAGCGCTGGCGACCGATCCGAAATTCTGGAACGCCCGTTTCAATCTCGCCGAAATTCCGTTCCTGCGAAAAGACTGGGCGGAAGCGCGGAAACGTTTTGAAGGCCTGCTCCAAAGCGGCACCTCGGAATTGCAAGGCGACGCCGCGCAGCTGATCCAATACAAAATTCTCCTGACCTATCTCCTCGAAGGGAAGGAGAACATGGTCGACTCGATTCTCGCGAAATTTGAGCTGACGCCCGACACGCCGGCGGTCACCTATTCGAACGCCGCGGTTGCGTTCCAACACAAGAACGAAAAGGAAGCCAAGGACCTGATCGCCGCCGCGGAAAAGAAATTTTCCCCGGCCCTGAACAAACTGTTTGCCGAATCGCTTTACGAAGTCGGATGGATGCAAAAGCCGGCCGGCCAGACGCGCGTCGCGCTCGAGCTGACCACGGCGGCGGAGAAAGCGGCCAAGGCGAAGGCGATCGCGCAGGAAAAATTCGAAGCAGCCGAGCAGGCCTTTCAGCAACGCGATTACACAGCGGCGAAGAAGCTGATCGACGAAGCGGACGCGGCCGATCCGAACCAGCCGGCGACGATCAATCTGCGCGGTGAAATTCTGCTGGCGCAAAAAGATTTCGACGGCGCGGAGAACGCGTTCAAGCAGGCGGGGAAGATCGATCCGAAGTTCCGGGAGGCGCAATACAACCTGGCGCAGATCCCGTTCAAGAAAAAGGATTACGCGAAAGCGCGCGATCGGTTCGAGGCGCTCTTCAACAGCACGCCATCGCCTGGCGGCGACAAGAACCAGGCGGCCCAAATCATCAAGTTCAAAATTTTCCTGACGTTGCTTCTCGAAGGCAAAGAC
>JBHELY010000130.1:0-3162 GCA_046262815.1 Chthoniobacterales bacterium | reverse complement strand
GTGCGACGGTCATACGCGAGCCCGCTCGCGGGATGCGCCCCCTCCCAGAAAAAGCGAAAGGTCTGCCGCTGCACGGCCTCGAGCAACGCGTCATCGGACAACGCGGCCAGTGTCGCCGCGCTCGTGTCCGGGATCCATGCGCCGTTCGCAGTTGGAAAATCAAACATCGCCAAATCTTTGTGCTGATGCCGCATCGTCGCTCCGAGTGTGAGCTGCACATAAATCGCGAATGTCGCCACAATCGCGATCGCCTTGATGCGATGGAGTTGCGCTGAAACTTGACCGAATGGATCGGTGGAGTTGCCAATCGTTCGCCAGAAATTTGTCGTCACGATCGCGATGAGCACAATCAGCCCGAGAAAAGCCTGGGCTAGGCAGGCGTGAAAGATTCCGATCTGATCTCTCAACATCGTCACGCGCAGACCACCGAGAACGCCTTGGAGAATGACGGCGCCGAGCGCGGCGAAGCCGAGACGGCGCATCCACCGGCGGCGATCAACGCGCCAGATCCAGATCGCGAGAATGATCGTCAGAAATCCGACGGTCGATGCGATGAGCCGATGAGTGTGCTCAAAAAAAATGCCGCCGACCCATTTCGAAACGGGAAAGAGAAACATGTTGTACCCGAACGTCGTCGGCCAATCGGGCACGGCGAGGCCGACGCCTTTGCTCGTGACCATGCCACCGCTGCAAATCAGCAGCAGGGTTGCGATCGACGTGAACCAGGCGAAGCGATGCAGCCATTTGGAGCGGCGATCTGTGACCGCCGATGAAGACTCGTTAGGCAACATTGAACGATCGGCGATCCCGCAGGGCGGGACCGCCGCTACAATTCAGTGCGGCGTCGCCGCGGGACTCGGTGCTTTCGGCGGTTCACCCGGCTTGGCATCTGGTTGCCCACTCGGGTTCGCCGTCTTCGGGCCGCCGGGCGGCGGGATCGTTCCCGGCGTAGGACCCACGGGCGGTTCGCCGGGCGGACGTTCGGCCGCTGGTGGCGCGGCCGCGGGTGCCGCGAGCGATGCCTGCTCCTTCAACCAATCCTGATACGCCGCGGGCTCATCCACCACCAGCTGTCCTTTCATGCTGTAATGCCCGAGTCCGCAAAGCTGACCGCACACGACTTCGAACTCACCGGTCTTGATCGGCTTGAACCACATCGGGATGACCGAGCCCGGAATGGCATCCTGCGCGATGCGCATCGATGGCAAAGCAAAATTGTGGATCACGTCCTTCGAAGAAAGCTCGATGATGACCGGACGGTCTTTCGGGACGTGCAGCGTCCCGGTAACAACCAGATCGTCCTTGGCTGCCGGATCGGACTGATCGAGCCCCAGCGGATTCGAGTTTGAAACGAGCTCGATGTTGCGCTTTCCGAAAGCGCCATCCGGTCCGGGTAGGTGGAAGTTCCAATTAAACTGCTGGCCAACGGCGTGGACGATAATCGCGTCCTTGTCGTCGGGAAATGAATTCACGCGCTTCGCCCAAAGTGGAATCGCGAAGCCGATGAGCATGACGGCTTCAATGAGCACGACAGCGAATTCGAGGTGCGTGGAGATCGCGCTCTTCACCCCCTCGTGATCGGCGACCGGATGTTTGCTGCGGCGAAATCGGAGCAGCACGTAAATGAAGAAGGCCGACCACCCCACGAAAAGCGCGGCCATGAACCAATGGGCGAACTCGATGATGTGATCGATCTGGAAGCCGTGCTCGGAAGCGTTCGGCGGCAGGCCGATCAACTCGTTAATGAGCGCGAGGCTATTCATAGGGCTTCAAGTCCTCGTCGGTCAGCTCTTGATATGGCTCGAGCGGAGTGTGGGCGTGCTTCCAGAGATGGAAACTGAACGCGCCGACTCCGCCCATGACCGACATGATGAGGCCCATCATCACCCAAATCGCCGCGGCCATGTGCTCGGTGGTCTTGGAACCCGGCGCGGTGAAACATTGCGAACAGGCGAGCGCCTGGCCGATGGGCGTGCCGAGAAAGAGAGCGATCGCCAGAATGATTCGCGCCTTCATGTGATGATGCGGAGCCGTTTCATTTTTCGCCAGAACCAGATCCCGTAAACGATCAATCCCGCGGCCGCCACGAAGGCGCAGATCGCGCCGATCCGAAACGCAGGCGCGCCATGGATCGAATCGACCCAAAGACACCAGGCGCCGGTCCCGAGGGCGAGCAGCGTCGAGAAGGTGATGAAAACGATATGGAAACCTTTGAGCGACATTAGCGGCTGACCGGATCGTACCAGGCGAGATAAGTGAGGAAGAAAAGTCCGAGAACGAAGAAGGCGGTGAAAACGAGAATGCGGTAGATGAGGCGTTTCTCGTTCGAGAGATGCATGAAGATCGCGGCGACCAGCGCGGCCTTGAACGTCGCGACCACCATGGCGACAGCGACATTCGCCTTTATCGTCCCGAAGTTCACGTAGGAGAGGAGGACCGTCAGTCCGGTGAACGTGATCAGGGTTGCGCCGACGAGCAGATATTTGCGGACGTGCTTCGCCACGTTGTGCGCGGCGTGTTCGTCCGGGGCGGCGTGACCGTCGGCGGCAATCATCTCTTCAGTTTCGTTCATGATTTAGAGCAGGTAAAAAAGCGGGAAAACAAAGATCCAGACGAGATCGACGAAGTGCCAGAAGAGGCCGGCGACTTCGACGCGATTCGCGAGATGCTCGGGATTTCGTTTGTAAACCTTTTTGCTGACGGGCAGCCACATGTAGAGGAACACGAGCACGCCTCCAAGAACGTGCGCGCCGTGCAATCCAGTAATGGTGAAATAACTCGCGAAATAGGCGCTATGCTTGGGCAAAAACATGTTCGCGTATTCGACGTCCTCTTTCTCAACCTTCGCGATCTTGTCCGTGTGCGGAACGGAGAGAAAATGCGGACGATCCATCGCCGGATTTGTCGGATCGGCGTTTACCGGGTCCATCGCGATCTCGTACTCTTTCGCATTCGGATCGTGCAACGCCTCCTCGTTGTGCAAGTGGCCGCTAATCTCGATGCGCGGCGGCAGCCCATGCTCGGCGAGGTGATGATTCCCGAGGTACTGCTCGTACTTTTCCAGCTTGTCCTTCTTAATGAACGCGCCGAAGTGATCGTATTTTTGCGGCCATTCGTAAGCTAGTTTAACCACCAGGAAGATCACGCCGCAGAGAATCGTGA
>JBHELY010000129.1:1245-3164 GCA_046262815.1 Chthoniobacterales bacterium | reverse complement strand
TTCATGCTTACTACTGCCCTGCGCCCGAACAACGAAATCGCGGACCACGTCGCCTTCCATGGCGACGGCGTGAAGTTCCTCGCCCTCAAAGTAGAGGACGCGACTTCAGCGTGGAAGGAAACCACCAAGCGCGGCGGCAAGAGTTACCTGGAACCGACCACGCTCAAGGACGAGAACGGCCGGGTGGTAATGAGCGGCATTCACACTTACGGCGACACAGTTCATCTGTTCATCGAGCGCGGCGATTACAACGGCGTGTTCATGCCGGGCTTCCGCAAATGGGAGAGCGACTACAATCCAGCGGACACAGGGCTGCTCTACGTCGATCATTGCGTCGGCAACGTGGGTTGGAACCAGATGAATCCGTGGGTCAAGTTCTACGAGGATGTGATGGGCTTCCGCAACATCCTCACCTTCGACGACAAGGATATCTCCACCGAATACTCCGCTCTCATGAGCAAAGTGATGAGTAACGGAAATGGTTTCGTGAAGTTTCCGATCAACGAACCGGCCGAAGGGAAAAAGAAATCGCAGGTGGAGGAGTATCTCGACTTCTATAACGGCGAAGGAGTCCAGCATTGCGCGGTGGCGACGAAGGACATCGTCAAAACTGTCACCGACTTGCAGAACCGCGGCGTGGAGTTCCTCAAGATTCCCACGACTTACTACGATACCTTGCCGGAACGCGTCGGCCACATCGACGAAGACCTCGAGCCACTCGCTCGCCTTGGCATTCTGGTCGATCGCGATAACGAAGGCTATCTGCTTCAGATTTTCACCAAGCCGGTCGAAGACAGGCCCACTCTCTTTTTCGAAATCATTCAGCGCAAAGGCGCGAAGAGCTTCGGTAAAGGTAACTTCAAAGCGCTCTTTGAAGCGCTGGAGAAGGAACAGGAAGCTCGAGGTAACCTGTAGGAGGAACTAGTCATGCCTTTCTATCAAAAGCTCGGCGAAATCCCAAGCAAGCATCACATCTGGTTTCACCGCAACGGAGCGGGACCTGGTTACAAGAACGAAGGTATCTATTACGAGCACGTCGTTACGACCGAAGGCTTCAACGAGGCCTTTTCAATCATGTACCACCTTCGGCCGCCCACCCGGGTCCGGAATGTAAAGTTACTCAAGTGCGAGGAACTCAAACGAGCGGCTGACAGTCCGTTGCGTCATCATCACTTGAAGACGGCGAACATGGAGCGTCGCGGCGACCTTTACAGTGGACGCGTCCCGATCCTGTTCAATCAGGACATGACGGCGTGGCGCGCTCGTCCGGCTAAGCCTTACGGCAAATTTCAATACTATAAGAATGGCGGCGCGGATGAGATCATCTTTGTGTTTAAAGGAGCCGGCACGATCGAAACTATGTTCGGCAAGCAACGCTACTGCGGCGAGGATTACATCGTTATTCCGCGCGGGATCACCTACCGGCTGGTGCCGGACAACGTCGAAGAGGAAGATTACTTGATTCTCGAATCCGCCGGCCCGGTGCGAATTCCGAAGCGCTATTTAAACAGCGAAGGCCAAATCAAGATGGGATCGCCTTATTCCGAGCGCGATTTTCATGGGCCAACGGAGTTGAACGTTGTGGACGAGGAAGTGGACACCGAAATCCTGGTAAAGGATGGCCCGCGGTGGACTTGTGTGACGATGGCGCACAATCCCTTTGATGTCGTTGGTTGGGACGGTTACGTTTACCCGTTCACCTTCAACGCGCGGGACTTCGAACCGATCACCGGCACGGTCCATCAACCGCCGCCGATTCATCAGACCTTCGAGATTCGCGGCTACGTCGTCTGCACCTTCGCGCCGCGCATGCTCGATACCCATCCGGAGGCCATCAAGGTCCCCTACGCCCATTCGAATGTCCAAGCCGACGAGGTGCTCTACTACGTCCGCGGCACGTTCGGCAGCCGGCGTGGCGT
>JBHELY010000129.1:0-1235 GCA_046262815.1 Chthoniobacterales bacterium | reverse complement strand
ACCTTCGCGCCGCGCATGCTCGACTATCATCCCGAAGCCATGAAAATTCCGTGGGTGCACGACAACGTCGAAGCTGACGAGGTCCTGTTCTACGTCCGTGGAAATTTCGGATCGCGGAAAGGGATTGAGCCCGCGTCGATCACCTTGCATCCGCGCGGCATTCCGCATGGACCTCATCCGGGCACCATCATGGCGAGTAAAGACGCGCAGCGCACCGAAGAACTCGCGGTCATGTTTGACACCCAACACACGCTCGAGCTGACCGAGGCCGCCGTCGCGATGGATGACGAGAAATATCCGCTGAGCTGGCTGGATTAAGTTACTTCCACTCTGGCGGTCGCGTTGCCCGCGCCAGGATTTCCTGGAACTTCGGGAACATCCGGATGTTGTCCCAGACGGGATTAAACTTCAGGCTCCCGTAATCTGGCCCGGCGGGTAGTTGAACGACGGTTGCCAGTTGTTCGAGGGCCGCGACGGGTTCGCCCAGCTTTGCATAAACTTCGGCGAGCACCACGACCTGGCCCGGAGCATCAATCGCGTTTTGTGATAAGGGAACCAGATCTACCGCGCGCCTCGCCTCGCGGATCGCATCTTCCTTCCGGCCGAGAGTGGCGTAGGCCAGGCTGAGGCCGCTGAGTGCATCCATGTCGTCGGGGTGTTCGCGCAGCGTGCTCTCGTAATGAACAATAGCGCCGGCATAAAATTCCCGCGCCTTTTCCTGTTCGCCCCGCATCCGCGCGATCACTCCTTCCCAGAGCATCGAATATTTCATTTCGTCGGGGAGTGTGGCGACCAAGGCCGACGCGCGATCGAGGTCGCGTGCGAAGACGGCGAGTTGGATCAGCCGGCTGGTGCCCCAGACTGTGCGCACCGGGGCATTCTCCAACACGGCCCGAGCTTCCTCCAATTTTCCCAGACCGAGGCGACAATAGGAACGGTAAATCGAGACGACATCATCATCGGGAGAGAAGTGCTTTGTCACGCGATCGGCCAGCTCTTCGGCCTCCTTGAATTGGCGCAAGGCGATATAGCTCTCGAGCAGCTCGATGGCCGTGAACGGATTGTGAGGGTTCAAATCGACGGCGGCCTGGCCATCGCGCAGAGCATCCTTCCACCGGCTCTTACGTCGCTCGCCCAAGGCGAGCAGTTCGTTGAATTCTGCTCTGTCGCGTGGAATGCCGATGCCGGACAATTCCTCTACCGCGCGGTCGAAATCGCGGGCACCGCGGTAGTAG
>JBHELY010000128.1:0-3300 GCA_046262815.1 Chthoniobacterales bacterium | reverse complement strand
CTGAGCGGATGATGCGCGCCCCGGTCAATTTCGTCCCGACCGAAACCCTACCAACACCTACCGATTGGTGTTGGGCCTGATTGAGTATGGAATTTTTGAATAACGCCTATTGGTCGCTAACCGGGCTACTTGTGCTGCTGGGTTGCGCGGTCGGCTCCGGTTTCATCGGTGGAGTCGTTGGCTGCGGAATTTGGGGACTCTTCCACTGGATATACCAGCTTCTCACTGGTTCTATTTGCCCCAATCCAAGCCCTGCCCCGAAACCACCCGCTGCCACAGAGGCTATGAGAAAGAGCAGTTTCCAACGAACTGGTTTTGTGGAATGAGCGAAAAACCAGATAGCGCCGTGCTCATCCGTCAGCAAAGGGGTCTCAGCCTGTTTTTCTTCCGGCAATTCCAATTCACTCATCGCTTGGGCAATAATTCGACGAATTATTCCGTTGGCCTTACGCAAGCCTTCCATCGTATCGAGGCTTTCGTCGTTGAATGGATTGGGGTGAACCGAACTCGCTGCGCCCTGAAAATCTTGTTGGAGTTTAGGATTGAAACTCAACAATGCCGACACTTGGCCCTGCCACGGAATGAAGGCCGCTTCCATACAATACAGATCGCAAATCGGGATACTGTTCGACAGTGCTTGAAGTTTTTTCAGCCGTTCGTCGCGGGTCATACGGCTCTTGTTTTACTTGGAAGCCGTTAAGATTACTATGCCGAACCAAACCCCGTCTCCGTCACTCGCCAGTAACGGCGAGAGTGGCTGGCAACTCACGGTCCAAGAACTCCACGCGATTCCCCTCCGTGAACTTCTCGGCGACGATTTCCTTACGGCCTTCTGCTCGTCGCCTGCGGTTAAGAAACTCAATGAGGCGCGGATTCTCCTGCGTGAGCCGCGCAAAAAAGCACGTCATTAACGCCGTCCGTTTACCGAACAGTTTTTCGTGACATATCACAGCGTCGAGCATTAATAGTTCGGCGTATTCCGTATTGAGAACAAGGGTTTCGGCAGGGTCTCTGCTGCCGTGTTTCGCGAAATTCTGCGGCCTGTTAGCGGCGTCATACCCTTTCTTCGGTAACGTTTTCTTCCACGTCTGCACAAGGCTGGGTGCGCCCGATTTACGACCGATCCCGTGGTAGCACTCGTTGGCGGCAGCGGCAAGGGTATGAATCGACATAGCATCGCCGTAATGAAACCAAAGCCCGATTGCTGTCTGTAACTGCGACTTCGCGACGTACTCTTTCGTGAGAGCGACGTGTTTTTCGGCGCGCTCCGGTTTCGGTCCAATGTTGCCCACGTCGAACTTTTATCGCGCTAAAAACCGAAACGCGATTACATTAGCGCCGTGCCCGACCAAGACGAAAACGAGCAAGCCGTCCGCAACGTGAACCAGGTTACAGATTCCGAGCCTGTGAACGGCGAGGACTTGCTTGGGAGCGAAGACTTAAAACGCCAGTTTCGCGAGGCAAAGGAGCGGCTCAAATTAGAGTCGCCTAACGAGTAGTTCGGGCCGGTAATTTCATGCGCCCGAAAGTATAGGGGTGTATGAACAATCGGCTTTCAAAAGAGAAACAGACTTTAGTCCTAGCGGCGCTTTGCGAAGGGATGCCGGTTCGCGCTTGCGCCCGTCTGTTTAAGGTCGGCAAAGACGCTGTGACACGTCTCGTCCGCGAGACGGGCGAAGCGTTCGCTGACTACATGGACAAAGAGTTGCGCGACTTGCCTTGCTCCCGAATCGAAATGGATGAGCAGTGGCAATACGTTGGTTGTCACGCTGGCCGCATGGCGCAGAAGGAGAAAGGTCGTGGTGACTTTTGGCTGTGGGCCGCAATCGACGCGGACACAAAGCTGGTGATCTCGCATCGCGTCGGGAAACGCAGTTGGATTGACGGTTGGTCGTTCGTCAAAGACGTGCGCGAGCGCGTGAAAGGGCCGGTGCAAATCGCGACCGATCAACTGGCCGCGTATCCGTTTCACATTCGCGAGCACTTCGGATACGAGGGTTACAGCTACGGGACAGAGACAAAGATTTTCGGCGAGCCGATGCTGCCCGACGGCACGCTGGCGCGTCTTGGACGGAACGAGGGCGTTCGCAAGATGCTGACAGCGGAGCGCAAAGCGGTAGTAGGCTCGCCGGACTTAGAAAGCCTTACCACGTCGCACATTGAACGGTTGTTTTTGACCGTGCGACAGGAATTGAAACGCTTCCAACGCAAAGGGCTTGGCTACAGCAAAGACGTGGCAATGCACAAGTCAGCGGTCGCGCTGCATTTCGGTGTTTACAATTTTGTTCGGGTTCACAAGACGCTTGGAACTACGCCAGCGGTTGCAGCGGGTGTTGAACAAGAACGTTGGGATTTAGAACGAGTTGTCGAAATGACTGCCGACTACATGCGCCGGAAAGAGGATGCGGAGTTTGAAAAGGCGTTCGCGGAAATCGAGTAGCGCGGAAGTGTGGTAAATTTCGGGCGTTGCCTGCTTCGCCCATCACCGCTGTGACGGTCACAAGACGCGCGCTCGCCCCCGGTGAAATCGTCGGCGTAGGAGGCTATCTGAAAATCACACCCGCAGACGGAAGTCCGCCACTTGAGGGTCTGGATGCCGCTCTATTTTTAGAGCGCCAGTGTCAGACAAGGTAATGCCGCGTCGCCACACCCGTGCCGGGCGGCGATTCCCATTCCAGCAAGATAGCAATTTCAAGTTGGTGCGTGTCGCCATTCTCGCGAACAGAGAACACGCCCTTGCCTTCGGCGATCTGCCCGGTGGCGTCGGGAAAGCAGAACTCTACCGATTTGCCTTCTAGGTCGTCGCATTTCCAGCCAGTTGTGATCCAGTAACCGGGATTATCGTCTGGAGTTTCCACCCCGCCGATGCTAGCGGCTCATGCTAGAGCGACAAGCTAGAAACCGTTGCTGTGGTAGATGTGGATTGTGTGACCGGACGCGATCTGATAGCACGCGATCCCGATTAGGAGCAACCCAATCGAGGCGATCAATGCTGCGATTGCGTAGAGCATATTCGCTTTCACAGTTCGCCGATTCTAGCGGCTCGCGGCGTAGCGCGACAAGCCGCTAGTTCGGATTAAGGCGTTCGCCAATCCAGAACGTCAATCCTGCGAGCAAAAACGCCGCAATTGCAATCAGCGGCAGTTTACCGTTGTCCAAAGCATCCGACGCAAACAACCCCGCAAAAAGCAAGAGCAGGACGAGTGAGATGCCTTTGAGCGTGTTGCCCGCGATCCGCCTCACAGTCGCGATCCTGACAGGCTGCGGTTGTAAAATCCATACTCAATCAGGCCCAACACC
>JBHELY010000127.1:0-3524 GCA_046262815.1 Chthoniobacterales bacterium | reverse complement strand
CGGTTCTCTTCCGTGATCGTTTTGAGCTGCCGCTTCGTTTCCGCCGGCGTTAGCTTCTCCCGTGAAACTTCATGGCGCGACGAAACCTTTACGTCCATTACGATGCCGTAGGTGCCCGACGGAACGGTGAGCGACGTGTCCTTAACGTCCGCCGCTTTTTCACCGAAGATTGCGCGGAGGAGACGCTCTTCCGGCGCCAGTTCTGTCTCACTCTTCGGCGTAATCTTGCCAACGAGAATGTCGCCCGGCTTCACTTCCGCGCCGACGCGCACAACGCCGTCGGGCCCGAGGTTCCGGAGCGCTTCTTCGCTCACGTTGGGAATGTCCCGCGTGATTTCCTCCGGCCCGAGCTTCGTATCGCGAGCGCCGATCTCGAATTCATCGATGTGGATCGAGGTATAAATGTCTTCCTTCACGACCTTCTCGGAGATCATGATGGCGTCTTCGAAGTTGTAACCGTTCCAAGGCATGAACGCGACGAGGACGTTCCGGCCGAGGGCGAGCTCACCCTGGTCCGTGTTCGGTCCGTCAGCGATGACCTGCCCCTTCTTCACGTGCTGGCCCTTCTTCACGATCGGCTTCTGGTTCACGCAGGTGCCTGCATTCGAGCGCATGAATTTCCGCAGCTCGTAAACGTGGATGCCCTCTTCGACATCAGTCTTGAGTTTGCGTTTGCCTTCCGGCATATGGCCATCCTTCGTCACGACGATTTGTTCCGCGGTGACAGACGCGACCTTGCCGCTTTCCGTCGCGATCAGGACTGCGTGCGAATCACGCGCGACCTTGCCTTCCAAACCGGTTCCCACCAGCGGCGCTTCTGACACGATCAACGGCACGCCCTGGCGTTGCATGTTCGAACCCATGAGCGCGCGGTTCGCGTCGTCATGTTCCAGGAACGGAATCAGACCGGCCGCGACCGAAACGAGCTGCTTCGGCGAAACATCCATGTAGTGGACTTTCGAAGGCTCGACTTCCAAAAAGTCGCCGCGATAACGGACGGAAACTTTTTCGCCGGTGAAATGTCCTTTCGCGTCCATCGGCGCATTCGCCTGAGCGACGAGAAAATTCTCTTCGCGATCGCCGGTCAAATAATCGATCTGATCGGTCACGCGCCCCTTCTCCACCTTGCGGTAAGGCGTTTCGATGAAACCGAATTCGTTGATCCGCGCGAACGTGCTCATCGAGCTGATGAGACCGATGTTTGGACCTTCCGGCGTCTCGATCGGGCAAATCCGTCCGTAATGCGAAGGGTGCACGTCGCGCACTTCGAATCCCGCGCGGTCGCGCGAGAGACCGCCCGGCCCGAGGGCCGAGAGACGGCGCTTGTGCGTCAGTTCCGCGAGCGGGTTTGTCTGGTCCATGAATTGCGACAGCTGCGAGCGGCCGAAGAAATCGCGGATCACCGCGCTGAGCGCTTTGGGATTGATCAACTTCTGTGGCGTCATGCCGTCGATGTTGATGTCGAACAGCGTCATGCGCTCTTTCACCAGACGCTCCGTCCGCGCGAGACCGACGCGGCACTGATTCGCGAGCAATTCGCCCACAGTGCGGACGCGACGGCTGCCGAGATGATCGATGTCGTCCAGCGTGCCTTCGCCACGGCGCAAATTGATCAGGTATTTGATCGCGCCGATGAAATCCTTGTCGGTCACGATGCGCTCGCCGAGATCAACGTCGATCCCGAGCTTCTGGTTGATCTTGTAACGGCCGACGCGACCCAGGTCGTATTTCTTCGGATCGAAAAAGAGCCGCTTCAGCAGCGCCTTCGCATTCGCGACCGTCGGCGGATCGCCCGGCCGCAACTTGCGATAGATGTCCTTGAGCGCCTCTTCCTGGTCGTGCGCCGGATCTTTCTTGAGGGCCTTCACCACGGTGTCGTCGTGCGAAATATCGATCACTTTCACGTCCTTGTGACCGAGGCCCATGATCTGGCGAACAGTCGCCGCGGTGAGCGGTTCGAACGCGCGGGCGACGGTCACTTCGCCGTCGAGCACGTCGGCAATGAGCACCTTCGTCGCGAGTTCCTCTTCGCCGAGCTTCTCGCTCAGCTTCAACGTTTCAATGTTGTAAAAAAGCTTGATGACTTCCTCGTCAGGGCCGTAGCCGAGCGCGCGAAGGAACGTCGTCGCCAAAAACTTCCGTCGGCGTTTCCGGCGATCGAGATAGATGTAAAGCAGATCGCTCGTGTCGAATTGCACTTCGATCCACGACCCGCGGTCCGGAATAATTCGGAAGCTGTAGAGCACTTTCCCGTTCAAGTGAATTGACGACTCGAACGCGATGCCCGGCGAGCGATGGAGCTGCGAAACGACCACGCGCTCCGCCCCGTTGATTACGAACGTTCCCTGCGGCGTCATGAGCGGGATCTCGCCCATGTAAACTTTCTCTTCCTTGGTCCCCTTCTCCTCGCGGAGCTGGAAGGTCACGTGAAGCGGTGCGCTGAACGTCTGGCCTTCGCGCTGCGCCTCCAGCGCGGTCAGCTTCGGTTCGCCGATGTCGTAATGGGAAAAATCCAGCGTCGCCTTTTCATCGTAGCTCTCGATCGGAAACACTTCCTTGAACACCGCCTGGAGCCCGGAATTCTTCCGCTTCGAGAATGGGACGTCTTTCTGGAGGAAATCGACGTAGGAGTTGAGTTGAACCTCGATGAGGTTTGGAGGCTCGATGCCTTCCTTGATGGTTCCGAAGTAGATGCGTTCCGAATTACGTTCCGACATATGTTACTGGGCCAATCTTTCGCGGTTGTTAACGACACCCCGTCCGCTCACGGGATGTCGAAATGACAGCTCACGCTCTCAAGCCGCGAGCAAGGAGCGCAAAAATAGCAGCAAATCGGGGGCCGTCAAATTGCGACGCCACCGTTTTGTTGCCTCGTTAAAATTTGTCCGTCAGTTGCGAGTTTGAAAATATTCCGACTGCTCTAACGCTAAAAGTTCTGACACACCGGCCGCGGCCGCGCAAGCTTTTTTGGAGGGAAGCCGCTGTAGCCGCCCCGCTCTGTCGGGGCGCCCTCATCGAACGCGGCGATCCCGCCACCGCGGGACCGCGGCTACAGCGATCCAAATTACTTGATCTCGACCTTCGCGCCGGCCGCTTCGATCTTTTTCTTGATCTCTTCGGCTTCCGCCTTGGTCACGCCTTCCTTGATCGTCTTGGGAGCGCCTTCGACGAGCGCCTTGGCTTCCGCCAGGCCAAGGCCCGGCACCGCGCCGCGCACTTCCTTGATCACGCCGATTTTGTTCGCACCCATTTCCTTCAGGATGACTTCGAAGGTGGTCTTCTCTTCCGCCGCCGCCGGAGCCGCTCCAGCGCCAGCTGCCGGTTCTGGGACTGCGACCGGCGATCGGAGGCGACCACCCGCACGACGGGCCCGATCCGCTCCAACAGCCGCGCCCGCTGACGGGGCCCCAGCGCGCCGGATTTCCCGACGTTGAACACGAGCTCCACCCGGGTGTTGGCCGTATTGGCGTGCTGGCCGCCTGGCCCGCCGCTCCCGGTGAAGCGCCATTCGAGCTCACCGGCGG
>JBHELY010000126.1:0-3594 GCA_046262815.1 Chthoniobacterales bacterium | reverse complement strand
GCTGGCGGGGTTCTGGGCCTCGCCCCAGCCCGGGACGTCGCTCGGGGCCGGAGGCTGCGGTAGGGCGAAGGGGTAGGTGGCGACGCCGCGGTCCACCTGGACCTCCAGCGCGAACGGCTTCCGGGCCTTAGCAGCCGGTGCATCAAAGCGACGGCATGCTTGTATACGAGCACGCCCGACTCCGGATTCATCATCGATTTCCATCCGGATCATCCGAATGTGCTCGTCGTTTCGCCATGCTCGGGGCATGGGTTCAAGCATTCGGCGGCAATTGGCGAGATTGTTTCGGACTTGATGATCTCAGGGCAGAGCCGGCTCCCGATTGATAACTTCAAATGGAGCCGGCTGGTGCAGTGAGGCATCGGCATAGGGGCGGCGGTCACCCGCCGACCCCTGCCACACCACCGTGCGTACGGGTCCGTACACGGCGGTTCGAGATAGTGAAGTAACTCATATCAACACCGCGCGAACAATGAAGGAAAGCCGCGAGATCGAAAGTACGCATTCGACAGCGCGATAGATAGCGCCTTCGAATGGGCCAGATGCCAGGGGCCACGACCGCTGGCGGCCGTTTTTGCCGCGAGGTTGCCGCGCACACCTAACCGAAGCAACATGGCATGGCGGCGGCGCTGGGTTTTCCATTGCCGCCACAGTACATCCCGAAGACGTAATCGAATCCAGCGAGTCAGTTGGACCAACTGGTCCGGCGTTTCGCAAAACCCGAAGTAGCCGCGCCAGCCTCGCATGTACGGAGCCAGAATAGCCAGCGTCTGCTCCAGCCTCATGCTCCTGGCCTTTTTTGTGATGTCTCGAATCCGTTCCTTAAAGCGTTCGACGGCCTTCGGCGCGATCGTCCGCCGAATGACGGGACCGTCCGTAAAACTGAACCCGAGAAACTTCCGCACCTGCGGCCGTGCCACCGCGCTCTTCCTCTCGTTCACCTTGAGCTTGAGCTTTTCGACGATGAATCGTGTGATGCTGTTCATCACCCGTTGACCCGCTTGTTCGCTGCGAACGTAGATGTTGCTGTCGTCCGCATATCTCACAAAGCGATGTCCCCGGCGCTCCAGTTCCCGGTCGAGTTCGTCCAGCACGAGGTTGCTGAGCAAGGGCGAAAGTGGGCCTCCCTGCGGAGTTCCTTCCACGCTTGGACTGACCAATCCGTTCTCCATCACCCCGGCGTTCAAAAACGCCCGGATGAGTTTCAATAACCGCTTGTCCCGAATCCGTTTGGCGATCTGACCCATCAATTTGTCGTGATTGACCCGGTCGAAGAATTTCTCCAAATCCAGATCGACGACCCAGCCATAGCCTGCCGCGATGTACTGCTGCGCTTGTGCTACGGCCTGATGAGCCGACCGGCCCGGCCGGAAACCATAGCTGCTATCGGAGAACGTCCGGTCCCACCGCTTCTGCAGAACTTGCATTACCGCTTGCTGGACAAACCGATCCAGCACCGTCGGAATGCCCAACTTGCGCACCCCTCCGTCGGGTTTCGGAATTTCCACCCGTCTTACCGGTTGCGGTTTATACATTCCGCTCCGCAGTTGGTCCCGGATGACCAACAGTTCGCGATAATCCGGGAGTTCATCGACGGTCATGCCGTCGACCCCGGCGCTACCCTTATTGGCCTTGACCTGCCCCATTGCGTGCTTCAGGTTTTCCCACTCACATATCTCCTCCATTATTCGATCCGTGTCGGTTGGGCTTTCGCCTTCATGGAACGCCGCGAGCGATTCGATCTCTCTTTGTCGCCTGTCCTGGGCTTCACCCGGACCCGCCGACCCAGAGCCCTCTTCCTTCGAGTTCTTCTGCCGCTTGTCGCTCCTGAGATCCATGACCTACTTGCCTCCTATCTCGTTCGGGCCTTCGCTCCCCGTTCCCGGCTTGGCCTATCCGTTGCTCCGCTTTTCAGCCTGGAGTGCCTCACTAGCTTCGCCGACGCCAGGTCTACTATGCCCTCTGCTGACTTCTGCCCTCCTGGCAGATCTCCCGAGGTAAGTTCAGCCGCCTTCCGCGCACAGTCGCTGGATATACGCTCCGCATGCTTGATGGATACGGACTTCGCAGTAACATGGCTGCTCGTCCCACGCTCACGCCTCATCCAGTTCTTGTTCATCGACTCGCGCTTTTGCTCCACGCTTCCTTCAGACCCCCATCATGCGGTAGCCCTTGCGCTTCGCTAATCCTTCACCTCCATCAGGTTGGATCGAAGACTTTCACTTCCGAGCTGCTGAACATGCTCGGCACACATGTAGTCGCCGGCCTTCAGCCGGCGTTTGGGTAAGCGGCAAATGTGACAGTGCAGCCTCTACCGGAGTCAGAGCGGGCTGTGTTAAAACGTACGGATGGCTTTCGACCCGGCTTTGCGCAGTCTGATCGCATCTTTCCGGAAGTCGCCGAATTGGGATGACCAGCTTGATCTTCATCTGCTGCAACGCCTTTGGCCATCGCTGGTCGGGCAAAACCTGGCTAAGGCGACGACCGTTATTGCGGTTCAGGGCTCGCGTGTCGTCGTGAACGTTCCCGACCAGATCTGGCGCAAGCAACTCGTCAAGATGCGGCCGGAGTTGCTGGCAAAAATGAACGCGCCATGGGCCACGCCGTGGATCAAGGAGATCGCCTTTACCTATGAAAATTAGCGAAGCGGATGTCGAATACGTCGCAAAGCTCGCGATGTTGGAAGTTGCCGATGACGAGAAAAAGGCGATAGCCGAGCAGCTTAGCCGGATCGTGGAGTATGTCGAAAAACTAAACGAGCTCGATCTCAGCGGTATCGAACCGACGGCGCAGGTCGTGACCAGCGTCAAGCACGCCGTCCGCGACGACCGCGTGGCACCGAGAACCGGCAGCGCGGAGGCCGGCCGTACCGTGAAGCTGTTCAAGGTTCCCAAAGTCATTACCGAACGATGAATCTGAAAAACATCACTGCGGACAAGCTCGTCGCGCTTTATAAGAATCGCGATCTCACGGTGACGGAAGTCATCAAGAGCGTCTACGAAGAGATCGAAAAGGTCGACGGCGACGTTCGCGCATTTCTCTCTACGTGTCCGGAACGCGCACTCGATGAAGCCCGCCGCATGGACGCGAAGATTGCCGCCGGCGAGCCGCTGGAACCCCTGGCGGGCGTGCCGGTCGGCATCAAAGACAACATGGCGGTTCGCGATTTGCCCACCACATGCGCCTCGCGAGTTCTCGAAGGATACGTTCCGCCTTACACGGCCACTGCTGTGGAACGCTTGCGCAGCGCTGGAGCGATCATCGTCGGCAAGACCAACTGCGACGAATTCGCAATGGGGTCGACGACGGAGAATTCCGGATACTTCATCACGCGGAATCCCCACAATCTCGATCGCGTGCCCGGCGGCTCCAGCGGCGGTTCCGCAGCCAGCGTGGCTTCCGGCACGTCGCTCATTTCCCTCGGCTCGGACACCGGTGGTTCTGTTCGAACGCCGGCTGCGTTTTGCGGCGTTGTGGGCGTGAAGCCGACATATGGCCGAGTCTCCCGGTATGGGCTTGTTGCCTTTGGTTCGTCCCTCGACCAAATCGGGCCGCTATCGAAGTCGGTGCGGGAAGCAGCGCAAACACTCGAGG
>JBHELY010000125.1:0-3746 GCA_046262815.1 Chthoniobacterales bacterium | reverse complement strand
GGCGTATGCGGCGCGGGCGGGACTGGAAGCGCACATTTTCATGCCGAAGGACACACCGCGGGCGAACATCATCGAGTGTCGCGAGCTGGGGGCGGACGTGGTTCTCATCGAGGGACTCATTACCGATTGCGGCGCGGAGATCGCGAAGCGGAAAGTGGCGGAAGGCTGGTTCGACGTCTCGACCCTGAAGGAGCCGTATCGCGTCGAGGGAAAGAAGACGCTCGGCTACGAATTAGCGGAGCAGATGGAATGGGCGTTGCCGGACGTGGTCCTCTACCCGACGGGCGGCGGGACGGGGCTGATCGGAATGTGGAAGGCGTTCGATGAAATGGAAACGCTCGGCTGGATTGGCGCGAAGCGGCCGCGGATGTTTACCGTCCAGGCGAGCGGCTGCGCGCCGATCGTGCGCGCGTTCGAGGCCGGAGAAAAATTTGCGGCGGAATTTCCGAACGCGCAGACGGTGGCATCGGGGTTACGCGTGCCGAAGGCGGTCGGCGATTTCATCATGCTCGATATTCTGCGCGCGTCCGAAGGCGGAGCGATCATCGTCGAGGATGACGAGATGATCGATGCGACGCGCGAAGTAGGTGCAGCCGAGGGATTGTTCGTGGCGCCGGAGGGCGCGGCGTGTTTCGTCGCGGCGCGGAAACTTGTCGCCGATGGAAAAATCGGAGCCGACGAGCAGGTGGTCATATTTAATACCGGGTCCGGGATTAAATATCTGGATTGCTATGATGATTAAGACGCGGCGACAGAGCGCCGCGGCTACAGCGTAAATAATAGGACGCCACGGCGGGCCTCCCTCCAAGAAGATTTTTCTGGCCCTCTTGGGCGGAAGCCTGTTAGCAATACCGCCCCCACTAATCTATGCAGGGAAAACCGCCGCCGAGCCAGGCCGCAAAAGGTCCGCCATCGTCACCCTCCGGGATGGCGCCGCAAATTCCACCAGGACAAGGACCGCCGTCACCGTCCGGCGGGTTGATGGGCAAGGCGCCGCCGGCTGGAGCTGACACCAAGCGGCGCGGCCGCGGCGGCGAAGGCGCGAAGCTCAGCGATGTGGGCTGGGGCAAGATCTTCAAGACCGGCTGGAAACTGCTGAGCTACTTCAAACTGCTCGCGATCGGGTATTGCCTGATGATGCTGGTGCAGAACTGCGTGAATCTGGGCGGCTCGCAGCTCCTCGGTGAAGTAACCAAGGCGCTCAACAGCACTGTGAGGGCGCCTGCGCCAGGGGCTGATACAACCGCCGCCGCAAACACGACCCCCGCCACGCCGGCGAACGCGCCTGCCCCGCCGTCCGCGCCGAAGAGCCGGCTGATTTTCTTCGCGGTCTTATGGGCAATCTTCGCGCTCGCCGCACTCGCCATCGGCCTGCCGATGCGAGCCATCTCGACGAAACTCGACATGGCGCTTTCGAACAAACTGCGCAGCCAGCTTTTCGCGCGGATGCTGCGGCAATCGCCGGAGTTCTATCATGACCATGAATCAGGCGAGCTGAACGCAGTCGTGAACCAGTTCACGGTCGAAGCGTCGATGACGCTGCGACAGGTGAGCGTGGACATGCTGTTGCAGGTGATCACGCTCTGCATCACGGTCGGCCTTCTCATCTACAACTTCCAGATGGATGGCCCGCCGCCGACGATCTTCGGCGTGGCGATTCCGCCGGCCGCGATCCCGATCGCGATCGTGCTCTTCGCGTTCATCTCGCCGTGGATCACGGGCAGGCTTTCGAACAAGGTCCGCGACGTCTCGCGCGACATGCAGGAAAAAATGGTCGCGCTCAACAGCCTGGTCACTGGCGCGATGCAATCGCCGGAGGAAATCCAGGCGATGGAAGCGGAGCCGATGTTCGTGGCGAAGCACGACAAGCAGCTGCTGTCGCTCCTGAAATCGCGGATCAAGAACACGCTGACGATGGAATACATGGGGTTAATCAGCGGGCTGCCGAGCTGGGTCGTGCAGGTGGTGCTGCTGGCGTTCGGGGTTTACACGGCCTATCGCTCCGGCGACGCCGAGGCCGCGGGGAAAGTCGTGGCGATCTTTCTGCTCGCGCCGCAATTGATGGGGCCGATCCAGGCGCTCTCGGTTTATTTGATCATGGCGGGCAGCGCCTGGCCGCGGATCGAGACGGTGAACGAAATGATGGAATCGCGGGCGCGTCGCGAAGAAAAATCGGGGACAGTGAAGGTGCCGACTGTCGAGCCGACATTGGCCGCGAAGAACCTGACGTTTTCTTATTCGCCCAACAGCCGGAAAATCTTCGACGACATTTCGTTCCAGATTCCGCCGGGAAAAATCACCGGATTCGTAGCGCGAATGGGGCAGGGGAAGACGACGTTCTTCAAACTCGCGTTGCGTTTCTACGATCCGCAACAGGGCGAAGTGGTCCTGGGCGGACGGCCGGTTGGCGATTACGCGTCGGACAATCTTTATAATCACATCGCGATGATGTCGCAGTTCCCGGCATTCTTTTACGACACGCTCCGGTCGAATATGCAGATGGCGAAAGCGGACGCGACCGATGAAGAGATCCGCGCGATCTGCGAGAAGACCGGCGTCTGGAAAATTCTGCAGACGGGCGTGCAAGGGAATCCGCTCGATGAAGAATTCGCAGCGGCCCGGCGGCTTTCCGGCGGGCAAAAGAAGCTGCTCGCGCTGACGCGTTGCCTGCTGCGCAATCCGTCGATCCTCTTCCTCGACGAGCCGACGGTCGGGATGGATAACGTAGAAAAGTTTTCGATGCTCGAGATCATCAAGAACGCGCTCAAAGGTCACACCGTGATGGTGGTCGATCACGATTTGCGGTGGCTCATGCCGTTCTGCGATTATTTCGTCGTGCTCGACAACGGAAAGATCGCGGAACAGGGGACAGCCGAAGAGCTGCTCCAACGCGGCGGATTATTTGCCGAACTCTATCATGCGGAAGATGCCAAGCCCGGAGGTGCCGACGATGCCCACACCTCAGCGCCGCCGCCGCAAATGGCAGGAGCAGGCCTTTCAGGGAAAGCCCGGCCAGGTTGATCTTTGGAATAGGAGGAGCACGTTGGTTTCAATCCGGGAAAAAATTCGCAAAAAGGGCGGAAAAATAAGTCTAATCACAGTTGGCGAGGCAAGCGGGGAGAAAAGGTTCTTGAAGCGCCACGAGGGAAATTCAAAATTTGCTGCTGCATCGAGTGATGTGATGGCGAGTTAGAAAAGCAACCAAAGAAGAAAGGAAAGTTAGTTATGGCTGACGAAAAAACAGGCAAGAAGCCCAGTGATCAGGGTGGCAGCGGCGCGGAAAAAGGCGCGGATGCCGGGGAAGCGGGCGGTCGTTCGCGACAGCTGCTTTACACATGCTTCAATGACGGCGCCGGGAACTACATCGACCCAAGTTGGAGATGGTTCACCTGCTGGCGTTGCGGCGCGCTGAACTACACCTAATCGATTAGATTCGCGGAAGAGCAGGGTTCCATGCCCTGCCCTTCCTGGCCTGGTCTCGGTAACTCCAAAGCGGAGCGCGAGTCCAGGCAAGGAAGAAACCAGTATGGCCGGCGAAAATTCGGGCAAAAAACCGGACAAACCAGGCGGCGTTGGATTGGAAAAAGATCGGCCGGCGCCGGTCGAAGCCGAACCGCGCTCGAAACGGATGGCGTACATCTGTTGGAACGATGGCGCTTCGAATTTCGTCGAACCGGGTTGGGAATGGTTCACCTGCTGGCGCTGCGGAGCGCTGGTTTACACGGCGTAGATCGCGCGGTTCTCCC
>JBHELY010000124.1:0-3779 GCA_046262815.1 Chthoniobacterales bacterium | reverse complement strand
GCTGGATGCCGCCGCGATCGAACGGGCGCTACGCCGGATCGCGCACGAAATCATCGAGCACAATCCCGATCTGGGCTCGGTCATTCTTGCCGGCATTCCATCCCGTGGGGTCGAGATCGCGCGCCGGCTGGCGGACATCATCGAGTCGTTAGGCCACAATCGCGTCGCAGCGGGAGCTATCGATGTTTCGATGCATCGCGATGACGTGGGAACGCGAGCCGAGCTGCCGCGGGTTCAGGCGTCGACGCTGCCGCTGCCGCTCGAAGGCAAGACGGTGATCATGGTTGACGACGTTTTGTTTACGGGACGAACTGCGCGCGCAGCGATGGACGCGCTGGGATCTTTCGGACGGCCGGCGCGAATCCAACTTGCCGCGTTGATCGATCGCGGTCATCGCGAGCTGCCGATCCGTGCCGATTACATCGGCAAAAATCTTCCGACTGCACCGGGAGAGCAGGTGAGTCTGCGATTGCAGGACGTTGATGGCGAACCGGACGCTGTCTGGTTGATCAAGGAGGAAAAGCCGTGAGCTCCGAGATTCGCTGGCAACGCAAAGACCTGCTCGGGATTCGCGAGCTGTCGGCTGAGGAGATCACGTTTCTCCTCGATACGGCGGACGCATTTAAAGATGTCGGCACCCGCGAGATCAAAAAGGTGCCGGCCTTACGCGGAAAAACGCTGGTAAATTTCTTCGTCGAACCGAGCACGCGAACGCGAACGTCCTTTGAGATCGCGGCGATCCGTCTCAGCGCGGATGTCATTAACATCTCGGCTTCATCCTCGAGCCTGATCAAGGGCGAGACGCTGAAGGACACCGCGAAGATTCTCGAAGCGTATCACGCCGATCTAATCGTCATCCGGCACGGCTCGTCCGGTGCGCCGCAGTTTCTCGCGCAACACCTCAAGTCGAGCATCATCAACGCCGGCGACGGCGCGCACGAGCATCCGACCCAGGCCTTGCTCGATCTCTACACGATCCGCTCTCGCAAAGGCGCGGTCGCCGGGCTGCACGTCGTCATCATCGGCGACATCCTTTTCAGCCGGGTCGCGCGCTCGAATATTTTCGCGCTGTTGAAGCTCGGCGCGCACGTCACGCTCGTCGGTCCGAGCACTTTGGTGCCGCGTGAATTTGAAAAGCTCGGCGTGACGGTGAGTCACAACCTCGATGACGCGCTCGAGACGGCCGACGTCGTGAACCTGCTTCGGATTCAGCACGAACGGCAGCGGAAAGAATATTTTCCCGGCATCGGCGAATACATCCGGCTCTTTGGCCTGACGAAAGAACGGGGCAAACGATTGAAGCCCGATTGCCTGATCATGCATCCGGGTCCGATCAATCGCGGTGTCGAGATCGACAGCGAGCTGGCGGACGGCGCGCAGAGCGTGATTCTCGAACAAGTGACCAACGGTCTCGCGGTCCGGATGGCGGTTCTTTATCTCTGCGGAGGAATCGCCACGCCATGAACATGGTGATTCGCAACGGCCGGATCATCGATCCGGCAAACAAGCGCGACGAGATCGGCGATCTGTTCATCGTCGACGGAAAAATCGCGGCGAAGGGGGGCGATAAAGATGCGGAAGTGATCGACGCGAAAGGGCTCGTTGTCGCGCCGGGCTTGATTGATCTCCACGTTCATCTCCGCGAACCCGGATTTGGCTGGAAGGAAACGATCGAAAGCGGGGCGCGCGCCGCAGCAGCCGGTGGATTTACGACGATCGTTTGCATGCCGAACACGTCGCCGGTGGCGGATAGTCCGGGAACGATCGCGTGGATTCGCGATCGCGCGGCGGAAGTCGCGTGCGTGAACGTGTTGCCGTCGGGCGCGATCTCAAAAGGATTGATGGGCGAGGAGCTCGCGCCCATCGGCTCGCTCAAGCAAGCCGGCGTGGTGGCGATCACCGACGACGGGCGTTGTGTCCAGAACAACGAGCTGATGCGGCGTGCGGTTGAGTACGCGCGGATGGTCGGCGTGCCGGTGCTCGATCACTGCCAGGATTACAACCTTGTCGGCAATGGCGTGGTTCACGAAGGTTACTGGAGCACGCTGCTCGGATTGCCCGGCTGGCCTCGAATCGGCGAGGAAGTGATCGTGATGCGCAACATTCTTCTCGCGGATTGCTGCGATCATCACGTCCATTGCCAGCATCTCAGCGCAGCGGGAAGCGTGCGGCTTTTACGCGAAGCGCGCGCACGCGGCGTGAAAATCAGCGGCGAAGTTTGTCCGCATCACATCGCGCTGACCGACGACGCAATCCAGGATTTCGATACCAATTTCAAAATGAATCCGCCGGTGCGCGGGAAGGAAGATGTGGCCGCTTTGCTCGAAGGAATCGCCGATGGCACGATCGAAATCCTGTGCAGTGATCACGCACCGCATGCGCAGTTCGAGAAGGAAGTCGAATTCGACGCGGCGCCGTTTGGGATTGTCGGACTAGAGACCGAGGTAGGATTGTTCCTCGATTTGCTCGTGCACAAAAACAAAACCATCGAGTTGTCTCGCTTGATCGAGATGTTCACGGTGAACCCGGCGAGGCTGTTGCAGATCGACGCCGGAACGTTGTCCGTTGGGAGCGCCGCGGACATCACGCTCATCAATCCCGATCTGGAATGGACAGTCGACGCCGCGAAGTTTCAATCCATGTCGCGCAATACGCCTTTCGACGGCTGGAAACTCAAAGGCCGGGCCGTGCGGACGATTGTCGCGGGGAAAACAGTCTGGGCGTTGTAGCGCTGTTGCCTTTATCGTGCTCGTAATCGTAATCGAATATCTACGGATCGAGCACGAGCAGGAGCACGAGCACGATTAGGAAAGGTCAGCCGGAATAGCCGCCGGAGATATACATCTCCAAATGCTTGATCGCGGCGGACTGGGTAGCGATCACCCACTTCACGAGATCGCCGATTGAGATCACACCGCGGATCGTGTCGCCCTCCAGCACGGGCAAATGCCGGATTCGCTTGTCGGTCATCATCCGCATGCAGTTCTCCACCGGCTCCCGCGGACCGACGACCGTCACCTCGCTCGACATGATCTCGCGCACCAGGGTTTCCCGCGACTTTTTCCCGCGCAACATGACTTTGCGCGTGTAATCGCGCTCGGAAATCATTCCGACCGGCTTGCCATTTTCGACGACAGGCAGCGCCCCGATATTCTTTTCGGCCATGAGCGCGACGGCGTCGTAAACGGTGGAGTCTGGCGAGATGGTGAAAGTCTCCGTCCCTTTTTGGGCAAGAATCGCTTCGATGGTTCCGCTGACGTCCATGGCTCGAACGAGGGAACCGAACCTAGCGACCGATCCCGGCCGTGGCAATACTTTCTCTGATGTTTGGTAAGGACGGCGCGCGGCGCCGTCCGCGAACTGATTCATTTTGCACCGCCAAGCATCGGACGCCGCAGCGCGGCGTCCCTACCTTCTACGCCCGCTTGGCGACGATGAATTCGAACTCCTTTTGTTGAGGGCGCGGGCTGGGGGAAGCAGCCGCCAGGGAATGACGCAACGCGCGCAGGATACGCAGGCCGCGTTCAATCCGATCGGGACGGACCGAATACGGAACGGCGAGGAGATGGCGGCGCGGATAACGAGTTTTGTATCTTTTCATGGCGCGATCCTAAAACAGGGGGTAGGACATCGACTGTCCCATGGTAAAAGATTTTCGAAATATTTTCGGACCCTTCTGTAGCCGCGCCCCTGTGGGGCGCGCGAGATTGAGACTGCATGGCAATTGATGCATCCACGAAGCGGCCCACAGGGCCGCTGCTACAGAAGAAAAGCGATGG
>JBHELY010000123.1:0-3880 GCA_046262815.1 Chthoniobacterales bacterium | reverse complement strand
GGCTTTACGGCGTGATGGCGTATTCGGTCCGGCAACGAACGCAGGAAATCGGCGTGCGGATGGCCCTCGGCGCGCAGACCGGCGACGTGTTGCGGCTCGTGACGAGTCAGGGTTTGCGCCTGATCGTGACCGGGCTCGTGATCGGATTGGTGAGCGCGTTCTTCCTCGCCCAACTTTTGTCCGGCAGTCTCCACGGCATTTCCGCGCACGATCCGCCGAGCTTCACCCTCGTCCCGATCGTTCTTTTCCTCGTGGGACTGGCCGCATGCTATTTGCCCGCGCGCGCCGCCATGCGTCTCGATCCAATGGAAGCGCTTCGTTACGAGTGAACGCCTTTTTAACTATGCAATCCATCCGCCTCGCTTTTCGCAGTCTCTTTAAAACGCCCGGCTTTACCGCCGTCGCCATCATCACCATCGCGCTCGCGATCGGCGCGAACACCGCGGTGTTCAGCCTCGTCAACGCGCTGCTCATTCGTCCTCTCCCCTTCAAGGCGCCGCAGGACTTGATTCTCCTGTTCGAAAAATTCAGCGGGCAAGGGCTCGATCAGATTCCGGTTTCGGCGCCGGAATATCTCGATTGGGAAAAACAAGCGCGGAGTTATGAGCGGATAGCTGCTTTCAACTTCGCGGATTTCAATCTCACCGGCGGCGAAATGCCGGAGCGCATCCAGGGCGCGGTGGTTACCCCGAGTTTGTTTCCGCTCCTCGGCGTAGCGCCCATAAAGGGCCGCGTTTTCAACGACAACGAATTCGGCGAAGGCAACGACAGCGTCGTGATTATCAGCGAACGCCTCTGGCGGCGGCGCTTCAATTCCGATCCGCAACTCGTCGGCTCGCAGGTGTCGGTGAACGGCAACAGTTACACCGTCGTCGGGATCATGCCGGCCAACTTCGAATTTCCGCTGCCGCTTTTCGGCGTCCAGGGCGGAACGTTCGCGGAACGCGCGGACATGTGGAAGCCGATCGCGTTTACGAAAGGCGATCTCGAATCGCGGGGTTCGCGCGGCCTGGGCGTCGTCGGCCGGTTGAAACCTGGAACCACCATCGCCCAGGCGCAGGCCGAGGCGAACACGATCGTGGCGAATTGGTACAAGCAGTTCCCGGATAACTATGAGCCCTCCACGAAGTTCGGCGCGACGGTTTATCCGTTGCACGATCTCGTGATCGGCGGAATGCGGCCCGCGTTGATGATTCTTCTCGGCGCGGTCGCAATGGTTTTGTTGATCGCGTGCGCGAATCTCACCACCATGTTGCTGGCGCGGGCCGGAGCGCGGGAACGTGAATTCGCGATTCGTCTCGCCCTGGGCGCCGGCCGGATTCAACTCGTTAGGCAGATGCTTTCCGAAAGCGTTCTGCTTGCGCTCGCCGGCGGGACCGCTGGCGTCGTCTTCGCAATTTGGGGACTCGATCTGCTGCGCTCGATCGGAACGCAAACCGTTCCGCGCCTCGCCGAAGTCAATCTCGACCTGCGCGTTCTCTTCGTCACGCTCGTGACTGCTGTCGTTACTGGAATTGTCATCGGACTCATTCCGGCCCTCGCGAGCGGGAAACCGGAGTTGACCGAAGCGTTGAAAGAAGGTGGGCGCGGCTCCACCACCGGCTTGCGGCGGAATCGCCTGCGCAATTCGCTCGTCATCGCCGAAGTGGCGCTCGCGCTGGTCCTGCTGGTCGGCGCCGGCCTGTTGCTCAAGAGTTTTGTTCGCCTGCAAAACGTCAATCCCGGGTTCGAGCCGAAAAATATTCTGACGATGGAAGTCTCGTTGCCGTTGATGAAGTATCCGCGCGGCAAACCAGTCGCCGATTTTTATGCGGAAGCCACGCGGCGGATAAAGGCGCTGCCGGGAGTGGAAGCGGCGGCGTTCACCAGCATTCTGCCGCTCAGCGGGACAAACAGCGACAGTTCCTTCGTGATCGAAGGCCGGGATGCAATGGCCGAAAAGGTTTTTCCCGACGAAGAGATCCGCGACGCTACGCCGGAGTATTTCTCGGTTCTCAAGGTCCCGCTTTTGCGGGGCCGATTCTTCAACGACGGCGATCAATTTGACGGCCCGGCCGTGACGATCGTTAACAGTTCGTTCGCGAAGAAATGGTTTCCGAACCAGGACGCCGTCGGCAAACGCATCACGTTTAGCGATCCGCGCAAGCCGGACGTGAAATGGGTCACCATCGTCGGTGTTGTGGGAGACATGCGGCATCGCGGGCTCGATCTGGACCCGAAGCCCGAGTATTATCTGCCGCACAATCAACGGCCCTATCGTGGCATGATCCTCGCGGTTCGCAGCGCCCAGGATCCGCGTTCTCTCACTTCGGCCATACGCCGCGAAATTTCCCGGCTCGATCCCGATCTTCCGGCCGCAAATGTCCGGACGCTCGAGCAAGTCGCGGCCGACTCGATCGCGCCGCGCCAGCTCTCGGTCGTGTTGATCGGAGTCTTCGCTGCGGTCGCGCTCATTCTGGCGTCGGTCGGTATTTATGGAGTGATGTCGTTCCTCGTCGTGCAACGCACCCACGAGATGGGGGTGCGGATGGCCCTCGGCGCGCAGCGCGGCGATGTTTTGCGGCTCGTCATCGGCCGCGCCGCGAAGCTTGTGCTGATCGGCACCGCGGCCGGACTCGTCCTGGGAATCATGAGCAGCCGCGCTTTACGGGCGATGCTCTTCAACGTCGGCGCATTCGATCCGATCACTTTCGCCGGAGTAACTCTCGCCCTCATCGCGGTCTCGCTCCTGGCGAGTTACATCCCTGCGCTCCGGGCAACCAAAGCCGACCCGATGATCGCGCTCGGCCACGGCGCATAGAATTATGATGGCCGACATTCGATACGCGATTCGGATGCTGGCGAAGTCACCGGCGTTCACTTTCGTCGCCGTCCTCACGCTCGCCCTCGCGATCGGCGCGAACACCGCGATCTTCAGTGTCGTCAACGCGGTCCTGTTGCGGCCGCTGCCGTATCCGCACGCGGAACAACTGGTGCAAGTTTTTGGCACTCAGCCGACGCTCGCCGAGGCGCCCAGTTCGCCTGCGAATTTTCTCGAGTGGCGAACCGAGAACCAGGTCTTTACGCGCATCGGCACGTGGGTGGGCCAGGGATTCAATCTCACCGGCACTGATAAACCGGAGCGTGTCATCGGCGCCCGTGTTTCCAGCGACATCTTTCAGTTGCTCGCCGTGCAACCAACGTTGGGCCGCGATTTCACCGCGGAGGAAGACCGTGACGGCGGCGATCGCGTCATAATCCTGAGCTACGAATTCTGGCAACGGCGTTTCGGCGGCGATCCGAACGCGATTCGGCAGACGATCACGTTGAGCGACCAGACTTACACTGTCGTCGGCGTCATGCCGCGCGGTTTCGCGTTTCCCAACACGCGCACTCAGATCTGGACGCCGATCGCGTTCAATGCCGCCGAACGCGCCACCCGCGACACGAATTTCATCGACGTCGTCGCGCGTTTGAAGCCGGGCGTTTCGCTGGACCAGGCCCAGGCGAACATGACCGGGGTCGCGCAGTCCCAGACCCAGCGTTATCCGCAAACTAACGTCGGCGTCGGCGTCAAGGTTGCCTCGCTTCAGGAGCACATGGTGGGCGATGTCCGGCCGATGCTCGTCGTGCTCCTCGGCGCGGTCGCGTTCGTTCTCCTCATCGCTTGCGCGAATGTCGCCAATCTGCTCCTCGCGCGGGCCACGGCGCGCAGCCGGGAAATGGCGATTCGCGGCGCGCTCGGCGCCAGCCGATCGCGAGTCGTTAGGCTGCTTCTCACCGAAAGCGTTCTGCTGGCGATCGTCGGTGGCGCGCTCGGATTGCTGCTCGCCATCTGGAGCCTCGACTTGCTGGTGTCGTTGAAGCCGGCCAACTTGCCGCGTCTCGCCGAGATTAACGT
>JBHELY010000122.1:0-3923 GCA_046262815.1 Chthoniobacterales bacterium | reverse complement strand
ATTGTGAGGATTGCCGACGCGCGAGCGCGGCTCCTTATGTCACGTGGTGCACGTTTCGCAGTGACGCCGTCGAACTGCTGTCGGGCGAATTACGCGAGGTGCCACATGCCGGCAGCCTACGCTTCTTTGCGAGCTGTTGCGGGACGCCTTTGTTTGTCCGGGATAACGCAAGCTCTGAGTGGATCGATATAACAGTCGCGTCGCTTGATGATCCGAGACCCTTTCCGCCACAGGTGGCAATATGGACTGAAGAAAAACTTCCATGGGTGCAACTTAATCCCACGTGCCAGGCTTTTTCGCGTAACCGGGACGAAAATACCTAACCAAGCGACGCCGCGAAACCCATCTACTTGCGCGACCGTCTTTGCCAAAGATGAGTAGCCCCGGGTAACCTAACGCCTAATCGAACTTGTCCCGTTAAGCCTTGCGACGGATCCTGCGTTATGCGCTCGCGAGCCGATGCAAACGCACGATGTCTTCGGTCGTAATACGGTCGCCAAGCGCGATGAATTGCTTGACCATCTCCTCGCGCCGCTGCGGGGCACTGGCGCGGTCGGCCACCGCCAAAGCCTTGCGCAATTCATCCGCCGTCAGCTCCGTGCAGTAGGCCGCGGTGATGGGTTGTTGTCGCCACGATTCTGCGAGCGAGCCGGCATCGATAGCGTCGAAGCCCGTGTCTTCGACGAGTGACATGACGGTCTTCTTCGCCGTCGGATCATCGCCCGCTACGGAGAGCGCGATCCGTCCGTCGGCTCCTCCGGGGAGTCCTTTGTTGGCCAGGGTGACAGCCAGGACATTGTTCCAAGCCTTGATCACAGGATGACCGATTGCCTCGGAGACCCAAAGGCTCTCGACCTGCCCTCCATCGATGGCTGGGATCTTTCCATCGCGAAAGGGAAAGTAATTTGAGGTATCGGCCACGACCACTTCGTCCGGAAGTTCGGCGAAGAGTTCCTTCAGAAGCGGCAGCTTCCCAAAAGGAATCGAAAGGATGACAACGTCCACGCCTTGGGTCGCCTCCCGCGGAGTTACGGCCGTCGCGCCTGTCTCATTGGCGAGCTCCTTTAGAGTTTCTGGTCCTCTGGAGTTCGCGATCAAGAGCGAATGTCCGGTCTTAGTGAGCTTGCGTGCGAGGGTCGAGCCGATGTTGCCGGCGCCGATGATTCCTATTTCCACAATTTGCTAATTCGCCGCGTTCCAAAAACTGCTGTTCTATTTCAACGGTCGCGCGACGAGGATTCCGGAATCGGTCCGGTAGCGGGCGAGATAATTCGAGAGCGTGGCATCGACCACGACTTTGCCGTAGTTCCGCGGCGAAGAAGCGTGCATGAAATGGAGCGAGCCGTCTGCGAGGCGCAACGCCAGGCCGACATGCGACGTCGAATACAAGCCGCCGCGATCGCGCGAGATAATGCCGATAATGTCGCCGCTGCGCAGTCTCGGTTCGATCGATGCGACCCGGCTTTTCGGAATTTGATTCAACGGCCGGCTCGACACGCGCGCTTCCATTTCGCCGAGCGGTCTGAGCAACGAGCGGTTCGCGGCGAGGTAACGGTAATGCCGCCAGCCCACAGTCATTTCCCGCGCGGAATGCGGCACGCTGGTTCCGCCGAGACTCCGGGTGAGGTCGTCGACGAGTCCGCGGCGATCATTATCGGCAAGCCAGTCCTCGAGGTAATGGAGCCGGGAAAGATATTCGCCGGTGCAATGCCCGCCGCGATAGCGATCAAGCTCGATGTAACGCAGCAGCTGTTCCGGCGTCCAATCTTCTTCCGGCTCGTTGAGCATCCGGGCGAAGGCGAGCGAGATTTCGTAAAACGTCCAGCAATCCATGCCGTTGAAATTCGCCGAGGGCGCTTCGAGGCGGTTGTCGATCTCGAGCGTGAACGATTTGTAACGTGTGCCGACGAGGGCGCGGCCCACCGCTGCCGTTCGCTCGCCGATCGGGAGCGCTTTCCAGTTTTCCTGGCGCGCTTTCGCGACGAGCGCTTCAAATCGGTCCTTGCCTTTGAACACAGTGCTGAACGGCAAACGCGATTCCGCACTGGCCACGCTAAGTCCGGCCAGGAAGAGGCAAATGAAGGCAAACGTCTTTTGCATGGGCGCGAATATAATGTGCGCGGAAGTTTGCGCTTCGTATTTTTAAGCCGTGCAGGATTTGTTTCAGACAAACGAAGAGACTGCCGACGAAGCGGTCAACGCTTCGGCCCCGCTCGCCGCGCGGATGCGGCCGCGGACGCTCGAGGAATTTGTCGGCCAGGAACACATTCTCGGGCCGGGAAAACTTTTGCGGCGCGCGATCGAAGCGGACCGGTTGCCCTCCGTCATTCTTTCGGGGCCGCCTGGCACGGGGAAGACGACGCTGGCTCATGTCATCGCGGAAATGACGCATGGGAAATTCGAGCGACTCAGTGGCGTGGAAAGCAACGTGGCCGAGATGCGCAAAGTCGTGGCAGCGGCCGCGAATCGTCTCCGCACTTCCGGCAAGAAAACGATTTTGTTTGTCGACGAGATCCATCATTTCAACAAAGCGCAGCAGGACATTCTGCTGCCGGACGTCGAGAGCGGAAATCTACGGCTGATCGGCGCGACGACTTACAATCCGTTTTTCTACGTCAACAGCGCGCTCGTCTCGCGCTCCCAGGTTTTCCAGCTCGAGCCGTTGCGCGTGGAGCAACTCGAACAGCTCATCGATCGCGCGCTCGCGGACAAAGAACGCGGCCTCGGCCATTACAAAGTCAAGATCGACACGGACGCGCGGACGCATCTCGCGAAACTAAGCGACGGCGATGCCCGGAAATGTTTGAATGCTCTCGAAGTGGGGGTTCTCACTACACCTCCCGACAACAAAGGCATCATTCACTTCACGCTTCCCGTCGCTGAGGACAGCATCCAGCAGAAAGCCGTCGTCTACGACAAGAAGGGCGACGCTCACTACGACACCATCAGCGCCTTCATCAAAAGTATGCGCGCGTCCGATGAAAAGGGCGCGATCTACTGGCTGGCGAAAATGCTGCATGCCGGCGAAGACTTTCGTTTCATCGCGCGGCGGATCGTTATTTTTGCGAGCGAAGACGTCGGGCTCGCCGACCCCGAAGCGTTACCGCTCGCGATCGCCGCGCAGCACGCCGTCGAATTTGTCGGCATGCCGGAAGCGCGCATTCCCCTGGCCCACGCCACCGCCTACATGTGTCGCGCGAAGAAAAACCGCGACGCCTACGAAGCGCTCGGTGCCGCAACGGAAGAAATCGAAAACGAACGGACCGAGCGCGTGCCCGAGCATCTCAAGAACAAACACTTTCCCGTTAACCCAGAACGGTAATTCATATGTGTAAGAAACTGATCATTCTTTTCGCCTTCGCGTCCTGGACTCTCGCCTTTGCCGCCACTGCACCCGAAACGGAACCACAAATAAAAGAGAACCCGCAGATCACCGCGGTTCTGTCCGAGATTTCTGCGAAGAATATCGAGGCGACGATCCGGAAGCTCGTCATCTTTGGGACGCGGCACACTCTTTCCGACGCGCAGAGCGATACGCGCGGCATTGGCGCGGCGCGACGCTGGATTCAGTCGGAGTTCGAACGTTACAACAGGGACAACGGCGGGCGGCTGGAGGTGACGATGGACGAATTCACTCAGCCACCGGGCGAACGGAATCCGCAGCCGGTCCAGGTGGTCAATGTCGTGGCGACGTTGCCCGGCACCCAGCCCGAATCGCGCGACCGCATTTATGTCGTCAGCGGTCATTACGATTCACGCGTTACCGACGTGATGAATACCACCGCCGATGCGCCGGGCGCGGATGACGATGCGTCCGGCGTCGCCGCGGTCATGGAGATGGCGCGCGTCATGTCGAAGAAGAACTGGGACGCGACCCTGGTGTTCATGGCGGTCGCGGGTGAGGAGCAAGGACTGTTCGGTTC
>JBHELY010000121.1:315-4005 GCA_046262815.1 Chthoniobacterales bacterium | reverse complement strand
GTGTCGGAAAGGATGACCTGGTCGCCGGGTTCGAGACCGTTGATGATCTCGATCGTGTTGACCGAGCTGCGGCCCAGCTTCACCGGCGTGCGGACCGCTTCGGAAGTTCCGGCGACGAGTTTGAAGATGCCAACGGTGTTGTTCTCCTGGCCAAAGGCCGGGCGGCCGACGTAGATCACATTATCTAAACGTTCCAGCTCGATCGTTCCGTCTACGCTCAAATCAGGACGGGCGCCTTTTGGCAGGTCGCCATCGATCGCGACGTCCACCGTTACGGTTCCCTGCTCGACCGCGGGGTCGACGCGAATCACATGGCCGTTGACCACGCCGTTCCGCGTATCGATCGATGCGACTTGGTTGTTCTGAATATCTTTCGCCTGCGTTTCCGCGATCTTGACTTGCGCCTTGAGCTTGGTCGGATCGGCGACGCGCGCCAGGTTATCGCCGGGCTTGATCCGTTGACCGACCTGCACGGGCAACTGCTGGAGCACGCCGGTCATCCCGGCCTTCACGTGCAATTGCTCCACCTGATCCTGCTTCAATTTGGCGAACTCTTTCGTCTGATTCACTTCCGCCTGCTTCGCCGCGATCTGCGGCTCGATCGAGCTTTTTGAGAATTCGAGACGCTTGGTTTCGATGGCGTCGCGATTCGCGAGTTCCGCTTCCTTCACCTTCGAGGTCTTGTAAACGAGTTCCGAGACGAGACCGTTCTTCGCCAGTTGGTCGTTTGTCTGACGCTCCATCTTGGCTTGCTCGTACTCGGAATGGACTTTGGCGGTTGTCGATTCCTGATCGAGCAGCTCGCGTTGCAACGTCGCGCGCAAGGTGGTCAGCTCGGCTTCCGCCGCCGTCGCCTTTGATACCGCGTCGCCTGCCGCCTGTTCGAGTTCCGGGCTGGTGAGTTCCAAAATCACGCTGTCCGGCGTCACTTCCGTGCCCGGCCAGATCACGATCTTCTCCACCCGGCCTTCGGTGTTCGCCGCGATCCAGCGAATGTCCACCGGAACCAGCGTGCCGAGTCCGCGCACCTGGCGAACCATCGGCCCGCGTTTCACGGTATCGATCCAGACCGTCGAGCGATCGATGCTCGGCACGGCCGGCTTCAATCGCGAGAGAAGAAAAGTTACGACGATCAATCCGAGAACGCCGGCCGCAATATAGATGATGCGTTTCTGGCGTTTCTTCTTGGCGACGCCCGCACGGGGAACGTCCATTGAATTACTGGGCGTGGTGAATCCGGCTGGGCGCACGATGGTATTTTCCGCTTTGGCTCCTGAGGCTTGAGTCATGGCTAATCTCCGCGGTTAAAGGGCCGCGAACGAACGAACGAGATGGACCATCGCCATGGCGGAATAGATCAGCGGCACGGCGGCCGTCATCACGATCACGCTGAAGAACGCGGCCTCGGTTGCAAATGTGGAGCGTGCTTCGTTCTTAAAGTATTCGCGGCTGATGGCGCGAATGGAGGCACGCCGTGCGCCGTGATTGCGTCCGCCACGGCCTGGCATCGAGCCGGCGTGATAGCCGTAGTCGGTCTTCGGCATTCGCCGGCGGTTGCGTTCATTCAATTGGATTGTCGGTTTCATAATCTTCCTGCTCTAGTGGGATGCGTCGTTTGGGCGACTTGGATTCAAATAGTTGGGTTGCGTCTCGCCCCTATTGCAATGGCTGTGCCACCGCTTTCAACAAAGTCCTAAAGCGCGGCGAACCAGTTGGTTGCGGTCGCGATGAAAAAATGACTCACCGAGCAAAAGCTTCGGTAGTGGGATTTCACCGTCCCGATAGTGGGACGGCGGCTGCGCCGAAAAATCCAAATCCCAAATCCCAAGCCCCAAACAAAATCCAAGCTCCAAATTTCAAACAAAGAGTTGCTTCAAAGTTTGGGACTTGGTGCTTGAGATTTGTTTGGGATTTGGAACTTGGAATTTGAGATTTCCTTACTTCGGTAACCGAAGTAAGGCTTCGCATCCCGGCCCCGCACGATTTGCGAGCGTCAACGAACCGCCATGCGCTTCCGCGATTTGCCGGCTCAACGCAAGACCGATCCCGGAGCCACCGGGTTTCGTCGTGAAAAACGGCACGAAAAGATTTGTCGGGTTCATGATGCCCGGGCCCGTGTCGCGCACGAAAACTTCGATGCATTCTTCGAGGTCGCGCCAACCAGTCGTCACCGTTCCCTTCGTTTCGAGGGAAGCTTCGGCCGCGTTGTGCAGAATGTTGATCAGCAGTTGCTCCAGCTGCGCAGCGTCCGCGTCGATCGTGACATCGGCGCCGGGAACCACTCGCACCGGAATTCGCGTCTCCAGTGTCGCCACCCGTTTTACCAGCTCGCCCAGATTGATCGGTTCCATCTGCGGCTGCGGCAATCGCGCCAGCCGCGCGTAGGCTTGCATGAAACGGCTCAGCGATTCCGCCCGCGTCGCGATGATGTTCAAGCCGCTCCGCGCGTCGTCGCGCCAATCAGCGGGCGGCGGATCTTTCTTGATCATCGTTTCCAAACTGCCAGCGATCGATTTAATCGGCGCGAGCGAATTATTCATTTCATGACCGATCACGCGGACGAGCCGCTGCCACGCGTTGCGCTCTTCTTCGCGCAGCGTCCGGCTCAGATCGGTGAGGACGAGCAACTCGTGCGGCAGACCGCGTTCGCGAAATGAACTGCGTTTCACTCCCCAGCGCCCGGACGCGCCGGGAAAGATCAGCGTCAGCGGCGCGTCCTGGTCGGCATCGAGGCAAACATCGAGGTTCAAGTCCTTCGCGCGACGGCCCAGCAGCTTATCCATCGGTTGGCCTAACAAGTCTTCGCCGGCGCGATTCACCAGGCGCAAGCGTCGCTCGGGATCGAAGGTGAAAACCGCGACGTCGATCTCCGCCATGATCGTGCGCAAGAGCGCCGTCGCTTCAAACGCTCCCAGTCGTTGCAAGCGCAACGTCTCGCCCAGCGCGTTGATTTCCAACAGCGCTTCGCCGAGCGCGTCATCCGCGCGGGCACCTCGGGCGCGGATCGAGTAATCGCCTTCGCGCAACGCCGCCAGCAGATTCGTCATCGTCTGCAACGGCCGCATCACGTGCTCCCGCGCACTGAGCATGAACCCCAACCCGAAGCCGACGATGACCAGGGTGAGCGTCCATTGCACCTTCGCCGTGTGATCGCCGAACCAGAGCAGGATCAGCGCGATGATCGCCGCCGGCGCCGCCGCCGCGAGCGTAAGCCACGAAAGCCGGCCCTCGTGAGTGAGCCGGTGCCGCAGCTTCCTGATTGTTTTCTTCATCTGCGCGCGAAGCAGCCGGGGCCACTACCGCTACGCCTAAAGACCATACTGTTGCAAGCGGCGATAAAAGGCGCTTCGGCTCAACCCCAGCGCTTCCGCCGCTTTTCGCGCGTTCCCGTCGAAACGCGAGAGCGCTTTCTTGATCAGGAACGCCTCCACGTCTTCCAGACTCATGTCTTCGAGCCGCGGCGTATCGGAAACACCACTCGTTAGGCCAAGATCGTTCGCTTTTACCTGCTGTCCCTGCGTCATGAGGACAGCGCGTTCCACCACGTGATCCAGCTCGCGCACGTTCCCCGGAAAATGGTGCTGCATCATAACGTCGCGCGCCTTTTCCTCGAACCCCGTCACGGTTTTCCGGTAACGCTTCGCGTGCTGTCGCAGGAAATTATTCGCCAGCGGCATGATGTCTTCCCGC
>JBHELY010000121.1:0-305 GCA_046262815.1 Chthoniobacterales bacterium | reverse complement strand
ATCTCACCCTGATCGATGTGCGCGCGACGCGCGGCGACGGCACGCCCGTCGAGGGCGCGCAGGTCGCGAATCTGCTCCAGGATGATATGGAGACCCTGCGCCACTTCTTCGTGCGGATTCGCGTTCGTCGCCGAAATGATCCGCACATTTGCCTTCAGCGTCTTCGACGATCCCACCCGCTCGAATTCACCCGTCTCGATCACCCGCAGCAATTTTGCCTGCTGATTCATCGGCACGTTCGCGATCTCATCCATGAAGAGCGTGCTCTCGTCCGCCAGCTCGAATCGTCCTGCGCGGTCCGTCTT
>JBHELY010000120.1:0-4139 GCA_046262815.1 Chthoniobacterales bacterium | reverse complement strand
GCCACGAGCCGTCGCCGCGCAGCGTGTAAAGAAAGCGATCGTGAAGACGGTTTGGCCTCCCCTGCCAGAACTCCATCTGGTCCGGTTTCACGCGATAACCGCCCCAATGCGGCGGCAACGCGATTTCTTCGCCTTCAAAACGCTCGGCGAATTCCTGGAAGCGGGCGTCGAGCACTTTACGCGCGTCGATGACTTCACTCTGCTTCGAGGCCCACGCGGCGAGCCGGCTTCCCGTTGGCCGCGAATGAAAATACGCCGCTGAATCTTCGCGGGATGTCCTCTCGACCGGACCGCTGATCCGAATCTGGCGCTCCAGCGTCGTCCAATAAAAGCACAGCGCCGCGCAGGGATTGGCCTCGAGCTCGCGGCCTTTTTCGCTGTCGTAGTTGGTGAAAAAACTAAAGCCGCGTGAATCCACGTTCTTGAGCAGAACGATGCGCACGGAAGGTTTTCCGTCCGGCGTCGCGGTGGCGAGACTCATCGCGTTGACGTCGCGAATATCGGCGGCGAGGGCGGCGGCGAACCAGGCGCGGAATTGTTCGATAGGGTTCGGATGAAGATCGGTGCGGCGGAGTCCGTGCGCGTCGTATTCATGACGCAATGCGCTCAATCCTGCTATCGGCGTCTCATCCATAACGGAACGCGAGACGTTATTTGAAAGCGGCGAAAAAGTCGAAGCGCGATTGCGCGCGCGCCGCCGGTCAATTGATGCTCACGACCGTGCCGATCGGCAGATCGACGAACAGTTTTTTCGCTGCGTCTCCCGGCAGACGGATGCAGCCGTGCGATGCCGGATAAGGCTGCACAACCCCTTCGTGCATCCCGAAATCACGGCAGCTTAGCCGCATGAAATACGGCATCGGGCATTTGTAGATCGTGGAGCGGTGGTCGCGATCTTTGTCCGTTATGACGTAGTAACCGGGCTTGGTCGTGAACCCGTTGCGGCCCGTGGAGACTTTTGTTTCGAAAACGGTGGCGCCATCCTTGATCACCACCATGTGTTGTTTCGCCAGCGAAATCTCGACGCGCAGCTGTTCCGGTTGCGGTCCGCCGCCGAGAAGCATCTGGACGCACTGCCAGTTTTCGGTCCAGGCCGCGAAATAGAGCGGCAACATTTTTTCGCGGGGTGTATGACGGTTGCGATCGGCTCCCGCGTCGAGGAGCGCGCGGACGTATTCGGCTTTGCCCAGGCCCGCCGCAAGCATGAGGAGATTGATGCCGGTCTCCTCCTGAATGTAGACGCGCAGGTATTTCGATTTGATCAGCGCGATGAATTCTTTCTCGGCGGCTTTCGGGATCACGAGGTTCGGGTCACTGCCTCCGGCGAGAAGCGCCTGGAAGAGTGGCGTGTCATCGCTGACGATGGCGTAGGCGATCAAGGGCACGACGCCGCCTTCACGCGTTGGCGGCGCCGGATGTTTGCTCAAGAGGAGGCGCACTTGTTCGCGCGTGCCATGGCTGACAACAGCCTCGAGAGCGCCGCGGGTCATTGGCGTCCATTGCAAGGTGGGCGGAAAACGTTCCAGGATGGCTTGGAAAATCGCCATGTCGCCGCTGGTCACTGCCGCCGTCAATAATTCGCGCGCGGCGGCCGAGCTCGGATCGAAATTCTTCGAGAGCGCGAGCAGAACATCGACCGCATCCCGTTTGCCGGCGGCCATCGCATATTGAAGAGCCGTGCGCCCCTCGAAATCCGTGAAATCAATTCGAGCCTGGCGCTCGAGCAACGTCCGCAGCATTTCAAGGTTACCCTGTTGGGCGGCGATCATCAGCGGCGTCCGGCCTTTCTCATCCGTCGATTGCACCGACGCGCCGGCGTCGATCAGTTTCCGGACAACGTCCCAATCCTGTTTCAACGCCGCGGTAATGACCGCGTTCGGTCCCCAAAGAACGGGAATGCTGCGTTCCGGTTCGGCGGCGAAACAATTATCGGTGATGTGGCTTCGTCGCACTGGAGTAACCGGCAGCTGGAGATCGGCCGCGAGGGGCAGAGCAGGAGCGAGCGCGGCAGCAGGAATCGTCGATGCGGGAACGGCGGCGAGCGTCGCGATTGGCGCCCGCGCTGTCGGGTGGTCCGGCAGCCGCATCGTGTAAACGATGAGCGCTCCGAGCGCGAGACTGCCAAGAATGTTCCGGAAAATGCGCATGTTACGAAATTTGTCAGGACAATGTTACACTGCCCGTCAAGTCTTGAAGCACGATCACGGCCAGTGGGTTTTGCGCCGGAATTCGGGCCTTGACGTTTTTTCATGCGGCCACCTACGATGCGCCCCTCAAATTGATCACGGGGTTCCAGACTCGGGAGCCCCGGCAAAATCCAAAAGGAGAACCAAATGAAGATCGCCGTCCTCGCTGTCACTGCCCTGTTCACTGCTTCCGTGCCGTTCGCATTCGCCCAGGAAGAAAGTCCATCCCCGGAAGCGACCGCATCTGAAAAAGCCACCGATCCGAGCGTTTCGGTGACGACCGAGAAGACCGTCTCGCCGACGCCAAAACCGGTAGCGTCCGCTTCGCCAACAAAATCGTCGTCGCCCTCCGCCAAGAGCAGCCCGAGCGCAACGCCGGCCAGCAGTCCATCGTCCGCCGCGGTGATGCCGGCCAAGAAATCCACGCCCGAAGCTACGATTCGCGACATCGAGGACAAATGGGAAGCGGGAGTGAAGACCCACGACACCTCGGTCGCGCAGACCTATGTAGCCGACGATTTCCGCGGCGTCAGCTCCAAGGGTGAAATCATGGACAAGAAAAAGCTGCTTTCCGAAATTAAGAAGGACACAGATGCCTATGCCTCGACGAAAAACGGCAAGGTCGACGTGCGCTTGTTCGGCGGACAATTCGCTGTCGCGACTGGCATTTCGACCGAAACCGGCAAGGACAAAGCCGGACAGACATTCAAGCGGAGCTTTCGCTGGACCGATGTCTGGGTGATGCGGAAAGACCAATGGCAGTGCGTCGCGTCGCAGGCGATGCTCGTGAAATAACGGCGCTCTCCGTGTTGGATCGCGACAATTGTGTCGCGAAAATAAACGCCGAATCAGAGTGCGGTCCGCGATTTACCCTGCAAATGAGGGCGGTACGCGCGTTGCTAGAAACGCAGTATGCTCACGATATCCAGTTTTGTTATCGCCTTGGGCTCCGTGTGCATAAGTGTTTTCTGGGCGTGCAGAGAAGACACCATTGATCGCGCGTAGTTCAGGGGCACGAATTTAGAAGGCAGGTTTACTCGCTCGCGTCGGGCGTTACCTTATACGCCCATGCCGGTCACCGAGGAGCAAATCACCGACGCGCTGAAGCGGGTGAAGTATCCCGGCTTCAGCCGCGACATCGTGTCGTTCGGTTTGGTGAAGGGGATCCGCATCGACGGCGGCGCCGTTACCGTGCAAATGGCGCTGGCCACGAACGAGCCGGCGATTCCGCAGGCGATCAAGACGCAATCGGAAACTGTGTTGCGCGAGACGCCAGGGGTGGAGAGCGCGAAAGTGTTGATCGATATCCATGCGCCGCCGGCCGGCGCGGGCGCGGCAGGCGTGGGCGCGACGCGGATCGAAGGCGTGCGGCACGTCATCGCGATTGCCAGCGGAAAAGGCGGCGTGGGCAAATCAACGGTCGCGGCAAATCTCGCGGTCGCGTTGGACAAAACGGAAGCGCGCGTCGGTCTTTGCGATTGCGACATCTACGGCCCGAGCATTTCGCTCATGTTCGGCTCGCGCGATCGGCCGATGGCGACGGAGGACAATCGCATCATTCCGATCGAGCAGTACGGATTGAAACTGATGTCGATGGGTTTTCTCCTCGACGACACGGCGCCCGCGATCCTGCGCGGACCGATGGTGACGCGTTACACGCAACAATTTTTGCGGCAGGTGGAATGGGGGGAACTGGATTATCTCGTGCTCGATCTTCCGCCTGGCACCGGCGACATCCAGCTCACCATCGTCCAGACGGTCGCGCTCGCGGGCGCGATCATTGTCACGACGCCGCAGGAAGTGGCGCTGATCGATGCCCGGAAAGCGGCGACGATGTTCGACAAGGTCAACGTCACCGTCCTTGGTCTGATCGAAAACATGAGTTACTTCGCCTGCCCCGGTGATGGCAAACGCTACGACATCTTCGGTTCTGGCGGCGGCGAACGCGAAGCT
>JBHELY010000119.1:0-4218 GCA_046262815.1 Chthoniobacterales bacterium | reverse complement strand
GAGTTACTATGGCCGATATCGCAAACAGATATCCCGACAACGTCACCGGCAGATATTACGTGGACAATCAATGCATTGACTGCGACCTGTGCCGCGAGACTGCGCCAACCAATTTCACGCGCAATGACGATGGTGGATACTCGTACGTCTACAAGCAGCCGGGCAGCGATGATGAGGAGAAACAATGCAAGGAAGCGATGGAAGGCTGCCCGGTCGAGGCGATCGGCAGCGACGGCGGATAGCTGTAGCCGTCGCCCCGTGGGCGACGCCTCGTGACGCCAGTGAGCATTCCGGTCGCGCTTACCATCGGCGGGTCGGACAGCAGCGCCGGCGCGGGAATTCAGGCGGACCTGAAAACGTTCAGCGCCCTCGGCGTTTACGGATTGACGGCGGTGACCTGCGTGGTCGCGGAAACGCCGGGACGCGTTTCGAAAATCGAACCGGTCAGCGCCGCATTGGTCCGCGAACAAATCGAAGTTCTCTTTCGCAGTTTCCCGGTCGCCGCGATCAAGACCGGACTTCTTTTTTCTGCCGAGATCATCGCCGGGATCGCGCGGGCGCTCCGTGGCCAGGCGTCGCGGCCGCTTGTGATCGATCCGGTAATGATTGCGACCAGCGGCGACGCGCTTCTGCAAAGCGACGCGATCGAAACTTACGAGCGGGATTTGTTTCCGCTCGCGACCCTTCTCACTCCAAATCTCGGCGAGGCCGCGCGTTTGCTTGGTCGGCCGATCGAGGACCTCGCCGCGATGCACGAAGCGGGCAGGGCGCTGACGAAAAAATACGACATTGCGGTCCTGTTGAAAGGTGGCCATCTGCCGGGAAACGAGGCCATCGATCTGCTTTTCGTGGGCGACAAGGTGATGGAATTCTCTGCGCCGTTTTCGCGCGGCATCGCCACTCACGGCACTGGCTGCACCTACTCCGCGGCGATTACGGCCGGGCTGACCGCCGGACTTGCCGTGGAAGAAGCCGTCGCGCGCGCGAAGGATTTTGTTTCAGCGACGATCGCCCAACACCACACCTGGGACACGCTCCACGCTCTCAATCATTCGCCGAAACGCTGACCGGATTTTTTTCCCAACGCCGTTCGCGCATTGCTTCGAGCGCAGCGGCAGTTTCCGCCTGCTTCTTGCTCTTGCCTTTTCCCTGTCCGAGCTCGATGCCTTCCCAGACCGCGCGGACGACAAACGTTTTCGAATGCTCAGGGCCGGTTTGGGACGTCACTTCGTAGACCGGACTTCGCGGCGAGATCGCCTGGAGTAACTCCTGCAATTGGCCTTTGGGGTTCACGTCGACTGGTTCTTCCACAAGCTGGGCCAGCTCCGCCGCCGCTTGTTCGAGAATGAATTTCCGCGCCATGGCGAAATCGCTGTCCAGATAGATCGCGCCGACCAGCGCTTCGAACGCATCGGCCAGCGTCGAGTTCCGCTCCCGTCCGCCGCTCGCTTCTTCGCCCCGGCCCATCATCAGATATTTTCCTAGATCCATCGTCGCTGCGTGAAGGGCCAGCGCTTCACGTGACACCAGCCGCGCCCGGAGCTTCGTCAATTTCCCTTCCGCTTCCGCGGTGAAATAGCCGTAGAGATGCTCGGTAATGACGAGTTGGAGGACAGCGTCGCCCAAAAATTCCAGGCGCTGATTATCGAAATGGGTCCGATGCGTCTCGTGCCGCAGGCTCGGATGAGTGAGCGCCTCCGCCAAAAGGAGCGAGTTCCGGAACTTGTAGCCGATGCGTTTTTCGAGCGGATTCACCCGAGGCGAATGCTAAACCCCGTCCGAAAGTTCGCTACTTCTTTTGGAAAATCTCGATCGAAGTCACCAAGTCCAGGGCCCGTTGCAAAACGGCATCGTGCACGCCGTTTTTTTCGGGATTCGTTTTCCGTTTTTGCGCGGCTTCCATCGCTTCCAGCTCGGGGTTCCTTCCGGAAATGAGCGCCGCTTCATTCAAATGCGGCCGTGGATTCTCCACCACGAACGGCGTCATTCCTTTTTCGCGGCTCGCCTGAAACACTTCGCGCTTGTCCATCGCCGGCATCTCCACCGGTAGATCTGGTTTCAATCCGCCCGGAAAAAGCGGATAGCCCTCGGGCAAGACCGCTTCCCCGACCGCGACGCGCAGCACTTTCCCGCTCGGCAGCTTCAAATCGGAATACTCCACCGCGCGACCTGCACTGGGTTGCCCGATGACGACGGCCTTGTCGTAAATGTGGATCACGCCGGCGACCGCCTCCGCCGCGCCCGCTGTGTCGCCATCGGCCAGGATGACGATCAATCCCTGATAGGCGGGGTCACGATCGGAAGTGAAGGTCCGCTCCTGCCGCGCCGTCGTTTTGCGCAGCGTGAAAAGCGGCTTGTCTTTCGGGCAAAAACGTTTCGCGAATTCCGCCGCGACCGCGAAATCGTTCGTCGCCGGACTGGCGCGGAAATCGAGCACGACCGCGTCCACTTTTTTCGTCGCGAAATTTTGCAGGTTGGTGTCGAGCGAATCGAGGTTCGCCTTGTTCAAAACTCCGAGACGAAGATAGCCGACGTGGCCGTCCAGGATCTCGGAGTAAAACGGCGTGGCCGTTTCCCCGGAATCGACGCCTGCGTTTGGAAGAAGGACCACGCCGCGTCCGAGCCGGGTGAGAATTCCCTCGAACGCAGCGCGGCTCAGCTCCGTTTCGTTGAGCGCTTCCGGCTTGATGTAGTTGCTCTTCAATAACTGGATCGCTTCTTTCAGATCGGTGGCATCCATCGAATCGATCAGCGCGCGCGTCGTCGGCGTGGCGGAAGGCTCCGCTGCGACAATTGGAGAAGGCGAGGCCTTCGCGGGCGGTTGTGCGAAGGAGTTCGCCGCCGCAATCCAGCAGCACAGACCGGCAATCACGAGAGAAAAACAGCGCGACATCAGTGGTTCACGTTACCGGGCGGCGGCGCTCAGAGCAATGTCGCGGCGATAATGGCAGCCCTCGAAGTCGATTTGCGAAACAACTTCATAAGCGCGATCACGCGCCCTCGCGATCGTTTCCCCCAGTGCCGTGATAGCGAGCACGCGGCCGCCGCTCGTCACCATTTCGCCATCCTGGCGCCGTGTTCCGGCGTGGAAAATTTGCACGTCTTCCGAGGCAACGCGCTCCAGTCCGGAAATCGGTTTGGCGACGTCATACTTTTCGGGATAACCGCCAGACGCCAACACGATGGTCACGGCCGGTCGCGGATCCCACTCGATGTTCACACTGGCCAGCGTGCCATCGATGGTCGCTTCCAGCAGCGGAAGCAAATCCGATTTCAGCCGCGGCAGGATCGCCTGCGTTTCCGGATCGCCGAACCGGCAATTGAACTCGAGAACGCGCGGGCCCTCGACAGTCATCATCAATCCCGGGAAGAGCAGACCGCGAAACGTGACATTATTTTCGCGTAAACCATCGAGCAACGGCCGCATCACTTCGCGTTCAAACCGTGCCGCCATTGCGGCTTCGAAGTTGTTCGCCGGACTGAATGCGCCCATCCCGCCGGTATTTGGGCCGGCGTCGCCGTCGAACGCGCGTTTGTGATCGCGCGCGCTCGCCAGCATCCGAAAATTCTCTCCATCGACCAGCGCGTGCAACGAGCACTCCGATCCGGCCAGGCATTCCTCGATCAACAACCGCCGCCCGGCGTCGCCGAACCGTCCTTCACTCATCATCGCCGCCACCGCCGCGTCGGCCTCCTTCACGTTCTTCGCGACGATCACTCCCTTGCCCAGCGCCAGTCCGTCGGCCTTGATCACAATCGGGAAATGCGATTCCTGGAGAAAAGCAAAGGCCGCTTCCTGTTTCTCGAAAATCGCGGCACGTGCCGTCGGAATCTGCTTCGCCCGCATCAGCTCTTTTGCGAATATTTTTGAGGACTCCAATCGCGCCGCTGATTTTGTCGGCCCGAAGATTCGCAAACCTTCGTTTTCGAAATGATCAACGATCCCCGCCGCCAGCGGGTTGTCTGGTCCGACAACCGTCAACTCGACCTCGTTCTCTTTCGCGAAACGCGCCAGGGCCGGCAGATCGCCCACTTTTATCGCGACGTTCTCACCGACTTGTTCGGTGCCGGCGTTCCCCGGTGCGCAGAAAATCCGATCGACGCCGGGCATGCGGTTGCTGCCGCGCAGATCGCGCACCAAAGTGTCGACGCTGGCCTTGAACACCTCGACGTCGCCGAACGCCGCCACGTTGATCACGGCGATGGCCTGCCCGGTGT
>JBHELY010000118.1:0-4321 GCA_046262815.1 Chthoniobacterales bacterium | reverse complement strand
CGCGGAATTGCACCTTGTTCCCAGCGCGTTTATCGACGCCGCTCCCTTTCATCACCATGATCTTGATTCCGTTCACGTCGATCGTCTGGTCGGAGGACTTCTCGTCAATGCTCTTGAGAGCGTCCTTCAAAGTCGCCTCCATGTCTTTCGCGATCGCTTCTGAATCCGTGCTCTTTCTGATCCACGCACTGAGATAAGCGTGATCCCCCGGCGCAGTCGCCTCGACGCTTTCATCCTCTTTGTCCGCTTTCGGCTTCCAGCTCGATGGCACATCAAACGTGTAGGCTGGCGCGTCCTTGCTCGGCACCGACATCGTGTCGGCCCGCGCCGGCAAAGCGAAGGCGAGAGCAACAGCAACGAGAGCGAATCTGGTGATTTGGGTAATTTTCATGATGGTTGGCGGTTGTTGAACCTGAAGCCTGAACAGCTGTCGAGCACATATTCAACGTCCTTGGTCCTTCGTCGCCCGCTGCACTCTGGCGCGAAGGCCGCGTGAATGCTATCTCGTTGCCATGACTGATCCTTTGGATTTTACGGGCAAAACCGTTCTCGTGACTGGCAGCTCACGCGGGATTGGCGCGGAAATGATCAAGGCGTTCGGAGAGCGCGGCGCGCAGTGTGTGGTGAACTACATCGCGGATCGGGATGGGACGAATAAGACCGATGCGACGAATGTGGCCGCGGCGTTGCAGGAACCGCAGGTCATCGAGTGCGACGTGACGAACCCGGCGCAAGTTGAAGCGATGATGAACCAAATCCAGGAACGCCACGGCGGCCTCGATGTCCTGGTCAACAACTCGGGGATCATCCGGGACCGGACGATGAAAAAGATGTCGGTCGAGGAATTCGAGAGTGTCCTGCGGGTGAACGTCACCGGAACATTCAATGTCACCAGGGCCGCCGCCGGAATTCTCCGCAGCAACGGGCGGGTCATCAATTTGTCGTCGGTCAGCGGACAGACGGGACTCTTTGGCCAGGCGAATTATTCCTCGAGCAAAGCCGCGATTATCGCGCTGACAAAAGTTTCGGCTCGCGAGTTGGCGCGGCAAAACATTACCGTCAACGCGATTGCGCCTGGATTTATTGACGTCGGGATGAGCAAAGGTATGCCGGAGGAAGTAACAGAGAATTTTAAAAAGCAGATTCCGTTGGGACGGCTCGGCGACGTGCAGGAGATCGTCAACGCGGCCCTCTTTCTCGCTTCGCCAATGGCGAGCTACATCACCGGTCACGTCTTGAACGTGAACGGCGGATATTACATGGGCTGAAGCGCAATTCGCCCGTGAACTTCTTTCTCCGTCGAAGTCTGGTTGGTATTGTTTTGATTGCGTTCGTCTGTGCAAATGGCGCGGAGCAAATTTCCGAAGATCGCGAGCTGAAGGAAATCGATCTGACATCATGGAGCTGCGTTAATCGCCCCGAAGGAAGTGCAAGAAGTCCGGACACTGCCGAGCGCAATCGGCTGAAGAACCGCTTCGCCGCCGATCTTTCCAAACTCGCGGTGACGTCGTTCGACACGAGCAGTCTGTTGAAGCACGTCGCAGATTTTGACGCGGAAACGAAAAGCAAACGCCGAAAAGATTTGAGCGCGGATCAAAAGCGGCGGTTGGAGATCCTGGAAGCGCCGCTAGTTTCGTTGACCGGTTATCTCGTCCTCGCTTACCCGGGCCCAGGCGAATCGACCAATTGCAGCAGCGTCGATTTCCACGACTGGCATCTCGAGATGTTCGAGCAGCCGTCCGACCATCCCCCGCAGCCCGGCGATCCGACGCCCATCATCGTGGAAATCACGCCGCGGACGCAGAACGCAATTTATCGCGACGGCATCCGCGTTCAGGAGCTGGCCGCTTTCTTTCGGCGACCTGACGTGACCTACGAATCGACCGGACACCCGGCGCAGAAGATTCGCGTGACGGGTTACCTCCTCTGGGACGACGAGCACAATGACAACACGAAAGACGTCGGCGCGACGATTCGTTCCATCGCGCGCAATCGCTACCATAATCCATGGCGAGCGACCGCGTGGGAGATTCATCCCGTGATAAAGATCGAACGGGCCGATGCGTCGCCGAGCGGTCCCGTTCCTTCGCCCGCGGTCGCGCCGGTTGTTCCGGCAGTTCCAGCAGTTCCGGCAACTCCGGGCGCGACGGCGCCGCAGCAGTTCGTGACCATTTTGCGCGCGGTGACAATCAAAATCCCGTACGGCGAAACTGTTCTCCAACGCGGAACGCGACTGCCAATTGTTTCTCGCGATGCGACCACGGTCACGGTGCGTTACCTCAACAGCACCTACCCGATTCCGATCGCTTCCACGGACCTGCGATAGCTGAAAAAACGCGGCTTGTGTCGCGCGCGCGACCCGCTAGCCTGCAACTCCTGTCATGAAATGGACGTGGCGTTTGTGGTTTGCGGCTGCTCTCGCTTTTGCGGTTTCGAGTTCCGCGCAAGTCACCACGGTGCCGAAGCAAGGCATTCGTGAAAACGATCCGCGAGTCCACGCGCTGACTAACGCGCTCATCGTCACCGCGCCGGGCAAGGTAATCGAAAAAGGAACGGTGCTGATCCGTGACGGGCTCATCGTCGAGGTGGGCGCGAATGTGAAAGTGCCGGCGGAAGCGCGAGTGTGGGACCTCGCCGGCAAAACGATTTATCCGGGATTCATCGATGCTTACAGCCGGCTGGATTTGCCGGAAACACTGAAACCGGAGCCGCCGCGGACCGACAGCGATCCGGACGAGCCGAACGCAAAACCAAAGGAAGTTCCAAAAGAAAACGCGAAGGGAACGCGGTCGTGGAATCCGCGCGTGACGCCGGAACGCCGGGCCGCGGATTACCTCAACGTCGACAAGAAAGCGACCAAGGCGTTGCGCGATTTGGGATTCAGCACCGCGCTGGTGGTGCCGGCGCGCGGCGTCTTCCACGGATCGAGCGCGCTCATCAATCTTCAGGAAGCGGATGTAGACACGATGATAGTCGCGCCGCTCGTCGCGCAGCACATCGGTTTTGATTTCGATCGCGACGGACGTGACGGCGATCGCGGTTATCCAAATTCGTTGATGGGCAGCATCGCGCTGATCCGGCAAAGTTTTCTGGATGCGCAATGGTACCAGGCCGCGCAGGACGCGTATCGAAAAAATCCCGCGACGACGGAGCGGCCGGAAACTAATGCGAGCCTCGCCGCCCTCGCGGAACAGATGCAGCGGAATCCCGCGGTGTTCGAAGCCGAGGACGAACTCGATTTGCTGCGCGCCTTGCGCATCGCCGACGAATTCAAATTGAAGCCGATCCTGTTCGGCAACGGCTACGAATATCGGGTCCGCAAATCTTTAGCCGAAAAAAAGCCGGCGATTATTTTGCCGCTCGATTTTCCAAAGCCGCCGGAGATCGAGCGACCGGAGAACGCGCTCGAGGTGGAGCTGGACGAGCTGCAACACTGGGACCGCGCGCCGAGCAATCCGGCACGGCTCGCGGAAGCAGGAATCCAGTTCGCGCTCACGACAGAAAAATTGGAAAAGCCGGAGAAAGATTTTTGGTCGCGGCTGCGGCTCGCGGTTCGGCGCGGATTGAGCAAGGAAGCAGCGCTCGCGGCGTTGACGACGACGCCGGCCGAGATGTTCGGCGTCGCGGACCGGCTCGGCTCGATCGCGCCGGGGCGAATCGCGAACCTTGTCGTGGCGACCGGCGATCTTTTTGGCGATGACGCGCGGATTCTGACGACGTGGGTCGACGGCCATTATTACGACACCGACCAGGCGCGTGATCGCGATGTGCGCGGCACGTGGGAAATCGCGGCGGAAGGCAAAACGCTTTCGCTGATCATCGAGGGCAAATTGGAGAAACCCGAAGCGAAACTAGGCGGCGAAAAGGCAACGATCTCGGTGAAGGAGGATGCGGTCCTCGTTATCGCGCCGGCAAAGTTGTTCGATAAGGGCGACGGCTCGATTCGGCTGACGGGCCAGATTCTCGGCGAAACGATTTCCGGAAACGGCGATGCGCCTGGCCTAACGAATCTTCATTGGAACGCAAAGCGCACCGCCGCTTACACGCCGACAAAGAAGCCGGATGAAAAACCGTCGCCGCTCGACAAGCCGCTGGATTTTCCGGAGACTTATCCGGCTGGCGCGTTCGGCCGCGCTGCTCCGCCCGATCAACCGAAAGCAGTTTTGATTCAAGGCGCCACGGTCTGGACTTCGGGGCCGCAAGGCACCCTGCAAAACGCCGACCTTCTCGTGACCGCCGGAAAAATTTCCGCGGTCGGACCCGGATTGAAAGCGCCGGGCGGCGCCGTGGTTGTCGATGGCAAGGGGACGCATGTCACGCC
>JBHELY010000117.1:0-4597 GCA_046262815.1 Chthoniobacterales bacterium | reverse complement strand
GAAAAGTTCGGCGATTGCTTTGCCTTCCGACACGTCGTTGAACGGCGTGGCAGTTCCGTGCGCGTTGATGTAATCGATCTCGCTGGCCTGGATGCACGCGCTCTGGAGCGCGCCTTCCATCGCCTGGCGCGGACCGACACCGGAAGGATCGGGTTGGGTCAGGTGAAAATTGTCGGTCGAAATTCCGTAGCCAATGATCTCCGCCAAAATCGTCGCACCGCGTTTCTGGGCGGATTCAAAATTTTCCAAGGCAAGGATCGCCGCACCTTCTCCGAGAACCAAGCCGGTGCGCTCGCGGTCGAAGGGCCGGCAACGTTCCGGTGTCGCCGCTTGGAGCGAGTCGAACCCGACGAACACCAATTCCGAGATCGCGTCGTAGCCGCCGGTCAGAACGCGCTGATAACGGCCGGACCTCACGCAGTTAAAGGCATGACCAATCGCGTTCGTTCCGGATGCACACGCATTCGCGATAATCTGGCAGGGCGCGCCGATTCCGAACGCTTCCTGCGCGTCCATCACCGGTTTTTGCGGGGTGTAATTGGCGATCAGGGTCGGCGCGTGGCCGTTCGAACCGCCGTTCGCTTTCAGCCCGCGATAATATTGTTCGCCGAACGTCATCCCGCCGCTGGTCGTGCCGACAACCGTCAGCTCCGGTTGAAAATCGCCGGCCTGCTCCACGGCTTCTTTCATCGCCAGGATCATCATTCGCGCGACCCGATGCAGCCGTTCCGGATGCGCGCTGAATCGATTCGCCTCGGCCAAGGGCCCGTTGGCAACCTGACCAGCGGTCTGGCAGCGGCAGCGGTCGACCGGGAAAGCCGTGACCGGCGTCACGCAATCTTTCCCCTCGCTCAACGACCGAAGCGTCTCCTCCACGCCGAACCCAAGGGGGCTGACAATTCCTGCGGCCACGAGGGCCACGCGGGCGCCGTTCCTGGATTCTGAAGATGATGGAAAATCGGGCATTTTTACGAGGGACAAACCGGCCCCGAATCTAGTTGCTTTCGCCGGGAAAAGCCTCTACTAATCACGCCGAAAAGAAAACGGTAGCTCGGTGCGTTGGTAGATTGTCAGTTGAGTTTTTCAGTGGCGATTTGAAATCCGATGAGCGGGAACAGTGGCCTGGCGGCGTTTTCCTCAGTTAACTCAGATGGGTACTAAATTATACGTAGGAAATCTTTCCTTCAACACCACCGAAACCGACCTCCAGGACATGTTTGCCGGCGTCGGCCCTGTCCAGGAAGTCACGCTGATGCAGGACAAGTTCACCGGTAAATCGCGCGGCTTTGCGTTCGTCACGATGACGACCGACGCCGATGCGGCGAAGGCAATCACCGAGTTCAATGGCAAGACGGTCGAAGGCCGGCCGTTGACCGTCAACGAAGCGCGTCCACGCGAACCGCGTGCACCGGGCGGCGGTGGCCGTGGCGGCGGTTATGGCGGTGGCGGCTACGGCGGCGGTGGAGGCGGTTACGGCGGCGGTGGCGGTGGCTACGGTGGTGGACGTCGCGATGGCGGCGGAAACCAGCGGCGCGGCCGTTAGTCAGTCGCTCGTTGCTCACTCGATTCTGGCAGGGCGAAGTCGCGCTGCCGGGATCCGCCCTATGGGATGAAGTTTTCCCATAAGATCGCGAAGCTCGCGCAGCCGTTGACCTACCGGCGCGCCTGGCGTCGAGCGGAACGGATCATCCATCCGATTCCGCTCGAGCCGATCTATCGTCGCATCGACCAGGCGAAGCTGGGGGCGATTCAGGCGCAATACGCGGGCTCGAAAGAGCACTATGCGAAATATGCCGATGTCCGGCGTTGGCTGCGCCTGAACATCGTCCGGGCTCAGGACCTGAAGCTTCATCGCTGCTCGCCGAAATCGGTTCTCGATCTCGGCTGCGGCGGCGGTTTTTTCCTTTTCGTTCTGCAACAGCTCGGCCACCGGTGTCTCGGACTGGACATCGACGAGTTCCCGCTGTTTACGCAGTTGCTCGATCTGTTTCACGTCGAGCGACGGGTCTGGACGATCCACCCATTCGAGCCGTTGCCAGATCTCGGGCGGCGGTTCGATCTTGTCACCGCGTTCTCGATCGATTTCAACCGAATCAGCAAACAGGATTGGTGGTGGGGCCCGAAAGAATGGGCCTTCTTCCTCGACGACCTGAAACGCCATCTGAACCCGGGCGGCCAGGTTTTTCTCGGGCTGAATCCCGGCGGCCAAAACAAGGAATTCTATACGTCCGAGCTCCGCGATTTTTTCCTGAACCGCGGCGCTTCCGTCGAGCGCGAGAACGTTTTTTTCCCGCCGCAAGTTTGACGAAGATTAATTTGTTCGAATCGTGCGGCTAAAAGTGGCACGTCATCCGAAGTATTATGAAATCCAACCGCGCAAAGGAGACTATCTTATGGCCGACGAAGAAAACCAACAATCGAGCGAAAGCACACCTTCCGAAAACATTCAGATCCCGCCCATCTCGAAAGAGGCTGCTGGCGCGGCAACCGGCGCCGTTGTTGGCAGCGTCATTGGGCCAGTCGGCGCGGTCATTGGGGGCGTGATCGGGGCGGCGATGGGACGGAGCGCCGGTTCCAAGAGCGGGGCTGCTTCGGTGAAGAAAGCCGCCAAAGCCGTAGCGAAGAAAGCGCCCAAGGCCGTGAAAAAGGTGGCCAAACCAGCAAGAAAGAAAAAGGCATCCGGTTCGAAAAAGCGCGGCAAAGCCGGCGGCGCAAAGAAACGCGGCAGGAAGAAGTCGAAGAAATCGACCTCATCCGCTCGCGGTAAAGCGAAGGCGCGCAGCACGCGCGGAAAGAAATCGAGGCCGAAAAAATCGTCCCGCGGCAAGAAATCGCGAGGCTCGAAGTCGATGAAGCGTTCGGGCAAGAAGCGGGGCGGGAAAAAGAAGCGTTAGGAAAAAACTGGGCAGGAGTGGATTCGAACCACTGAAGGCGTAAGCCAGCGGATTTACAGTCCGCCCCGTTTGGCCACTTCGGTACCTACCCGGTTTGCCGGCAACGGCGAGCGTTGATATAGGCTCGGCCGCCGCGCGTCGCAAGTCCTAGAAAAATTCCGCAATGCTCTCCACTACGTACCGCTGCGCGTCGCGGGATAATTCCGGATAGATCGGCAACGCGAGCGTCTCACGCGCGGCGCGTTCGGCCTCGGGAAAATCGCCGGATTTATAGCCGAGATAGCGAAAGCATTCCTGTTCGTGGAGAGCGAGCGGGTAATAGATCGCGGTGCCGACCTCTTTCTTCGTCAGATGTTCGCGCAACGCGTCTCTCTTCGGAACGCGGACGACATATTGATGATAAATGTGATGATTCGTTAGGCCGCGAGCGCGATACGGTTCGGCCGGCAGGGTAAGGCGCTCCGTCAGACCAAGACGGCGAAACTCATCGCGGTAAATGTCCGCGACCCGGCGCCGGGCCGCCGACCATTCGTCCAAATGCGGCAGCTTGACGGTGAGGATCGCCGCCTGGATTTCGTCCAGCCGGAAATTGCCGCCGATGAAATGGTGATAATAGCGCGGCTCCATTCCATGTTGCCGGCAAACGCGGACACGCTTCGCGAACGCTTCGTCGCGGCAGACGATCATCCCGGCATCGCCGGCGGCGCCGAGATTTTTTGAAGGATAAAAGCTGAAGGTTCCCGCTTGGCCGATTGTTCCAGCCTTTGCTTTGCCATCTGCCAAGGGATACTCAGCGCCGAGCGCCTGGGCCGCATCTTCAATGACTTCCAGCTTAAAGCGTCGGGCAATGGCGAGAACTGCATCCATGTCGCAGCAAAGTCCGTAAAGATGAACGGGCACAATCGCGCGGACCCGATCGCCTTTCGACGTTCGGAGAATTCCGTCCTTATCCGACCGGCACGAGTTGGAGAGGTAGGCTTCCAGGGCGGCTGGCGAAATGTTGTAGGTGAGCTGATCGATGTCGATGAAAACCGGCGTCGCCCCAACCCGTGAAATGCAGCTGCCACTGGCGAAGAATGAGTAGTCGCTGGTCAGGACGGCGTCGCCCGGGCCGAGTCCCATGGCCATGAAAACTGCGAGAAGGGCATCCGTTCCGGACGAAACTCCAATCGCGTGCGGCGAACCGCAGTATTCCGCGATCGCTTTCTCGAACGCCTCGACTTTCGGGCCCAGGATAAAATATTGCGTCGCAAGGACCTCATCGACCGCGGCCCGAATCGGCTCGGCGAGCGCGGCGTACTGTTCACTAAGGTCTAGTAAAGGCACGCGCATGGCTCGAACAGGATGGCAGTTTCATCCTCTCGTTCAAACGGGAAGTTTTGGCATAAGTCGCGCTCCGTTGACCTGGGTTAACCCGTAAGTTACCATCCAACCATGTCGCTTCTTCGCGGCCTTTTCTGGCTCGTTCTCTTCGTGTTTTTCACGTTTTGCTTTGTGGTGCTGTTTGAATACGGCACCCATGATTTTGCCAGCGGCTTCCAGCAGGAACTCGAGCGCGTGAAGACCTTCGCCAAGGAAACGGCCCACCCCTCTCCGAAGCCGAAGAAGTAGAGATCGGTGTCATCCCGAGCCGCGCAGACGGCGAGGGACCTCCCAAGCGGTCAATCGCTTCCGCGAAATAACGGGCCGGCTACGTCATCGGG
>JBHELY010000116.1:0-4625 GCA_046262815.1 Chthoniobacterales bacterium | reverse complement strand
GTAGTTGCAGCGCTCTGCCGCCGCGCCGTGTTTACGCCCCGACTGAGGGGGCGGCACAGCGGTTGACCAAGTTGGGCGCCCCGGTTACCCTCAGCGGATGAGTATGCCGCCCGTACTCACGGAGCCGGCCCGCCCATCGCGGAGCCACACCGCTGAGAATAAATCCAAGACCGAAACCGAACAGAAGGCCGGCGCCAGCCGTGCCTTGGAAATCCTCGAGCGGCATGTCTTGCTCGACGGGTTTCGGATCGTGCTCGACGACGAACGCAGCCGCGGTTCGTATTTGTTGAACGCGGCGAGCAACTCGCGCCTGATCGATCTCTACGGCTTCTTCGGTTCGATGCCGGTCGGCTACAATCACCCGCACTTCGACGATCCGGCGGTGCAAAAGGAACTGGCCCGTGCGGCGATGATCAAGGTCGCGAACTCGGACATTTATTCGGAGGGCTACGCAGAATTCGTCGAGACGTTTGTGCGCGTCGCCGGGTTGCCGCCGCTCGAGCGTTATCTTTTCATCGAGGGCGGCGCGCTCGCGGTCGAGAACACGCTCAAGGCTGCGATGGATTGGAAAGTGCGAAAAAATATCGCGGCCGGGCGCGGCGAACGCGGCACCGAGATTTTGCATTTTCAGCACGCTTTCCACGGGCGGAGCGGCTACACGATGAGTCTCACGAATACCGACCCGCGGAAGACGGATTTGTTCGCGAAATTCAAATGGCCACGGGTCTCGAACCCGGCGATCGATTTTTCGCTGCCGGAATCGGAGCGCGAAGCGGACGTGATTGGGCGGGAACAAAAATCCGAGGAAGAAATCCGGCGTTTCATCAAGGAGCGCGGCGTCGATATCGCGGCGATCATCATCGAGCCGATCCAGGGCGAAGGCGGCGACAACCATTTCCGGAAGGAATTTTTGCAGCGGCTCCGCGAAATCTGCGACGAAAACGAAATGCTGCTGATTTTCGACGAAGTCCAAACCGGTCTCGGAACCACGGGCCGCACCTGGTGCTCGCAGCATTTTGGCGTGGTGCCCGACCTGATGGCGTTCGGAAAAAAGGTGCAGGTCTGCGGCGTGATGGCCGGACCGCGGCTCGATGAAGTGCCAGACAATGCTTTCCGGTTGCCGAGCCGGTTGAATTCAACCTGGGGCGGAAATTACGCGGACATGATTCGCTCGACGCATTTCCTGCGAATCATCGAGAAGGAAAATCTCGTCGAGAACGCCCGCGTGGTTGGCGATTATTTTCTCGAAGCGCTCAAGAAATTGCAAGGCGAGCAGCCGATCATGACAGCGGTCCGGGGGCGCGGGCTTTTCATTGCGCTTGATCTGCCCGATCCGAAGACGCGCGACGAATTCTGGAAAGGCCTCTTCGATCGCGGGCTGCTGGTCCTGAAATCCGGTGACCATTCCATCCGTTTCCGCCCGGCGCTCGACATTACGACCGCAGTCGTCGACGAAGCGATGGACCTGCTCCGCGCGCAATGCCAGGCGATGCCGAATGCAATCCGTCCTGAATAAGCTCGGAATCGGCGCGGAGAATCCCGGCGTCTTCAACGGAGATTGGTCCGGCAGCGGACCGGTCATCGAAAAATTTTCGCCGATCGACGGCAAACTTTTGGCGCGTGTCCGCACGGCGACGGACGCCGAATACGATCAGACGGTCGCGCGTGCACAGGAAGCGTTTGAGAAATGGCGCGTCACGCCAGGACCGGTCCGTGGCGAAACCGTGCGCCAGCTCGGGAACGCTTTGCGCGAATTAAAGTCGGACCTCGGGCAACTCGTCACCCTCGAGTCGGGCAAGATAATCGCCGAGGGCGAAGGCGAAGTGCAGGAGATGATCGACATCTGCGATTTCGCGGTGGGCCAATCTCGGATGCTTTACGGACTGACGATTCAATCCGAACGCCCGAACCATCGGCTGATGGAGCAATGGCATCCGCTTGGGCTGGTCGCGATCATCTCAGCTTTTAATTTCCCGGTCGCGGTTTGGTCGTGGAACGCGGCGCTCGCCGCGGTCTGCGGCGACGCGACGATCTGGAAGCCGTCCGAGAAAACGCCGCTGACGGCGATCGCGGTCATCAAAATTGCCGAACGCGTGTGCCAGGTAACCGGCGCGGACCCGGGGTTGTTTTCGCTTTTGATCGGCGACGGACCTTCGATCGGGCGAAAGCTCGCGGCGGACCGGCGGATTCCGCTCGTTTCCGCGACCGGCTCGACCCGGATGGGATTCGACGTGGCGAAAGAAGTGCACGGCCGCCTGGGTCGCACGGTGATGGAACTCGGCGGAAACAACGCACTCATCGTGGCGCCGACCGCCGATCTCGACATGGCGACGAATTCGATTTTTTTCGGCGCGGTCGGAACAGCGGGTCAGCGTTGCACGTCGACGCGGCGCATCATTGTCCATGAGTCCATCGCGGACGAAGTGCAGAACCGTCTTCTTGCCGCTTACAAGTCGGTGAACATTGGCAATCCTCTCGATCGCAAAACCCTGATGGGGCCGCTCATCGACCAGGGATCTCTCGAGAATCTCCAGCGCTCGATTGCGCGCGTGAAAAGCGAAGGCGGCGAGATTCTCTACGGCGGCGAGAAGCTGGACGGCGAACAATTCCCCGGCGGCTGCTATATGAAACCGTGCCTGGCTACCGCGCGCCCGGATTTTGAAATCGTCCAGGAAGAGACCTTCGGGCCGCTGGCGTATTTCATGACTTATCGCGATTTCGACGAGGCGCTCGCGATCCACAACGGCGTGAGCCAGGGCCTGAGCTCGTCGATTTTCACGAACGACATGCGCGAAGCGGAGCGTTTCCTCAGCGCCGCGGGCAGCGATTGCGGGATCGCGAACGTCAATACGGGGACGAGCGGCGCCGAAATCGGAGGCGCGTTTGGGGGCGAAAAAAATACTGGCGGCGGTCGCGAGAGCGGAAGCGATGCGTGGAAAAACTACATGCGTCGCCAGACGAACACGATTAACTTTTCCCGGGAACTTCCGCTCGCCCAGGGCATCCAGTTCGGCGCAGGCGAAGGAAGCGCGACAGCCTAACCAACTACGAAATTCCGCCGGCTGTTCCGGTTCCGGAATAATCGGACGAGGAACAAGGCCGCAGCCAAGGCGAGTGTTACGACGCAAAGCGCCACCGTTGCCCAAAAAAGGAGAAGGCCGTTCGCTCTGTGAAACCAAATTATCACGATGTCAGGGTGTGACGTAGCGAGTGCGGCTATCGTGATTCCAATCGTCAATGCAATCACGCCGGCAAAACCCAGGAGGCGTGCCGCAGCAGACATTTTGCGCCGCCGGCAGAATCGGTCGACAACCCACCCGGCTGCGATTATTAGCGCCCACCAACCTGCCCAGATGAGCCGTCGACCCCGTTGTTCACTAACTGCGATATCGTGGTATTCCTCAAATCGCTCCGGGATTGCACCCGAGGCGAAGGTGGGCAGTTGCCCGACAACCGATAGCATATTGTTGAGTTGGCTCTCGTTGGGCGCGCTAGCCCAAACGTGAGCCTTTAACTCCATCGCGCTGTCGATGACAATGATTGCTTCCTGCTCGATTGAGCCATCCGTGCCAATGCTTCGATTCCATTTTATCGGAAAACGACCAAGACGGGATTTGACTATCGTCGGGCTGGCTTTCAGCTTTTGTGGCGCACCACCGAAATAAAATCCGACTGTTCCAGCCAGCGGCGGATTTGCCGTTCCATGGTACACTTCGAAATCCGGGCCGATCATCACGCGCCAGGTGAATTGATCCGGACGGACCCGCCCCAGAAACCTGGGCAGTTCGTTCTCAGGGATCGGATTACCCTCTTCACATTTGCTGTCCGAAATCCCGACGACAGCAAATGTAAGAACCCCTAGGGTTATCTTGAGCACCGGGGTGAAACGCATGACGTGAATGGGAAATAGCACATTCACGTTCGTGACAGCAGAGCAAAATCGGGCAAAATTCATTCTGATTTTATGACGACGGCAACGCTTAACGAAACGCCCGCGGCGACCGCGGCGGAAAATCATTTCAACTGGCCGCTCTGCTACGAGGCCGAAAATTTCCTGCTCGAGCGCATCTCCGCCTTCCTTGAACAGAATAGCTTTGCCCGAATTCTCTCCGAGCGGATGCGCGACGAGACCGGCACCATCTTCATTGACTGGGTCGACCATCTTGTCCTTTCGCCTGCGGATGAAGCGGCGTTGCGCGATGTTGGTTTCACGGACGATCCGTTAGGCGAAAACAAGAGCGGCCTGAAAGCGCTCTGGCATCCGGAAGCGATGTTGCCCCGGGTCTTGCTGGCGAAGAGCGATGCGAAACATCCGCCCACGCTGGCGATTCGGCCGGAATTTGTGGCCGAGTTCGCGGCCGTTCATGGCATTACGAACGAGATCGAAGGCGAACCATTTTCGCGCTTCCGCAAGATGCTCGCGTTTGAGGAAAACGACGCGGCCTTTTACGCGATCGAGCGGCGCGGTTATCGCGGGTACATCCCGCAACCAGTCGACTTGAAGAAATTCCTGGCCGCACGCGAGATTTGGCAGACGCGCCGCCGCCGCTGGGACCGTGATGTGAAGGGTTACGCTTACTCACTCGAGCGGCTGCAGGATGTGATCGATCTCGTCGGGCGCGACC
>JBHELY010000115.1:309-4750 GCA_046262815.1 Chthoniobacterales bacterium | reverse complement strand
GTCTCAGCTTCTTGTTCTTCGGGGCTTTGGCCACTCGGAACGACTTCCGGTTCCGCCGGCTGGCGCCAAAGCCGGTTCCCGGAATTTTGTTGTCTGACGTGCGCCAATTCATGAGCCAGCAATCTTCTGCCTGCCATTGTTTCCGGTTGGTACCGCCCACCCCCGAAAACCACATCACTGGCGACGGTGTAGGCCAATGCCTTGACTGCCTCGGCCGACCGTGCCGACGGGCCGTCCGCGTGCACACGCACCCGGCTAAAATCATGACCAAAACGCAGTTCCATGACGGCGCGGGTATCTTGTTCGAGCGGTTGACCGGGCGACCGGAGGACTTCATGAACGACCGTCGGAATCGCAGAATGGCTTTGAGATTGAAGACCGCCGCTCTCGCTTTTGCGTTGCAGCCGTTTCTTTCGGCAGGCTTCGCATTCACCGGTAGGTCCAGGTGTTCCGCCGCAGGCGCATTTGCGATGGAGCAGTCGGGAATACCGTGATGTCATTAGCTTCACGGCCGCACAATCACTTCATCATCTTGAGCCGGCGATGGCCCGGCAGTCGTGGAAAAGTTGTCGACGGTACAAGCTTCCGGCGTCTTATCCACCCTCAACCCTATTCGCGTTCCGGGGCCAGACGTGATTGTCCGTGTGATCTTATAACCGGAATTTGGGATCGCGATAGGATTGAAAATCGCGTACCGAGCGTGGTTATAAATGTCTAATTGATGTTTGGCAAAACTCCCGTTACCCGGATGCGCATCCACAAATGCAATGACCTGCCTTCGTGGGAGGACATGGCGATCGTTCGGTATGTTTGCCGCCGACATAAAGCCGCTCTGGGTGGATGCTATCGGCGCGACGGGCACCAAAGAGCCGCTGTGGTTGAATGACAGACCGACTTTTTCGCTATCCTCAACGGCCGCCCTGACTGCGTCATTGCCGCCACTCATTTGCACCCTAATCTGGATTTCCATACCGACTTCATCAGGCTCATCAACCGGAGCGTGGAAGGGGCCATTCAAGAGTGCAATCGGTTGCGGCCGATACTTGATTTCCGCATCCGTCGGACCAACTTGATTCCCTTGTTCATCCACACCGCCGGAAGGTTGTCCTTGTTGTTGACGAATCGTATCGATCAAGGGCTGATGAAAATCATCCGGAGTTCCGTGCCCAGGACGTTGATCCCCTGTGCGAACAGTGCCGGAGCCTGACGAGCGAGCATCCCCAGCGACAAGGCCGTCCTCAGCGTCTATTTGCACTCTCCCCCGGGAATCCAAAACCCGCGGAGCGCGCACAAATACTTGGCTGAAATCGAAGCCAAAGCGCCCATCTAACAATCCGCCAGTCATTCGATGGAGCGGCGGGCCGGAGGAACGACGGACTTCGGGCACAATGGGGGAAAGTTCGGAAGGGTGAAAGTTGACCAATGGGTGACTTGTGTCGCACTTCTTGCCGCCGCAGGCTGCGAGGGTACCCCCGCCGCGGCAATTTCGCTGCAAGGAGCCGCTCCGAGCCGCTGTGAAAGTCGGGGGCGCGCTTGATGAACCCTTAGCTTTAGTTTGAAGTGGGGCTCTCAGTGTTTAAGTCCTCCGAAAACGGCCCGAGCTACTTGGGCGCCCGTTGCTTCGGGTCTTCGCGAGGCTGTCATTTGAAACGTTCCGCCATTGAGCCTGTCGATCGCGGCGTTTCTCGCTAAACTCGGTGGCGTTCGTTCCTCGCTAAAAAGGCGCGCCAGTTCGCGCTGCATGGCGTCGCCGATGCGGTGGCGATCGCCGGGCGCGAAACCATCCAGGACCAACTCCTCGATATGGAGATGGATGGAGGGTCTGCGGCTCATACCCAGCCTCCGATTTCGGATTCGGTGAGCGGCCTTTCGAGCTTGCCGTATTCGCCGCGGGCAGCCCGCAGCAGATCGATCATGCGGACCGGTTCGCCCGCTTCGGCGGCGTAAAAGGCGGCGTTCATGGCCACATTGCGGATGTTGCCGCCGGCCACGTTAAGCCGGGAAAGTTTTAAAATATCGAGCTCCTCTGTCGGGGTTCCGGCCGGAAAAACATGGCGCCAGATTTCAGCGCGCTGGGTTGCATCGGGAAAAGGGAACTGGACAATGAACCGCAACCGGCGGAGGAACGCGGGGTCGAGCGCGTTCTTCATGTTGGTGGTGAGAATAGCGAGCCCACGATACGATTCCATGCGCTGGAGCAAATAGCTAACTTCGATGTTGGCGTAGCGGTCGTGGCTGTCTTTCACTTCGGTCCGTTTGCCGAAGAGCGCGTCGGCTTCGTCGAAGAGCAGGATCGCGCCGCTTTCTTCGGCGGCATCGAAAACCCGCCGCAGATTTTTCTCGGTTTCGCCAATGTATTTGCTCACGACCGAGCTAAGATCAATACGGTAAAGATCGAGGCGAAGTTCGCGCGCGAGGACTTCAGCCGCCATCGTTTTGCCGGTACCGCTGGTGCCGGCAAACAGAGCGCTGATCCCAAGGCCCCGCCCACTTTTTTCGGCGAAACCCCAATCCTCATAAACCCTGGCGCGATGCCGGAGGTGAACGGCGATCTCGCGCAGCAAATGGCGTTGCTCCTCAGGCAGCACCAATTCCTCCCAGGTGGCCGTCGGTTTTATTCGCTGCGCCAGATCGTCGAGCCGGTTGCGGGCCTGTATCCGGCACGCTTCCCAAAGTTTGTTCTCCAGGTCCGTCTCCTCTCTGGAACACGAACCCAATGCCGCACAAGCGGCCGCGATATTTCCTGGAGCGAAATTGAATTGCGCCACCACATTTTCGATTTGGCCATTGAGCCGCCCACAGTCCTCGCCTAACGACTTGTGCCAAAGTTCCTTTTGCTCCGCCGCGCTTGGTTTGGGAATGTCGAAGCGGACGCTCGGACGCCGCCACGGCCGGAGCGGTTCCCGGCGGCTGACGAATAAGACGCCGTTCACGTTTTCGAGGAAAGGGAGGAGCGTCCGCGCGTGATCGGACGCCTCCATTTCGTTCGCGTCGACCAGAAGAGCGCTATGACTGAGTAGCGCCTCGCGCTCCCAAAGCCGGGCGAGCGTGTCCCGTTCTGCGGCTGACGCTGGAATGTCGGAGGCCCGCAGAGCGTGCAAACGCAGTCCCACCTCGCGACAGGCCAGGGCTGCCACCGCCCACCGGCCGATTCCTTCGGGACCGCAAAATTGAACGATAGGCGGGAGCTGGTTTTGGTTGTTCCCGAGGAGCTGCGCGGTCCGTTGCGCGACCTCGAACTGCGACGGCGGCAAGTCCGGCGGCGCTGCCACGAGCTCCACCAAAGCCTGCAATCGATCGTCGAGCCGATTGATCCCGGTGAGAAAATGCAGGACCCGCTCATCGATCCGCAGCGGCGCGGCTACCAATCCTTCGTTGTTGGTCAATTCAATCAATCTCCAACGGCGCAGGGAAGAGGATGGCGCCAGCGCGCTCCAGTGCGGGACGGGCAAGGCGGCGAGAGCGAGGCTGAACGTGGGGTGAAGCTTGCGGGCGTCGCCCTGCGCGGCTGCACAAGCAGCGGCAAAGGCAGAATCCAGTTCGCCGCCGGCGCAGAGCAGGAGAATATTACGCTCAAACGGCGAAAGCCGGAACGCTTTGCACAGTGTTTCCAAAGCCGATGGAGCCGGGAGCGCCTGGGCGGCCTCATGCAACGCTTGTTCTGCGGCTCGAGTGCGGTCGTCATTTTTTACCTCGTCCGTGTTCCTCTGGGTGTAGTGCTCCAGGGCCGCACGCACCACCGCCAGGGCTGCGATCAGATAGCGCTGGTTTGCTTCGGGCCACTCTTCGTTCATGGAATCGTCACTTGCGGCTGGATGAACTGTTTGAAAGTTGGACTCGCTGGATTCAGATCGAGCAGGGAAGATTCGGCGCCGTCCACCCGCAATCGCACGAAGTACTGCTGGCCGGAAACCAGTCCGAAAACGGGGAACACAATCTGTGGAGTGTCGATGCTCACCGGCGCGATGGAAAAAATATGCGAGGCGCCGCTGGGCACATGGTTCAAGAGCAGCGTCGCGCGCTGCGAAACCCGCACCGGTGGATCGATGTCGATCTTGAAGCTCACCCCGTTGGCCGTTACGATGGTGATTTTCGGCGAGACCACCAAGGCGGCTACGTTCGATTCGAAGCCGCGATGCTCCGCGGGCGGACTGCCGAGCATGAGCTTATGCACGATCTGAAGGCTGTTAATCCCGCAGCTCAATCCGGGCGGTAAAGCGATTTTGATTTCCGTGTCGCTCATGTCCTGCGGCGCGGGCGTCTGTTCGACGCCGTTGATCGAGATCCGCGTTACATCGCCTAAAAGTTTCCGGCCGCGGATGGTAAGGATGCCGCCAGTCTCGATCGGCAAACCACGCCCGAGACCGGAAAAAACCTCATCGATCGTCGGGGAACGAAACGGCAAAACCGTGATGGTCCGCTCACGCACCGGTAGACCGGC
>JBHELY010000115.1:0-299 GCA_046262815.1 Chthoniobacterales bacterium | reverse complement strand
CTTCGATGAAAACGGTGGAGGCCTGATACGCGACCGAAAGGGCGTAGGGCGTTTGGAAGAAAACGGACCAAAGCTTGGAGAGTTCTTCGAGCGACAAACCCATGGGCGTGAAGCGCACGGCCTCGCCTTCATCCGCGAGGTCGGAACCGGCCAGGAAATTAAACGCGGCATCCGCGAGCATGGCGTTGATCATGGTGTCGGAAAGGATCGGGCGCGAGGTGAGCCGCTGGGTGATGCCTCCGAGCAAACGTTGTGGTTCCAGCTTTGCTTCGTTGCCGTAAAAGCTCAGCAGATAATGA
>JBHELY010000114.1:0-4813 GCA_046262815.1 Chthoniobacterales bacterium | reverse complement strand
TGTTAGCCACCGCGCCGTTGTTGGTAAAGGTCGTGCCCTGAAACTCGAGAAAGGTGTTGAACATGTCCAGCGTGCCGCCGCTCGCGATCATGAAGTTCCCGTTCGGCGTGAGGGTAGCGTTTTGCCTCAGGGTCGCTCCGTTATCAATCGTGACCTGACCGAAATTACCGTTGCCGGTGGTCGTGCCGCTGACCACTTCCAACGGCGCCGACAGGCTCCCCGACGAGTTGAGCGTTACGGTGCCTTGAGTCTTGAGTAACCCAGCGCCGCCGATCGTGCCGCCCGCGTTGATGTTGACGGTCGTGGTGCCGCTGGCGTTTTTGATGATGAGGGCGCTCGAGAGCGACAACGACGAACCATTCGTAACCGTTAGAAGGTAGATGCCGTCAAGACTCGTGCTGCTCGCGGGGGTTACCGTAGTGCTGTTGATCACGTTTACGCCTACCGGCCCGTTCGTATTCCAGGTACCGTTGCCGGCGATCGTCTGCGTCGTCCCGCTTACGCCTCCCACTCCGTTGAAGTCCAACTGGCCGCCGGTGGTGTTAGCCACCGCGCCGTTGTTGGTAAAGGTCGTGCCCTGAAACTCGAGAAAGGTGTTGAACATGTCCAGCGTGCCGTTGATCGTCAGGTCAGCGCTGCATCGAGTTGTATCTAGAGTGACCGTATGCCCGAGTGAAATCGTGACCGTATCGGCACACCCGGGCACGCCGGCGCCACCCCAGGTGGCCGCATTGCCCCAGCTGCCGGACTGGGTGCTTGCGAAATTTCCCGCCTGGACCTGCCCCGCCCACGCCATTGCACTCAAAATTGTTGAAACCCACAGCCCCTTTCCGATCCAATAATTCATTTTCATAGTTTTTGCCCTTCCCTACGCAATGCGGAGAAACGGAACTGAAAACGGACATCCCTTTGTGAAAAAGTTTCCCATCCGGTCGGCAGGAGGATAGATTTCTTCCCCGAAGAAGCTGAAATACCCGTGAATCCCGAGCCGTCGCACGATGTCACTCAGATCCTGCGGGCTTGGAGTGAGGGCGACGAGAACGCTTCGGCCAAACTAATGCCGCTCGTCTACGAAGAGTTGCGTCGGCTGGCGCGCAGCTACCTCGCGCGCGAACGCGGGGATCATACTTTGCAGGCGACCGCGCTGGTCCACGAAGCTTACCTGCGGCTGGTCGATGAAACGCAGCTTACCTGGAAAGACCGCGCCCACTTTTACGGCATAGCTGCGCGGTTAATGCGCCGGATTTTGGTTGATCACGCGCGAGCCCACAATGCCGCCAAACGTGGCGGGCTTGAGAAGAAGATTTCGCTCGATGAAACGCGAGAGTTGGCGGCCAAAGGCGAGGTAGACCTGGTGGAACTCAACCGGGCGCTCGAGGATTTCGCGCGCGATTACCCACGCAAGAGCGAAGTGGTGGAGCTAAAATTCTTCGGCGGCCTCGATGCAAGGGAAATCTCGGAAGTCTTGCAGATCTCGGAGAAAACGGTCCTGCGTGACTGGAACTTCGCCAAGCTTTGGCTCTGCCGCGCCCTGAGTCAGAATGCAGCGTGAAAATATTTGTCCGCAGACTGACGCAGATTTTCGCAAATTAGGGTGGTGAACCCATTCTCGTTCCATAATCCGCCGCAATCTGCGAAATCTGTGGATAGTCCAAGGACTGAACACATCGCGAATATCGTTGAAGAAGCGTTGGAGCTTCCCCCGGAGAGGCGTGGTGAGTTTATCAATGATCTTTGCGGCGACGATAGGGAGCTGCGGAGCGAGATCGAATCGCTTCTCGCGTATCAGAAGCAAGCGACCGATTTCATCGAACGACCGGCCTTTCTCATGGCAGGAGAGAGCATCGCCGATGTGGGCGAACTAAAACCAGGAGAGTTTCTCGGCGACTACAAGATCCTTTCACTCCTGGGTGAAGGCGGAATGGGAGAAGTCTACCTGGCCGAAGATCTAAACCTGCACAGGCAGGTAGCTATCAAGCTGGTGAAGGCCGGCTTCGGTCGCGCTAGCCTCATTCGTCATTTCCAGCGCGAGGAAATAATTCTCGCGGCCCTGACTCATCTTAACATCGCCAGGCTTTACGGCGGGGATGTCAGTGAAAGCGGCAGACCCTACTTCGTCATGGAGTACGTCGAAGGCGAGCGCTTGGACCGTTATTGTGAGTCGCGAAAGCTAAGACTCGCCGAGCGGTTGCAGCTTTTTCGGAAGATTTGCTCGGCTGTCTCGTATGCGCATCAGCATCTCGTGATTCACCGCGACATTAAGCCTGCCAACATTCGCGTCACCGCGGAAGGCGAACCAAAGCTCCTCGACTTTGGAATAGCCAAGCTCATCGATCTACAGTCCCCGGCGACGGATGAACCGACAGTTACCTTACAAGGTGTCATGACTCCGGAGTACGCTAGTCCCGAGCAAGTGAAGGGCGAAGAAGTAACTACCGCCAGCGATATCTATAGCCTCGGCGTGGTGCTTTATGAGTTACTTACCGGCCAGCGTCTCTACCAGGTTAAGTCTCGAAGCCAGGATGAAGTGGCGCTTGCGATCAAGGAAGAAGAGCCCTCCCGCCCCAGCACAGCGCTAACGAAGCAGAATCCATCGCCGCTTCTTCTTAATCCGAGATCGCTGCGGGGCGACCTCGACAACATCGTGCTAACAGCGATGCGCAAAGAGCCATCGCGTCGGTATGCTTCGGTCGCACAATTCTCCGATGATATCCGGCGCCATTTGGAAGGCTTGCCGGTGATCGCCCGAAAAGACGCGATCGGTTATCGCAGTGCGAAATTTATCCGGCGTCATCGCGTCGGGGTCGCCGCGACGGCCCTGGTGGCGCTGGCGATTGTCGGAGGTTTGATTGCGGCGCTTTGGGAAGCCCGCCAGGCGCGGGCCCAGCGCGATGTGGCCCGTCGCATCAGCACTTTCTTGCAGGACATGCTGTCCGCTCCCGCGCCCGATTCAAAGGGCGTTGATATCAAGGTAACCGACGTGCTGAAGGACGCCTCCACCCGCGCCAGGAGAGAGCTGGCAAATCAACCTCAGGTCATGGCAGATGTGTTGATGACTCTTGGGCGAACTTATGTTGGCCTGGGACAATACCAATTAGCCGAGACAAATCTCCGCGCTGCACTCGAGGCGAGTTTGAAAGCTAATGGGGAACTGCACTCCACTACCGCTACAACGATGGGCTGGCTGGGACTGACTTTATCCAACCTTAACAAAGGCGCCGAAGGCGAATCGGTTTCACGTAAAGCTGTAGATCTCCAACGCAAGCTTCATCCTCGTGGCCATGAGGACTTGGGTGTGGCCTTATACGCTCTGGGAGTCAACTTGATCTATAACAATAATCCAAAGGCAGCTCAAACCTGCCTAATGGAGGCCTCGGAGTTGATCAAAAAACACCTCGGTGGGAACAATGGTTATTACATGACATCGCTAGTCATGCTGGCGGCTGCGCATGAAAAGGCTGGCGAAGCAGACTCAGCAGAGCCACTTTATCGACAGGCCATCGAGCTTGGCGGCCGAGTCGACCCGCGTTACCGGATTTATCTCGCGCAGGCGCAGTTCTTCCTGGGCCTTCTCCTCACAAACAAAGCAGCCTATCCCGAGGCGGAGGCAGTGTTAAAGCAAAGCGAAGCGTTATATAGCGAAGTACTGGGCGGGAACGATAATTACAGTGTCGGCACTTTAAAGGCGGCGTTGGGATCCGTTTACTTCCTTAAAGGCGATTATCAGAGTACCGAAACCGAAGATCGAGCGTCCCTCGCCTTACTTCACAAATACCTCCGTCCTGAAAACCCTTCAATCGCCAGCACTGATGTAACTTTGGGACTAGCCCTAACGCGCGAGCACAAAGCGATCGAAGGCGAGCCTTATTTGAGGGAGGCGCTCGCGATTCGCCGAAAAGTCCTACTCAAGGACGACCTAATGATCCTTTATGCTGCCAGCGCGCTCGGTGAATGCCTCACCGTGCAAAAACGGTACGCCGATGCCGAGCCCTTGCTCACTGACAGCTATAACAAACTCCAAAGCAAGGCAGGCGACGAAAACAAGCGAACGGTCGAGGCCCGTCAACGCCTCGCGAAGCTTTACGACGATTGGAACCGGCCGGAACAGGCCGCGCGTTTCCGCTAATCGCGATACAACTTGGCGATCGCCTCCGCTTCATCGCAAATGCGCCTCGCGAGTTCTTTCGGGTCTAGGACTGTCGCGTGTTTGCCCCAACTTAAAATCCAGCGCTCAATTTCCTCGAGGCCGCCAAGTTCCAACTCGAGGAGGATGGAGCCGTCAGTTCTCTCGCGAACGCTTTGCGAGTCGTGCCATTTCCGTTCCGCCACGAGGCGTGCAGCGAACGCGTCAAACTGAATTCGGATTCGTTGTTTCTTGCCCGAGGAATAAACGCCGAAGCTACCGCTTAGGATTTGGGTGATGGAAAAATCGGCCGGTCGACGAAAACCTTTCGTGGTCAGCCTCACTTTGCGCATTCGTGGCAGCGCAAACGTCCGCAATTGCCGTCGCTCAAGATCTTCCGCGAACAAGTACCACTGATTTTCCAGGCAACCGAGGTGATACGGCCGAACCCGGCGCGGTTCGTAGCCGCTGCTCTTCAGTTTTCGGTATTCGAACTCGAGCTCAACGCGCCGAAGCACGCCTTTGCTGACGGTTTCGAACATTTCGAGATCGGCCACGCTGGCGCCGGCGCTGCGAAATGAAATCGCGTCCTCCAAATCGTGCCAGGAAAACGAGACGCGATCTTTCAGTCCATCCGTGAGTTTTCGAAAGGCGGAATGAAGCGGCCGCTCGAACGGCGTGCCCTTGTAT
>JBHELY010000113.1:0-4875 GCA_046262815.1 Chthoniobacterales bacterium | reverse complement strand
TTCCCGCCACGATGAGAATTTGGTCCGGATGACAACGTGCTCCGCGGAAATCACACAGGTAGGCGCAGAGCGCTTCGCGCAAATCGGTGTCGCCGCGATTGGAACCGTAGCGCAACAGATTCACTCCCTTCTTCGCCAGGATTTGCGCACGCAGGCGTTCCCAGATCGCGAGCGGAAATTCGTCGACTGCTGGAATCCCGGACTGTAACAGGACGCCGGGCGGAGCGTCCGTTGGGCCCAAATCAAACCGGTCGCCCGTCCGCGCATCTGGAATCCGGCTCACCCTTTTAGAGACGCGTCTCTCTTGCCTGAGCTGCGGTGAGATCATCTCGTTATCCGCAGCGAGAAAAGTATCCGGAAGCGGGTCCGCCACGAACATCCCCGACCGAGCTTTCGTGATGAGATAGCCTTCGCCATGAAGTTGCGCGAACGCCTCGTTGACGGTGAGCCTCGAAACGCCCAGCTCCGCCGCCAAAGCTCGTGAAGAAGGCAAGCGTGAAGAAGTCGGGTTAAAGTTTCCCGATCTCAGTTCGTCGCGAATCTGACGATAAAGTTGATGATGCAGCGGCTCCGCCGCGGTCCGATCCAACCGCACCATTTCGAAGGCGATGATGGATCGTTGGCGTCGTCGATTTGGGACCCGTCGTTGCATCGCCATACGAGAACGAGGCCGACTGCGGCTGAAAGTCAATGACCTCCGATTGTTCCAACTGGCCTGCACCGTTCTTCCGATCTGGACATGGCGGTCGGCGTGGGAAGCGGGAATCTGGTCGCATGACAAAACAACTTAAATCACTGTTGCTATTCCTCGCCCTGGCTGCGTTTCTGAACACAGCTTATGGCGGCATCCCTTCAATGGACGTGACCGTTTTCGACGCCACAGAGAAGGTCGTGTTCAAGCAGGTCATCAATGCAACGGCCACGTTTGCGACCGGGAATCTGCCCGCGGGCAAGTACGTGGTTCAGTTCAACACCCGAAGTGCTGCCGTGAAAGGCAATCAGTACCTGTTCGTGGTCTCGGCGGGAAAAAAGAAGGTGATTGCTGATGGGGTAGCGGGCGAGACCCTCACGCGTGGCGGCGCGGCGATGAAGATTCAGGTAGCTCCCGGCAGTGAGATCAGCGGCCAGGTCTTGAACGACGAAACCATCGCCAACGCGGGCGGGCCAAAATACCGGACCATCGATGGCAAACGCTTCGTCTGGGTGGCGCCGAAAACGGGGACCAATCTTGCAGGTCACTGGGAGGAAGCGAGTACGGCCCCGGATCGAACTGTGATCGTTTGGAACAGGGACGAACTGCAAAAGCGAATGGATCGCGGAGGCGAAGGCAGCATGATTACCTCTGAGGCCAATGAACATTACGGCCTCTTCACCCACGGCTACTAGCCTCCTACCCGCGGAAATTTAACGAGAACGGATCAGCCCCGAATGCGTCCGGGGCTGCATCCTTTCGTTAGGCGCGGATTTCTGCCTACGGTAGCTTGAAATGTGGATTCTCGATGATCCCAAAAATATTGCCGAACGGATCGAAGACAGTCGCGACGCGAATCCCCTCGCCTACTTCCTGCACGGCTGAACGCTCCGTCGCGCCGAGCGAAATCAATCGCCGAAAAGCTTCTTCCGCATTCGCCACTCCCCAATAAACCACCGCGCCACTCTTCCCGCCCGGAGTGCTCGAAGCATCCGGATCAAGCCCCAGCTCATAGCCGCTGACATTGAAGCCGACGTAGAACGGCTGATCAAAGTACGGCTCGATCCCCAACGCTTTCACGTACCAGCTTTTGGTCTCCGCCAAATCCGGCGCGTGGTAGATGACTGTGCGCAGTCCTAGAAAAGGTGAGTCCATCGTTGTAGCGGCCGTCTATGACCGCCGAATCTTCTTCTGCACCCGACGTCGGCGGTCATAGACCGCCGCTAGAGTTACGCTTTTTTCTTCAGCTCGGCGAGGTCCTTCAAGACCTGCTCGCTGTGTTCGGCCGGTTTCACCGACGTATACACTTTCGCGATCTTTCCCTGCGGATCGATCAGGAACGTATTTCGCGCGGCCATCTTCGCGCCTTTGTACTCCATCGCGGAACCATAAGCCGCGACTGTCTTCCCTTCCGGATCGGCCAGGAGCTTGAAGTTCAGCCCTTCCTTCGCGCAAAAATCCTTGTGCGATTGCGCGGTGTCCACGCTCACGCCCACGACCACCGCACCCTCGGTTTGGTACTTCGACTGGTCGCGTTCAAAATTTTTCGCCTCCAGTGTGCAGCCGCTGGTGAAATCCTTCGGGTAAAAATAAAGCACCACCCATTTCCCCTTAAAATCCTTCAGGCTCACCGCCGCGCCATCGGCGCTGGGCAAACTGAAATCGGGCGCTGTCTGTCCCGCCGTCGGTTGATTTTCCGTGTGCATTGTTGGCTTATCGCTCGTCGCGGGCGCCGGGCTTTGGGTTTCAGCGCCCTCGAGTGCGACCAAAGCCAGAGCGCTCAAAATTCCTGCCAGAAGTTTTGTGTTCATAGTGAAGTCAGACTAACAGGCGGCGGGCAGAGTTCAAAGAACGAAGAAAAAGCGTGGCTCCTATGCCTGGGTCAGTTCACGGAGACGCGGCTCGATCTTCGCGCCGGTGTCTGGCAACTCGGCTGCTTCCTCGAGCAAACCATCGATGACGACACGCAGCGCCGCCAAGAGATGATCGCGTTGCAGCGAAACCGGTAACGCCCCGAGGAAACGTTCCCGGACAGCCTCGGGCAGATCGTCGTAACTGCGACCGTAAAAAGGCGAAAGGTTCCGCAGCCGGCAGGCCAGGCTGAGCGCGTAATCGCGCGCGCTACTTATCCAATATTCCGCCTGCCAATAACGACCGCGCTCAATACAGATTCGTGCGCGCACCACATGATGCACCGCATAACCAAACAGTTCGTGCGCGGGCGTTGGTTGAATGTGCTGCTTCTCCACCGCTTTCCCAAAGAGCAACTTGAACCGCGGGCTGGTCGCGCCGAACTGCGCCGCCGGCGTAAAGGAAAGATCGAACTGGAGACAGCCCGGCAACAAAAAGACGCGATAAATCGACGCGCCCGCTGCCAGATCAAACAAGTGCGCCGCATCGAATTCCTGCACAATCTTTGCGGTCCAGTCCGCCAGCACATCTCCGACCGGTGCCGCATCGTTGACCGCAAAAGTCAGATCGAGATCGGACCAGCGGTCGCCGGTTGAAAGGGCCAGCGACCCAACGATAGCTCCCGCGACGACGCGGTCGTCATTCGCGGCCATTTCAAGCACACGTTCGCGAACGCGATCGCGAGCTTCTACCGCAAACATGGCTACGACTTCGCTAGAAGCTCGGACTGGTCCCGGCGGCTCGGCCCCCACCGAAGCTCGCTATTCGAAACCCCCAACAGGCACGAGATAGAGCTGGTTCGGCGTGGACTTCACCACGAACGAGTAGGTCATTCCGGGTTGGACATCGAGCGTGCCGTAGAAAGAACTGTAAAGCTGGCCCGGACGACTCGCATACAAATCATGGCGGCCTGGCGACAGTTGCCGCTCGAAAACGTGTCCCCTCGTGAAAGCTTCCGCGTGCCTGCCATCAATCCAGACGTCGATCGGAATGTTGATCCCGAGCGTCACCGAATGCTTCATGCGCAGGACGCCATTCGCGCCTCGCGAATAATTTTCCGATGGCCCGGCCGCGCTTTGGCTGGCGCCCGCAAAGAACAGCCCACAGACAGTCAGAACAAGAACAACAATCGCCGAATTCAGTTTTTTCATATCAGGTGAACCTCCGGTCCGAATTTAACACGTTCTCCGCACACGACAGAAGTGAAAAATAACAGTGCGCGACGGCTGGCCAAATTCCTCACCTGGAAAGCCGACGAAAGATGATGATGTGGGTTGTGATGATCAGCGGCACCAGGAAGGTCGGCAACAGACTTAGCGGGAATCGCAGGAGCGGCTGCATCGATTGAGGATCGGCGAGACCAACCCGCGCCGCGTTCCCAACGACCAGAAGAATGTCCACGAGCCCGAGCGAATTCCAGATGAGATAAAGACCGCGCCGCCACCCGTTGCCTGGCGGACCAATCAAAATCACTGCGACCGCGATCGTTGCCACCAGGACATCGCCGTAACCAGCCGGCCGAGCAAAGCGCGGGGACAGCGCCCCTTGTTCAGCGAGAATAAGAAAGTAAATGCCGACAAACCGCGTCAGATGGATCGCAATGACTATTCGAATCGCTATGTCATCTGCCCACGCGCGAAAGATTGGCACGCTCAAAACGGCGGTCAGCGACGCGATTGTTAGAACCGCGATCAGCACCTGGGGCATCGGCGGCCTCACCTGGGTGAGAATGCCCGACGCCGAAACCCCAAGCGCGCCGCAGAACCAGAACGCCACCGTCAGACCTACCACACTTCTTCTTCGGGTGGCGCCCTGGTGATTCACGCTATGAAACTCTACTGCTTGTCGTAAACGGCTGTCGTCATCACTTCCTTGCCGTCTTTGCCGGTATTGCTTTCCGTGACGGTGCGGCTTTTGCCGTCAGCCGCGATGACGACTTTGCCGCTGCCAACATCCTTGCCGTCCTTCTTCACTTTGTAGGTGAGCGTTGTCGCGTCGACTTTCGTGTAGGCCCGCGTGTTGTGCATGTCACTGCCTTTGGCCGCATAATCTTTTCCATCGAATTTGCCCGTCCAGACATGATGCACTGCTTTGCCGGCGTCCGTGCCGTCGACGGTGATCGACACCTCGTCACCCTTTTGTGCATAAACAACGGTGTCGTTCTTCGGCATGCCGGTCCCGATTTTCGATTTCGCTTCATTGAGTTTCCAGGTTCCCATAAAGGCGTCGTCCGCGGCGAAGCAAAGGCTGGCCGCGACGGACGAGATGAGAAG
>JBHELY010000112.1:0-4896 GCA_046262815.1 Chthoniobacterales bacterium | reverse complement strand
CCCGTCCTCGAAGAAGTCGGATGCGCGATACGGCTTGTACTTTGGCTGATCGTGCATGTCCTGACGACAGGCGGCGCCGAGCGCCAGCGCACACGCCGCGGAGAGGATCGATCGGACGAGCCGGCGCCCATGATCGCGCTCGAGATGACGTGGGTGGTGGACACCGGCATCCCAAAGTGGGACGCGCCGAAGATCACCGAGGCGGCCGTCGTCTCTGCGGCGAAGCCGTGAACGGGGTCCAGCTTCACGACCTTGCTGCCCATGGTCCGGATGATTCGCCAGCCGCCGGCCGCGGTGCCGGCAGCCATGGTGGCGGCGCAAAGGACAATGACCCATTTCGCAACGACGAAGTCGGGAGTGTTTAAGAATTGAAACATCGGCGGCAGATCTTTGAAGATGCCGTCCTTCGTCCCGGTGAAGAGCGCGAGCGCGATGATGCCCATGGTTTTCTGCGCGTCATTCGTCCCGTGGCTGTGCGCCATCCAGGCGGCGCTCACCAATTGGAGTTTGCCGAAAATCGAATGGACGAAATGCGGCGTGAACGAACGCAGAATAAGAAAAAGCAAACCCATCAAAATTGCGCCGAGCAGAAAACCGATCACGGGCGAGGTGAACATCGGCACGATGACTTTCGGGGTGAGACCGGTGCTCCATTTCAAGACCGACCAATCGCCGTGCGCAGTAGCGAGCGCCGCGCCGCATAAGCCGCCGATGAGTGCGTGGCTGGAACTCGAAGGCAAGCCAAGCCACCACGTTAGCAAGTTCCAGATGATCGCGCCGAGAAGCGCGCACAACACGGTCTTCATATCGACCACTTTCGTATCGACGATTCCCTTGCCGATGGTCGAAGCGACGGCGGTGCCCATGAGCGCGCCGGTGAGATTGAAAAAAGCGGCCATCGCGATCGCCTGCCGCGGAGTAAGCACTTTCGTTGAGACGACGGTCGCGATCGCATTCGCCGCGTCGTGAAAGCCGTTGATGTATTCGAACGCGATGGCCACGAGCACCACGATGATGAACAGAATCATGCGGCCAGCGTTTGGTTGCGGATCAGGAGTGCTTCAGGACTACCTGCAGAATGACATTGCCGGCGTCGCGGCAGCGGTCGATGACTTTTTCCAGGAGCTCGTAGAGATCGCGCAGGAAAATGATTTGCTTCGTGTCGTCCTGGCCGTGGTAAAGATCGTGGAGCAATTCCAGCTCCAGCTTGTCGGCGTCGCCTTCGATGGTTTGCAGTCGCGCGTTCATCTCGCGGGCCCTCGCAATGTCGGTCCCTTTCCGCAATTCCTTCACCATTGCGAGGACGGTTTCCGCCGCCTGATCGAGCAGGTCCAAATGTTTCTTGAAACTACGTCCGTGCAGGTCCGCGGGAAAAATCAGGATCCGCTCGCCGATTTTCTCGACCGTCTTGGGAATCTTATAAAGGGCCGCGGCCAGCGCCTGGATGTCTTCGCGCTCGAGCGGAGTGATGAAAGTTTTGCAAAGCTGCTCGGTTAATTCCTGCGTGATCCGCTTATCTTCGCGCCGGCTGGCGACGAATTCCTCGAGGCTTTGCGGCGGCTCGTGGTGTTCGAGTTTTCCGAGGAGGGCCACGAGATGGTGAACGCTGCTGTCTGCCTGTTGCGCGCTCGCTTCGAGGAGATCGTAGAACTTTTCGTCGTGACCGAAGAATTGGCGGATCGAGAACATAAAATTATTGTAGGGCGTTTCTGCGAAACGCCATCGCCAACGCACGGGGCGTCTCACAGAGACGCCCTACAATATCTGTCCGCGCGCTCATGTCCTCATAGCATTGCACCCCGCATGATGAGCAAGGCAATGCTGAAATAGATGATGAGGCCGGTTACGTCCACCAAGGTGGCTACAAAGGGGGCGGAGGAAGTGGCCGGGTCGGCGCCGAAGCGGCGCAAAATAAACGGCAGCATCGATCCGGAGAGCGATCCCCACAGCACGACGCCCACCAGGGCGAATCCGACCGTAAACGCGACGAGCAGCCAATGCGGTCCGTAAATTGTCGAAAACTGCGACCAAAGCGCAACCCGCATGAACCCGATCAATCCAAGGACGCATCCCAGAAGCAGGCCCGCCATGATTTCTTTGCGCATGACGCGAAACCAATCGCGCAACGTGACCTCGCCCAGCGCCATCGCGCGGATGATCAGCGTCGAAGCCTGCGACCCGGAATTGCCGCCGCTTGAAATAATCAGCGGAAGGAAGAGCGCCAGGACGACGGCTTTCGCGATTTCTCCCTCGTAATAACCCATCGCAGACGCCGTGAGCATTTCGCCGAGGAACAAAATGATGAGCCAGCCGGCGCGCTTTCGGACCATCCGGAGAAGCGAGATCCGCATGTACGGTTCGTCCAGCGCTTCCATGCCGCCGAATTTCTGGATGTCTTCGGTCGCTTCTTCTTCGGCAACGTCCAGCATGTCGTCGCTCGTCACGATGCCGACGAGGACATTGTTCGAATCGACGACCGGCAACGCGACGCGGTCGTATTTCCGGAAAGCATTGAGCGCTTCCTCCTGGGTGTCGTTCACCTTCAGCGCGACAAACGTCCGGTCGCGGAAATCTCTGACTTTGGCATCGAGCGGCCTGAGAAGAAACTCACGCATCCGCAGGTCGTCGATGAGTTTTCCGCGCTCGTCGACGACGTAAATCACATTCAGCGTTTCGCTGTCCCGCCCGAATTCGCGGATGTGATCGAGCACTTCTCTCACCGTCCAATCGTCGTGAGTCGCAATGAAGTCCGGCGTCATCAGGCGGCCGACGCTGGCCTCGGGATAACCGAGAAGCGCCTGGGCGATGCGACGTTCGTCCGGCGTGAGAACCTTGATGAGTTGTCGCGCGGCAGCGCTCGGCATCTCCTCGAGCAACGCAGTCCGGTCGTCCGGCGACATCTCATTGAGAATTGCGGCGACCTGCTCGTGCGCCATCGCCTTGAGCAATTGTTGCTGCGGCTCGGCGTCGAGATACTCAAAGACGTCGGCCGCGAGCGCGTTGGGCAAGAGCCGAAAAATAATGACCTGCTCGTCTTCAGGCAGATCGAGGATCACCTCGGCGACGTCGGCCGGCGGCATTTCGCGAAACAATTCCCGGAGCGCCCCGAAATTGCGTTCCGCAATCAGGTCCCGAATTTCCGGCAGGAGAATTTTTCCGACCATAAACGATGAGCAATTGAAACCCCGTGACCGCGTGCGCCGCCGAGCTTTGTAACATTCGGATTTGCGGAGTGCAATTGTTGTAGCGACGGCGCCCTGTCGCCGTAAACACGCGTCTCACGGCGACAGAGCGCCGTCGCTACAACTGCGCGGTCGCGCTTGGAATTTTGGGGAAACCGGCCAAAGTGAAACGGATGGCAGCAGAAGCGACTGGTCAATTAATTCGGCGGGAAATTGGTGCGGACGGAATCTGCATTCTGACCTTCGACCGCCCGGAATCGGGCGCGAACATTTTCGACGCAGCGACGATGGATAACCTGCGCGAGCACGTCGACGCGATCGAAAAGGATGCGTCGATCAAAGGCCTGATCGTGACCTCGGCGAAGAAATCGATCTTCATCGCGGGCGCGGATTTGAAGACGCTCCTGAAGCAGGCGCAAACCGGTGAAATGCGCGGCTTCATCGCGGAAGGCCAGAAAGTTTTCAACCGGCTCGCGGCGCTGAAAGTGCCGAGCGTGGCCGCAATTCATGGGGCGTGCGCCGGCGGCGGGTACGAAATAACGTTGGCGTGCGATTACCGCGTCGCGTCCGACGATCCCGCGACGAAGATTGGGTTGCCGGAGACGACGCTGGGACTCGTGCCCGCATGGGGCGGGGCGACGCGTTTGCCTCGCCTGGTCGGCGCCGCCAACGCAGCCGAAGTCATTTTGAAAGGCAAACTGCACAGCGGCGCCGAGGCGTTGAAACTGGGACTCGTCGATGAGGTGGTTCCGAAAGAACGGCTTCTCGATTCGGCGCGAAAAAAATTAACGGAAGGAAAACGTAAACCGGCGACAACCGTGGCTTCGCAGGAGCTCAGCCCTCCAAAGGCTGGCGCCAATGCCGCGCCTGGCCGCGCCTTCGAAATCATCAAACGCGCCGGCAATTCATCCATCGACGAATCGCTTGCCATGGAAGTCGATGCGATCAGCGAGCTCGGCGCAACGGAAACAACTCAAAACCTGATCCGGAATTTTTTCCTGGCCGACAAGTACCGAAAGGGTTCCTCGAAAGCGCCGCCGGAAAAAGTAATGCACGCCGCCGTGATCGGCGCGGGCGTGATGGGTTCGGGGATCGCGCAATGGCTCAGCTCGCGTGGCGTTTCCGTGATTCTGCGCGATGTCGACTCGGCGGCGATCGATCGTGGCCTGGCGAACATCGATAAGACTTACGGCGATGCGGTGAAGCGCGGGCTGATGAACGAAACGAAAGCGAAGGAAGGCCGCGCCCGGATCGTGGCCTCCACCCAGCCGGTTCCGTTGCGCGACGTTCAGATTGTTATCGAGGCGGCTTCGGAGAAGTTGGAGATCAAGAAAAAGATTTTCGAGGAGCTCGCGGCGAACACTCCGGAGACTGCGATCCTCGCCACCAACACGTCGGCGTTGCCGATCAATGACCTGGCCCAGAGCACGGCGATGCCCGCCCGCGTCGTCGGTCTGCATTTCTTTAATCCGGTCAGCCGAATGAAGCTCATCGAAGTCGTCGTTGGCCGCGACACGGTTGAGGAAACGCGTGAACGCGCTCTTGGCTTTGCGCGGCAGATCGGAAAGCTGCCCGTGCTCGTCCAGGATTCGCCGGGATTTCTCGTGAACCGCGTTCTGTTCCCGTACCTCTTGGATGCGGCGGAAATGTTTCAGAACGGCGTCAGCGCGGAGGAGATCGATGGCGCGCTGTCGGAGTGGGGGATGCCGATGGG
>JBHELY010000111.1:309-5102 GCA_046262815.1 Chthoniobacterales bacterium | reverse complement strand
GGCTACAAATTCGAAGTTTACGACGCGATTCCGGATAACGCCGCGATGATGAATGGGCAGAACGTGCTCGCGTCGGTGAATTCCGACAGCGGCGATCTCGCGCGCCGGCTCAACACGGAAGCGGCGAAGTCGACGAAGTACGGCGGGCTTTCGCCGGAAGACGCGTTGAAGCTCGTCACGATCAATCCGGCGAAGCAATTGCGGATCGACGCGAAGGTCGGGTCGTTGGAAAACGGCAAGGACGCGGACTTCGTGATTTGGACGGCGAATCCGCTCTCGAATTACGCGCGCGTGCAACAGACGTGGATCGACGGCCGGAAATACTTCGATCGCGCTGAGGACGCGGAAGCGCGAAAAAATTTCGCGGCGCAACGCGAAGCGCTCGTCCAGAAAGCGCTCGTCGAACGGTTGAAAGAAATCGGCCCCGGCAAGGAAGGCGATGGCGAGAAGAAGGATGACAAAGAACCGCCGAAGGTTTCCGCGCACGACGAGCACCGCGATCGCGAGCTGGCGCCGATCTACGGTGACGGGCACGACAAACATACCTGCATGGAGGACGCGTCGGAATGAAGCGTGTTTTCTTCATCGCAATCGCACTGTGGGCGACCGCGAGCATTAACGCGTCGGATACAATTCCGGCGGCGGCGCAAACCAAACCGATCGCAATCAAGGGCGCGATGATTCATCCGGTGAGCGGACCGGACATTCCGAATGGCACGATTGTTTTCGAGAACGGAAAGATCACGGCGCTCGGAGCGGACGCGGCGATTCCGTCCGGGGCGGAAGTGATCGAGGCGAACGGCAAACATGTTTATCCCGGGTTGATCAACGCGAACACGGTGCTCGGCCTTGTCGAAATCGGTGCGGTTCGCTCGACGGTGGACGTAGAGGAAGCCGGCGCGCTCAACCCGAATGTGCGCAGCATCACAAGCGTGAATCCGGACAGCGAATTGATTCCAGTCGCGCGCGCGGCCGGAGTGCTGACGGCGCTGTCTGTTCCCGAAGGCGGAATCATTTCCGGACAATCAGCGGTGTTGCGTCTCGAAGGTTGGACGCCTGAGGAGATGACGGTGCTTTCGCCAGCCGCGATGCATTTACGCTGGCCGAACCTCACGATCGATCGCCGGCCGCGGGCGCGGAAGTCCGTGAAAGATCAGCAGAAGGAAATCGAGAAAGCGCAAAAACAGATCCGGGACGCGTTCGCTAATGCGCGTGCCTATTGGCAGGCACGCAAGAATCCAGGGCCGGATTTCAAAACCGATTTGCGATGGGAAGCATTGATGCCGGTGTTCGACGGCAAACTGCCGCTCTTCATCCACGCCAGCACGCTCGCGCAAATCCAGGCGGCGCTTGCCTGGTCGAAAGAGATGCAGCTCAAATTCGTGCTGGTGGATGGCGACGATGCCTGGCGCATCGCACCGCAACTAAAGGAGAGCGGCGTGGCCGTGATCCTCGGCCCGGCGACCAGTCTGCCGCCGCGGCGCGACGACGATTACGATAGCGCCTGGAGCAGCGCGGCGAAGTTGCAGCAGGCCGGCGTGAAATTCTGCATCGCGTCGAATGGCCGCGGCGCGGAGACGAACGAACGCAATGTCGGGTACGAGGCGGGACTCGCCGCGGGTTATGGTTTGCCGAAGGAAGAAGCCTTGAAAGCCGTCACGCTTTATCCGGCGCAAATTCTTGGCGTAGCCGACAAGCTTGGGTCGCTCGAAACCGGCAAAGCCGCGACGTTGATCGTGACCAACGGCGATCCGCTGGATTTTCCGACGCAAGTCGAGACCGCGTTTGTCGACGGCCGTAAGATCGATTTGTCGAATCGGCAAACGCGATTGCGGGACAAGTATCGGGAAAAATATCGGCGCAAATAACTTCCCCTACTCGACCGGGTGGACAATGTAGGTCCCGGCCTGCTTGTCATCCTCGAGTTTGAGCAGGCCGCGCTTTTGCGCTTCGAAGAGCAGGTCGTTGAACGCGCGGAAACCGTGGGCGCGCTCGTTGAAGCCCGGGTTCTGTCGTTTGATCGCCTGCTTCACGAGTGAACCCCGAATCGCATAGTCCTCGCCTTTCTCAGACCGCAACGCGTCGACAGTTTTGGCGACGAGGTCGAGCGCGCGATCCACGGAAAGACTGTTCTCTTTGCCGATCGCAACCTTGGACGCTGACGCTGGCGCCGGCGCTTGAGTGGTCCGGCGGCTCTTCGCCGGCGCAACGCGGACCAGGTCGTCGTAATAAATAAACTCGTCGCAGTTATTGATGAACAGATCGGAGGTCGATTTCTTTACGCCGACGCCAATGACAGTTTTGGCGTTCTCCCGCAGCTTGCTCACGAGCGGCGAAAAATCCGAGTCGCCGCTGATGATCACGAATGTATCGACGTGGCTCTTTGTGTAACAAAGGTCGAGCGCGTCCACCACCATCCGGATGTCGGCCGAATTCTTGTTAGCTTGGCGAACGTGCGGAATTTCGATCAATTCGAACGCTGTTTCGTGCAGCCCGCGCTTGAACGTCTTGTAGCGGTCGAAATCGCAGTAGGCCTTCTTCACCACGATGTGGCCTCTGAGGAGCAGCCGCTCGAGCACCTTGCGAACATCGAACGCCGGAATTTGCGCGTCCTGCGCACCAATCGCCAAATTTTCCAAATCGAGAAAGACCGCCATTGTCGAGACGGAGTCAGGCGCGCTCATCGAAGGAATCTAGCGAGGCCGGGCGGCGCAGCAATCGTCTAAGCCGCTCAATCCGTGGCCTCGCGGCGCAATTGCCGGTACAGGAGCTGCTTTTTCCTGAGCCCATGCAACCAACCCACAAGTCCCGAAGCTCAATCGTCCGGCCGAGATTCAAGCGAACCAAGCAAGCCACGACCTTGTCCTCCGTCCCTTTTGCAATGTCGACCTACATCGCTGATGAAATCCGGGCGTATGCCACGATCCGCGACCTCGCCCTCGCCGAGGCCGAGAAGGTCACAAACCCGCTCAACCTCGAGCGCACCCGGATCGCGAACGATTTCGTCGAGAACGCGCTCAAGCCGGCGCGGAATCCGTACGAAAACCAGCATTTGCCGGAAGGCGATGCGACCCGCGAACGCCAGCGTTGCGAAGCCGTGAAGGTGCGCCTGTCGCTCCTCCACGCGCACCTGGATGCGGTCGCCCGCGATCACGCGCACGCCGCGTAAGCAACGGTTTCCGTTCTTAGTCTTGCCCCCAAATCATGGCGACGCTCGTCGTGAGGCTGCCGCCCATGTTGAAGGTCAGATATTTTTTCGCGCCTGCGACCTGACGAGCGCCGCCCTGTTCGGTCAGCTGCTGGAACGCTTCGTAGACCTGCCGGACGCCCGTTGCGCCGACCGGGTGGCCGTCGCCAATCAAACCACCGCCGACATTCACAGGAATTTCCCAGCCGATCTTCCCGGTGACGTGTTCGCCGCGCACCTGGGGCAATGCGGTCGCGCCGCTCTTGGCTAGCTCCGCGCCCTTGCCGGGCTCGGCTAACCCGAGGATCTCGTATGCGACGATCTCGGTAATGGAAAAGCAATCGTGCACTTCCACGCCTTGCATGTCGCGCGGCTTGAGATTCGCCATCGCGAATGCTTTTTCGGCTGCTTTGCGCGCAGTCGAAAAAGTCGGCGCGTCTTTCTTTTCCAGCGCCAGATAATCCGTCGTGCTGCCGAAACCGAGCAAGCGCGGCAATCTCGATTTATCGCGGCCGATCCGATCGAGATACTTGCCCGACACGAGCATGATCGCCGCGCCGCCATCGGTGATCTGCGAGCAATCCGTCACGCGCAACGGCGGAGCGACGGACGGGTTTTTCTCGGACACCTGCGACGCGTAATCGAAGGTCAGGTTCGCGTCCCGCATTTGTGCGAGCGGATTCAGCCGCGCGTGCGCGTAATTTTTGTAAGCAACCGCCGCGAGATCGTCCGGCGTCGCCCCATATTTCTCGATGTAAATCTGCGCGATGCGTCCGAATAATTTCGGGAACATGAAGTCGCCGTACTCCGGTTTCTCGATGTGATAATCGGCGGCCGCTCCTAGAACGTCGCCGCCCTCGAGCGATGACATCGTCTTCTGTTGTTCCGCGCCAACGACGAGGACCGTGTCGTGCAGTCCGCCGGTGATCCATTGCGCGCCGAGCAGCACCGACAACGCGCCGGAAGCGCAGGCCGCTTCCGTATGCATCGTCGGGATACCGTGCAATTTCGGATCGATCTCCGGCACGAACGCGCCGAGATGCAGTTGCTTCGTGAATCCGCCCGCGTTGAAATTCCCCACCGTCGCGGCCTGGATTTCCGCCGGATCGATCTTCGCATCGTCGATCGCCTTCCGTCCGGATTCCGTGATTAAATCGCGGATCGTTTTTCCTTCCTTCTTCAGGTTGCGCTTAAAATCAGTTCGGCCGCCGCCGAGAATGTAAACAGGTTCCATAAACGATCGTACTTAGAGAGTTTCTAAAAAGGCTCGCGCCCGTCGTCTGAAAATATCGCGCGAAAAGCCCCAAGCTCCAAATTCCAAAGAAGCTCCAAGCTCCAAACTTCAAAGGCATGCTCAAATGGATAATTGGAGCTTGAAATTTGGTGCTTCTTTGGAGCTTGGTGCTTGGGATTTGGAGCTTGCGCGTCAGCGCTGTTTCCGCGGATCGGTTTCCGCGATAATCAGGCTGACCGCGTGCTAATTGAATCCTTTAAAGCTGCCTTTGCGCTGCAAATTCTCCAAATGACGCACGATCGACCTTCGCCAAAAATGCTTTTGTAGGATGGGATTCGGGCGTAGAAATGGGGAACTGATCGATAGACATTA
>JBHELY010000111.1:0-299 GCA_046262815.1 Chthoniobacterales bacterium | reverse complement strand
AAGGAGCCCGAACGATGACACAGCCACAACCCCACGTCCCCACCGCACGCGAGCAGAAGTTTCTCGAGAGCGTCGAAGACGCCCGCTATGAGCGGGAAATTATCAGTGGGCTCGGCCCCTTCTTCCACGAGAAGGCGCCGGAGGACATGCTCAGCTTCTACTCGGCGGACGAGGTGACACGCCTGAAAGTGCTCAAGGGCACCGAGCGTGACGTTGAATCCCGGATGCCAGTGAAGATCACGCGCCATTACTACGAGCTTGCCAGGACCAGCGCCGCGATTCAGCGCATCGTCAAGGCG
>JBHELY010000110.1:0-5139 GCA_046262815.1 Chthoniobacterales bacterium | reverse complement strand
GCGGATCGAACATCGGGTCGAGCCGCAGGAGTGCGGGAGTGAGCGGTAACAGCCGCCGCATGACGCCGCCGTACGGTGTCCTAAGCAATTTCTCTATGGCCTCGATCGCACGATCGGATTCTCCCGCGGTCGCTGCGACCCGGGCGAAAATCTCGAGCGGCCGGAGACCAAAGACCGCATCTTGCTCGGTTGGATTTCGAGCCATGGCGTTTTCAATCAAGTTCAAGGCAGCGGTCTTATCTCCAAGCCCCATATCGGTGAACGCCAGCGCGCCAATGAGCAGATAATTTTCAGGCTGTTCTTTCAGGATGGCTTCCAATTCGCTCCGGGCTTGTCGCCAACTTTCCATTGCACCGTCACGGTCGCCGCTCACATCCTGCGCCCAGCCCAGGTAAAAACGCAGTCCCCCGACGTTATAACCAAGGGCTGGATCAGCTTTCGCCAGGAGCTCCTTTAATCGAGCAATGATCTCGGCAGGGCGTCGCTCCAGGACGGCCTGGTAAGCTTGCGCTTCCAACACTTCAGTCTGATCCGCGCCCGGATGCAGCGGGGCGAGGAGGGCCGCGGCGCGCGGAAGGTCGCCCTCCAGTTGCGCAATGCCCGCCTTCAGTGCCTCCGAATAAGTATCGTCCGGGATAATATCCAGAATCTGATCGATTTTCCGAAGGGCCTCGGGAAACCGACGAAGCGCGATGTAGGAAAGGGCGTGTTGAGTGAGCAGGCGAGGGTTACGAGGGTCAAGTCGCTCCGCTTCGTTGAAAGCAGACTCGCTTCGGTCCCACCGCCCTCGCCTTCGGGAGAGAAAGGCCACCGATTCGGAAATACTGCTGCCATTAGGAAGGAACTGGCGCGCTTTTTCAAAGTAGCGTTCCGCGGTGTCATAATCTTTCAGGCAAGCGTAATGGTAATATCCCTGGGCTTGGAGCGCTTCGCCGAGATTAGGCTGAAGACTTAGAGCGGTTTCGGCAGCCTGTCGGGATTCCTCCCGGAGCGCCTCGGTTGGTTGAAGACTTAGCGAAAGGTAACCGGTGGCATCAACGTAGGAGAGCAACGCCCAGGCCTGGGCAAACTTTGGATCCAATTGCACCGCGTCTCTGAGAGATTTCTGGGCGGCGGCGTCATTGCCGGATGATCTCGCTGTCTTCTGGCTATAAGCCAGGCCCCGGAGGTAAGCATCGTACGCTTCAAGGTTGTCAGTCGGTTTGGACGCGATGCTTTGGCGTTCTGGGCCGGTGAGCTTGGCTTGCAACTGGCCGGCAATTGCTTTTGCGATCTCACTCTGGATCGCGAACACATCGGCCAGATCGCGGTCATAGCTTAACGCCCAGAGCTGCGCGTCATTCTGAGCATCGATCAACTGCGCATTCACCCGGACGCGATTACCCGCGCGCTGCACGCTGCCTTCCAGCAGATGAGCTACTCCCAGTTCCTGTCCGATCTTGCGCGAATTGCGACCGGCGGTATCGCGATACGCAATCACACTCGTGCGACTAATGACTTTCAAGTCCGCTACCTTGGAGAGGTTGGTCAGAATTTCGCTCTGCACGCCGTCGGCGAAAAAGGCGTTTGCAGGATCTTCGCTCAGGTTTTGAAACGGCAGCACGGCGATGCTCTTGTCGGCGCTCTGATCTGGCGCCGCCGGCCGGGTGCGCGAACGGTCGAAGACATCCGCAACCCGACTGGATCGCGTCATCTGAAACAGGACCAGAACGACCACAATGAAACCGGCCGCGGCGATCGGCCAGAAGCGCCTAACGAACGGCTCTTTTTTCGATTGGGTGCGCTGCAAATCGTTGCGGAGATCTGCCGCATTTTGGTAACGAGCGTTGGGATCTTTGGCCAGGGTACGGCTGATGATTCGTTGCACCGTCGCGGGCGTTGAACGATCGAGCGGCGGCGCTGCGCTGCGCAACACTGCCGCCATGACATCGGTGTTTGTGTCTCCTTCGAATGGCGGACGGGCGGCAATCATTTCGTACAACACGACGCCAAGGCTCCAAATGTCGGTGCGGGAGTCGACGGCAACGCCTCGGGCTTGTTCCGGCGACATGTAGCGCGCCGTCCCGAGGATCAAGAATCGGGTGTTGGTTTGGGTGCCATGGCCGGATTGCGGCTGGATGAATTTTGCAATTCCGAAGTCCAGGATTTTGACATAACCGTCGTGACGAAGCATAATGTTCTCCGGCTTAATGTCGCGATGGACGATTCCCGCCGCATGAGCTACTGCGAGCGCGCCAGCGAGTTGGATGACAATGTCGAGCGCCTCGTCAGGCGCCATCCGCCCCTGCGCCATTCGTTCGCGCAGCGTGTTCCCTTCAATGAACTCGGACGCAATGTAGTGCATCCCATCGATCTCGCCGATTTCGTGAATCGTCACGATGTTGGGATGGTTGAGCGCGGACGTCGTGCGCGCTTCCTGTTTCAATTTTTGCAGCTGTCGCTCATCTGCAGTCAAAGCCGGCGGCAACAATTTAAGAGCGACCTTGCGGCCGAGTCGGTCGTCGTGGGCAAGATAGACTACGCCCATGCCGCCGACGCCCAGGATCGACTCGATTCGATAATGCGCAAATTGCCGGCCGAGGAGCGCGTCGGCGTCCCCGACGAAAAGTTGCGGCGCGATCTCGAACGCCGGCGATTCGATAAAGGCCCCCGATTGGTCGTGATACTTGAGAAGAAGTTCTACGTCCCGGCGTACGGCTTCGTCACCGTCGCAATGTTGCTCGAGGAGAGTCGCGCGCTCGTTAGGCGCATAATCCAGGACGGAGTTAAAGGTGTCGATGCACTTCTGCCAGTGCTCAGATCGCATCCATCTTCTCCCCGTTGAGCGCCGCGAAGAGCCAGGCCCGCGCTGCTTTCCAGTCCCGGGTGACAGTATTGACGTGGATTTTCATGACCTCAGCAATTTCTTCCATGGTTAGGCCGCCGAAGTAGCGCATTTCGACCACTTCCGCCTGGCGCATGTCGAAGAGAGCAAGCTTCTCCAGCGCTTCGTCCAAGGCGAGAAGCTCAGCAGAACGGCCTTCGCCCGCCACGAGTGAATCGTCGAGTGCCACTTTGATCGCGTCTCCGCCTCGCTTGAGGGCGTGCCGTTGTCGGGCGTGATCGACCATGATCCGGCGCATGAGCTGAGCGGCGACGGCAAAGAAGTGGGCGCGGTTTTGCCATTTGGGATGAGTCTTGTCCGAAAGTTCGAGATAAGCATCGTCGAGCAGCGCGGTCGTTTGCAAGGTATGACCGGGTCGCTCCCGACTCATGTAACGGTGGGCCAGCCGCTGCAGCTCGGGTTGGACGAGCGGAATTAACTTCTCCAACGCACCGCGGTCTCCTGCGCGCCATTCGCCGAGGAGCTGCGTGACCTGTTGCTGGGCAACTGCTGCGCTCACGGTACCGCCCAAACGTCCGCCCAGAACGCTTCCTCCGCAAGGCGCGCCTGAACCCGGACTAAGGAGTCCCCGAAAAATTTCTCTCTCTAATGGTGGGTTTCGGCCAGAAACCGCGCTTATCTAGATATGAGGCGAATCGGAATCCGGAGTAATCTCTTTTTCTTTCTGATCCGATCACTTTGCCCCTGCTGGCGGCGGCCCCGCTCGCGGCAGCTCACCTTGTTCTCGTTAGGCGCTAAACACTTTTGCGCTCCGATCACGTAGAGCGAAAACCCGAAACGCAAATCACAAAACGAATGAAAGAAACAAAACCCATGAAAACAGCAAACTACATCACCAGGATCATTCCAGCCCTCGCAGTTCTCGCGTTAGCTAGTGCATCGCCAGAAGCGTTTGGCGCCGTAAAGTCCAGTAGCGTCGTCTACCCAACCGGTCTGTTTCCACTCGACGTGCAAAACGTCCAAGCCGCTATCGATGGAGGCGGCACCGTTATTCTGAAGGCAACGAACAGCGTCGGCCAGCCCACTGCGTTCAACTTTGGCCCTGCCGATGTGCAGAATGGCACCGGCGCAAATCTCACAACGGACGTCACCATCCTCGGTGAGCGCGTGGGTCAATCCATGACCACAATCAATGGCGGCTTGGCGCCGTTTCTGGGTCTTATGCCGGTCAAAACCCACATCGAGAGTATTGATTTCGAAGGTCCGATGGACTCACCGATCGTTCTAATCAGCTCCACCGGCAGCGAAATCGTGGGCAACGTAATCCGAGGCCAGGTTCCTGTCCCGCTGATCTTTCCCTTTCGATTCACGGAGACAGAAGGCATTTTCGTTGCCGGGAACAATGATCCGCAGAATGCGATCACCGGTCGGATCAGGATTGCAGATAATCTTATTGAAATGTCGACTGGCGATTTCGCAAACGGCATGCAGTTCGACGAAGTGTCCGCCGACATCGACATCACTGGGAATACGGTCCACTTCCTCCAGAGCAACGGAGTCGTCCAGACGCTGGGTATCCTTGTCATCCGGAGCCACGGCCACGCAACCATCACAAATAACTTAGTGATAATGGAGACCGGCGATCCCAATGCTTTCCCAGCCGGGATTTTGTTCGGCGGTTATCCCGAAGCCCGCTACATGGTCTCGGGCAACACCATCATCACCAATCATCCTAATGCGGACGGGATGGACGCTGTCGGGTTTGATGTTTCCGAAGGAACTCATGGCGCCATTATCACGAATAATCACATTGTGATGCACTCGTTGATTCCGACCTCGGGCGGCATCGCTCTGGTCGGCGCAGTGGATAGTTCGGTAGTTTCAAGCAACACGATCGAAGGGACAAACGGAAGCGCCATTCAAATTCTTGGATTCGATAGCGCAACGGTCGCGGATTCGAACAAAGCGCTTGCCAATAACATCTCGCAAGAGTCGGCATCGGTTTCAGATATTTTTTTGGGTCCCTTTTCGACCAACAATCTTGTCGCCGGACAGTGTGCTACCTACGTCGATCAGGGAATTGGCAATCATACTACCTGCGGCACAGCGGTGAATTCGTTCGCTGCTATGACGTCGCTGAATGAAGCGCCGGCTTCAAAGTCTAAGCCTCGTCCATTGGATATTCACCGCGCCATCCTCGACACGATTCAAGATCGCAGGGCCAGGTAACACCTGTCGACTTTTTCCGGACTGAGCAGTCGCCGAAAAAATCTTTTCCTCCCTAATGCTGGGCCTGAGCCGGAACCGGGCTTACC
>JBHELY010000109.1:0-5419 GCA_046262815.1 Chthoniobacterales bacterium | reverse complement strand
GTCATCAGCGTGTTCCTTTACCTGCTCATCGGCGCCTTCATGGTTTACATGAACGCGCGCCTCTTCTTTAACTTTCTTTTCTGGGAACAGACGGCCGCGTTTGGCGACGACGGCGCATTGCTCGCCGTGCGGGAAAGCAAAGAACTCGCGCGTTGTGTCCCCGACGCGCCCAAAATGGATCGTCCTCTTTATCGTGGCGCGATTGTAGCCTCAGTCTGGTTGCTCCTTCTTCTCTTCGTGCTCGTCGCCGTGCAGTTTCCGTTTACAGCCGCAAGACTGCGCGGCGTTGAAAGTCCCGAGCAAGCAATGGCGCTCATGCAATCGCTCTCCCAGGCAAAAACGCCCGATGCCCTGATGATCGCGTCCGACATTGCGTCCGCCGTAATGAACCTAATTGTGCGGCCATTGCTCGCCGCCTCGTTCATCGTCCTCTACTACGACGCCAAAGCGCGGCTCGGACGACGCGACAGAGCATTGTAGGGCAAGCGCTCCGCTTGCCGAATGGAAACGCAGGCAACCGGAGCGGTCGCCCTACAATTGCAGCCTGCGCCTAGCTTAGAGTGACGTAGGGCAGCAATCCATGCCGGCCGCCTTCGCGGCCGAAACCGCTTTCTTTGTATCCGCCGAACGGACTGGTGGGATCGAATTTGTTGTAGGTGTTCGCCCACACGACGCCGGCCCGGAGTTTGTTCACGATCTTGAAAATCTTGCTGCCTTTGTCGGTCCAGACGCCGGCGCTCAAACCGTAAGGCGTGTTGTTCGCGCGCTCGATCGCTTCTTCGGGAGTGCGGAAGGTCATCACGCTCAGGACCGGGCCGAAAATTTCTTCCTGCGCGATGCGATGCGAGGCAGTCACGCCGGTGAAAAAGCTCGGCGGATACCAGTAACCTTTCGCCGGCAACCGCGCGTTCGATTGGACTAGCTCGGCGCCCTGCTTCAATCCGCTGTCGACCAGCTCGCAAATCTTGTCGAGCTGCATCCGGGAATTGATCGCACCGATGTCGGTGTTTTTGTCGAGCGGATTGCCGACCCGCAACGTCGCGATGCGATCGCGCAACTTTCGGATCACGGCGGGGAAGACACCTTCCTGCACGAGCAAGCGTGAGCCGGCGCAGCAGACGTGGCCCTGGTTAAAATAGATTCCCGAGATGATGCCTTCGACCGCCTGATCGATTGGCGCATCTTCGAAAATGATGTTCGCTGCTTTGCCACCCAGCTCGAGCGTGAGTTTCTTCTTCGTGCCCGCGACGGCTTGGGTGAGGATCTTGCCGACCGACGTCGAACCGGTGAACGCGATCTTGTCGACGTCCGGATGGTCGACGATCGCTTTACCGGTTTCGCCGGCGCCGGTGACGAAATTGACGACGCCGTCCGGCAATTCCGCCTGCTGAAGAATCTCGGCGAGATGCATCGCGGTGATGCTGGTGGTTTCCGCGGGCTTGAGGACGCAAGTGTTCCCGGCCGCGAGCGCCGGCGCGAGTTTCCACGCCGCCATCAAGAGCGGGAAATTCCAGGGAATGATTTGGCCGGCGACGCCGAGGGGCTGGACGCTTCGACCGGGAAACGCGTAGTCGAGTTTGTCGGCCCAACCGGCATAATAAAAGAAGTGCGCCGCGACGAGCGGCAGATCGATATCGCGGCTTTCCTTGATCGTCTTGCCACCGTCCATCGTCTCGAGCACGGCCAGCTCGCGCGATTTTTCCTGGATGAGCCGCGCGATTCGAAAGAGAAACTTCCCCCGTTCGCGGCCGGGCATTTTGCTCCAGACTTTCTTGTAAGCTTTCCTCGCCGATTTCACCGCGAGATCGACATCGCGCGCGTTTGCCTCCGCGATCTCCGCCAGCTTTTCTTCCGTCGCCGGATTGATTGAATCGAAATACTTCCCCGACTTCGGGGCGACGAACTTCCCGTTAATAAAAAGCTGGTAGCGCTTCTGGAGCCGAATGTAATCCTTCGCTTCCGGCGCCGGCGCGAAACTCCACCGGTCCCCAAAATTCAGGCGTCGTTCGCTCAACGGCAGGGCGACGCGTTCATGCGTCGCGGGCGCATTGCGTGACAGCACCACCAAATCCGAACGCGATTTCTTGCGAGCCATTGCTTGTTCTTAGCTGGCAAACGCCGCTCCCGCACGCAAAATGTAAGCGATCCAAAAACCATGGCGAATCCCTCAACGCTCCTGCGATCGACCCGCTGGCAAATAGTGTTTCTTGCTGCCGTCGCCATGGCAGTGACCACGAGCGCATTTCAGGCGGGTCGCCAGACCGTTGACGCCGCCGTCGCAGCCAAAAGCGACGCTCCCGTAACCGCGACACCATCGGCCGATCCTGTTTCGCAGAAGAAGATGCTGCTGGCTCATGACAATAGCCGGATCACCGTCCGCGAAATCGCGACCGTTCCCTTTTCAGAACTTTACGACGTGCTGAAGGCTGCTCCGCCCGAACAACTCCTCGCGTGGGGGCGCGACTTGGAGCAAATGCGGGAAGGCCCCCGCCGCACGGCTGCGATCAGGACCTTCTACAAGTCGTTAGTTCAGATTGACCCCGCGATCGCTCGTGCCGCTGTGGCGCAGATTAAGGAGAAGTGGATTCAGCAAGAGGCTGCGACAGCCTTGCTGGCAACCGCGCCCGAATCCATCTGGGGAGACCTCGCGGAGTTCTTCGAAACCGTTCCGTTTCCGCGAGATTCGTGGGAGAACCCAATTCGCAACTGGAGCCGTGTCGATCCGGTGGCGGTGAGTCACTTCATCGAAAATCATCCGAAGAAGCTGGCCAAAGATGAACTGGACGACGATCGGGTTATCACGCTGCTCGCAGAGTGGGCGGAGATTGATCCGAGCGCTGCGAAGGAATGGTTGGACGCCGACCCTAATCGTCAGACGGAGGAAGCGCGGAGCACGTGGGTGATGGGATTTGCAGAACACGATCGGCCGGCGGCGGCGAGTTTCTTGATCAGGCATGCGTCTGAGGAAAATTTTGCCGAGGCAATTCGGCGTTTCAGCTACGGCCTCTTTCTTGATGCCCGTGATCAGATGATGAGCTTTGTTTTTCAACTACCGCCGGAGCAGGCGCGTATGACAGTCCAGAACGTGGCGGAGACCACGTCGGGTTTCTACCTTCACGCGTCTGAGGGCTTTCAGCGGCCGCCGGCAGAGGTTGCGAACTGGCTCGTCACACTGCCGACAGATTTCTGGACGGGCGCGATGGGCAAGGTTATCGGCACCTGGCTGTTGTTCGATGCTCCGCCCGCGATTCGTTGGGTCGAGCAGATGGCGCCCCGAGAGCGGGATATCGCACTGGCCGATCTATGTCGTGCGCCCGAAGAGCATCAGTTCGGCGGGCGCCCGGAAGAGGTCGTCGCCAAGATCGTTCAGCTCGGACTCAAGATTTCCGACCCGAAAGTGCGTGACGAGTCTCTAGCCGCTGTGCTTCCGCACTTAGCCTACACCGACGAGGATCGGCAGGCGGCAATTGAAGGGTTGCCTGTCACCAAAGAAGAGAAGCAATACTTGCGACGCCTGCCACCGCGCGATGACCAGCATTAGGACAAGAGCGTGGGCGCTCGGCGTAAGTGTGATCGCGCTGTCTGTGAGCGCGTTAGTAGTCGGACAGAAGGTCGAGCGCGCTCATTTGGCCCATGTTTCCTCATCAAGACCTATCGAGACGCCGCGCGCGGCCGGCACCCCGGCGCCCGATTACCGGCAGCTTGCCATCGAGGAGATGCTCGCGCAGCCGTTCTCCGATTTTTATGAGGCATTGCGCGCCGCCCCTACCGCCGCTCGGGACACTTGGGCGGCGCAGATTGCCAGCGTGCCACCGGGACCGCGCCGCACCGCGGCATTTCGTGCGTTCTACAAATTGCTCGTGCAGTTCGATCCGGCCGCCGCGGCGGAGAAAGTGGCCGCGATCACCGATCCCCATCTCCAGCGGTCTGCTCTTCACCTCCTGGTCGATGCGGCTCCTGAATCGGCGGTGCCGCTCATAGCCGAGCTGGTGGTGCGGCTCAAGGTCCCCGAAGAATATCCGCGCGACAGTTTCAGCGAAATCTGTCGTGAATGGTCGGTGCTCGATCCTCCAGCTCTGGCTCGCTTTTTCGACGCGCACCCAAAGCTGGAAAGCAATTACTTATATGAAGTTCTAATCGGCGATTGGGCGGCGCTTGATCCTGAGGCGGCCATAGATTGGCTGAGCAAGCATGAGATTGGTCGTCCTTCCGGTTACACCGAATCGCCACCGCGAGAAGTGCGGGTCGCAAGCAGCCTGATTGAAGGCTGGTTCTTGAACGATCCGGCTGGCGCAACCGAATACGTAATCAACCACGCAGACAACCCGGATTTCCAAAATGCCATTGCCGATCTTGCCGCCCAATTCTACGCGGCGAATCGGCAGCAGGAAGTAAAAGCTTATTTCGAGCGCTTGCCGAGCGATGCGGCCCGACGACTCATGTTCGAGGGTCTGCGCGATGCAGGCCGGTTTGACTCGGAGGATGAGATGCGCACGCGACACACGGACCCCCGTTCGATGACGGAGTGGATTACGCAATATCCGGCGCAGTACTGGCAGGGCACCTTGGGTTCGCGTCTCGAGTTTTGGGCACAGCGGGATTTAAATGATCTGCTTGGTTGGCTCGCGCAACAACCAGCGCCGATCCGTGACGTTGTTGCCGCGGATGTCCAAATCCCGCACGAAATATCCCATGAGGATTTCGCGAATCGCATCTTTAATCTGAGCGATTCGGCTCTTCGCGATCAATTGCTTCGGTCGCTGGTGAGCAATCAAAGCTTAGACTTTGATGAAGCTACTGCCGCTGTCACCAATGCGCCGCTTTCGGTCGAACAAAAGCGGCACTTGTTGCAAATCATCGTGCGAGTGAAAGCCGAGAAGGACCGGGATTACGGCAGCGAGAAGTAGTCGCTGCTTTGGTAGTTGCCGTCGACGACTTTGGCGATTTGCATGAGGACGTCGTTGGCGAGGGTGCTGGCGCCAAAACGGAAGAGATCGGGGGTGAGCCAATCGTCGCCGAGGGTTTCTTTCAGCATGACGAGATAGGCGAGTGATTGTTTGGCGGTGCGGATGCCGCCGGCGGGTTTCATGCCGATGCGAATCCCGGTTTCGTAAAAGTAATCACGGATCGCTTCGAGCATGACGAGGGTGACGGGCATCGTCGCGGCGGGAGTGACTTTGCCGGTCGAAGTCTTGATGAAATCGGCGCCGGCGCGCATGGCGAGTTCGCTCGCGATCCGGACGTTGTCGTAGGTTTGGAGTTCACCGGTCTCGAGAATCACTTTTAAATGCGCGGCGCCGCAGGCTTCTTTCGTGGCCGCGATTTCGTCGAAGACGCGGTTGTGATTTCCGGCGAGGAACTGGCCGCGATCGATCACCATATCGATTTCATCGGCGCCGTCGCGCGCGGCGCTGCGGAC
>JBHELY010000108.1:0-5470 GCA_046262815.1 Chthoniobacterales bacterium | reverse complement strand
GCTCTACTACGCGCAAGCCGCGTGGGAGTTCAAGCACAGCAATACGGCGAAAGCCAACGACTGGATCGTGTCGGCGAAGAAAATTTATTCGCCGGCGCTGAACATGGTGTTTGCCGATTCATTCTACGATGTCGGTTGGCTCCAGCCGGCCCAGAACGTCGCGGCCGCGCCCGTAGCGCCATCGAAGGAAGTCGCGAAGAGCGAGACCGCACCGTCGATCGAGCCGAGCCCGATTCCAGCGCCCGCGTTGACGTTGAAACAGCAAACGAAAGCGCCGGAAATCCTGCCGAAGACCGAGACGACGCAGCCTTTCGCGAAGAATGAAAAAACGCCCGGCCCGATAACGACGAATTCGCCGAGCGTCGAGATGCCGTCGCTCGCAAACGCGTTGCCGTCCGAAACCCGCGCGCCGTTGCCGAAGGAACCGGAAACAACCGAACCTGCCACGACTACTGCGAGGACCGAAGAGAAACCGGCGACAGAGCCGGCCACGTCGAACGCTGTGCCGCAGCAGAGCGCTGCTACTTCGCCCGCGAACAAAGCGCCGGCACCTCCGACGAATGTGGTTTCCACGCCGGCCACTGTCCTCGCGCCCTCGACGGTTCAACAGTCCACTCTCAGCGCAAATGGAGAAGGGTTTAATTATAGCACGCTGATTGTGTGGGTCGGTTTCGTGGCAGGTGGTTTGATCCTCGCGTGGGTTGTGTTTTCCGAATTTCGCCGTCGCATGAGCGTCTCGGTTTATCGTTCACCGGCGCCGGCGAGCGGCCCGAACTTCGACGCAATCGAGCCTGAACCCGCCGTCGAGAAAATGGCCGCGCCGAAACGTCTTGCCGGTGGACCGCCGCAAGTTTCGTTGCACCTGAAAGCTTCCGAGCCTTCCGTGCGCCGCGGTGCGGTTCCATTCAGCAAGCCGAACCGGCCGTTCGGAACCAATGGCGGAACAACGACTGTCGGAGCCGCTGTCGAGAATTTAATCCCGCGCGCGTCAATCCCGGCGCCCGCGCCGAAAGTTGAACCGGTCGAGACGCCGGTCGTCGAACCGGTTGCCGACATCACGCCGGAGCGAGAAAAATCCGCGCCGATTTTTGAGGAGCCCGTTGTTGAAAGCGTTTCCGCGCCGATGACAGAAGTCGCGGAATTCAGTTCGGTCGGTGAACCAACGGTCATCGAAGAGCCGGCCCAGATCGTGGAAAGCGTCGAAGAAATTCCGGCCGTTTCGAAAGAGGAAGCGGTCGTTACGGACGCGCCAGTCTGGAATGAGCCCGCCGCGCCTGAACCAATCTGGACACCAATCGCGCCCGAGCCGGCCTGGACGCCGGTTGCATTCGAACCTGCGACGCCGGTATTTGAAGCGTCGGCGGCAGAACCCGCCGCGGAAACGGCCGCGTTCGTTGAATCAGTGGGCGAGCCGGTCGTGATCGAGCCGGAAGCCGTTCCCGCAGCGCCCGAATTTTCCGTCGAGGAACCAGTTGCACAAGGGCCGCCCATCCCGTATCAAGTTCCCGCGTTTGAAACCGATTCGCCGATGGCCGAAATCACCAAACCGGAACCGGAAGAGCTTCCCGCGCACCTCGCCAAGGGTGTCGTGGCCGGAACTTCGATGGCCGGAGTGGGCGCGCTTCGCCATTCCGTAGAATCGCCCTCCTTCGCGCCCAAAGTTATATCCACCGAGCCTCAGGCTCAGCAGCCAACAACACCAGCTACCATGCCTCAACCGAACCAACCAACACCCGCCCCTTCGATTCGTCCCAGCCCAATGACCGGGGGCGCACCTCAAATGCAAACCTCGGGTATGCAAAGCCCGGCTCCCAGCGGAATGCAGACCGCCGTGCAACTCACGTTCTCGTTCGAGATCGCATCGCTGCAGTTGACGCCGAGCTTCAAGATGGGCGCGCTCCAACTCAAGCCGACCTCGAAGATCGTCACCATGCGTCTCGCGCCTTCGCAACAGCCGCAGCCGGCGATGAATCTCCAGGTCACCTTCGAAATCGCGACCGTGCAGGCGGCCGGCGGCGGCATCGGCCAGATCCGCCTCACGCCGTCGCAACAGCAGCGCCCGAGCGTGATCAGCTCGCCCGCGTTCAATATCGCGGGACTGCAATTGCTTTCCGGTTCGGAGAGCGGCGCGGTCCAATTGACTCCGTCGCAGCAGGGCCAGGCCTCGGTGCACGTCACCGGCCGGTTCCAGATCGCGACCGTGGAATTTTCGCCGTCGTTCGAAATCGCATCGCTCGTTCTGAATTCGATTTCGAAGAGCGTCTCGGTGCAATTGCCGGGCGCCGGCCCGAGCGCCGTCGAAGGCGCGCCGGTGTTCGACATTGCGAACGTGCAGATCACCGGCAACGGCGAGATCGGCATGATGCAGTTGAACGCGCAGGGCACCGCGCCGAAAGCGGCGTAAGCCAGGCGCCAAACAGTTTGGCGAACGAGGAGGCAGCGATGCCTCCTCGTTTTGCGTACTACTTCTTCGCGAAACGCCCGCGGTTGAGCGAGCGGAGATTCGCCGGCACGAATTCGCCGTCCTTTCGGATCAGTTTGCCGTCGAAATAAACTTCGCCGCCGCCGTAATCCGGCCGCTGAATGCAAACCATGTCCCAGTGGACCTGGCTTTTGTTGCCGTTGTCGGCATCTTCGTAGGCCTGGCCGGGGGTGAAGTGAAACGAGCCCGCGATCTTTTCGTCGAAGAGAATGTCGCGCATCGGATGGAGCACGAACGGATTGAACCCGAGCGAAAACTCGCCGATGTAACGCGCGCCGGGATCGGAATCGAGGATCTTGTTCAGCTTCGCGGAATTGTTGCTCGTCGCTTTCACGACTTTTCCATCTTTGAACTCGAGGCGGATGCTGTCGAAACCGGTCCCCTGATAAATGCTCGGCGCATTGAACAGGACATGGCCCTCGACTGAGTCTTTCACCGGACAACTGAAAACTTCGCCGTCCGGAATGTTCCGATCGCCGCCGCAGATGACCGAGCCGATCCCTTTAATGCTGAAGCGCAGGTCCGTTCCGGGGCCTTTGATTTCCACGCGATCGGTTTTGTCCATCAGCCTCTTCAGCGCCTTCATGCCGGGTTGCAGTTTTCGGTAATCGAGCGTGCAGACATCGAAGTAAAAATCTTCGAACGCTTCGGTGCTCATGCCGGCAAGCTGCGCCATCGACGGCGACGGCCATCGCAACACGACCCACTTCGTTTTTTTGACTCGCCAGTCGATCACCGGCCGCATCTTTTTCGCGACCAGTTTCATCTGTTCGGGCGGCACATCCGACAATTCGGTGATATTGTGACTGCCGCGGACCGCGATGTAAGCGTCCATCTTTTTCATTCGCGCCAATTCGTGAATCGCGGTCAGGTTCAATTGGCGCTCGCCTGCATCGAGCGCGAGTTCACGGCTCAGTCGTGCGCGATAAACCTGGGCAAACGGAATCGCTCCCTCCTTTCGGGCCGCGCGGACAAGCGCGATCGTCATTTCGTCCGGCACATCGAACGTTTCGATGAGAACCGTTTCGTTGCGCTTCAATCGAGTGGAATACTCGACGAGAACGTTGGCGAGTTTGCCGTAACGCGGATCATGCATAGGGCGTTACGATTCCACCGGCAACGATGGTTGCAAATGTTGTCGCGAAGCCGCGCCCACGAGCCTGGCCGCGAAAGCGCCGTCGAAATGATCGCGAAATGGAAGAATCGATTCTTGTTCGATGAGTTTTAGAAAGGAAAACTCCCCTAGGATTCGCGCGACGACTTGTTCGTTCTCTTCCGGCTCGAGGCTGCAGGTGCTGTAAACCAGAGTGCCGCCCGGCTTCAGCAAGGGGACTGTTGCGCGGACGATGCGCAATTGCTCCGCAGCCATGCGCGCAAAGTCTTCTGGAGTTAACCGCCAGCGGACGTCGATCCGGCGTCGCATCACGCCGGTGTTGCTGCAGGGCGCGTCGATCAGGATGCGATCGAAAGCCGCTTGTTCGTTCAACGTTCCTTTCCTCCAGTCGTGCCGGATCGTCTGGACAATCTCCGGGCCGAGCCGTTTCAAGTTATCGGCCAGCGTTTCGACGCGGCGCTCATCTCGATCACACGCGAGAATGAGTCCGGTGTTCTTCATTAACTCTGCGAGGTATCCGGTCTTTCCGCCAGGCGCGGCGCAAGCATCGAGCACGCGATCGCCCGGTTGCGGATCGAGAAGCAGACAAGCCGCTGCCGTGCTCGGATCCTGAATGTAGTAATGTCCGGCGGCGAGGGCGTTGTCGGGAATGCTCGTCAGGCGGATAAAGTTGGTAGGGACGCCGTCCCGCAGTTGCGGGATCCGGTCGGCGCAGCGCGCCGACCCTACCTCAGCTAGAAATTCCGCATCAGAAATCCTGAGGTGATTAATGCGGGCGTAAACAGAAGCGGGTTGGTTGTTCCAGTTGCAAAGCTCCTCCGTATTTGAAGAACCGAAGTTTCTTTGCCAGCGATCAATCAGGAATTGCGGATGCGATTTGCGGACACTCAGCTCTTCCTTGTTCGCCAATGTTTGCAGCGTCTCCTTTTTGCGCGCCGCGTTTCGCAGAATCGCGTTGACCAGGGGGCGGCTCCTGGGAGAAGCCAGCGCAACGGTTTCGAAAACCGCCGCGTGTTCCGGGGTCTGGAGCAGAAACAATTGATAGAGGCCGAATCGGAGCAAATCTCGCGAATCGTGGTCGAGGCGACCGGAGCGCAGGTAGCGGATCCAAAAATCGAGCAGTGTTAGGTTGCGCAGCACGCCGTAGAACAGCTCTGTCGCAAAAGCGCGATCCGCGGCCGGGAGTTCATTGGATCGCAAGAGCTCGCCGAGGATCGCGTCGGCGAATTCTTTTCCGCCGCGCCATTGGTTCAGGGCGACAAGAGCGAGAGCGCGTGAACTGGTCTTGCGCACCTAGTGCGGTGTTACGCGGGCGCGGCCGATGGAGTGATAATGAAAACCGAGTTCCCCCATCGTCTCGGGGTCAAACAGATTGCGGCCATCGAACACAATCGGCGTCGTCATCTTCGCTTTCACCACTTCGAGATCGATGTTGGCGAACTCGGGCCATTCGGTCGCAACGATTAGCGCCTCCGCGCCCTCGACCGCTTCGAGCGCGGAATTCGCGAATGTCGCTCCGGCAATTGCCTGGACTTCGCGCGCTTTCTCCATCGCCTTGGGATCGTAAACCGTCACGTGCGCCTTCTCCTTCAACATGTCGGCCACCAAATCGATCGCGACCGACGAACGCAGATCGTCGGTGTTCGGTTTAAAGGCCAGACCCCAAACCGCGATTCTCTTCTCGCGCAAAACCCAGAGCGTTTCGCGAATGGTTTTGAGGAAACGGCTCTTCTGCTCGGCGTTGATCCGCTGCACTTCCTTCAGCAACGTGAACGGGACGCCGAGCTGCTCGCAGATTGTGATGAACGCGGCGATGTCTTTCGGAAAACAGGAGCCGCCATAGCCGATCCCGGCATTCAGAAAACTCCGCCCGA
>JBHELY010000107.1:0-5522 GCA_046262815.1 Chthoniobacterales bacterium | reverse complement strand
TAGGGCGAGACTCGGTCGAGCCGCAAAGGTTCGGCAACTGATCCCATGACCCCCACGGAAGCCAGCATCGCGCTCAACATGCTTCCGACGATGGGGCCGGTCCGGCTCCGGAAGTTGCTGGAAGTTTTCGAAACGCCGGAGCGGATTCTGACGGCGAAACGCGATGCGCTTCGCGGTGTCGAAGGCATCGGTCGGGAAGTCGTCGATCAGATCGCAAACTGGGAATCGCTCGTTGATCTTCCAGCGGAGCTGCAACGGGTTCGCGACTTCGGCGCGACGGTGATTACCGCCGACTCGCCGTTTTATTCGAAGCAACTTCGCGAGATTCACGCGCCGCCCATTGTGCTCTACGTCTGGGGCGAACTAACTGAACGCGATCAACACGCGATCGCGGTGATCGGTTCGCGGCGCACGACGCATTACGGATTGGAATCGGCGAAAAAGCTTTCGTATCAGCTCGCCTACGCCGGGCTGACGGTGATCAGCGGATTGGCGCGCGGCATCGACACGGCGGCGCACCAGGGCGCGCTCGCCGCGAAAGGGCGGACGATTGCGGTGATCGGATCCGGATTGTCGAAATTGTATCCGCCGGAGAATGCCGCGCTCGCCGAGAAAATTCGCAGTGGCAACGGCGCGATTGTTTCCGAATTCTCGATGGAGATCGAACCGGACCGGCAGACGTTTCCAATGCGGAACCGGATCATCAGCGGATGGAGTCAGGGGCTTCTCGTAGTTGAAGCAGGAGCAAACAGCGGCGCGCTCATCAGCGTCGCGCAAGCGCTCGAGCAAGGACGCAATGTATACGCGGTGCCGGGCCACATCGGTGCGCCGACCGCGATTGGATCGAACCGGCTGATCCAGCAGGGCGCGAAGCTGGTCATGGACGCGAGCGACATTCTCGATGACTTGCAAATCCTTTTGCCTGAAGCGAAGCCAGCCGCAGACGCCGCGGTGCGCGCCTTGCCGACATTGAGCGACGACGAGCGCCGCGTTTACGAAGCGATTCGTGAAACGGAGACGTCGATCGACGACATCGCCACGAAAGCGGAATTGCCGAGCGGCACAGTTTCCTCGACGCTGCTGCGGCTCGAATTGAAGAAGCTCGTCAAACAACTGCCCGGAAAATATTTCGTGAAGCTGGGATAGCTGACGGATGAAAGCCGTCCGACTAACCGCTGTCGGTTCGCCGCTGGAAGAGCAGGGGATCCAGGTACCGCATGTTGGATCGAACGACGTTCTGATTCGCATTCGCGCGGCGGGAATTTGTCATTCAGATGCGCATTACCGCGCGGGTATTTCGCCCGTTGCCCGATTGCCACTCACGCTCGGCCATGAGGTGGCGGGTGTGGTCGAGCAAACCGGAGAACGCGTCAAAAACTTCAAACCCGGCGATCGCGTTGCTGTTCACTATCTCGTTACCTGCGAATCTTGCGCGTTCTGCCGCGCTGGCCACGAGCAATTTTGCATCTCGGGTGAAATGATCGGCAAAGATCGTGATGGCGGTTACGCCGAGTTCATTTCCGTTCCGGAGCGAAGTGTCTTCCATCTACCGGGAGAAATTCCGTTCGAGGAAGGCGCGATCTTGATGTGTTCGTCAGCAACATCGCTGCACGCATTGAACAAAGCTCGTTTGTGCGCGGGCGAGACGGTCGCCGTTTTTGGCGTGGGCGGCCTGGGCTTTTCCGCGATCCAGCTCGCGTTTCATCTCGGCGCAGCGAAGGTTTTCGCCGTTGACATCAATCCGGAAAAGCTCCGGCTCGCCGCACAATTTGGAGCTGTTTCGGTTAACGCGACCGATCGCGACCCGGTCGAGCAACTTCGAGAAATGACGAGCGGTGCCGGCGTTAATGTCGCGCTCGAATTGGTGGGCTTGCCGATAACGATACGCCAGTCGGTGCAATCGCTCGGAAAACTTGGCCGCGCGGCTCTCGTCGGCATTACCCAGGAAAGTTTCGAAATCGCGCCTTACTCCGAGCTGCTCAATAAAGAGGCGGAAATCATTGGCGTCTCCGATCATCTCGCGAGCGAGATTCCGTTGCTGCTGGAGCTTGCCCGAAGCCGAAAACTGGATCTGTCGCACGGAACTATTCGCACGATTCCCCTCGAGGCCGCCGCGGTGAACAGGGCTTTGGACGGCCTCGAACATTTTGGCGACGATGTCCGGGTTGTGATTCTTCTGTAGCCGTTTCGCTGTGCGAAACGTCGCGTCGCGCCGCGGCTCCCTAACCTCTGCGCGGCCCACAGGGCCGCGGCTACAGAGACCGTCCCCAAATCGGAATTTGCGCGCGGGCGAGGGCTCTTCTACCCTCCCCGCCTTGACGAAATCCAGCCGGGGCGTAGAAGTCCCGCTGTTTTACCCCTAACGAAATGTCCAAGTCGCTCATCATCGCCGAGAAGCCCAGCGTCGCCAGCGATCTCGCTCGCGCCCTGGGCAAAGTGCCGAAGAAAGGCGATCATTACGAAAACGATCAGCACGTCATCGCCTCTGCGGTCGGTCATGTCGCGGAATTGTTCATGCCCGAGGACATCGACAAAAAGAAATACGGTTTCTGGCGGCTCGAGGCGCTGCCGATCATTCCGGAAAAGTTCGAGCTGAAACCGATCGACAAATCGAAAAGCGTGTTCGCCACGCTGAAAAAGCTGATCGCGCGCAAAGACATCGACCAGATCATCAACGCCTGCGACGCCGGTCGGGAAGGCGAGCTGATCTTCAACAACCTTTGTCAGCTCGCGAACAACAAACACCCGGTGAAACGCCTCTGGCTGCAATCGATGACGCCGCAGGCCATTCGCGATGCTTTCAATCATTTGCGCGATGAAAGCGAAATGCGCGGCCTCGCGGATGCCGCCCGTTCGCGGAGCGAAAGCGATTGGCTCATCGGGATCAACGGCACTCGCGCCATTACGAAACGAATGTTCGGTTCACGCGCGGGCAATGTTGCATCGGTGGGGCGCGTGCAGACACCGACGCTGGCGATCGTGCACGAGCGCGAGTTGGAGATCCGTAATTTCAAGCCGCGCGATTATTGGCGGGTCACGGCGAAATTCGAAATCGCTGCAGGTGAATACGAAGGGACCTATCAACGGCCGGACTTTAAAAAAGGCGGCGACGAGCACGATCGCGCGGATCGCGTCTGGGATAAATCCGCGGCGGAAGCAGTGGTCGCGGCTTGCAAAGGCAATCCGATCGCGCAGGTCTCCGAGGAGAAAAAAGCGAGCTCGCAGATCGCGCCGCGTCTTTACGATCTGACCACGTTGCAGCGCGAAGCGAACGGGCGATTCGGTTTCTCCGCCAAGCGCACGCTCCAAATCGCTCAGGCGCTCTACGAGAAACACAAAATGCTGACCTACCCGCGAACAGACTCGCGCGCGTTGCCGGAAGATTACTTGCCGACGGCGCGCCAGACGTTGGCGAATCTTTCCGGGAATCTGCAAACGCACGCGGAGAAAGCGTTGAAAAATGATTGGGTCCGGCCTAACAAACGCATCTTCAACAACGCGCAGATCAGCGATCACTTCGCGATTATCCCGACGACATCGGAATCAAAACATCTCGATGACGCGGAAACGAAAATCTACGACATGGTGGCGCGGCGTTTTGTGGCCGTCTTTTTCCCATCAGCGGAATTCGATATCACCACGCGGTTCAGCCAGGTCGCCGAACACAAGTTCAAGACGGAAGGAAAAGTTTTAACCGCGCCGGGCTGGCTGGAAGTTTATGGGCGCACGGTGGTCGATGAAGATTCAAAGGACGGCAAGGCACTTCCGGCGTTGAAGCCCGAAGATCGCGCCCAGGCAAAAACGCGCGACGTCAGTCTTCTGAACGAAGTCACCAAACCTCCGCCGCGTTACACCGAAGCGACCTTGCTTTCGGCGATGGAAACCGCGGGCAAGCTGGTCGAGGACGAAGAGCTGGCCGATGCGATGAAAGAACGCGGGCTCGGAACGCCTGCGACGCGCGCCGATATCATCGATGGGCTGATTTACCAGAAATACATGGACCGGCAGCAGCGCGAGTTGGTCCCGACCGCAAAGGCTGAGCAGCTCATCCAGTTCCTTGAAGCCGTGAAGGCAAGCGATCTGACGAGTCCCGCAATGACCGGCGAGTGGGAGCATCAGTTGCGCGAAATGGTGCGCGGGAAATTTTCGCGGGAAAAATTCATGGCCGGCATTGTCGAGGAGACGAAAGGGATCGTCGACCGGGTCAAGAATTTCGAGGAGGACGATTCCGTGGCGCGGGTGACGGAAATTATTTCTCCGACCGACAAGAAGGCGCTGCGGGAAACGTTGCGCGGCTACAAATCGCAGGATGGCGAGTTCATGCTTTACAAGGTCATCGGCGGGCGGCGGATGGAGGAATCCGAAATTCGCGAGCTCGTCGAGAAGGGCGAGGTCGGGCCGCTCGATGGTTTTATCTCGGCAAAAACGCGAGCGAGCTTCGCCGCGAAACTCAAACTGGCGCGCGACGAGAAAACCGGGAAATGGAAAGCCGAATACGATTTCGGCGACAAAGTCGATCTCGGTTCGGTTGAATCGTTCTGGACGGATCCGGCGACGGGCGCCGAGCTGTGCGAAGTCGGCTCGAATTACGTTTTGCGCGAGAAAGAAAACGGCGAATGGAAGCAGACTTTTCGCGTCCCACGGTTGATGTGCAAAAAGGAAGTCACCCGCGAGCAGGCGGTGCAGTTGATCGAGAAAGGGAAAACCGATTTGATCCAGGGCTTCATTTCAAAAAAGGGCCGCCCGTTCGACGCCTACCTGGCGCGGAACGACGCCCGGGTCCGCTGGGAATTTCCGCCGCGCGCGCCGAAGAAAGACAAGGACGGGAAACCCGTCGAGCGCAAACCGCGCGTGAAAGTCGATCTCTCAAAAGCGTCGGTGATTGGTGAAAGCAAAGTGCACCACGGCGAGCTCGTCGAGATGGAAGGCGCCTACTACGTGCGCAAACCCGATCAGGACAACCGCGCCGTCTTCAAGCTCACGAAAAAACTTTGCGAACACGAAATCACTCCCGAAGAAGTGAAAGAGCTGCTCGCCGAAGGCCGCTCGCCCTTGATCGAGAATTTCGTTTCCAAACGCGGCAACAAATTCGCCGCGCATCTTGTTCTCTCCGCCAAGAAAGACAAAGCCGAGTTCGAATTTCTGCCGAGATAAGCATCGGTGTAGTGTCGGCTGTCACAAGCCGAACGCGTTTCTTGGCTGATTATTTCGATGGCTTTGGAAACCAGGCGGCAACGACCGTCACTACGTCCGGCAAAACATTCTCGATACCGTTCCGCAGTTCTTCCCTCAGCTGAACGGTCTTCCAGCCGCGCTGCCACAGCTTAGGATCCATCGCAATCCGGTCTTTCCAGATTTGGATGGCGCGGGAAAGATCGTTATTCGAGAAGTTCGACATATCGAGGATGAGCGCGTCTGAAGCGGACCCGCGAAATGGCTTCGGCCATGCTACGAGCAAGGGCCCACGTACGCCCTGTTTGCCTACCGAGGCGGCAATCCGAGCAGCATAGGCAGTATCATAG
>JBHELY010000106.1:0-5898 GCA_046262815.1 Chthoniobacterales bacterium | reverse complement strand
CTATTGGAGCGATCAGCGGCGCTATGTGCGTTTCGTGATGCAGGATGTCTGGTCGTTCGTGCCCACGCTCTACGAGCGGATCAAAAAGACGCCGATGCCGGTATGATCGCGCTCCCAAAACTCGCCTGGCCCCGCGAACCGTATCGCGGCATCGAGCAATTCCGTTTCATCGATCGCCCGATCTTTTTCGAGCGGCGGGACGAAACCCGCAAGCTCGTGCGGCTGGTCTCGATTTATCGCGGCACCCTGCTCTACGGCGAATCCGGCACCGGAAAATCGTCCATGATCAACGCCGGGTTTATCCCCGAGATGCTCGAGGAAGGTTTTCTTCCGGAACGATTGCGCGTCCAGCCGGTCCCAGGCGCAGAGCTCGTGGTTGAACGGCTCGCTCTTACCGATGAAGGGACCGCGCCATTTCTGCCGTCGCGTTTTGCGGCCGACGACGAAACGCGGACGCGGCTGGTTTTCTCCACCGCGGATGTGCACGCGCGGGTCGGCCTCGGACACGAGGGCGGCGCGCCGCTTCTGATCTTCGACCAGTTCGAGGAATTCGTGACCCTCTTCGAAGAAGCACCGGACAACCGCGAGAAATTCGCCCAGGCCGCCGAGGCGCAAAACACGCTGCTCGATTTTTTCCGCGATCTTCTCGGCGACGAAACAATGCCGGTAAAGTTGCTCTTCGTTTTTCGCGAAGATTATCTCGCGAAACTTTCCCGGCTTTTCGCCCTGGTCCCAAATCTTCGCGACCAGCACGTCCGACTCACCTTTCCGGATTCGAGCGTCTTGAAGAAACTGATCCGCGGCCCGTTCATGAGCGAGATCCCGCCGGAACATTTCGGCCACATTATTTCCGACGAGCTGGCGAACAAACTCTGCGCCGCGCTCGAAGAACGGAGTGAAACCGGTTCCATCAACCTCACCGAGGTCCAGATCGCGTGCCTTTCGCTTTGGCGCGACCCGAAGAGCGAATCGCTCTTCGACGCACTGCCAAACCGCGCCGCCGTCGTCCAAAAACTTTTGGAAGGCCATCTCACCGGCTCGCTCGATAAGCTTGGCGCGGGACTGCGCGAGCCGGCCGTTGCCATTCTCCGCCATCTCGTGACCAGCGCCGGGACGCGCAACATCATTCTCGAAGCCGATCTGCTCGAGCGACTGAACACCTGCGAGAAAATTCCGGCTGCCATCGGCAAGCGCGCCCTGGGCGAACTGACCGACCAATCGCGCCTCGTTCGACGCCAGCGGCGCAACGAAGCCTACTTCTACGATATCACGAGCGAGTTTCTCGTTCCCTGGATTCAACGCCAGCGGCTCTTGAGCGACGCCCGGATCGCCATGCGCAAATGGCGGAAGCGGATCGCCATCGGACTCGCGATCTTTCTCTCCGTCGTAGGAGCCATTGTTTACCTCCTGGCGGATGAGCAGCGAGAGGCTTGGGCGAACGCGGAAAAAGCGCAGGAAAAACTGAGGGACGAAAAGAAAGAGAAAGAGGTCATCCAGCAGGAGAAAGCGATTGAGACTGTCGAACGAAAAGAAGCCGGCGATACCGAGTTCGTCGCGCCCCCGGCAGACGCGCCGGTAGAAAAATTACCGGAAGCCGATTCGTCCGAAGCAGCCGAATACAGCACCAACACAATTTTCTCCGGACATAAGGGCGCGGTTTGGCGGGTCCACTACGGCCCGATCGATCCGCAGCGCGGGACCAGCAGAACCTTGATCACGGCCGGACACGACCTGACGGCACGGATTTGGGACCTGATCGGCAAAAAGGATTTTCCGCTCAGGGGCCATCGCAGCGAGGTGAACGACGCTCTGTTGAATCCCAAGCCCGATTGGGACCCAGATGCGTGGTTTGCCGCCACGGCGAGCGACGATACGAAGGCTGCGTTATGGAAAGCGAGCGAACCGGCCCATCCCTTCTACCTCATCGGCCACAAACGCCAGGTCACCGGGCTCGCCTGGACTCGGGACGGAAACTGGCTCGCAACGACGAGCCGCGATGGGCGAGTGGGGCTTTGGAATGTGGCGGGCGGCTCTCACAGCGCCGTAAAATTCCTCGAAGGCCATACCGACAGCGTTTGGACGCCGGACCTCGTTGAAACCGCAGAGAAAATCTGGTTGGTCACCCCCAGCTCCGACGGCACGGCGCGGCTTTGGATTTTGCCGAGCGGCGAGAAAGTGAAATTCGCCAAGAACAAACCCGAAGAGAGCGAGGTCCTCCGGCACGGCGCGCCGGTGCGCCGCGCCGTTATGGACTCGCAGGCGCGCTGGATTCTCACGGCTGGCGCTGATGCCAACGCCATCTTGTGGGATCGCCAGACCGGCGAACATCTGCGCACGATCGCGCACAAAGACGCAGTCCGCGATGTAGCTTTTGAACCTGAGGGCACTCATTTTGTCACGGCGAGCGCAGATAATACGGCGCAAATCTGGGACGCGCAGACGCAGCAGGGAGTTGTCGCCCTGACCGGCCATACCGGCCAAATTTTTTCCGCGCGCTTTACTCCCTACGGTCCCGGAGTCGTAACGGTGAGTTTGGATAATACGGCGCGACTTTGGAATTACCGCACCAGGAAATGCGTGGCCATTCTACGCGGCCATCGCGATGTCCTTTGGTCCATCGAGTTTTCTCCCACCGGCACTAATTTCGTTACGACCAGCGGCGACGGAACCGCGCGGCTTTGGGACCTGAAACAAATTCCGGGCGGCGAAGCGTTTCTCCCGCCGGCCGCGGCGAAGTAATCTTCTGTAGCCGCTTCGCTGTGCGGAGCGCCGGAGCCGCGCGACGCCTTCACGTCGCCCGCAGGGCGACGGCTACAGAGCTGTGAATCCAAAACAACGCCGCCACGCATCTCATGGAAAAGGCCAAACTCTATGATCCACGATTTTCGGTTCGCGTTTCGGCAGCTCATCAAAACACCGGGATTCACCATTGTCGCGGTCATCACGCTCGCGCTCGCCATTGGAGTCAACTCGGCGATTTTTGCGCTTATTAACGGCGTCGTCCTCCGCCCGATGGTGCCGGTGAAGCCGGAAGAAGTGGTGAATGTGTTCACGGCGCGGCAAAGCGCGAACCACGATTACCGGCAGTTTTCCTACGACGAATTTCGCGAGCTGCGCGAGAACGGGAAGGAACTCTTCGCCGATGTGGCGGCGCTTCAGTTCACCGTCGCTGGCATCGGCGCCGAGCACGAAATGCGGCGCAGCTTCGCGTTCCTGACTTCGGAAAACTTCTTCACCATGATGGGCATCCAGCCGTTCCGCGGCCGGTTTTATAACGCGGAGGAATGCAAGCCGAATGCGAACTTGCCCGTTATCGTCGCGAGCTACGGATTCTGGAAACGAATGGGCAGCCGCGCGGATTTTGTCGGCAGCGACCTCCAGATCAACGGTCAGCCGTACACGGTCATCGGAATTACGCCGGACAAATTCAGTGGCGTGAGTGCGCTCATCGCGCCCGACATCTGGGTGCCGCTCGGCATGTATTCGAAACTCGGCTCCGCTTTTCGCGATAGCGATATCATGACGGATTTGGCGCAGCCAAAAAATTACACGCTCAATCTGAGCGGCCGCCTGCGCGCCGGCCTAACGCTTGAGACTGCCAAGGCGCGCTTGCCCATCCTGAGCCAGCGCTTCAATGCGCTTCAGGCGCCGGACGCCGAGTTCGCGCGTGAATTACAAATCCAGAAGCCGAGCCGTTTCAGCCTCAGCACCGGTCCCCAAGACGACGGCCCGATCGCGCTGATCGCAACTCTGCTCATGGCAATGGCGGGCGCTGTCCTGCTCATCGCGAGTCTGAACCTTGCCAACATGCTGCTGGCGCGCGGAACTTCGCGCGCGAAAGAGATCGCGGTCCGGATCGCGATCGGCGCATCACGATGGCGGATTGTGCGGCAGTTGTTGTGCGAAGGATTACTGCTCGCGGTCGCTGGCGGCGCAGTGGGATTGGCGGTCAGCGTTTGGTGCAACGGCCTCATGTTGCAGTCGCTCGGCCGCATGCTCGGTTCGCTTAACTTCTCCTTCGTCGCCGATCTGCATCCGAGCGTGACCGTCCTCAGCGCGACGTTTCTTTTCTGTCTGCTCGCGACGTTGCTCTTCAGTCTTGGCCCGGCCTTAAAGGCAACGAAGACAGACCTCGTGAACGACTTGAAACAACAAGTCGGCGAGCCGGCGCGAATCGGACGGCTGAGCCGGTTCTTCGCGCCGCGCCACATTTCGGTCATGGCGCAGATCGCGTTGTCACTCATGCTTCTCTTTGCCGCCGGATTATTTTTCCGCGGCGCGATCAAGGCAGGCGGACTCGACCCGGGATTTGTCGCGGCCGGCGATCTCGTGACGGAAATGGATTTCTCACTCGTGAAAAAAGATCCGGCCGAAGCGAAACGTTCGATGTTTACGGCAATTCAGCGCGCGCGGGAGTTGCCCGGCGTCCAGGCCGCCGCTTTCGGCACGATGCTGCCGTACGGCAATTTCACGAACACGCGCCGGATCATGTCGACGCGCGAAACGATGCCGACGGATCCGAAAGCGCCGGACCCGGGCGCGAACAGTTTATTTACCGCAACCACGCCGGGATACTTTGATGCGATAGGCGTGCCGATCCTGCGCGGCCGCGATTTCACCCAGGCCGAAGCGGAAAACAAGGACGCCCCGCGCGTGGCGATCATCGATGAGGAGATGGCGAAAAAACTTTTCCCGAATACGGACGCGATCGGCCAGCACGTCCGTTACACGCAGGCGCTGCGCGACAATTCGCCAAACGACTTTGAAATAGTCGGCGTGGTCGGCACGCATCGGCATGACGTCCAGAACGACACCGTGCTCCGCCGAATGTTCGTGCCGCTGGCGCAATCGCAAACTGGCAACGTTTACCTGCACATTCGGGTCGCGAGCAAAGACCGGCGCGCGGTCGCCGCGATGATCCCAAGCGTGCGCCAAATGCTGCGCACGGTGGATCCGGACCTGCCAATCCTTGGCATCGCGCCGTTCGTTGATCTGATGGAGAAAAGTGTCGGGCTTTGGATTGTGCGGCTCGGCGCAGTTCTGTTCGGTGTGTTCGGCGGAATCGCGCTGTTGCTTGCGGTCGTTGGCGTTTACGGCGTCAAAGCTTATGCCGTCGCGTGCCGCACGCGTGAGATTGGAATTCGCATGGCGCTAGGCGCGCGGCGATCGGATGTCTTTGGATTGATCATGCGCCAGGGAGCGATGCAGACAGGGCTCGCGGTCGCGTTCGGATTACTCCTCGCGCTGGCCGTGGGTCGCGTGCTTTCCCAGATTCTCTACGAAGTGAGTCCGAATGATCCATTCGCGCTCATCACGTCGAGCTTGATGCTCGCGGCCGCGTCGCTTCTCGCCTGCTTTTTCCCCGCGCGGCGAGCCACGAAGGTCACGCCGATGATCGCACTGCGAACAGAGTAGCTGACCGAATTGGCCGAGACACTGTCGAGCCGCGGAATCGGTTTCCTTCTCGGGGACGTAGCCGTGAGGAAATATTCTTGACAGCTTTGCCGGCGGATTCCTAACTTCAGGCGTCTGCCAAGCGGCAATACACTGCTTGGCACTCCCCAACGCAACAACCCCAAACCCCAAGAAAGGAAAACCTCCCATGAAACCAAGAATCAGGCGTGCCATCGCTGTCTCGTTGGCACTATGCAGTATGACCCTGGGAATTAGCGCGGCATTCGCCGACGGCTGGCCCCAATGGATGCAGAATCCCCAACACACGGGATTCCTCAACGTCGTCGGCCAAAGCCTAAATAAGATCCTGGCCAATATCGTTTACGATCCGCTCGTGCCCGACGAGCAGGCGCACGCCGGTGGCGATCTGCTCGCGCACTATCAGGTCCCACTCGTCGAAGGAAACGACGTCTACATGGAATCAAAAGCCGGTTCCTACACCGT
>JBHELY010000105.1:0-5952 GCA_046262815.1 Chthoniobacterales bacterium | reverse complement strand
CCGATCAACGTGGCTTCACGCGCCCAGTTGGTAATCCACCTAGTCCCAACCCCAACGGCGGCGATGGTAGCGACATCGGCGCATTTGAATTCGGCAGCTCGTTGCCCACGCCTACTCCGTCACCAACGCCAACCGCTACCCCTACCGCCACACCGACAGCTACACCGACTGCCACGCCAACTGCAACTCCGGGTTTAGTTGGTAACGTTTCGACGCGGCTTCCGGTAGGCACGAATGAGAACGTGCTTATCGAAGGCTTTATCGTTCAGGGACCGGCTGGCTCGACGAAGAAGATCATCGTGCGTGCTATAGGACCATCGTTAATTCCTCTCGGAATACCGGACGCATTGGCCAATCCTACCCTGGAGATACACGATAGCAGCAGCCTGATTGCGATGAACAACGACTGGAAGGTCACGCAAACGGGAGGGATTATCACCGGCGATCAATCCGCGGAGATAAATAGTAGTGGTCTGGCGCCAAGCAACGATCTGGAATCCGCTATCATCGCGAACCTCGTCCCGGGGAGTTATACCGCGGTAGTGCGTGGAGTGAATAACACTACCGGGACCGGCGTCGTCGATGCTTATGACCTGAGCGATTCGTCACCGGCGCAGCTGGCGAACATAGCGACACGCGGGTTAGTCCAACCTGGGGACAAGCTCATGATCGCCGGCTTCATCATCCAAAATGGACCAGTGCGAGCGGTGGTTCGCGCGATAGGACCTTCCTTGGTCGCGTTTGGCATCAGCAACGCACTGGCCGATACAACCCTCCAGCTTAGAGACCAGAACGGCGTCGTCGTTGTGGAGAACGACGATTGGAAGGTCCGTTCCGACGGGAGCAGTCAGCAAGCCGAGATGGAGGCTACTGGCTTGCAACCGAGTGATGATCGTGAAGCGGCGTTTGTCACCACTCTCCAGCCCGGGCAATATACCGCCCAGGTTCGCGGCAAGCCGGAGTCGACCGGGACCGGTGTCGTGCAGGTCTATTTCCTCCAATAGCGCGGTTCCCAATTTCAAGGACGGCCTCGATTCCACGATCGACTGGTACGCCGGCAACGGCAGTTGGTGGGAACCGCTCCTTGAGCGGACCGGGCGGCACTAATTTTCCGTCTTGTTGCCGGCCCGACTGTCTGGTTAAATGAGGCAGACCAAAGGCAGGGAAATCAATGCGCGCCCGACTTATCCTCCCAACGGTAGCCTGGTTCGTAATCGCTTTCGGACCGGGCATCGCGGCGGCTTCGACGTGGACCGTCACCACGACCGATGATCACACAGTCGGATTTTGCACGTCTAACGATTGCACGTTGCGAGAGGCGATCACCATAGCGGGCAACGGCGATGTCATTCAGTTCGCCCCGACAGTCACTGGAACAATCACCCTGGGTGGCGCGGGCGAACTGTTTCTTCAACAAAACATCACAATCAACGGGCCCGGTGCCAATTTGCTCACCATCAATGGCGCGAACGCGACCCGGATATTTGAAATCCAGGTCGGGTCCACAGTCAGCATCTCGGGGCTTACCATTACCAATGGATTCGTCGGCGGTGCCGGCGGGGAAGGCCAAGGCGGCGGGATTTTGAACAATGGCAAGCTCAACCTGACAGCGTGTGAGTTGACCACCAATGCCATTAATGTGACCGACGCCGGGGGTGGTGCCGGACGCGCCTTGGGCGGTGGACTGTTCAACGGCAATGGCAGTACCGCGGTGATTCGGAATTGCACCTTCGAATTCAATAGTGTGCAGGCCAGCGAAGCGTGGGGCGGCGGAATGGCGAGCCGAAGCGCCAGCGTGATCGTTATCAACAGCACGTTCAGCAATAACGTCCTGAGGCCGGCGTATGGGCTTAACTCCGGCGAAGGTGGAGGCGTTTTTGCGTTCTCCGCGACCGTTACGTTGTTAAATTGCACGATTGCCTTTAACTTGCCCGCGTCTGGCGGGACCACGACCGGTGGCGGGATCGCGCAGACCAACGGCAGTGCGGTCATTCTCCGGAACACGCTGATCGCCGGCAACACTGCGGACCAGGCGCCGGACGCCTCTGGCCCATTCTATACTCTCGGCCATAATCTCGTTTCCAACAATTCGGGCGGCAGCACACAGTGGCAAAGCACCGATAAGGTCGACGGCGCCGCCGCGCCGTCGAATCTCGGCGGTCTCGTTTACAACGGCGGCCCGACTAAGACGCACGCGATCTCGGCAGGAAGCGTGGCAATTGATAATGGCGACGATACGGCGAAGGACCCGGGACCGGACGGCGTCTTTGGTAACGCTGATGATGTCCCGCTAAACATCGATCAGCGTGGCTATCCGCGCCCGGTAGGCGCGCATCTCGACATTGGCGCATTTGAATTCGAATCGCCTCAACCAGGCCCGAGTTTCACTGTGACCACGACCGATGAGCATAGCGACGGCGTCTGCGGCGTAGGCGATTGCAGTTTATGGGATGCCGCTAATGCCGCCAACGCGCATCCAGGAAGCACAATCCAATTTCAGGCCGGTCTTAGCGGAACGATCACAACCAAATTACAGGCGAGCGGAATAAATCTTGTCGCGCCGGTTACGGTTGTCGGTCCGGGCGCACGCACTTTGACTATCAGCGGCGCCGGTCTTGGTCGTATGCTCAATGTCCAAAGCAGAGGCGTCGTTATTTCCGGCCTAACGTTTGCCAACGGCCATTTTACCTCGAATGGCGGCGCGATTCTCAATAACAATGGCGATCTATCTCTGACTGACTGTGAGTTCTTCAACAACGTCGTGGTCGGAACCGGCTCTTCTGGTGGCGCGATAGCTAACGAAACGACTCATAGGCTTTCTCTACGGAATTGCACCTTTAGCGGCAACCAGGCCTCAGGCAGTGGCGGAGCTGTTTATGACAGCGCCGGCAGTCTGGCTGCGACCAACTCTACATTTACAGGTAATACAGCGACGGTGATTGGCGGAGGTATCGGTATCCAGACTGGTTCCAAGGCGGACCTTTTCGATATTGTGAACTGCACTTTGAGCGGGAATACCAATAGCGTGAGGACGGTCGGCGGCGGAGCCGGAATTTTCACCGCCTCGGATAACATTGTCTCGATCGGCAACACGATCGTCGCCGGAAATATTTGTCCCGGCTGCAACCCGGATGCCTCGGGTCCTTACACCTCCCAGGGATCGAATCTAATTGGCGATGGCTCGGGTACCTCTGGCTTTACGGCGTCGGGGGATCAAGTCGGCACCAGCGGCACACCGATTGATCCCAAGCTGGACACGCTAAAAAACAATGGCGGCCCGACCGACACCATGGCGTTGCTCGACGGCAGTCCCGCCATCGATGCCGGTAACGATGTCATCGCGCCGGCGACGGATCAGCGGGGACTTGGCCGCGTTGGTAAGAGTGACATTGGCGCCTTCGAGGTTCAGCCTCCGCCCCCGACACCGACACCCACAGCTACTCCGGCGGGTTTTGTTGCGAACGTGTCGACACGTCTTCCAGTGGGTACCAATGAAAACGTGCTTATCGAAGGTTTTATTGTCCAGGGACTTCCCGGCTCGACAAAGAAGCTAATCGTTCGCGCCATAGGACCATCGCTTGTTCCCTTTGGAATACCTGACGCGTTGGCCAATCCTACCTTGGAGATACACGATAGCAGCAACCTGATCGCGATGAACAACGACTGGAAGGTCACGCAAACGGGAGGCATCATCGCCGGCGATCAATCTGCCGAAATTGGGGCGAGTGGTCTCGCGCCCAGTAATGATCTGGAATCTGCCATCATCGCGAATCTGGCTCCGGGCAGCTACACCGCGGTTGTGCAAGGCGCCGGCGGTACGACCGGAACCGGAGTTGTCGATGCTTACGATCTCAGCGCGGCGTCTTCCGCGCGGCTGGCTAACATAGCGACGCGCGGGTTGGTCCAGCCCGACGACAAGCTCATGATCGCGGGATTCATCATCCAGAACGGACCGGTGCGCGTTGTGGTAACAGCACTGGGTCCTTCGTTGCTAGCTTTTGGGGTCAATAACGCCTTACCCGATACGACTCTGGAATTACATGATCAGAATGGCGTGATCCTACTCCAGAACGATAACTGGAAGACGGATCAGCAAGCGGATCTGGAAAGCACTGGCTTGCAACCCAGCAATGATCTCGAGGCAGCGCTCGTCACGACTATTCAACCTGGCCAGTACACCGCGCAGGTGCGCGGCAAGAATAACGCCAGTGGGATTGGCGTGGTGCAGGTTTATTTCCTTCAATGACGCCGAACTGCCCTTAACATCTTTTACCAATCGTCCCTGCCCCGATCGCGGTTACGCGATTGATTCCATCGCTCAGCGCGAGCTAAAGTTGAAACCGCTCTTTGAGCGAACGGGTCGCCCTTAACCAGGTTTTGCTCTTCGGGCACTTCGCCTAGTTAGCAATTTCGTTGGGTTCGCAGTTTCGATCGCGCTTGCGGCTCGAAAGAATTTGCGCGGGACGCGGATAAAAAGCCTTGCTCTGTCGGATCGCTCCGTCCATACTGCCGCAACGTAAAGTTCGTAGGCGACTTTCGCCGGCCCCTATTCTTTGCGCATGACGGGAGCTTCTCTATGCGACGAACGAACTTTCTTTTCCCCGGTAAAACGACGCTCGCTGCCCTTGCCTTTGCTGCCCTACTTCACGCTGCTGACGCATCCACGCTTACGGTAAACAGCTCCGCCGATTCAGGTGGAACTTGCCCAGGCGCGGATTGTTCCCTTCGCCAGGCTATTCTTGTTGCCACATCTGGCGATACCCTCGCGTTCCAAATTCCCACCAGCGATCCCGGATACAACGTAGGCACCGGCGCTTTCACGATCGGCCTGACAAGCAATGAACTTGCAATCGGCAAAGACCTGACGATCGACGGCGGCGGCCAGAAAATAGTCATTGCTCGAACTGCCGGGACTTTTCGCATCTTCAATATTACGGCAGGCATCGTAAACCTAACGAATCTGACCATCGCAAACGGAAAACAGAGTAGCGGCGCAGGCATCGCGAACCAGAGTAGTCTGACGCTCCGCAACTGCACGCTCTACGGCAACAACACCGGCGGCGGCGCTTTCGGAGGTGCGATCGCAAGCAGCGGAAGTTTGCAGGTAAGTAACTGCACCTTCACCGCGAACACGGCGGATCCCGGCGGCAGCGCCATCTTTACCGGCACGGGCGATACCACAATCGATAACAGCACGATTTTCTCAAACACTGGCAACAGCGCCGTGTTAAGGTTCGGAAGCGGCACGGTTCGCGTGCGTAACACAATCATTGTCGGCAACCCCAGTGCCGATGTTTCCGGAACATTTATCTCCGACGGCTACAATCTCATCGGCACCACGAGCGCAGGCGGCAGTGGCTTTGGGAGTACCGGAGACAAAGTGGGTGTCACTCCGAGCCAGGTGAACCTTGGTCCTCTCCAGGACAACGGCGGCCCCACCAACACCATGGCGCCAAAGACGGCCAGCATCGCTCTTGATCAGGGCCATAGCGGCGGCGTAACCACAGATCAGCGAGGCGATCCGCGCCCTGTCCATAGGACTACCGCTACCAATGTGCCGGGGGATTTCAGCGATATTGGCGCGGTAGAAATAGGTCTTTCGCAGTTTCCAAACTCGGGCGCAAACTTAACGGTTACTAATACAGCCGAGCATAATGAGCACGATTGCAGGGTGGATGAATGCACCCTGGCCGAAGCCATCGAAGTCGGTAGCTTTATTACAGCAAATGGCGGACTCGGTCCGGTCACGATCCACTTCGCGCCCGGCGTGAGCGGAGTAATCTCTAACACGACTGTGCCCACCGGTCTCAATATCAGCGCTGCCCTGACGATAATCGGACCGGGGGCGCGGGCGCTCCAAGTCACGGGCGGCGGGCTCAACCGCATCTTTAACATTACCGCCGCCGGAGCACCGGTGAATGTTTCCGGTCTTTCCCTTACAGATGGGAAAGC
>JBHELY010000104.1:0-6357 GCA_046262815.1 Chthoniobacterales bacterium | reverse complement strand
TAGCGGATTCGCGAGTCCGCCGCTGAGCGGGCTCGCCTCGCAAATGGTGGAGGCCAGCTGGCAGGGACGCGCCCTCGGCATCCTGCAATCGGCCGGCAGCACCGCGCGCTTGCTTGGTCCCCTACTCGGCGGCTGGCTCCTCACGTTCGATATGCAGAAACCGATCGCGCAATATGGTTACACGCCGTTTCTGGCCGGCGCGTTCCTTTGTTTGATCGGGGCCATCTTCGCTTTCTGTTTCAAAAAGCCCGCTGATGACCGATCGCCCGACAACGTCGCTGTCGGCGTGTAGGATTCTTGGTAGGGCGAGACTCTGTCGAGCCGTCGTGGTAGGTCGACGATCGTTGCGGCTCGACAGCGTCTCGCCCTACCATTGAGGCGTGAACACCAAGCGCCTCTTCGTCAGTATCGAGCTTCCGGAATCGATCACGAAAAGTCTCGCGAAACTGGACCCGGGCCTTCGCGGTGTCCGCTGGCTCGAACCGCGCCAAATGCATCTCACCCTCGCTTTTCTTGGAGATGTCGCGATTGAAATTCAGGACGCGCTTTCGGAAGAACTCCGGACGATTTCGTGGAAATCATTTTTTCTCCCGCTGGTCGGGCTCGGAACATTTCCGAGCAAAGGCTGGCCGAAAATAATTTGGATCGGCGTCGGCACCGGCCATCCCCATTTGTTCCAGCTTCACAAGCGCGTCCAGGAAGCTCTCCTCGCCGTGGGCCTCGAGCCCGATCTGCGTTCGTTCCATCCGCACGTCACGCTCGCCCGCTGCCGCGACGTTTCCCCGCAAACGATCCGGCCGTTTCTAAAATCGCATGCCGATTTCGACGCCGGTCTGATCCACGTCGAGTCGTTCTGCCTCAATTCGAGTCAGCTAACGCCTGCCGGTTCCCTTTACACGACCGAACTTGTCTGTCATGCCTTGCGGTAATGGTCCGCGACCGGATAACTCCGCGCGACCAGGCCGAACACCAGCGCTGCGGCGAACGCGAAGACCGCGAAGAAAAACATCTGAAACGCTGTCACGCCAAAGCCACTCGACTTGATCATGCTGATGACGGAATCATTTTTTACTCCGGCGTTCACGACCAGGACCCAAAGATTGCCGATCGTGACGGACAGATTCCAAAACGCCATGATCGCGCTTTTCATCGAGAGCGGCGCCTGGCTGTAGGCGAACTCGAGTCCGGTCGCCGAGACGAGCACTTCGCCCAAAGTGAGAAACGCATACGGCAGAATTTGCCAGCCAATGGTGAAGGCCTGGCCGCCATCGAGGACCAATTGCATTAGGCCGACGATAATCCACGAGACACCGGCAAAGGCGATGCCCGCCGTCATCCGCCGCAACGCCGTTGGTTCATAACCACGGCGCCGGAGCATCGGATAAAGGACGAGGTTATTAAACGGAATCAGCACCATCACGAGCGCAGGATTGAGCGCCTGCATTTGGGAAGACTGAAACCAACCGGGCTTCGTCATCGCGTCCGCCTGCAAAACCCAGGTCGACGCTTTCTGGTCGAAGAGGGACCAGAACGGTGTGACGAGAGCAAAGAGAACCAGGACGCGCAGAACAGAGCGGACGCCGCGCACTGCTTCGTCTGAATGTTGGCCGCGCGCGGAATCGGCCTGAAGCCAGACGCCGGCGCCTCCAAAACCAATCACCGCCACCAGCGCGAGACAGGCGGCGATTACGAAACCGAACTGCGGCGTTAACAAGAGCGAACCGATCGCCAGCGCGACGGCGAGCAGAGCAAAAACGCGGCCACGCAGGCCGGACGCGAGCGCCGTTCGCGCGACGTTCAAGAATGAGTCTCGATTCGGAGGCGACGGCGGGATCATCACGTATTTCTTGCGCGCGATCCAAAGGACAAACGTGGAGATGAACATAAGCGCGCCGGGAATTCCGAACGCGACCGCGGGGCCGAGATAGCGGAGAAAGATCGGCATCAGTCCGGAGGCGAACAAGGAGCCGAAGTTAATGATCCAATAGAATGCGTCGAAGACGACTTTCGCCCGATGCTTGTTTTTCTGATCGAACTGGTCGCCGACGAACGCGGCGACGCACGGCTTGATGCCACCGGAACCGAGGGCGATCAGCGAAAGACCGACGTAAAAGCCGAGGCGATTCGTAACGAAGAACGCGAGACAGGCCTGCCCGGCGCAATACACCAGGCTCAGCCACAAGATGGTGTTGTATTTTCCGAAGAACCGGTCGGCCAGCCAGCCGCCGAGAAGCGGGAAAAAATAAACGCCAATGACGAACGTGTGGAAAACTTCTTTCGCGGCACCGGCGCGCTCGGCTTCCGGCAGGCTTGCAAAAAGCGAGGTGACCAAAAACACGGTCAGGATGTTGCGCATCCCGTAAAAGCTGAAGCGCTCGCAGCCTTCGTTGCCGATGATGTAACGGATCTGGCGCGGAATTGGCGCCTTCGGATCGGGCAAGGAAGGTACGGATGGCGAAGCGGCGATCGGATCTATCACGTCGGTCTTCATCCGAACGCGAGGCTCGGTTGCGGATCATTCCGCTGCAACTGCAAAGAGAGCTGGCGACTTAACCAACGGGGAGCCCCTCCCTTTTCTCGTTGTAACCATGCGCTTTGGCAGGCCACGCCACGACGAAAAGCAGCGTGCCGAGCGCCGTCACGAGGGTCAATCCGGCGAAGGCGGCGTCCCAGCCATAATGCTGCACCAGCGCCCCCAAGCCCCAACCGGAAACGACCGTGCTCGCATAGGCGAATATGCTGGTCAGCCCTATCGCGGTGGCCGCGGCCCTTTTGGTTGCCAGATTCGCCGCCGCAACCGCCAACAGACATTGCGGACCGTAGATGAAGAAGCCCGCCGCTCCCAGTAAGCCGGTCGTTAACAGCTCCGATTGAAATGGAATTTTCCAGAATAGAAAAACCGACACGCCGGCGAGCGCCATATAGACGACGCAGGCGCGCGCCGCTCGTCCACCCAGAAATCGGTCGGTCATCCAGCCACCCAGCAGGGCGCCGCCCAAACCACAAATTTCGAACGCGGCCACCATCCATCCGGCATGGGTGATCCTGATATGCTTCGATTCGGTCAAAAGCGTCGGTCCCCAATCCAGGACGGCAAAACGGACGATGTAGACAAAAAAGTTCGCGAGCGAAACGATCCAGATAAATTTATTGCGAAAGACCTGCTGGATGACAAAGGCGCGAAATTCCGCGCGGGATTCCTGCGCCGCGGAATCACTCTCGGTGCCCTCGACTTCCGGTAGACCGACCGAAGCCGGCGTGTCGGGCAGCGCGAACCAGATGAAGACAACGCAACCGAGCGCGATCAAGGCCGGGACAAAAAAACAAAGACGCCAATTGATTACGACCAGGTAGCCGCAGAGGACGACGATCAATCCGCCACCGATCGGGTGAGAGGTATTCCAAATCGACATTTTTGTCGCGAGCTGTCTGGGCGGAAACCAATGCGTCAAGAGCCGGGCACAAGGAGGAAATCCCATTCCTTGAAACCAACCATTAGCGATCCAGATGAGACCCAGAATGATCGCCGCCGAGTTCAGGCCGAAGAGCAGATTGAGGATTGCGGACGCCGCGAGACCCAGCCCCATGAAGACGCGGGCGTCCGCGCGATCGCCGAGAAATCCATTCGCGAACTTCGAAACGCCGTAGAGCAAACCATGGAGTGTCAGGCACAAACCAAGGCTGCTCTTTTGAAGCCCGAGGCTGTCTTGCAGGACCGGCATCGCAACACTGAGATTTTTGCGAACAAAATAGAAGGCGGCATAACCGATGATTGAACTCACCAGGACCCGCCGCTGCCACGAGCGATATTGCCAGGCGACCTCCGACGGGTCGGTCGGCGCGACGACTGGGGGAGCCGCGCGCTGGCTTTCCGGCAATAGACCGCTCCACGGCTTCACAATATTGCACTCGAGACTGGCGCCATGACGAAACGGTATCCAATTCAGCGCGGCGGCGTCAACGCGAGCTCGGCCAGTCCGGGCCGGCAAGATCAAGCCCTACCCGACGGCATGACAAAGGCGGCGCCACACTTTCCAGCGAGCGTCGTTCTGCTGGCACGCCGATCCACGCTTCTACCACCGCGCCGACCATCATTAACGCGGCGCCGACCAGATAACCGGCGAGCAGCGCAGTCTTTGAGCCGGTGCCGATGATCCAGCCGAAAAGGATCGGCGCGCCGACGCCGCCGGCCAGCGTTCCAAAAGCGTAGAAGATCGCGATCGCGAGAGCGCGAATTTCCAGCGGAAAAATTTCGCTGACGGTGAGATAGGCGGAGCTGGCCGCGGCAGAAGCGACGAAGAAAATAATCATCCAGGCGATGGTTTGCGTTTGCGCGGTCAGCATTCCGGCGTGGAAAAGCCAACCGGTTGCGGCGAGCAACAGACCAGCGATCGCGTAAGTCGCGGTGATCATTTTCTTGCGCCCGATCGTGTCGAAAAGGTGGCCGAGAATGACTGGTCCGAGAACATTTCCGAGCGCGAACGGCAACAAGTAACCACCCACGTTTTGCGCCGGCACATTGTAGAAGCGCATCAGAACCAGGCCGTAGGTGAAAAAAATCGCGTTGTAGAAAAAGGCCTGCGTCAGCATGAGGACGAAGCCGAGGAACGAGCGGCGCCGATGCTCGTGCACGATGGTATTCCAGATTTCGCGCCACGGTGTGTGGGTCCGCGTTCGTACCCGCGTCGGCGGCTCACTGTAGCGGCGGTCTATGACCGCCGAGTTGATCCGCTCGACTTCATCAAGAATCTTCTCAGCCTCGTTAGGTCGGCCATGGATGAGCAGCCACCGTGGACTTTCCGGAATCCAGCGCCGGAAGAAAATAACGACGAGCCCAAGCGTCGCGCCGATTCCGAAAGCGAGGCGCCACCCGAGCCAGATCGGTAACCGATTTGGATCGAGCAACACGACGGTCGCCCCGGACCCCATCGCGGCGCCGACCCAGTACGAACCGTTGATCATCAGATCGACGCGGCCGCGAACGCGCGCCGGAATCAATTCGTCGATCGCCGAATTGATGGCCGCGTATTCGCCGCCGATTCCAGCGCCGGTCAGCGCGCGAAAAAATGCGTAGCTGGCGAAGCTCCAGGAAAACGCCGTGAGCGCCGTGGCCGCGAGATAAACAGCGACCGTGATGAAGAACAGTTTCTTTCGCCCTAATCGATCAGTTCCATAGCCGAAGAGCAACGCTCCGATTACCGCGCCGATGAGATAACAAGTCGCGCTCGCTCCGACTTGCGCATCTGTCAGCCCGAGCGTCTCGCGATGCGTGAGGATTCCGCCTAACGCGCCGGCTAACGTCACCTCGAGTCCGTCGAGGATCCAGGTCGCGCCGAGCGCGCAGACAATCAGCCAATGCCAGCGACTCCACGGCATTCGATCCAATCGCGCCGGCACGTACGATTCCACCCATTCGCCTTGCATGTTCCGATCCACCTTGACGCGGAGCGCCGCGTCGGGCAAAACCGTTCCGTGAAAAATCCAACCGCGCTCTCGCGTCGGGGGTTCACGAAACTTCTGGGCGCAGGTGCTGCCTACGCGGCTCTGCGACCGGCCCTCGGCCTTTCGGAATCCACGCCAAAACCAACCGACACAAAATCGTCCGACGTCGTTCGGCTAAGTTCGAACGAAAATCCGTACGGCCCTTCGGCAGCTGCTTTGAAAGCGATGACGGCCGGCTTCGCTCTCGCGTGGAAATATCCCGATGAGAAACAGGACGAGCTCGTCGAAGCGCTGGCGAAATTGAATCAGGTCGCGAAGGAAAATATTCTAACCGGCGCCGGGTCCGGCGAAATCCTGAAGGTCGCGGTCGCAGCGTTCACTGGTCCGGAAGAGAAACTCGTCGTCGGCGACCCGACTTTCGAAGCGTGCGTCGGTCACGCGAAAGCCAGCCGCGCCGAGGCGATCAAAGTGACGTTGAACGCGACCTACGGCCATGACCTGACGAAGATGGGCGACGTCCAGGGCGTCGGACTTCATTATATTTGTAATCTGAACAACCCATCGGCGAGCATCACGCCGAAGGCCGAGCTGAGCGCGTTCCTCGATAAAGTTCCGCGCGAAACAATGGTCCTCGTCGACGAGGCGTACCATCACTTCGTCGAGACAGCCGATTACGAGAGCGTGATCCCATTGGTCAAAGATCATCCGAACCTGATTGTGGCGCGGACGTTCTCGAAGGTTTACGGAATGGCGGGATTGCGGTGCGGCTATTGCGTCGCGCAGCCGGAGAAGATCGAGCTGATGCGCGCCGAGCTGAATGCCGGCGCGACTTATGTCATTGCAGAAGCGCGCGAAGCGGGCAACGTGGGTATTTATCGTGGGAGTGGCGAGGTCCGCGAAGGACTGGTGCAGGAG
>JBHELY010000103.1:0-6571 GCA_046262815.1 Chthoniobacterales bacterium | reverse complement strand
CCTTGCAATCCCTTCATCTCGCCGCCCGGCTGGTTGTCGCTGTAGGTCGAAAAGATCTGCGACTTCCGGGTCGGGATGGTCGTGTTACGTGGAATCATCGGTGTAGCAACGCCACCGGCCGTTTCAATCGCCAGCGTGAGCGGAGTAACATCGAGGAGCAGCACGTCTTTGACGTCGCCCTTGAGCACGCCCCCCTGGATCGCAGCACCGATAGCTACTACTTCATCCGGGTTCACACCTTTGTGCGGCTCCTTGCCGATCAAAGCGCGTGCCGTCTCGATAACCTTCGGCATGCGCGTCATACCACCGACGAGCACCAGCTCGTTGATGTCCTTCTCAGCCAGCTTTGCGTCCGACAGGCAAGCCTTCACCGGCGGAATGGTCCGCTGGAAAAGCGAATCAGTCAGCTGCTCGAGCTTGGAGCGGGTCAGCTTCTTCTGGATGTGCTTCGGCCCGGTCGCGTCCGCCGTGATGAACGGTAGGTTGATCTCGTATTCCTGCGAAGAAGAAAGCGCGATCTTGGACTTCTCCGCTTCTTCCTTGATGCGCTGGATGGCGTCGGGCTGCTTCGACAAATCGATGCCGCTGTCCTTCTTGAATTCGCCGACGATCCAGTCGACCAGGATGTTGTCCCAGTCGTCACCACCAAGGTGGGTGTCGCCGTTGGTCGCCTTCACTTCAAAAACGCCATCGCCGATCTCGAGCACAGAAATGTCGAACGTGCCGCCGCCCAAATCGTAGACAGCGATCTTCTCGTCCTTCTTCTTATCCAGACCGTAAGCAAGCGATGCCGCTGTCGGTTCGTTGATGATACGCAGCACTTCCAGGCCGGCGATCTTGCCCGCGTCCTTGGTGGCGTTGCGCTGTGAATCGTTGAAGTAAGCCGGCACCGTGATGACGGCCTGCGTGATCTTCTCGCCGAGCTTCGCTTCCGCGTCGGCCTTGAGCTTCGCGAGAATCATCGCGGAAACTTCCGGCGGCGAAAAAGTCTTCTTCTCGCCGTTCACTTCCACCTGGACGTGCGCGTCGCCGTTCGCGGCCTTCACGACTTTGTAGGGCACGCGATGCTCTTCTTCGCGGACTTCATCGAACTTGCGGCCCATGAACCGCTTGATGGAAAAAACTGTGTTGGCTGGATTGGTCACGGCCTGGCGCTTCGCGGCCTGACCGACGAGCCGCTCGCCGTTCTTCGCGAACGCGACGATCGACGGCGTGGTGCGCGCGCCTTCGCTGTTCTCCAAAACCACCGGATCGCCGCCCTCCATCACAGACATACAGGAGTTCGTCGTCCCCAAATCGATACCTAAAACTTTAGCCATAAATCAGAAAGATCCTTTCGTGAACCGAGAATGGTTCGCTGGTCTTTTAGCAGCCGATGTTCCGAAATTCGACTTCCGCATAATGCACTGATTTTAAAACACTTACAAATTCAGCTCGCAATGGAGCGTCCGCGAATTTGCGACATGCTGGCGCAATTGTTCCTGAGCGCCGTGCGCTATTGTCTCGGCCTTTGCGCTTGACCGTCGAAGTCTTTCAATGCCAAACAGGCCGCAGTTGAAAAAGAACCAGCACGCGCTGCGAGTCTTGATGGTGCCGCTGCTGTTTTTGCTTTCCATTGGCTGGAATATCAGCGCGCGCGCGGATCAGGTCGTGTATCTGACGGTCAGCGTGACCGACCAAGAGGGAAATAACATTTCCGGCGCCCGCGTGAATGTTTATCAGCAGGAGGCAACGCGCTCAAGCTGGGCCGACATTCCTGTTCCACCCGATTACCAGGAGGACACCAACGCTCAGGGGCTGGCCCGGCTTCAGATCAAGGTCGCGACCGGTCAGGATCTGGATGTCACGGTGGAGGTGTCACGAGAAGATAAGAGTGCCGAGTCGCACCGAATCAAACTCAAGAATTTCCCCACGCGCCTGCCCTTGGAAAAATTCGTTTTGAAAAAAAAATCGGAGGCTGGAGCGGGACCCACCATCAACGTGACGATTGTTGCCGAAAGTGAGGGTAAACCACTCGAAGCCGCGAACGTTCTGATCCGCGATTCGTCGTTGGGCGCGGTGACCGGCCGGTTTACGGGGACAACCGGCGCGGATGGCAAGACGACGATCCCAGTCATGTATGGCTCGGCGGACAAGCAGGAGCGGCTTAGCGCCGTAGTAACAAAGAATGGTTACAAAACGGGCACGGGGATAGTGGAGCTCCAGGAGAAGCAGGTTGGAAAAACAATTACCGGCCCGACCATTGCGCTGGAGAAACAAGACAAGTCCGGCACCGTTGTCACGGTCAACGTCATCGATGCGAAAACCAAAGAGGGGATTCCCGGCGCGACTGTAACGCTCGACGGCCCCGGCTATCATTACGACAACACGAATGGCAGCGGCGTGGCCTCCTTCGTTGTTCCGGAGATGGGGACATTCGAGGTCCGCGTGTCGGAGGAGAATCATCGGCCGTTCAAGACGCAGGTGCGCGTTCGCTCCAACGAGCAGGATAAGCCGCCTGTGATTTGCGAGATGGAGGCCAAGCTCAGGAAGGACGAAGGCGACGACGTCATTGACGTAACCGTGCTTTGGAAAGACACGACTGACGAAAGCGCCAAGCCCGCGCCGTTACAAGGCGCGTCAGTTACCGCTGGTAGTCTTACCTTTACCACAGATGAAAATGGAAAGGTAAAGCTGCATGGCGCGTTCGAGGAGAAACAAGAAGTCGTGGTTACGGCGCCGGGGTATAAGTCGCAGCGTCGGATCGTACCCGTCTCAAAGATTCTCCACTACAGCACCGGGACCGGGAGCGCGAGCTTTACTCTCGTGCCTGAACTTTCGGAAAACAGTCCGGTCCGGATCATCGTAAAGGTGGAGGATGCGGCGGGTAATAAGATTGAAGGCGCGGAGGTCGAATTCTTTTCCGCGACCGGTACTTCTCTTGGGAGATCGGGGACGAAGGGCGGCGAGGTCGATTTTCGTAACAGCACCGCGCCGAGTGTTCCGATCGCCGACCTGAGGAAGGGAATCACCGTCAATGTCAGTAAGAAGCCGGAGTACAAAGACGTCCTCAACCGGTCCGTTCCGGCGAACCTGCTAAAGCCCTCACTCGACGCCGGCACTTACATTGTCCAACTGGATCGCGACTGGACGGAGCTGGAGAAGGCTATTGGCGCACTAGAACCAAAAGTCGCCGCCTTGAAGAATGAAGTTACTGATGCCGCGACAAAGGCGAAGACGGCAGACTCATTGATCGCGAAATTTCCCGCCGCCAAAGGGCGAGTGGAGGAGATCCTCAATGAGCTGAAACAGGCGGAGGCCGCCTTTAAACCGGAGGAATCGGCGAAGCGCTGCGAGGAGGCAAAGACGCTCGCGAAGCAGATTACTGACATCCAGGAGGAAACCGCGAAGAAAGAAGAAGCGATTAAGAAAGACCTCGATGAAGCGATCGGCCTTTCCGCGAGCTGCGACTCAAAGGCGAAGGCCGACACGATCAAGACGCGCTTCCGCGAAGCTATCAAAACCGCGGGCGAGATCAGCAAGTTGACCAAGAAGGTGTCCGAGCCTCAACAAAAACTGGCGCGAATGGCCGAGGCGACGAAGGACGGCGGCACTCTTAAAACGCAGGTAGAGCAGGCACTCAAGAAAATCGAAAGCGAAGTAGAAACGGCGAAGAAGGATTTTAGCATGGCTGGTTCGGTCTTCGTCGATGCCGGCGTCGGGGCAGCAAGTATTCCGAACAAGCGGGCGGCCTTAGTCAGCGAGCTGGAAAAGCTAAAGAAGCAATTCGACCTGGCAAAGAACGACAAGCTTCTCCCCTCAGAGCTGAAGGCGCGTGTGACCAGCCTCGAACAATTGCTCGCGAGCATCAGTGCGCCCCAGTCTCCAAGCGGCGAACGCCTGGAGGAAGTGCTGAAACAGATCGTGGTCCAGCTCGATCAAGCCCTTACCCAGGCCCGTGCTAGCGCGAACCGTTTCGACAAAGCGCTCTGCGTCGTCACGCCGATGGATGCGGAGGTAGAGGAAATCAATTCGCACATTAGCGGCGCGATGATCGAATTGTCCGCGGCCGCCGACTTGGAAGCAAAAGCGGATGAATGCGTGAGAAAGCTTTCCTCCTCGCCCACGCCAGCGATCGATGAAGTCACAGTTCCGGACGTGAAAGGCTATACCGATCCATCGAAAATGCTCGCTGCGGCAAACCTGGCCGGATTGAAGCCGAGTCTGGTTGCGAGCAGGGAAGCTCCAGCGTCCGATGGCGCCGGAGTAGTAGTGCGACAGAGTCCGCTTGCGAACGCGAAAGCGAAACGCGGCGATACTCTGACGATTTTTTTGAGTCAAAAGAAGGTAGCAGCCGCGAGTCCGACACCCACGCCGGTAGTGGCGGCGACGCCATCGCCGAACGCTGGCGACGAGGTGATTGTGCCGTCGATACCTTCCGGTGCGACGGTGGCGGAAGCAAAGGCGACACTTAGTGCGGCTGGCCTGACCGCTGGATTCAATGCAAAAGGCGGAAAGCCCGGCTCCAAGGACCTTGAGTTTAAAACGACCGGAACATTAGATCCTCCGGCAGGGAGCAAGGCGAAGCGCGGCAGCACAGTGACGGTTTCCATCTACCAAGAGTACGAAGTAGCGTCTTCGACACCGACCGCCTCGCCACTTCCCTCCGCGACGATGGCGTTGGGCACAATGCCTAACCTGATCGGATTAACCCTGGAACAAGCGGCGGCGCGCTTGCCATCGAACATGCGGATCGGAAGTATTGACGCTGGTCTTAAGCCGCGGAAGCCTGAGCTTGCGATGACGATCTTTGCGCAGACGCCGCCGGCGGGAACAAAGATCGACCCGAAGAACCCGCCGGTAGTATCGGTGAAACAGTACGGCTCGGCCCAATCAGTCGTAGGCACGGGACCGGAGCGCTTCGACGGCACCTACTCCGGCAGTTACAGCGGCAATGATAAAGGCGCCGTGCGATTCACGGTGAGCGGCGGCGTGATTGCGATCACGAGTCCGGGACGCGGAACGGGTCAGATCTCATCGAGCGGTTCGGCGAGCATTAACGGCTCGGGCGCGGACGGAAAGTCAAACTACACTTTTAGCGGAATGTTCTCGGTGGGCGCGGCCGGAAAAGCGACGGCGAGCGGGAAATGGACCGGGACGCAATCGGGCTTTACCGGCCACGGTAGCTGGAGCGCTGCCCGCAGGTGAGAAGGAGCAGCAAATGACTATCCTAATGAAACGATGGCTGACGATTTTTGGCGGGATCCTAATCGTGGTCGCGACTGCGAACGCGGTTCAAATCAGAGGAAAAATAATCGAGACAAGCGGCGCTAGCGCCACGGTCAAAGTTGAGGGCGCACTGGCGCCGGCGACGGGCGACTCGGTCGAAATTTTTTTCACGCTCCCGGGTTCCGGGGAGGAGGTTTCGGTTGCGAAAGCTACCGTGAAAAAGGTGGATGGCGATTCAGTTCAAATAACCGTCCACGGCGCAACGGGAGAGGTAGAAACGGGGCAGCTTGTTCGCATTAACTCGGATAATCCGAAAAAGCCCTCCGCAGCAACAGCGACCGCTACTCCTGCAAAGTTGAAACCTGCTGTGAAAGGCAAAACTGGAACAAAAGCCAGCGCGCCGACTAGCACACCTGCACAGGAAAAGAAAAGATTCGCCGGCAGCTGGAGAGTGGTGAGCGAATCTCCGAACTATACGATCGTCTTATCCGAGCATGGCAAGCTTGTAACTGGCATCTATAGTTTGGAAGGCGGTGCAATTAGAGGCGAAGCTCACGGCAATACTCTGGTAGCGACCTGGCAGCAGGGAGGTGTGACGACAGTCAGGGTGGGCGGTTCAACTACATTGACGTTGTCCGACGACGGTCAAACGCTTTCCGGGCCGTGGAATTACGACGCTGCCTCCAACGCGATTGGCTACACCGGAGCAAGCACGTGGACACTTCGACGCATCAGTGGGTCCCGGTGATGACGGCCCTGACGTAGAGTCGATGAGTTTGGCAAAGCCGTAGCCGGGCGACCCTAGGTCCGGCACCGGGGAGCGCATGATTTTCCGCGGCTTACGCGGTATATCTCCTGCTTGAATCATCGGCCAATGCAAACCGCCGGCGGGTCCACTACTTCCGTGTCAGCACCGAGCAGCGACATCGTTTTCGCATGCTCACATTGCTCGACTTCCTTCGTCGTCGATGCGGCCGCGGCCGGGATGACGTTGGACTGCCAGACGTGCGGCAAACCGACAACGGTTCCAAAGATGTCACTCGAAGCTGCCGCGGAAAATGCGGCGCGCATTTCCGATCTTCAGCATCAATTGAAGGAAAACGAATCGCAGCGGACGGAGATCACGAGCTACATCAATCAACTCAGCATTCAACTCCATCGCTGGCAGCTGCGGTTACAGACTCTGAACGAGCGCCAGCAGAAACTCGAAACCGAGCTGGCTGCGACGCGAGGCAAATAGTCTTCTGTAGCCGTCGCCCTGTGGGCGACGTTATCGAATCACGAGCAATCCGAATCGGCGCTTCGCCCAGAGAAGCGGCTTCACCGTTCCTAGAACAGTCGGGGCACAAAGGCCCCTCCCAGA
>JBHELY010000102.1:6231-6577 GCA_046262815.1 Chthoniobacterales bacterium | reverse complement strand
CACCTATCCTGGAAGTTAGCTCGTGATGCCCCGTCGTGTTCACTATCCATTCGTGCTCGTGCTCATGCTCGCGCTCGGTTCCGTCGCAAACGCGCAGGCTATTCGTCGCCAAACCCCCTCACCAGCGCCGAAAACGAACGCTCCGCAGAACCGTCCCAAACCGTTACCGTCCGCTTCGCCGACAGCACCGCAGCCGATGAAGAAAGCGAGCGAGTTGATTAGCAAGCAGCCGCCGATCACGACGAACAACGCGGTTCTGGCGAAGGTCACGGCGGACAATTCACACGTCATCGTTTCCCTCACGAAACAGCGCGCTTATTTGATGACCGGCGAAGAAATCGCGATG
>JBHELY010000102.1:0-6221 GCA_046262815.1 Chthoniobacterales bacterium | reverse complement strand
GCCCCGAGCGGCACGCATTACGTCGGCGCCTCAATGAAATGGTTCATGCGCCTGACGAGCGCGGGCGTCGGGATGCACGTCGGAATTTTGCCTGGCTACCCGGCGTCGCACGGCTGCATCCGCATGCCGGAGCCGGCTGCCGCGCAGTTCTATTCGCACGTGAAGGTCGGCACGCCGGTCCGCGTCGATCCTTAGTCTTTTTGCGGGTCGATCAAACGACGCCGCAACATCTCCAACGCGGCCTGGGTCGTCAGCTCTTTGAACGTCGGCCGATCGTCGGGAAAAAATCGTTTCTGAACCGACGTTGGTCGATCCCGTGCGGCGAGTGCAATGAAAACGGTCCCAACCGGTTTTTGCTCAGTACCCCCGCCCGGTCCGGCGACGCCCGTTGTCGCTAACGCGAAATCCGATTTCGTGTTCGCGCGCGCGCCTTCCGCCATCGCTTGCGCGACCTTCTTGCTCACCGCGCCTTCCGCCTCGATCAGCGCCGGATCGACTCCAAGCATCGCAACTTTCGCGTCGTTCGAATACGTCACGCAACCGCCGAGAAAAATCGCTGATGCTCCGGGCACGTTTGTGATCCGATGCGCCAAATAGCCGCCGGTGCACGATTCCGCGACAGCCAATGTTTGTTTACGTTCCGTCAGCAGCTTGACGACCACTGCTTCCAAGTTGCTGCCGTCCGTCGAAAAAATCGCGGGTCCCAATTTTTCTCTCACGATTCGTTCCGCCTCATCGAGCACAGACGATTCGCCAACCAACCGCAGATCCATTTCTCCCGGGCGCGCGCAATAGCCAAGCTCAAGTCCCGGCAACGCCAGGAGCTGCTCGCCGACCGCCTCTTCGACCAGCGATTCTCCCATGCACGCGATCCGAAACATCCTGCGGTCAGTCGCGCTCTCGGCACGAATCAGCCCGTGCAGGATCGGCAACACGAAAGCGCGGAACATCGGATGCAATTCCCGCGGCGGGCCGGGCAGCAGGAACAGATGCGGTTGCATTGTCGCTTGATGGGCCGGCAGATACAGCCCCGGCGCGCTTCCGTGCTCGTTAGGCAAAACGGTGGCGCCATGTGGAACATCCGCCTGACGCGCCACGCGGTCCGTCAGCCGAAATCCACGGCGCGCCGCGCGTTCCTGGATCGCGCGCAGGATCGCCGGATCATGTTCCAATTTCAGCCCCAACAATTCAGCCGTGACCTCACGAGTAATGTCGTCGGTCGTCGGACCGAGACCGCCTGTAACGAAAATGATTTCAGCCGCGCCGAGTGATTCCTCGATTGCATTTCGAATTGCCTCGCCATCCGGGACCGTGATTTGGCGCTCGACGCGCAAGCCGAGAGGAAAAATCTCACGCGCAACAAATGCGAGGTGCGTATTCAACACGTCACCGAGCAACAACTCGGTCCCGGTGTTGATCAGGATCGTGCGCATGCGGCGTTTACGCCGCGTCCTTGTCCTGCTTCTTTCGAATCAGCGGAAGCTTCTTCCCTTCCACCACCGCGCGATTGATGGTGACCTCCGCGATGTCTTCGCGGCTCGGCACATCGTACATGATCTCGAGCATGATCCGCTCGAGCATTGAGCGTAGAGCGCGCGCACCGGTGCCCTTCGTGACGGCCTGTGCCGCCAGCGCCTTCAACGCGTCTTTGGTCACGCTTAACCGAACGCCTTCCATCGAAAACAGCTTCGTGTACTGCTTGATCATCGCATTCTTCGTGTCGGTCAAAATCTGGACCATCTCTTCTTCGGTCAGCGCATCGAGCGCGCTGAGCACCGGCAGACGTCCAATGAATTCCGGAATCATTCCGAAGCTCAGCAAATCTTCCGGCTCAACGTGACGCACCGCTTCTCTCGCGAGCGCGGCTTCGACTTCCAGCGTCGGACTATTGAAGCCCATGGTCCGTTGCCCGATCCGTTTCTGGACGATCTTGTCGAGTCCGACGAAAGCGCCGCCGCAAATGAACAGGATCTTCTCCGTGTTGACCTGGATGTATTCCTGGTGCGGATGCTTGCGACCACCCTGCGGCGGAACGTTGCACGTGCTGCCCTCGAGAATTTTCAGGAGCGCCTGTTGCACGCCTTCGCCAGAGACATCCCGCGTGATACTGACGTTGTCGGTCTTGCGACCAATCTTATCGATCTCGTCGATGTAAACGATCCCGATCTCGGCCCGCTTCACGTCGTAGTCCGCGTTCTGAAGCAACCGCAAAATAATGTTCTCCACGTCTTCACCGACGTAGCCCGCTTCGGTCAACGTTGTCGCGTCGGCGATGCAGAACGGCACGTCGAGAATTTTCGCGAGCGTCTTTGCCAGCAACGTCTTGCCGGAACCGGTCGGCCCGATCAACAGGATGTTGCTCTTCTCGATCTCAACGTCCGCGAACGGATCCGGTTGGAACGCCGCCGAACTATCCGCCGGCGCGCTTTGCAGAACACGTTTGAAATGATTGTGGACCGCGACCGACAGCGTCTTCTTGGCGATGTCCTGTCCGATCACGTACTGGTCGAGTGACCGCCGAATGTCCGCCGGCTTCGGGACGCGTATCGTCGACGATTGCCGCCGCGCGTCCTCGTTCAGCTCCTTGTCGAGAATACTCTTGCAGACATTGATGCAACTGTCGCAGATGTAGACCCCGGGACCGGCGATCAGTTTGCGCACCTCCGCGTGGCTTTTGCCACAGAAGGAGCACATGGTGAGGTTGGAAGCACGCGCCATATCAGGGGACTAAAATAGCAGCTTTTATTCCTCGATTTTACGCGGTAAAGCGGCCTCCGCGATGGCCGTCGAGCCGTCAGAAGTGGCCCCGTCGAGCAGCTTCGTTTCCTTTCGAGATTTGATCACTTCGTCCACGAGCCCATAAGTCTTAGCCTCGGCGGCCGACATGTAATAATCGCGGTCCGAATCCAGCCGGACCTGGTCCTCCGGTTTGCCGGTGTGTTGCGAGATGATTTTGATCAGGCGCTTCTTGAGCTTGAACATGTACTCGACCTGCCGCTCCACGTCGCTCGCCTGGCCCTGCGCACCGCCCGAGACCTGGTGGATCATGATGTCCGAATTGGGCAACGCGAATCGCTTCCCTTTCGTTCCCGCGCACAGCAGCACGGCGCCCATGCTCGCCGCCATCCCAAGGCAATACGTGTTCACGTCGCAGGTCAAAAACTGCATCGTGTCGTAGATCGCGAGACCAGCCGTCACCACGCCGCCGGGCGAGTTGATGTACATGCTGATGTCCTTCTTGCCGTCCTCCATTTGAAGGAAGAGCAACTGCGCGATCACCAGATTTGCGATGTGATCGTCGATCGAGGTGCCGATGAAAATGATCCGGTCCTTGAGCAATCTGGAATAAATATCGTAGCTCCGTTCCCCGCGGCCGGTCTGCTCGACCACCATCGGAATCAGAACCGATTGTGAGAAATTCTTGTTCGCTTCAATCATGTTTTATGTTGGCGGCGCGGTCTCAACCGCCTTTTCGGGAGTCGGTTCGACGCTAACATTCGCCTTCAGGAAATCAAGGGTCTTACCCAGCAGGATCTCTTCCGCGAGCCCGTTTATCCGGTCGTTTTCTTCCAGTTCCTTCCGCATTTTCTCCACCGAAACGTTGTAATGCGCGGCCTGAGTCCGGATGGCTTCGTCAATTTCTTCGCGCGAGACCGCGACCTTTTCCGCCTCGGCAATCCGATGCAGGATGAAGTTCGTCTTCAATCGATTCGCGGCCAACGCTCCCGCGCCTTCGATCAATTCCTTCTCTTTGCCTTTCAGCAATTCATCCGGCACACCGCGCTCGCGATTGCGATGCACCAGGTCGTTCAACGCTCGACGCGTTTCGTTCTTTAACAATGGCGGCGGCAAATCGAAGCTGATCCGCTCATGGAGAAACTTCACGATCTGCTGTTCCTTCGCCCGCTCGACTTCATGCTCCTTTTCGTGCCCGAGATTGTGCTCAATCGTGTGGCGTAAATCCGCCAGCGTCTTTTCCGGCATGATCTTCGCCGCGAACGCATCGTCGATAGCCGGCAGGACCTTTTCCTTGATCCCGTTCAACGTCACCGCGTAGTCCGCTTTCTTCCCCGCCAGTTCCGTCACCGGAAAATCCGCCGGAAACTCGACCTGGACACTCCGAGTGTCGCCCGATTTCATCCCGACGATCTGCTCGCAGAACTTCGGCAGGAAATTTTCCGGCGCGAGATGAAGCCAAAACTTCTTGCCGCCATGCAGATTCTTGCTCGCCTCCGGCACAATGTCGCTGATCGGGACGCCATCGACCGCGCCCGCGAAATCAAGAACTGCAAAATCTCCCATCGCCAACTCGCGGCCCGCCACGTCGACAAAGTCCGCCGTCTGATCGCGCAACCGTTCGATCGCCACGTCAACTTCCGCTTCATTCACTGTTGTGTCCGGCAGTTGCACCGGAATATTTTTGTACTCCGGGAGATCGAATTCCGGCGCGGTTACCACGGTGGCCTTGAATCGCATTGAGCGATCATCGCCGAATTCCACGTCGCCAACGTCCGTCAAGGAAACCACCCGCAATTGTTTTTCTTCAATCGCTTCCCGATAGCTTTTCGAAACCAGCGCCTTGGTTAGCTCGTCCTGGATTTCCTTGCGAAACTTCCGTTCGATCACCTGCTTAGGCGCCTTTCCTGGGCGATAACCGGGAATGCGAGCATAGCGCGAATAGTTGCTCGCGATCGCGTCCCATTCCTTACGCACGACGTCCGGCGCCAATTCGATCCGCAGCGTTGCTACGCCGTACGGTTCATTTTCCACTTCCACTTTCATTGAGGAAGCGACGTTACGGGCGAGACGGAACCGACGCAACAGACGCTCTTCTGTAGCCGTCGCCCTGCGGGCGACGCCAAGGTGACACCAGGCCGCAGGGACGCTTCGCATAGCGAAGCGGCTACAGAAGACGTTTTCCGCTCACGTAGACCGAATCGACCAGCGAAAGGCCGAAGTAGTACGCGATCTCGCGATAATCGGCGCAATCGTGAAGCGTGAAGTTCGCCCGCTTCCCGGGTTCGAGCGATCCGATCTGATCGCCGCGATTCAGGCTGTAGGCGGCGTTAATTGTCGCGGCGCTGAACGACTCGGCCGGCGTCATCTTCATTTGCGTCGCGGCCAGGGACAAAACCATCGGCATCGATGAAGTGGGCGACGAACCGGGATTGAAATCCGTCGCGAGAACCACGGCGAGACCGGCGTCGATCATCTCGCGCGCCGGCGGGTAACGGGTCTTGCCTAACGAATAGACAGAGCCAGGAAGCATGACCGGTTGCACGCCAGCTTCGACCAACGCTCCGATCTCCGCCGCATTGATCTGCTCCAAATGATCGGCGGTCGCCGCCTTCAAACGCGCTGCCAAGAATGCTCCACCTGAATTCGTCAGTTGATCGACGTGCATCCGCAGCCGGAGTCTGCAGTCCTGCGCCGCCCTCAAGATTTTCTCTGTTTCGGTAATGTCGAAATAACCGCGCTCACAAAACACATCACAGTTTTCGGCGAGTTGTTCTTCGACCACGCGCGGCAGCATTTTGTGGATGACGAGCGAAACATATTGCTCGGGTGCGCTCTGAAATTCATCCGGCACAGCATGAGCGCCGAGAAATGTCGGCACGAATTCGATTGGCGTCTCGGCATTCAGGCGCCGGATGACGCGCAGCATCTTTAGCTCGTCGTCCACGGTCAATCCGTAGCCGGACTTTGCTTCCACGGTCGTCGTTCCGCCTTTCAAAAACCACGCCGCGTGTTTCTTTGCCTGCGCCAGCAGTTGTTCCTCGGACGCCGCCCGCGTCTTCCTCACCGTCGAACGAATGCCGCCGCCGCTTTCCGCAATTTGCTCGTAAGTTGCCCCTTCAGCTCGCATCTCGAATTCGTCGATGCGATCGCCGGCGAAAACCGGATGCGCATGCGCATCGACGAAACCGGGCAGGACTACCTTTCCGTTCGCATCGATCACTTCAGCATCAGCGGGCAAGGCTTTCGCGATTTCATTGGACGGACCGACCTGTTCGATCCGGCCATCTCGAACGAGCATGCCGCCGTCGTTAATGATCGCAAGCTCCTTCAGCTCCGCGCCAACCCGCGGTCGCTTCGGACCGGTGAGCGTTACCAGTTGCGCGGCGTGAAGAACTGCGACCGGCATCGCCAGCCCTCAGCCGAGCTTACTCTCGACGATTGCGTGCAGCCGTTTGAATTCGCCGGCCGATTCGGCCGCGATG
>JBHELY010000101.1:0-6650 GCA_046262815.1 Chthoniobacterales bacterium | reverse complement strand
TCATGATAATGGCCATGATCGGGGCGTGGGTCGTGGCGGCGAGAAATGCGCCCATCCCGACGAGACCGAACGCGCTCGTGTTGGACACGAGATGGCCGGGAAGAAACTGGAGAGCGCTCGCGAAGAGGAATCCGAGCCCGGCGCCGACGAAAAGAGTAGGCGTGAAAACACCGCCGACCGCGCCCGAGCCGAAGGTCGCGGCCGTCGCGAGAACTTTGAAAATGAGAATGACGGCGAGCGTTTGCCAGACCCAATCGCCGCGCAACGTCGCGCTGACCGCGCTGTAACCGTTGCCGCAAACTTCCGGGTGCAAGATTGCCAGCGCGCCCACAATCAGTCCGCCGATAAACATTTTGACGTAGACCGGCACCGCGATGCGCGCCGCGAGCGATTCCGTAGCGCGAAGCAAGCGAATGAACCAAGGCGCGGCCAGGCCGGCGACGACGCCGAGCAAGAGATACGGGATGATTTCCCAATTGCCGTTGAGCTTGAACGCCGGGATTTCGTAGAGCGGACTGCCGCCGCCGAATCCGCGAACGGTGAGCGTGGCGATCACCGACGAAAAAACGAGCGGCCCGAAAATTTCCATCGCGAGCGAACCGAGCACGATCTCCGCGACGAATAACGCGCCGGCAATCGGCGCGTTGTAAGCGGAAGCAATTCCAGCGGCGGCGCCGCAACCAACCAGCAAACGCAAGCGCGGCGTGGACCAATTCTGCAAACGCCCAATCGCCGAGGCCACGAGCGAAGCGAGCTGGACCAGCGGTCCTTCCCGGCCAATCGATCCGCCGGAAGCGATCGTGAACATTGCGGACGCGCATTTAACCAGGCTGAGGCGGGCGGAAATTTTTCCGTCACCAAGCACGACCGCTTCCATGTAGTCGGTCGTCGTTATCCGGCCGCGCCAACGAACACCGAAATACATGATCAACCCGGCGATCAAGCCGCCGATCCCCGGAATGATGAAGCGCCACCAGGGAGAGAGATGCGCGAAGCTTTCCACGAAACCGGGCGCGGAGCTTCGCGTCATAGCGTTGTGAATCACGCCGGTCAGAAAACGGAAACCGACTGAGCAAACTGCGCCGCCAAAGCCGATGATCCCCGCCCAGAACAGCGTGATCTGTAAATCGGTGGGATGCGCGCGTTCCTTGAACCAGACCAAAAGCTTGAGCCGGCGAAAGGACGCCCCGCTCAGCCCCGATCTTTCAGATTCAACGGACGCCGCAGACACTCTATGACCAGAGCGGAACCCTCGGCACCGTCAAGCGGTCGACCGATCGCGGCTATTTTGCAGCCACGTACGGGATCGGCATTATGCCTTCGGAGCGAGCTTCGGCGAGGTCGATCCATTGATAATTGGCATCGGCGGCGTCGAGTTTTTCTTTGTTCTTGGTCAGGTCTTCGGTGCCGACTTGAATCGCCTTCGCGAAGGTTTTCCAATCGCGGCGGGCCTTGGTAGCGGCGTCGAGTTTGTCGCGTAAGGCGGTGAGCGCGGCAGGATCGGTCGGTTTCTTGTCATCCGCTCCGTCGGGCAGTCCGAGGACGGTTGTTTCCAGGCCGATGAACTGCGATTTGCCGGCGCCGAGATAGAAACCGACATACATGTGGCCGGGAATCGTCACGAGAAACGGCTCGATCGAGATTTTGCGAAGCAGCGAGGCGAAGAGGACGCTGCCGTCGACGCAGTTCGCCTGGGTATTGGCAAGCGATTGATCGATGAAACGGACGAACTGGCTCTGCACGGTTTCGGAGCCGCCGGGGGTTGTGGTGGTCGAACTATATTGCAGGCCGCGCTTCTGCAACGCGGACCAGAGCGCGAAGACTTGCCGAAGCGTTTCGTCGTGCTCGTGGGTGGTCATTTTGAACGCGCTCACGATTTTTGTCTCGAGGGCTTCCTGGAGAATCTTGTCGAGCATTGGGTGATTCTCGTTCACATAGGCAGCGAACATCCAGCCGAGCGCGGCGTTGCCCGCGATGAAATTTTCGTCGTCGAGTGTTTCCTCCGAATTAGCGACCGCGAACGGGCAATCGTTGATCGAACGAACCTGAAGCGTTTCGTATTTTTCGCCGGCCGACTCGCCATCGATCTCCACTTCGAAAGTAACGTTCATCGGCACTTGCTGCGTCGTTTGCCGCAGCCGATCGAATTTGTAATTCACTTTCGGCGCGATGAAGTAATCCTTGCCGACTTCGGCCAGCTGGCCGCTCCACGAGCTCGCCGCCATCAGTTCGTTTTCCTTTACCGTGACTTTGACGTTCGCGTTCTCCCCCGGATTCTTGACCGACACACCGACCAGGCCAAACCGCTCGCCGAGCAAATAAGGATCAGGCTTTTCCGCTTCCTCGTCTTCCGGCTCGACCGGACGAACTGTCGCGGTGGCAATGATCAATGACGGGAAAAGCTGATGATCCATGTTCGCTTCCGGCGTCCAATCGACCTCGTCGGCGCGGAGTAGCTGCTGACAGCAAAAGAGCGCGAATGCAGCGAGCACTGTTATTTTCATGGAGCGCCGAACTGTAGGGTGTTTCTGGGAAAGGCCAACGCCGAACTGAACGCTGCCAGAACCAGACTTGATCTTGGACCCGGATTCCTTCAGAAGGTTGCGCATGCAAATTTACGTCGGCAAGAACGGCCAACAGCTCGGGCCCTTTTCGCTCGAGGAAGTGAATCGCAAACTGTCGGATGGAAGCTTCGTCGGGACCGATCTCGCGTGGTACGAAGGCGCGGCCGGTTGGGCGCCGCTCTCGGGCGTGGCCGGCGTGGTGATTCCCGCGGCTTCTCCAGCAACGCCTGCTCCCACACCCGCGCCGACCGCGGCGCCAGCACAGCCCGCTCCGGCCGTCGCGCCGGTCCGATCGAACGCTTCCATCGTTCAGCCCGCGCCGCGCGGCACCGGAACGCTTTCGATGGTTACTTGGATCCTGCTCGGCCTCACGTTCCTCGTTTCGTTTATCCCATTCGTCGGTTGCGCCGCGTGGGCTCTCGGCGTCCCAATCGCCCTCACCGCAATCATCCTCGGCATCGTTATGATGACTCGCGGCGGCACCGGCTCGGGTATTCTGGCGATCATTGGCGGCGTGCTCATCGTGCCGCTCTGTTTACTCGCGCAATTCCTCTCGCTGATGGTGTTCGGCGGCACCGTCGAACGAAAAGAGCTAAGTGACATCAAAGGAAATCTCATTCTCATTGATTCGGCGAAAACGAAGTGGGCCACTGAAACCAAAGCGACCGACGGCACGCCCGTAACCATGGCGAGTTTGAAATCGCAGCTCGGCGGAAAAGAAGTGAAACCGGTCGTGGACGAAACCTACGATCCGATGCCAGTGGGACAGCCGCCGACGGCAACGCTGCCGGCGAACAAGACCCTCTCGACGTTCAGCGGCGGTGACGTGATGACGGTTGCCAGCATCGAAACCGCGTTGGCGAACACCTCTGCTTTCAGTTGGAACCTCAAGAAGAACACGACGACGACGGCATCCCCCACTCCGCCATCGATCTCACCGAAACCGAAACCGTCAGCCGCGCCATCAGTCACGCCGTCAACCACACCGAGCGAGACCGCTTCGCCGAAGCCGTCGGTCTCGCCGAGATCAAGCGCCACGCCGCACTCACTGATTTCGCCTCGGCAACAGGAGGAAAATGAGGAATCGCCTTCCTCGCGGCCATCGCCCTCGGCGAAATTCGCGCCGCCGCACAAACGCTCGGACACAAATCCCCGGCAGTCGCCGTCTGAAAACGCACCTGCCGACGGACTGCGGCACGGAAAACAGAAGCCGAGCGAATCATCGTCACCGTCCCCGAGCCCGGACGACGACGACGATTAATCGAGCGCTGCCGGCGCCGTGATTATTTTTCACGATCGACGTTGCACGGAATACTCCGCGCCGGGACATCCGGAACGGCCGGCCCGCATCGAACGCTCGGCGCTATTGTTAAAGCAGCGTCATCAAGATTGGGATTGGCGCGAACCGCAACCTGCGAGTGAAGCCGCGCTGCTCCGCGCGCATTCGCCTGCGCACCTCGACCGGATTCGTGCCGCAACTGCGGCATTCGACGCCGATACGCCGGCCTATCCGGGCATTTACGAGCACGCATTACGCGGCGCCGGAGCCGCGGTTGAAGTCGCGCGCGAGGCGCGGAAGGGAAATGCGTCCTTCAGCCTGATGCGGCCGCCCGGGCACCACGCAATGCGCGATCGCGCGATGGGCTTTTGTTATTTCAGCAACATCGCGGTCGCGGCTCTCGACGCATTGGAAAATGGCGCGGATCGCGTGGCGATCTGGGACTTCGACGCCCATCACGGCAACGGGACGGAAGACATTGTCGCGAACAATCCGCGAATCATGTTCGCATCGATCCATCAGTTTCCCGGTTATCCGGGAACGGGCACGCGCTCCTTCGCGAACATTCGCAATTTCCCGGTCGCGCCACTGAAACCACGCGCGACGCACGTCGCCGAAGTCCATCGCGCGCTCGACGAGCTTATCGCGTTCAAACCGGACCTGCTGTTGGTCTCGGCCGGTTTCGATGCCTACGCCGGCGATCCGATCACGGAGATGTCATTAGCGCCGGAAGATTTCGCGACGTTCGGGAGTTGGCTGCGGGAAACCAATATCCCTTCCGGCGCGATTCTCGAAGGCGGTTACAGCGACGAATTGCCCGAACTGATCGACAAATTTCTGAGCGCCTGGAGTTCACGAAAACTTTTTGGCAATCCCCGCTCTGGCTGTGATAGTGGGCGCGGCAACGGGCCGTAGCACAGCTTGGTAGTGCGCTTGAATGGGGTTCAAGAGGTCCCGGGTTCGAATCCCGGCGGCCCGAGGAAGAAAGGATGAAGGCGGAGGGACGAGGGATGAAATTCCGAGCGCCGCTACGACTTCTAGTTCTCATTCCGCGACTTCATCGATGGCAGCTCGCCAGGCGTGACCATGCAAAAAAGCTTTTCGGTTCCACGCAGGAACATCATCGGCGACGGTTTTCCGATTTCCGATGCCACCAGTTTCTTGTGGAGATCGTCCACGGCCGCGACGGGCTGACCTTTGAAACCGACAATAGTGTCTCCCTGCTTTAGTCCGGCGATTGCCGCCGGACCGCCCGGTTCTACTTCCATCACCAGGACACCGCGATCGACTGGCAACTTGTGAAACCGAACGACGCGCGGATGCAAAGCCACGTTCTGGCCCGCCAGCCCAATCGAGCTTCGGCGAATCCGGCCGTCTTTAATGAGCCAACCCGCGACGAAATGCGCCGTGTTGCTGGCGATCGCGAAACAGATGCCCTGCGCCGGCAGAATCACAGCCGTGTTTACGCCGATCACTTCGCCGGCGCTATTGAGGAGCGGGCCGCCCGAGTTGCCTGGATTCAACGCCGCATCCGTCTGGATGATTTCGTCCATCAGCCGCCCCGAGGCCGATCGCATTGACCGCCCGAGCGCGCTGACAATTCCAGCCGTTACGGTTTGCTGGAATCCGTAAGGCGAACCGACCGCGACCGCGATCTGGCCGACGGAAATCTTCGAAGAATCCGCCAGCCGTGCATGTTGAATGTCGGGCGCGTCGATCCGGATCACGGCGAGATCCGTCTCCGGATCGGTCCCGATGAGCTGGGCCGGATAAATCCGCGCATCATGCAACGTGACCTGAATCTCAGCCGCACCGCGAACGACGTGATCGTTCGTCAGGATAAATCCATCACGCGCCAGGATAAATCCGGAGCCGCCGCCTTGTCCGCGTTCGCCGCTGACCACTCGAATATTGACCACACTCGGCGCAACTCGCCTCACCACCGCGGCGATCGTCCTCGAGTATTCGTCGAGCAGTTTATCGTCGGTTTGCAAATGCTCAGCCGGCCGCTCTGCGGGCGAGTCGATGGTGTTCTTCATCGTGCAATCCAATTTCGTTCACCAGGGAATCGGCTCGCCCAAGTGAAGGTAAGCGCCGGTTGGACCGTCCTCGCCAATCGTGGCCAGGGCGACGCTCGTCTTCGCCCCATCCTCGATCTCCATTACCGCGCCTTCCCCGCCCATCTCGGTCTTCACCCAGCCCGGATGCGCGGCGTTCACTTTGATTTTGGTGTCCCTGAGCTCGTAGGCCAAATGCACCGTGAAAGCATTCACGGCCGACTTCGAAACGTCGTAGGCCGGGACTTTGAAATCGTAAACCGGCGAGCCGGGCGTAGCCTGGAGCGAGATTGAGCCGAGGATGCTCGACAGATTCACGATCCTGCCGGCGTCGCTCTTGCGCAGTAACGGCAGGAACGCCTGGGTGGTTGCAATCACGCCAAAGAAATTCGTTTCGAAAGTCTTGCGCCAGACCTCGAGCGATTGGTCGCTGATTTTCTTGTCTTCATCCTGAAGCATCACCCCGGCATTATTAATCAGGATGTCGAGCCGGCCGTGGTCGCGCTCAACCCGATCGGCCGCCCTGCGAATGCTGCCTGAGTCAGTGACGTCGATTTCCAGGGCGCGAACGTCGAGCCCTGCGCTACTGAGCTTCCTGGCCGCGGTTTCTCCCTTGGCCAGATCACGCGCGCCCAGGAGCACGGTAATGTTTTTCTGGGCGAGTTGACTGGCCGTTTCAAAACCGATCCCTTTATTCGCGCCGGTGACGAGGGCAATTCTTTGGTTGTTCATATTTCTGTATTGTTATTC
>JBHELY010000100.1:0-6926 GCA_046262815.1 Chthoniobacterales bacterium | reverse complement strand
GTGCGGGCGAGGAATGCGCGCAGTTCTTTCATCGGCCCGCTTTGGGCCGCGGCGTTGAATTCTGCGCGGGAGCTCCAGGGGCAGCCGTCTTTCGCCATCGCAACAGCCGGCAACTTCGCATCCCGGCCTGATGCGAACTCGACGAATTTCGGAAAGCTTTCGTCGAACGGTCCGCGCACGCCTTTGGGATACCAGATAAAATGGCCAATCCCGAGCGATGCAAAATTCTCGCCGGCATTCCAGGAAGTGAGCCCCGCCACGGTGCCGCCGCATTCATTTTGCCAAATCTTGTTACCGATGCGGCGCGTCTCCGCCGGAGAAAGATTGATCGCCGCCACGGCTTGCCCGGCAGCCGCGAACAGAACCACGACCACGAACGCCCGGCAGCTTGACGCGACCAGTTTCTTCTCTAGCATGGCAGTTCCCGCGGCGCCCAGATGCAGAAGCTTAACCGCGCCCGGCATCATTCCTATGAAACGTCTTATCATTTGCCTCGGCGCAATTTGCATCGCTTCGATTGGTTTAGCGCAGGATAAACCGCAGCTCAAAGATCAAAAGGACAAAGCCAGCTACAGTATTGGTTACGATATCGGCGAGACTTTTAAGAAACAAAAAATCGAGCTGAACCTGGACGCGCTCGTGGCTGGGTTGAAGGAAGCGCTCGCGGGTAAAGAGGCGACCTTGGCGAAGGAGGAACGCGACAAGACACTCCAGGCTTTTCAAAAAGAAATGATGGAAAAGCAAATCGCTGCCAGCAAGGAAGCCGGGGAAAAAAACAAGGCGGAAGGCGAAAAATTTCTCGAGGAGAACAAAAAGAAAGACGGCGTAAAGACGACGGCGAGTGGTTTGCAATACAAAGTACTGAAGGAAGGTTCCGGCGCGGCACCGAAGGAAACCGACACGGTCGTGACGAATTACCGCGGCACATTGATCGATGGGACGGAGTTCGACAGCTCTTACAAGCGCAACGAGCCGGCGGCCTTCCCGGTCAATCGCGTCATCAAAGGCTGGACCGAAGCGTTGCAGCTCATGAAGCCGGGCGCGAAGTATCAGCTCTTCATTCCGTCGTCGCTGGCTTACGGCGAACGCGGCGCGGGTCAGACTATTGGGCCGAACGCGACTCTTATTTTCGACGTCGAATTGCTGAGCATCAAAGCGCCCGAACCGGCGGCAACAGTTGCTCCGGGAGCCGCGGCTCCGAATACCGCGACGAGCCCAGCGGCGAAACCGTCAGTCTCCGTGGCGCCGGCCGCGACGATGACACCGCCGGCAAAGCCTTCGCCGTCAACTAAGCCGAAGTAGAGCTGGCACCGGTTTGCGCCGGCTCCCACGCAACCCGCGGCGCATCGCCCCAGAGATCCTCGAGGCTGTAGAACTCGCGTTTCTCCCGGCGAAACACGTGCACGATGACCTGCATGTAATCGAGCACGATCCATTGGCTGGCTGGAAATCCATCCACCGAAACCGCCCGGACTCCGTGCTCGTCTCGCAACCGTTCTTCGATCTCGCCCGCGATCGCTTTCAAATGCGGCTCGGAAGTTCCCGAGCAAATGACGAAGTAATCGGTGAAGCTCGAAATCCCCTGAAGATCGAGAACGATGATGTCCTGCGCTTTCTTGTCGTCCGCGTAACTGGCGCAGGCTTTGGCTAAATTTTCGGCGGTGATTTCTAAGACTCCCGGTAAACCTGTCGTTCGCGGATGATTTTTTCGACTGCTGGCGGTACGAGATAACGAATGGATTGGCCGCGCGCAACCCTGTTTCTGATGTCAGTCGCGGAAATGTCGAGGTGGCGGCGGACGGTCGGGAATGGATGCTCGGTTTTCAAACCGGTCCGATCGAGGACAGCGAACTGAACCATTTGCGACAGCTCGGAGAACCGGTGCCAGGTCGAGAGCCGCGCGACGTTGTCTTCGCCGATGAGATAAACGAATTGCGCGCCGGGTTCGCGAACTCGCAACGCTTCCACGGTGTCGACAGCGTAGGACGGCGCCGGGCGCTCGAGCTCCAAAGTATCGAGACAGAACTGCGGTTCGCCCTCGATAGTAGCGCGCAGCATTTCGACGCGGACGTCGGCAGGCGTTGGTGTGCGATCGAGCTTGTGCGGCGAAATCGCCGCGGGAATGAAGAGCAACTCATCCAGCTGAAGCTGTTCAATCGCGTCACGCGCCAGGATTAAATGCCCGTTATGAATGGGATCGAACGTGCCGCCGAAGATGCCGATCTTTTTCAATGAAATCTTGTTTCGCAGTTCGACGCGAAAAGTAAAGTGACCGCCGTGAAAGATGCTCCGCTTGGCCAATTAATTCTCACCGGCGTTCCCGGCTACGAACTCGATCCGGAAACGGCAAAACTATTTCGCCAGATTCAGCCGGGCGGTTTCATTCTTTTCGGCCGGAACATCCAGAGCGCAACTCAACTGCGAAAGCTAATCGACGACCTGCGCGACCTGAGCGAGATCGAACCGATCATCACGATCGATCAGGAAGGCGGGCGGGTGTCGCGTTTGCGACTGATCGGGAACGAGCCGCCGAACGCGCAGCAGCTCCGCCATCGCAACGATGTTTCGCTCGTCAGGCGGCACGGCGAAATCACCGGCTGGCTTCTTCGGCTTTTCGGATTCAATCTCGATCTGTGCCCGGTCCTCGACATTTCGTTCGACGACGAGGCCAACAATTCGTTGCGCGGCCGCTGTTATGGAAAGACGGTCGAACAAGTCGTTAGGCTGGCGGGCGCCTTCAACGACGGAATGCGAGCCGAAGGGATTCTGAGCTGCGGCAAACATTTCCCCGGCTACTCGGCGGCGACCGTGGATGCGCACCATGACCTGCCGAAGATCGAGCGCTCCCGCGCAGAGTTGGACGAGGAAGAGCTGGCGGTCTTTCGGCAGTTCGTCGAAACCGTCAACAGCATGATGATCTGCCACGGCTGGTATCCGGCGTTCAACGCGGCGAAACGTCCGGCTTCGTTGTCGCGCGAGATCGTTACTCAGCTGCTGCGCGAAGAATTTCGTTACGAAGGTTTGATCATGACCGACGACCTCGATATGGGCGCGATCCTGAATGAGTACAGCCTCGAGGAAACGATCCGTTTGGCAATCGAAGCGGGAAACGATTGGGTCATGATTTGTCATCGCGTCGCCGAGATTGCGAAAGTGCATTCCGTTCTTGGCACGTTGCCGGCAGCGCAAATCGAGCGGGCCCTCAAGAGCGTCGCGCGGACGAAAACGAAACTGACGCCGCCGGATCAATTCTCCGAAACGCGATTCAAAAAAATCGATGCGGAGATTTGGGATTTGCGCGTCGCGGTTCTCGGCGAAGAAGAAGCCGCGAAACGCAGTCCCGAAGATGGCGCGCGTTCGCCGGTCGAGATGTATTAACAAGGATGGGCGGTTTCCAAACCGCCCTCTAATGCGTTCGGCGGTTTGTAAACCGCCGTTCCTTATTATCGCTTGCCGATTTTCGCGAGCACTTCTTTCGCGGCGCGCTCGCCGCTTTCGGCGGCGCCTTCCATGTAGCCGTTGAATTCAGCGCTCGTGTGTTCGCCAGCAAAGAACAAATTGCCGACAGGTGTCGCGACGAAATCTGCGAGGGTGGAATACTGGCCGGGTTTGTAACAGGTGTAGGAGCCGAGCGTGAACGGTGAGCTCGGCCAATGCTGGCGAATCGCCTTCTTCGTGAATGCCTCGACCGCTCCGGGATAAATTTGTTCGACCTGCGACGCGAAACCGGCCGCACGTTCTTGAACTTCGCCGTCGTTGAGGTGCAGGCCCAGATTTCCGCCGGCAAAGTTCGTCAGGATCGCGTGGCTCCCCGGCTGACCGCGGCTGGTCTCCCAGCAGCATTGGAATTCCAAATCGGTAAACGTGTAGCCGGTGCTGTGCGCGTCCTCCCAGACCCGCCGCGAAAATCCGGCGATCAATTTCGCATTGGTGCCGTAACCCAGCTCGCGAATCGCCTGCGATTTTCCATCGGGCAAATTCAATCGCAGATCGAGCTGGCGAAGAATCGTGAACGGCAGAGCGAGCACGACGATATCGGCTTTCGCTTCGATCGTCTGTGTATCGCGCTTGAGCGCAAGGCGAAATCCGCTGCCGTCGCTGGCGATCGATTCCAGCCGCGTCCCAAATTCCACCGGTTTCTGAAGCCGCTCCGCCAGCCGCGTGGGCACGCTGTCGTTTCCTTCGGCAATGTGGAAGCGTTCATCGCTTTCACCAAAGATGCGGAACTCGTCGGGCGGCGTTTCGTCGCCCATCGTGAGCAACAAATTGAGCGCGCTCTGTTGATCGATCTCAAGGCCGTACTCGCCTACGTACGCCGCGCGAAGAATTTTCGTCGGCAGGCCACTGATCCCGCGTTTCTCAAACCATTCCGGAATGCTTAACCGATCGACTTCGTGCGCGTGCGGCGTCGTGTAGCTGATCTCCATTTTTCCATTTTCCCGAACCTTCATCAGCTTCAAATCTCGAGCGATCGCGCGGGCGATTGGCCGAAACGGGTCAATGAATTCTGCGTCGGTCGTCACCAGGCGGTTATTGAAAAAGAAGGAGTGATCGCCGGCCGGCCTTTTCTCCGCGCCGAGATCGTTGAGCGTAAGTCCCAGCTCTTTCACAAGACGGCGCATCGTGGCGTGATCGGAATCGATGTACTCGCCGCCCAGTTCGGTGAGCTGATTGTCCGGAAAGAAATTCCGGAGACTGAACATGCGGCCGCCGGCGCGAGTGCTCGCTTCGAAAACTCTGGTCGAAATTCCGTTCTGCTGCAGGCGGTAGGCGCAGGTGAGCCCGGCCGTTCCAGCGCCAATGATGACGACGGCCGGCGATTGCGGTCCTTTTGCGGCTGCTTTGAAAATCGGGGTGACGCTCGCTCCAGCCGCGGCAGCGACCGCTGTCTTAAGAAATTGCCGGCGATCCCAACGCGCGGCTTCGATGCGTTCGAGCGCTTCGGTGCTGCGGATTTGCTTTCGTTCTGCCCAGGCCGCGATCCGCATCGCCCGCTGGATTTCTTGAAAAAGAGGAAGTCGCGCCATTTGAAAGGGCGCGACTATGAACGAGTCAACACCCGCGAAGCAAGCGCGGGCAATTGACGATACTTGCCTCCACCCATAACATGCGCGCGTGCAAGCGGAGCTGGAGCAGTTGCTCGTTCTACAAAATCGACAGCAGAAGATCCGGCAAATTCAAACGGAGATAAAAACGATGCCGCAACAGCGGCAGAATCTCGAGGCGCAGCTGGCGGCGGGCGCGGCGGCGTTCAACGCGCTCAAGAGCAAAGCGCAGCATGTCGAGATGGACCGCAAGAAGCTGGAACTCGACGCCGGGACGCGTCGCGAAAGTATTAACCGGCTCAAGACCCAGCAATACGAGACGCGGAAGAACGACGAGTTCCGCGCCATGGGCAACGAGATCGAGCGTTACGAAAAAGAGATTCAGCAGATCGAAGATCAGGAGCTCGAGCTGATGGATCAGGCTGAGAAATTGAAAGGTGAGGTCGCGGCCGAGGACAAGAAAGCTGCGGCCGCGCGGGAATCGATCGCGCGCCAGATGGCGGACCTGGAGAGCAAAGGCAAAGCGCTCGACGCGCAATTGAATCAGCTCACGGCCGAAAGCACGGAACTGGCTGCGAAGGTCGAAGAAGATTTGCTGAGCCGGTTCGAGCGGCTCTTCGCGAGCAAAGGCGACGCCGCGGTCGTGGCGCTCGAACACGAAGTTTGCACCGGCTGCCACATGAAGGTCACCACCCAGACCGCGCACCGGGTGAAAAATGGCAAAGAGATCGTGAGCTGCGAACAATGCGGCCGGATTCTCTACGCGGCCGAGTAATGCCTCTTCTGTAGCCGCTTCGCTGTGCGAAGCGCGAGAGTTGCGCGCAAACACGAAACGCCGCCCACAGGGCGGCGGCTACAGAAGAGATTGCTCAGACGTTGAATCGAAATTCGACGACGTCGCCGTCTTTGACGACGTAATCTTTTCCTTCGATCCGCAGTTTCCCGGCGTCGCGCGATTTCGCGAACGAGCCGAGCGAAACAAGGTCGTCGAAGTGAACAGTCTCGGCCGCGATAAATCCGCGCTCGAAATCGGAATGGATCACGCCGGCCGCGGCGGGCGCCTTGTCCCCGGCGCGAATCGTCCAGGCGCGCGTCTCTTTTTCACCAGTCGTCAAATAAGTGCGCAGGCCTAACAAGTGGTAGACGGCGCGGATCAACGAGGAGACGCCGCTGCCTTCGACGCCGAGGTCGGCTAGATATTCGTGGGCCTCCGCTTCGCTCAAATCCACCAGCTCGCTCTCGATCTGCGCGCTGATGACGACCGCTTCCGTGGCGAAATGATTGCGCGCGTATTCCTGGACGGCGGTCACGAAAGGATTTTCGTTTTGCCCGGAAGCGGCCAGATCGGATTCAGCAACGTTGCAGGCAAAAAGCGTCGGCTTGGAGCTGAGGAGGAAAAAATCGCGTGCGATTTCTTTTTCTTCCGCAGTGAGGTCTAGCGTAATGGCCGGTTTCCCCGCGTCCAAATGCGGAAGAAGCTTGTCGATTACGACCGCTTCGGCCTTCGCGCTTTTCGATCCGGCCCGGACTTCTTTTTGCAAACGATCATGCCGTTTCTGGAGCGACGCGAGATCGGCCAGGACCAGCTCGGTGTTGACCACTTCGATGTCGCGGATCGGATCGATCGTGCCGCTGACGTGATGGATGTCCGCATTTTCAAAACAGCGCACGACCTGCACGATCGCGTTCACTTCCCGGATGTGACTGAGAAATTGATTGCCGAGCCCTTCGCCGGCGCTGGCGCCTTTCACCAGACCCGCGATGTCCACGAACTCGATCGCGGCGGGAACGATCTTTTGCGAATGCGAAAGTTTCGCGAGCACGTCGAGCCGCGGATCGGGCACCGCCACCTCCCCGACATTGGGTCCGATGGTGCAGAAC
>JBHELY010000099.1:0-7039 GCA_046262815.1 Chthoniobacterales bacterium | reverse complement strand
ACTTCCGCTGCACGACTGCCGCCGCGTTCGTCCGCAACTCTGCGAGCTCATCGCGCTGGAATGGACTCGTCGCGCTGATGATGTAACGACCGAACCCGATTGCAGGCGCTCGCTCGATCGCGAGCAGATGTGCTTCGACGACGTCCCCAATCTCGACCCGCCGGTAGAGATACTCGTTCGTTTTCACGTTACCGTCTTCGTAGGTCTCGCGAATCGCACTGTTGTCATCTTCCTCCGGAAAAAAGCGCGAAGTTCTCAGGACGAGGCACGTCAGTCCGTGTTGCCGGTGAAACAATTCGCATAAGTCTTCCGCCGCCGCCTTCGTCACGCCGTAGATGTTCCTTGGAATCGGACGCACGGCTTCGGTGATCCACGCCGCGGGTTCTCCGGCTGGCGGCGTCAGCGCAAATCCAAAGACGCTCGTGGTGCTGGTAAAAACAAAAATCTGCACGCCCGCCGCAGCCGCTTCCTCCAAAAGGTTGAGCGTCCCAGTGACGTTCGTATCGACGAACTTCTCCCGGCTGTGAGTAGCAACGTGTGGCTTATGCAGCGTCGCGGTATGCAGGACGACATTCACATCCCCCATGCATTCCTTCACCGTCCCTCGATCGACGATTGATCCTACGCGATCAGTAAAGGGCGACGCCAGAATATCGAGCCCAACGGTCTCGTGAGTCATCTCCCGCAGCGTTCGCACCAGCGCTTCGCCAAGATGTCCCCCGCTCCCCGTGACCAAAATCTTCATCTGCCCTGGTTCGCAGACTATCTCGCGCTTGGCGGCATTGAATGGTTAGACCTTGTAGACCTCTTCACTTATTGACGATGACAAAGTTGCGGTTCTTTTCGTCATGCGCCGCCATATCCGCTAGCTGCTGCATGAAATCGGCTCGTGCTCGATCTAACCACTGAACGAACTCGGTGTCCTCAATCCTCAAATATGTTTTTAGGTGCGGCAACATAGTAAACATCAGAGGTACATCCACGAGCCTTGCGGTCTTTGCCTTGGGATCGCGAATCCAAAGAGACAGAGTTCGGCCATGATCTGTGTTGATTTGTGCAGGCACGCAGCCTTCTGGTGCGGCACGTGAATCGCCCTGATCTTCGGCTGGGCGTGAGATCTCAAGGCGATCCTTGTCACCCCGAAGCTGACGCTCCCCACCTTGAAATCGGACGATGGCTCCCTGGCTCAAGGCGTGGCAAACTGGAGCTACAAGGTTAGCATAATAAGAGAATACCGGCATGAAGCTCCAAAGATTGAATCGAGGTTCAATTCGATTGCCCGGCTGGTCTGCGCCTGAGCGAGACTCACGCTCGATTCTTCCTTTAAGGTAATCTCGTAGCTTATTCCCAAAATACTCGAACGTTGGCTGGAAAAGTGAATCGATGCCTAAAGTTATATTTGCCATTGTAGGTAGATGATGTTGCTCACTAAGGTCTAACGAGATGACGTGCGGCGAGCTGGGCGCGCGTGCCCCCGGGTAGGAAGGGTTGAACTCCTGAAAGCTATTGTAGCACGGCGGCCGACGGTCAACTCCATCGCATTGTTAGGCCTTAGTCGGAGTCGATGATACTTGGTTTGGCGGTTCAAGATTGAAAACGCGGTTGTGTAGTTTGCTTTTTAGTCGGGCGTCGATCTTTGCTTTGAATCGCGAGGGGATGCTAGGAGATGCCGCCGCCAAATCGTCCATTTTGTTCTTGATTGCTTCGAGGGCGAGCCGCATTTGTTCGCTAGTTTCGGGCGGCAGGGTCTTCAATAGCTCGAGCTCACGCCGTATCGCCCCATATGCCGCACCAGACGCCTTATGCTTCGCTGCGCGATCGGATAGGTTCAGAAATGTCTGAAGCGCGGCCACGGCGGCAGCGAGCATACTGAGCAAGCCAAAGATAATACGACCGTTTGCGTCTCCAGAATGGGTTTCGAGGGAACTGAATACAGCGGTGCCAACAATCGTAGAAAGCACCACGGCTGGAATGCCAAAAAACAGATGCCGACGCTCAAGTATGGTTCCATACTCATAATGCACCATCTGGCTTTCCCGGCATCTCCGGAACCAGTCTTTCGTTAATGTTTCAACAGTTTGCGAATAGGCGTCCATTATAGCTGGCGAAGGCGGGAACTTTTCAGACCGGGGAACATACTCGAAATGTAGGACGCAGCCCGCAGAACTACAAGCCCGAAGCGATTACTTCGACTGCTTGGCTTTTGAGATGACAGCGGATCCGAAAGCGCAAGTGCCTTCGACATTTTTTATCACTTGGGCGGGTTCCAGTTTCCAGGTCCATACCAATCGTTTACCAATTGGCCCATCAAATCTACGTTAGCTTGGGTCTCAAACGCATAGACCATGATACCGGCGTAGCTGTTATCTATCAACCATTGCACGTCCTGATCGGGATTTTGAGATGGCTGTCCTGACCAGAAACCGAGAGAAAGCTGGTTTTTGTTCAGCCCCCACCCGGTGTAAGGCTGCAAACGGTAGTCCGGCGAGCCGCCGTACGACATCTCGGCCCCATAGGTGAGATTGCCGGCGAGCGTGTGGTTATTCCAGCTTGCCTGAAAATAGTCACTGTCCTCCCAAAGAGCTTTGGAGATAACTATGTCCGGCATGATCTGGCGCATCATGGTAGTGACCATGATCAGGGAAGTCTCGTTAGGCGTGCCCTTGCTATATTCGTCGTCAATGTCGATGCCATCCAGACTATACTTTTCGATTACGTCGGTCTTAAGGTATTGGGCAAAGTCCATCGCATCGCTTTCGGAGGTGAATTCGGACCAACCCACGGAATGCTGGCCGTTCGTGATACTGAGGAGCACGGTCAATCCTTTATCCTGAACGTACTTGACCGACCCGTCGTCGAGCACGGCCTGGATGTTGCCATCAAACGGTTTGGTGGTCGGTGGGGTATTGTTGTTCGCCCGAAGGCACGGTTTTTCGGCGGTGGCATAATTGCCGGCGAAAATGCAGATCACATCCAGGGCCGAGCTGCCATCGGCCAGGGTGTAACCGGCGATATCTCTGAACTGCTGTGATGATTGAGGATTAATATAAGCGGTCATTCTTCCTTTAGTTGCCATAGCGATTTCCTTTCTTTCGTGAGCGTGCGGCCTGGCTGGCTGACCAAACGATTGCCCATGCATTTGTCCGCAACGAAAATGGTCGTCCCAAAAATAGGCCCTCTAACCGCTCATCAGCAATGTCGGAGACACTATTCAGCAGGAGGGCAGAGGGGATGGGAGGCACCCTGACGAGGATGAGACAAGCGTCTGTCTCATGTCACGAACAAAGTCTCGTGTAGGTGTTACTCCGGCGGCTTCGGTCTTGAGGTCAGGACGCGGTAGGTGGCGAGGGCGTTGAGAATTTCGGGGTCGCCCTGGGACCAGGAGTTGGAGATGGTGATGCGTTTGAAGCGCCATTTCTGGGCGTCGCGGGTCAGCTCGCAATCGTAGCGGTTCATGAGGAGCGCGTGGTCGGCGCCGCGGCGAGCGCCTTCGCGCGGCATGAAGTGTTGCGACATGACGTAGGCGGAAAGCGTGGCGGAATCGTCGCTGATCTCGATCTGGAGATTGGACGCGGTGTGGCTGGTATCGAGCGGGCCGATCAGCGGCAGAACGGAATCGAGGATCGCCTGACGGCGGGTCATCAAAGGAAAATCAAGGTGAAGTTTTTTGCCGGCGGGCCGGAAATCGAAGATACAATCTTCAGTGAGCGCGGACGCGAGGGAATCGGCGTCGCCGTGGTCGAGGCCAAAGCAAAAGCGGTGGAGGGCGTCGGCGATTTCGTAACGGTCGTTGGCGAGCTGGGAAAAGTCGGTGCTCATATTAGAAGAGAAAGAAACGTCGAACGCCCAACGCCGAACGTCCAATCCCGAATTGGTGGATCGGTCGTTCCACGCGCGATGCTATTGAGAGACTTTCGGCCCCGGAATCTTCGTGTACAGGACGGTGAACGTCAGTTTGCGCTCTTCGCCCGGCTTTACTGGAACATTAAACTGAACGGTCTTCGCGTCCTTCTTCGTAAATGGATCGGACTTCGCGCTGATCTCCCACGTGTGCCAGCGACCCAGGCTCTCCCACACCTGGATCTCCACTGGCTGCTTTTTGTGATTTCGCAGCTTAATCTCGAATGATTCGCTGGCGGTATGCTTGTCCAGGTCGACATCGAAATTCGTTCGTGTCCGCTCGCCAACGAGGTCGAACGCAAATCCGGTATCTGCTTGCACCATCTCGTCTGTGGCGGTCGCCGGAGCGTCATATTCCCCAATAAACTCCAGCTCCTTATCCGCGGAGCGGCGAAAGAAACGCATCCGGCCTACGGGTAATGGCACGCCGAGGTGGTTGGCCGTACTATTCTTGAACTCACGCATGACGTGCACTCGCGTGCTGGATTCGACCCCATCATCCGGATTCAAATTCGCGCCGTTATCACTGGAGTGGATTTCATTGGCCGCGCCGTTGTAGACGAAGATCTTCTTCGATTGCACTCCTTCTGCCCGGAGAAACTGCACCTGTTTTTCCTCGCGATCCTTCAGAGAAATAGGAGTTGGATGAGTATAGACATAATACTCGTCCAGCTCTTTGGCTTGATTGTTGATATACGATCCGGTCGTGTACACCCGTTCGGTCGTAGCCTCCTCGGGAACCGCCGGTTTTGCGCGCGGATCCATCTTGAAGAGCATACCGGCGACGAACTTCAAATGTGTATTCTCGAAACTCTTTCCGGTCTCGTTGTCGATCGTCATCCATCCCAGCACCTGCACGAGGTCTGAGTTTTCAGCAGTGATGATCTTGTAATCGGCGAACCAGTGAATGCCGTAGGCCATGTACGCGACTTCCGCGTCAAGCTGGACGGGTTTGCTCGCGCCGATTTTCCAAACAAACTCGGGCTTGATCGTTTTGTCGCCCGTCAGGGGCGGAAAACGCGGCGTCCCGGGCAATTCGAATTGCGTTTTGCCATCTACTTCGATGATGGGCTGAATGGCCGGTTCCTTTTGGTCTCCCCCGGAATCACGAATCTTGAAGCGTCCGCTTCGAATGATCTTACCAGGGATGACGGTGGTTTTTCCTTCGTCGTGACGAAGAAAATCGATCGTCTGTCCCTCGAACCATGCCAGCATGGTTTCCTGGGTTAAAGCCTTCCCGCGAAAGGTCTGCTCTTCGATTTGCAATTCGATCTTCCCAGTCGGATCGCGCAGAATCATTGAGCTCGGCTCGGCAAATAACGCGACATCGGAAAACCGGACCTCATTTGTTCCGGTCTTAAGATCCAGCTTCAAAACGTCCCGGATGACGGCGAAGTCTTTGTTGTAGATAGTCAGCGAAGTCTCTGCCCTGGTCGACTCAAGTCCAGCGAAGATCGTCAGAGCCATCGGGAGAAACAGCTTCTTCATAGTCGCTGTCTAAATAATCACGTTCGCGGCGTCGAGTTGATTTCGCGTCTGAGTCGTGACACTCCGTGGCGACGGTTCTCAAAACACGAGACGCATGGTCAAGAACACGAGCAGACTGAACGCCGCAAAGAGGCCCCCGTATACGATGGCATCCTGGATGCGCGCGCGGCGCGCGGCTTTCGCGTACGGCATGCGAGTGAACGTCACCATGGTGTAGAGCGGAAGATAGAAGCCGGGCAGCGCCGCTTCGAGAAAATGGTCCAGCTTCTTTTTTGCGCGAAAAATTTTCGAGGCAGTTTTGTCGCGCATCTCGATGAAGTTGGCCACCGCAAGATCGGCAAGGGCATGGGCGTTTTCTTTTCGGCGCTGAAAATATTTGGCAAAGGCGTTTTCTCGATTTTCCGGAAACGCGGCGAGGCAGTCGTCGAGGACGACGCAATCCTCGAACGCGGCGTTCATCCCCTGGCCGTAGAATGGGACGACAGCGTGCGCGGCGTCACCGACGAGCGCGATCTTGTCCTGGTAGAACCACGGCGCGCAACGAATTGTGACCAGCGAGCCAGTCGGGTTCTCGCGGAAATCTTCGAGCAACGTCGGCATGAGCGGGACCGCGTCGGGGAATTCTTCGTCGAAGAAGCGGCGGATGTCGTCGTCGGTCGTGGTGGTCTCGAAGCTGCGCGGGCCTTTGAATTCCCAGAAGAGCGTGCAGGTAAAAGAACCGTCGGGGTTCGGCAGCGCGATCATCATGAAACTTTTCCGAGGCCAGATGTGGAGCGCATTTTTTTCCATGCGCCATGAACCATCGGGCGCGGGCGGGATGGTCAGTTCTTTGTAACCGTGCGCGAGATAACTCTCGTCGTATCGGAAGTTCGGGATCTGTTTTTGCATCGATTGCCGGACGGCAGAGAAGGCGCCGTCGACACCGATGATGGCGTCGCCGCGCGCCGTGACCGAACCACTGCCTGTTTCCAAAAACGCGGCCGCTTGGTTCAGATCGACGCCGGTGCAACGATGATTGAAGAAGATGCGGACGCTTGGATAACGGAGCGCGGCTTCGATAACGGTCGTGTTAAGGGCAGCGCGGCCGATTGAATTGATGTGGTTGCGTGGGTCGCGGTCGTATGGGGAAAAATGAAGGGCGCCCGACTTGTCGTGGATCATCCGTCCGGGCATGGGGATGGCGTGCCGCAGGACTTCATCGGCGATGCCCAGCTGTTCGAGGGCGTGGATGCCGCGAGTGGAAAGCGCAAGATTGATCGAGCGGCCGCCAACAATGTTCCCCTCGCGCGGATCGGCCCGCCGCTCGTAAAGTTCCACCTCGTATCCACGCCGCCCGAGATAGGCCGCGAGCAATCCGCCCGCGAGGCCGCTTCCGATCAAGACAAACTTGGTAGCCATAAAATCAGGGCGCGTCCCAAATCATCTCGTACCACGAACACAAAGGACACAACGTAAGGAGCTCGACAATGAAACATTCTTATCTCTCATGTTTCGCCCCGGCGATTTGTCTTATCCTGGCTGCGCGTTTGGCGGCAGAAGAACCGAAAACTGAGAAGCCGAAGCAATTCATCTGCGTCCTGCGGCTCGTCCCGCGACTTCATTCAGATTCGGCGTGGACGAAGGAAGACAACATGGTTCTCTCGCGCCATTT
>JBHELY010000098.1:0-7238 GCA_046262815.1 Chthoniobacterales bacterium | reverse complement strand
GAGTGAGCCGCTGGATTTCGGCCATGTCCGCATAAGGTAAAGGCTGGGCGACGGGCCTCCGCGGTGGAACCGGCAGTGGGGGCAAGGATGTAATCGGCGGCGGCACAACGACCGCCGCAGGCGCGCTTGCCGATGCCTTGCTGTGGGAGAACAAGCCCGCCGCAAGCAAAAGTGCGGCGGAGAAAAGGAGGAATCCGATACCAAAAGATTTTTTCACGCGGCGCGGTTTTAGGCGGCGTGAAGAATCGCGTCTAGACAGACAGATTGGGAACACATAGAAACACGTTGCGAACAGAATCAAACCAGTTCGCCGCCCAGTCCCAGGACCATGCCCCGCAAAAAGATTTCCCGTGACCTCCCGCCGCTGCCAGCCAAGCGCGACCTTGATGACGCTCCGCATAAGACCGACCGGCTGACTGAAATCCTCCGTAGAGTCGCCTTGAGAAACCAACGCTCCCAGCCGCGCGCTTTCTATTCAGTCCGCCAAGTCGCAGGATCGTTTCATGTTACTCTTTCGACAGCTTCCCGCGCCTATCGCGATCTCGAGCGGGAAGGCTTGTTGACGCGCGTGCCCGGCTCGAAAACGCTCTTACAAGGGCGCCGTTACGATCGGCGACTCGAAGTGCGGGCTTTCGTCGGATTGCCAGCCTCCCTCTCCTCGTTTGTCACGATCCAGGCTTATCGCAATTTTTTTATCAAGATAAGGCGCGAATTGCGTTTGCGGGGATTTGCCACTGCAATGGTATTCTGTGAGAAAGATGAAACACGGACGGCCGAATTAAGCGAGCGCTTGAAGGCTTACGAAGTAGATACGGTCATTTGGTTTCAACCGCCAAGAGAAGCGGCGAAAAGCACTCCATGGCTGAGCGATCTTGGGATCCGCGTTGTCGGCGTCGCCCATGAAGAGTTCCCCGCTATTCCATGCCGCTACCAGGTTCGCCGAGATCAGGGCATCGCGGACTTGCTGCTCCAATGGAAAGAACAGTACGGGATCGATCACGTAACGCTCGCTCAACCAAGAGAAGGCAAGTTGTCCAGTCTCGACGAGATTTTGCACGATGTGCTCGACGATTTTGCGATCAAATGGTCGGCCGCTATTTTTGATGGAACGGGGAGCGAGAGTTTTGTCCGCGCCTTACAAAGCACAACTACGGGAGGGATCATCTTTTCCTCGAGTCAACTGGCGTCTCAACTCTGTTTCAGAACGCCGGACACGGTGGCCGATCTGCTGCAGATTCGCAGGGTCGCATTACTCAACGGCCCCGTCAGCATGCCGTTCGCAAGAGTGCCAAACGTCAATGTAGACATTGTCGTCGTCGATTGGCAACGAGTCGCGGAAAAAATCGTGGACGATCTGATCACGCAGGAGGCGTTTCAAAACGGCCGGACAAGAATCTTCGAAGCAGAGGCGAAACTGCGCGTACCCCTGAGTGAATTCGCCCATTCGATCTAGCGAACGCAGTCGCATTGGATAAACGAATTGGCAGAAGTTTGGGGGAATCCGGGTTGTGTTGCCCGCGATAGGCCTCATCCTTAACTCAACCCATGGCGCGAAAAAAAGTTACCCGGGCGCTGGCGCCGTTACCTAGCCGGCGCGCGCTGGAAAAGGCGCATCATAAGACCGAAACGCTTATCCACATCCTCCGCAATGTAGCGGTGAAAAACCAACAGGAGCAGCCACGCGCGTTCTATTCGGTACGAGACGTGGCTACCCATTTTCGCGTCCCGGTTTCGACTGTGTCACGCGTTTATCGCCGACTCGAACAGGAAGGTCTGGTGACGAGCGTTCGCGGTTCCAAGACACTTCTGCAGGGACTCCATTTCGATCGCCGCCTCAGTGTCCGCGCTTTCGTTGGGTTGCCTGCTTCGCTTTCCGCGTTCCTAACTATCCAGGCTTACCGGATGTTCTTTATTAAGATCAGGCGCGAACTGCGCCTGCGCGGTTTTGCGACCGCAATGGTGTTTGCCGAGCCTGAGGAAACAAGGACAGACGAATTGAGCGATCGCTTGAAAGCTTATGAGATAGATACCGTGCTCTGGTTTCAACCTCCAAAAGAAGCCCGCCAGACCGCGGTCCGGCTGGCAGACTTCGGTATCCGGCTTATCGGCATCGCTCACGAAGAAGTGCCGGTGCTGACGTGCCGTTATCAGGTGCGGCGCGAGCGCGCGATCCGCACCCTTATGACCGAATGGAAAACGCGTCATGGCGTCGATCACGTCACCCTGGTGCGATCTAATGAGCGCCGGACATCTCCTTTGGACGAAGCACTCCATGCTGCGCTCGACGAGCTCGGGATAAGATCGTCGGCCACTACCTTTCACGGCAAGCAGAGCGGCGCCTTTCTTCGTGCGGCCCAAAAGCTCAAGACCGGCGGGATTATTTTTTCGTCGGCCCAGTTAGCATCCAAGCTTTGTTTCCGCGCGCCCGGCGGAGTGATTGATCTGATTAAATCTCAGCTGGTAGCATTTCTTAATGGTCCAGTCAGCTTGCCATTCGCGAAGGTGCCCGAGGTGCGCGTCGATCTTGTGGTGGTGGAGTGGCAACAGGTCGCCGAAACAATCGTGAACGACCTAATCAGCCAGGACGCCTTCCAGCAGCCCGGACCTACAATCTTCGAGGCCGAAGCGAAGGTGCGTGTGCCTTTGAGCGCTTTCGCTCAGAGCATCTGATTACTGCAGGAAAAAAAGCTGGACCACGCCGATACCGCTCGCGTTGTTCTTGCCGCGCACCTGCGCGGTGTACTGGCCAGGTTGAATGATCGTGACGAGCGCTGCTTCCAGATCATTGCCGGGTTGTAGACCCGTGCTTTGCAGCTCGGCTTGCTGATCGCTCCTCCAGTTATCGTTCTCTTTCACAATCACGCCGTTCGTGTCTCTCAACTGAAGAGTAGTATCGGATAACGCGTTATTGACTCCGAAAGCTAGTAGCGAAGGACCTAGCGCTGTTACCACAACGCGCACCGGTCCGTTCTGAATGATGAATCCCGCGATCATCAGCCCGTCGTCGGGCTGAACTAATCCGCGCGTCGCTATGTTAGCCAGCCGCGCCGACGATGCGGCGCTAAGGTCGTAGGCGTCGACAACTCCGGTTCCGGTCGTGCCGCCGGCGCCTTGCACCACCGCCGTGTAACTGCCCGGAGCTAGATTCGCAATGATCGCAGATTCAAAATCGTTACTCGGCGCCAGACCGCTCGCCGCGATCTCGGTGGATTGATCGCCGGTGATGATCCCTCCCGTTTGCGTGACCTTCCAGTCATTGTTCATCGCAATCAGGCTGCTGCTATCGTGTATCTCCAGGGTAGGATTGGCCAACGCGTCGCTTATTCCAAAACCAGCCAATGATGGCCCGATTGCGCGCACAATAATTTTCTTGGTGGAACCTGCGGGCCCCTGAACGATGAAGCCTTCGATCAGGACATTATCACCCGTGCCAACTGGAAGCCGAGTAGAGACGTTGGCGACCAGACCCGGTGTAGGTGTGGGAGTAGGCGTTCCGGTAGCCGTAGGTGTAGCAGTAGGTGTAGGTGTGGGCGGCGGCCCTGAAATATCAAGGCCGGCTGAGAACTCGGAAGTGTTCCCGGCAGGATCGGTCGCGGTCGCTGCGATTTTCTGGTAGCCTGCGGTGGCAGCGAGCGTAGTCGAGAAAGAGGCGTTGCCATTGCCATCAGTAGTCAGGCTAATGGACCCGAGGTAAACCTGGCCTTCGCCGAATCCCGACGGATCAGTCGCGCTGTTACCAAACAATTCGACCCGGTAGGTGGTGTTAGAGCCGCTTGCAAGCGAGCCGCTGACATTTAACTGCCCGCCGGAAAATGCCGCCGCCGTGAGCAACGGGAAGTTCTGGAGCAGATTCGGACCAGCATCGTTGTCGTTAGCGTCGTTTGCGGTCACCCCATCGTCGCCCAGATCAATTCCAAGTTTCGTATTATTGGAGATCGAATTGCCGAGCACAGAATCGCCGTTGGCACTGGTGGCCATCGATTCGAAAATATTAACGCCATTCCCTTTGTTGAACGCGATCAGGTTCGCCGTCCCGCTCGCCGTGCCCCCGATGGTATTATTCGCTGCGTTCTTGATCTGAATGCCGTCGCTCAGGTTTCCCAAGTCGCCGGTGCCATTCACGTCCGCGCCGATAAAGTTACCCTGGACAAAATTATCATGAGCGGCGGTATCGAGAAAATGAATGCCGGCACCGCCATTCGCTGAAATGATGTTGCGGAAACCGGCCGAGTTACCGCCGATGTTGTTAGCTGGCGCGTTTTCAATAAAAATTCCATCGCCGCCATTACCTAGAGCTGTGCCGCCATTGACGTCGGTTCCGATGAAGTTGCCTTGCACCATGTTGCCGGTGGCATTGTTGTGAAGGTTAACGCCTTGCATCGCATTCCCGGAAATAATGTTGCGCGCACCAGGACTTGAGCCGCCAACTGTGGTCGTCGTCGCACCGCTCAGGTCAATTCCCCGCCCAGTATTGCCGAGCGCAACCTGTCCGTTGAGATTAGTCCCAAGATAATTGCCCTGGATAAAATTGGCATCGGCAGTCTTAGCAGCGGGATCCCCAATTACATTCACGCCGGTGCCGCCGTTCCCGGAAATCACGTTTCTCAATGCCGCCTGCGTGCCGCCGATGGTGTTGCTAGAGGAAGTGTTGATCAGAACACCATTAAAGGCGTTAGGCAGCTTCGTTGTGCCAGTAATATCAACCCCAATGAAATTCCCCCCAACGTAGTTCGCGTTTGCGCCTGAGCTCGTCCTCTCGAGATCGACTCCGTTTTGCAAGTTGCCAGAAATGACATTACCCGCACCTGTTACGGCGTGGGTAGTCGGATCGACAGCAGTGCCAACTACATTGTTCGTTGAATCATCGACGCGCACGCCGTCCAGCGTGTTAGCCAGAGCCTCGGTCCCGTTAATTTTCGTTCCGATGAAATTGCCCTGAATCTGATTTGATTGCGCGCCGCCACTTAGCGCGATCCCGATGGAGTTGCCGGAAATCACATTTCGGGCACTGGCGGTTGTGCCGCCGACCGTGTTCGAAGAAGCCTTTGCCATGCTTATCCCGGCGCCAACATTTGGAATGGCAGCCAGCCCGTTAATATCTGTCCCGATCAGGTTCCCTTGAACGCTGTTAAGACTGGGACCAGTGGAGCTGAAATTTGAGGCGAGCTCCAATGAGATACCAGTTAGATTGCCTGAGATCAGGTTGCCGGATCCGGCGCTGGTTCCTCCTACGATGTTCTGGCTGATAGGTCCGCGAACCGAAACGCCGTTGCCGGCATTGCCCAAAGCCTGAGTGCCAGCCGCGTTCGTGCCGATAAAATTTCCCTGAATTAAATTGCTATTTCCGCCAGGTCCATTCACCTCGATTCGGACACCGTCGCCGGCATTGGCTGAAATAACGTTGCGCGCGGCGGGAGTCGTCCCTCCCACAATCGCTCCGTCGGCACCGCTGAGATAAAGCCCGTGGCTGGCGTTGCCTAGCCCCGCGGCTCCGGTCACATCGGTCCCGATGAAGTTACCCTGCACTTGGACACCGGCGTGTGTGAACTGGAGAAATACGCCCCAAAGTTTGTTTCCCGAGATGAGGTTGCATGCACCGGTGCAAGGACCGCCCGGTGTCGTGCCTGTCGTGCCTCCAATGGTGTAGTTAGAGTTAGCCCCGGAGTTCGGATTAATCCCGATGAGGTTACCGAGCGCGGCATTGCCGTCCTTGTTTGTCCCGATAAAATTCCCTTGGATTTGCAGGCCGCTCGCGGCGCCTTCGATATCAAGGCCTATGCTGCTGTTGCCGGAGATAGTGTTTCGGGCAGCGGCTGTGGTACCGCCTATGATTGTTCCGGGCGCATCGGTGAGACTCACGCCAATATAATTAGGCAGAGCATTCAATCCGCTGGCATCGCTGCCGATGTAATTGCCCTGAATCGTATTTCCAGATGCGCTCTGGATCTGCACGCCGTACTGTTGTTGGTTGCCTTGTCCCGAGATCACATTGCGCGCGCCGGTGGCCGTCCCTCCAATTGTGTTGTTCGGCGCCGCGGTGATGTATATGCCGGCCGATCCGTTGCCAATTGCAGTCGTGCCGTTTAATGCCGTGCCAATATAATTTCCCTCGATGACATTGCCCGAGGCGGCCGCGCCGTCGATGTGCACGCCGGAGCCACTGTTGCCGGAAATCAGGTTACGATCGCGCCCGGTGGAATCGGTGCTTCCAATAATGTTATTCGCGGTTCGGATCACCACGCCGTCTCCGCCGTTGGCCAATGGATTATTACCGTTGGAAACGAGACCAATGTAATTTCGTGTGAGCATGTTTCCGGTGCCTGCCTCGCCGATCTGAAACTTTGTCAGGACGTGTTCGATCAAAACACCGCCACTTGTGTTTCCGGAGATAACTTGAATGCCCGTCCCACCGAGAAATCCGCCCACGATGCTATTCGTATTAGCCGCATTGATATGCACCCCATAACCGCCATTACCGGTAATCCGGTTGTCCGAGATCGAGTTAACACCTTTAAACGACACTTGGATGCCGTCGCCGTTAAACGAGTTGATCGCGAGACCAGCGACGATACTCCCACCAGCAGTGATCCTTAAACCGTCTGCCCCTGTCCCGGCGTTGGTGCCCTTCAGCTCGATCAGCGGGTCATTATTCGGGTCGTATCCGGCCTGCGTAACGCCAAAGATAAAAACCGGGTCGGTGATCGTCGGCAGCGGCGAGGCGACGTTGATCGTGTGGACACCCGCTCCGGTAATGCTGAAATTAATCGTATCGGGGCCGCCAGAGTTAGCGGTGCTGTTGGCGGCGTTGATAGCTTCGCGCAACGTGCAGTTGCTCGCGTTGCAAACGCCGTCATCGGTATCTGCGGCGGAGTTGACGACAAATATCGCCGCGCCAGCCCGTGCGGCGACACTCAAGACGCAGGCGAGCCGGATTATGCCTCTAAACATATGCTTTTCGCCGCGTCCGGGCGAAGCGGGCGGGAAGAGAGCCAGGGCTGTTACAGGCGCCTAACAGACTTAACGCGGTCGAGTGTTACCAAGTCACGAACCGCGAGTAAAGCCTTTTTTACGTCTGCCGCGCAAACAGGCGCCCGACCGGCATTTACGGGACGACGATTGCGCGGCAACAAGAATAATCGAAGAACGGGTTTGCGCCTCGTAGCTCTTATTGCAAGAAATAAACCTGCACCACCCCGATGCCGCTGGCGTTATCCTTGCCGCGCACCTGCGCTGTGTAC
>JBHELY010000097.1:0-7552 GCA_046262815.1 Chthoniobacterales bacterium | reverse complement strand
GTCTTGCCCACGTCCGTGCCCTAGACGCCCATACACTCGGTGTAGGAGCCTTGATCGCGGCCGGCGGACTGATTCTGCCGTTCGCACTCGAACTCGAAGGCCTCCGCAGACTGGAGCCGCGAACCGTCGCCATCATCTACAGCGTGGACCCGGCAATCGCCGCCCTCGTAGGCCTAGCCGCGCTCAGTCAAAGCCTCACCACAGCACAAGGCATCGGTATCACCGCCGTCATCGTCGCCACCGCCACCACCGCCGCCGCCACGAGGAGCACCGAGCATTTGCATATTTTCGCCGATGACTTTCAACTTGGTCCGCTTTTGTCCGGACTGTTTGTCATCCCACGAATCGAGCTGAAGCCGCCCCTCGACAAAGACCGGGCGGCCTTTCTTTAAATATTCGCCGGCGACTTCCGCGGTTCGGCCCCAAAAGGTCACGTCGACGAAGGTGACTTCCTCACGTTTCTCGCCGTTATCCGCAGTATAAGTGCGGTTGACCGCCAGACCCAAGTCCGTGACGGCTGTTCCCTTTGGGGTGTATCGGACCTCTGGGTCGCGGGTGAGGTTTCCGAGGAGGATTACTTTGTTGAAACTGGCCATGCCGCTTTTCTAGCGGGTTTAACTGGCCTCCGCCAACTTTTTCGCGCCGCGTTCCTTCTTCTCTTTTTTCGGGCGCAGCTTCTGGTAATGCTGCCGGTAAACTTCCGGATCGAGCTTGAACTTCGCGCGCAGTTTCGTGATCAGCTGCGGGTCGGCGTGAAAAACGAAATTCACGTAATGCCCCGCGTCGAGCTCGCCCGCGACATAGGCGAACTGGCGCTTGTCCATCTTTTGGACCTGCTCGATCTCGGCGCCTTCTTTTTGAAATTCGGACTCGAGACGATCGACGACGTCCTTCACGGTGTCTTCCTTGCCCTGCGTGTTCAGCACGAGCAACGCTTCATAACGGTTCTTCATGATTCTGATTCGGGATTTTTGTTGAACTGGTTCATCGCGGAAAGCAGCCCGTTGTCAATTGCGCATTTCACCGCTTCTCCAGCGCGCACGAGGGTTTTTTCCACGATCGGACGTTCCTCTTCGAAGAAACGCGCGAGGACGTAATCGCTCCCGCCATCGACGGGCGCGGCGCCGATTCCAATCCGGAGCCGCGGGATTTCTTCGGTGCCGAACTGGACGATGATCGATTCGAGACCGTTGTGGCCAGCGGTGCCGCCGTCGGGTCGCAGGCGCAATCGCCCGAGCGGAAGCGCCATGTCATCGAGAACGACGAGCATTTCGCGCGGCTCGATCTTGTAGAATTGGGCGACGGCCTGGAGCGGTTCGCCGCTGCGATTCATGTAGCTGGCCGGTTTCACCAGGATCGCTTTCTCGCCTTTCGCCGAAAGGGCGCGCCAGCTTTTCGAATGTTGCCACGCAAGGCCCCATTCCGCCGCGAGACGATCAACGACTTCGAACCCGACGTTGTGGCGCGTCCGGTTGTATTCCGCTCCGGGATTACCCAGACCGGCGATCAAACGAATCTGCGCGGCGTTCTGCTCCAAAATATCGAAGCGAGAGCCGGATTATTTCTTCGGCTCTTTTTCCTTCGGGGCCGCGGCAACCGGAGCAGCGCCCGCTTCCCGTTCTTCCTTCTTCGCGGTGATGACTTCCGGGCCAGCCGCTGCTTCCGCCGTCGCCGGCACCGGCTCTTCTTCCACCGTTGGAGCAAGCACCGAGAATGCGGTCAGTTCCAACTGGATCCGCGTGGTCACGCCAGCGGGCAGCTGGATTTCGCGCACGTGAATTGAATCGCCAATGTCGAGCGCAGAAACGTCGACGCGAATGACGTCCGGCAGATCGCGCGGCAAACACTCGATCGCGAGCGAACGAAGATTTTGCTCCAGCAAGCCGCCCATGTTCTTGACGCCATTGGCGATGCCGGTCGGTTCGAGCGGCACGTCCGCCTGAATGACTTCATCCTGCGAGACAGCGTGGAAATCGATGTGTAACACGGCGCCGCCCACGGGCGCATGCTGGACTTCCTGGACGAGGGCAAGCCGGCTCTGCCCCCCGACCTCGAGTTCCACCAGAATGTTTTCGCCCGCTGCGTGGCTCAACAGCGCGTTGATGTCGCGCTTGGAAACCTGGAGCGCTTCCGGTTTGTCCTTCGAGCCGTAGATCACTGCCGGCACCGACCCTGCCGCCTTGAGTTTTCGCACGGCCGCACGCCCCGTCGCCGTTCGCCGTTCCGCCGTAAGTTTTACCTGCTTAGCCATGTCTCAATTTTTCTCCGCGTCGTTGTCGATCTTGAACAGCGAGGAAACCGATTCGTCGTTGTGGATTCGTTTCATGCCTTCGCCGAGAAGCTCGGAGATGCAAAGCACGGTGGTCTTGAATCCTTCCACCGGCCGCACGGGCGTGCTGTTCGTAGTTATTAATTCCTCGATCTGGGATTTTTGCAACCGGGGAATCGCGACGTCGACCAGAACCGCGTGGGCGACCCCGGCATAAATCTGGAGTGCGCCACGTTCTTTTAAGACCGTCGCGGCCGAAGTCAGCGTGCCTGCGGTTTCCGTCAGGTCATCCACCAGGAGCACGTCGGAATCCGCGACCTCGCCGATGACGTAAAGCGCTTTCGTTTCCGTCGCGCTCTTTCGTTGCTTCGCGACAATGGCGAGGTTCGCCCCAAGCGCCTGCGAATACGCGGACGCCATTTTTAATCCGCCGACATCGGGCGAGACGACCGTGAGTTTTCGCGTCAGCCGTGTTCGGAGATATTTCAACAAGACGCCCATCGAATAAAGATGGTCCACCGGGATATCGAAGAACCCCTGCACTTGCTGAGCGTGAAGATCCATCGTCAAAACGCGACTTACGCCCGCGGCGTGCAGGAGGTTCGCGACGAGTTTTGCCGTGATCGGCACCCGCGGCTGATCTTTCCGGTCCTGCCGCGCGTAGCCGAAAAACGGAATCACAGCGGTGATCCGATCCGCGCTCGCCCGCCGCGCAGCGTCCACCATGATCAGCAATTCCATCAGATGCTGATTGGTCGGCGGCGAAGTCGGTTGAATGATGAAAACATCGCGGCCGCGAATGTTCTCCTCGATTTTGACGTAGGTCTCGCCGTCGGGAAACGAGCTGATCGTGGCCTGTCCGAGGGGGGTACCGATGTAGTCGCAAATCCGTTGCGCCAGCTCGCGGTTGGCGGAGCCGCTGAAGACCTTCATCTCGGGTTGAAGCGCAAACATGATTTCGAAGGGCGGCTAACTTAGGCGCGCTCAGGCGGCGTTGGCAATTGCCGATTCACCGGACTTTCGGGGAAAAAACGGAGGCGGCAGGATCACTGCCGCCTCCGCCAAACAATGGAGATAAGAAAAAAGGAAACTGCTTAGGACTTCACTTGCGCGGCCCGGCGGCGGCGAAGGATGCTGGTCGAACCGACCGCGACGAGCAGGCCGACGATCGGGAAGAGCGCACTCATTTCCGGAACCGGAGCGAGTCCACGAATCAGAGAGGTTTCTTCGAAACCGCCGTTGCTGGTGTTCGCATCGGAGTTACCCCAACGCTGATACAGGTAAACGTAATCACTCGCTTGAGTGCCGGCAAAAGCCGAAACCGGTATGTAGATGTTAATGTCGCCGCCGCCGCTGCCAGTGTTCTGATCGTCATACAGCACTTGGTTGGCGCCGAGACTGTAGCGGAGCGTACCGAGCGAACCGTCGAAGAATCCACTGCCATTGGTCGAGGTGCTGCCCTGCAACGTCCCCGAGGTCCAGACCGACAGGCCGTCCAGGGAAATCCCGGACTTGCTGCCGTTTGGCTCGTTCACGTCAACGGAGAATCCGAAATACGCGATGCCGTTGATGGTGGTGACTTGGAGATCGGAGAACTGAATTTCGTGGTTCCACTGCGGCTCGCGCTTGGTGTCGAAATTGCCCACGGAGCTGTTATAGCCTTGCTCCCACGGGCTGTTCTGCACCGTCAAAAATGGATCGTAAACGCCAGTGCCTGTCGGGTGATCGTTATTGGTTTGGAAGAGCGCGCCGTTAACGGTGCCACTCCCGCTGGAGCCGAGGTCCAGTACTGTCGCTTGAGCGACTCCTGCGATTGCGAACATTCCGGCGGCGACGAGCGCGGCGGCGAAGTTAGGTTTGATCATTGGTTTTCTCCTGAATCCTATTTGTTATTGCTATTTGATGTCGCCGCTTCTACAACCCTTGCAGTCCCGGCTATCTCTTATGTTTCCCATATTTGTCATAATTGATTCTCAACGTCAATAACAATTGTTGTGCCCTTGGGAATTTTTTCTGCCGACAGCCCCCTTTCTACGGCGTTTTCCCTCTGGGAAGCAAGCAAAAAAACACCTTCTTATAGAAAATCTTTGGCCCCCCACGGGAGCTGCAAAAGTGAGGATTGGTCGAGCGCTGGCGACCAGATTTCGCGTGCCCGGGGCTTCACCACGGGAGTTTGGCTCCGGGCCGATCGGCGAGACGGGCCGCGCTGCTGGCTACTCCCCAAACGAGGCGCGCAGCTTCTCTTTTTTGGCTTCGGCGTCCTCCTGCAGACGGCGGATATCGATGACGAGTTGCTTCTGTAAAGATTCGGCTTCCTCAAGATTCCCGGCCTCAGTGATCTTGGCGATCTCGGCTTTCAGAAACAACTCGCGCTCGGCAATGCGCGCTTTGAACGTCGAATCGATCTCCCCGATCTGCGCCTTTTGCTCCTGAGTCAACGCCACACTCGGCGTCTTTTTCTCCAGGCGTTCCATCGCCAATTCGTAGGCCGATTTCATCGCTTCGATTCTAGCGCGATGATCACCGCCAGCAAGTACACCGAGCAAGTCGATTGCGGCCCCCGAATCCGTTTCTAAGTTAGCCGCTCTGTATGGCAACGATTCGCCTCATCAGCACCGATTTTGACGGAACGCTCGTCGCCCATGGCGGCGATCCCCTGCTCGACGGCGCCTGCCTCGAGCATATTGCCCGATTGCAAAAGCAAGGTACCGCCTGGGCGATCAACACCGGGCGTTCGGTTGACTTGCTGGAATCGGGTCTGGCCGACCTGGACTTTCGCATTCATCCCGATTTCATTCTCACCAGCGAGCGCGACATCTTCCGGCCTTCCTCCAACGACGGAGCGAAATGGGAACCGTTCGGTGACTGGAACGAGCGAGTGGCGCGCAAACACGCCGAGCTATTTCACTCGGCCGAAGCGGTCCTGGCGGAAGTAGTGGATTTTGTGACGCAAAAAACCAAGGCGCGTCTTCTTTATCACAGCGCCGGTTTGGAAGGGCTCGTCGCGGAGAACGAGGAAGAGCTCGATCGAGTGACGGAATTCATCGATCGCGCGCGGGCGAAGCAGCCGAAGTTTCATTATCAGCGCAACACCGTGTATCTGCGCTTTTGTCACGCCGATTACCACAAGGGCGCAGCGCTGGCGGAATTATCGCGGCTCCTGGAGATTCCGCGGGATCACATTTTTGCCGCCGGCGACCATCATAATGACATTTCGATGCTGGACGGGCGTTTCGCCGCTTACCCGGCGTGTCCGGCGAATGCAATCCCGGAAGTGAAGGACGCAGTGAAATCGGCCGGGGGTTACGTCGCGATGAAAAATCATGGCGCCGGCGTCCACGAGGCGTTGCTTCACTTCAGGGCCGTGTAGTATCCAGCTTTAGGCGCGCTTCTTCGGCGAGAACTTCATCGAGCGCCGGCCATTGCACTGTGCTGTCCATGTCGCGAAACGCGTGCAGGTAAACAGCAACATTTTCGGCGCGATATTTGCCGAGCAACCGATCGACGGCTGTCGCGATTCTCTCCTTCGACGCTTCCGCCGGCAATTCATCCACGGTCCCGTCGTCCGCATGTTTGATCTCGAGCGCGTCGAGAAAATCGCACAGCATTTCCTTGTTCGCGCCCAACAGCCACGCCTGCAATACATGACTCGCCAGGGAGTCGCTAATCTTGCGGCCGAACGCCGCCTGCATCCACGGGAAACGTTCGGCCGGCGGTTTTCGCTCAATGAAAACGCCGCGCAAATTCCGGTGGTTCGCCAGCCCCTGGATCGCTGCTTTGTAAACCGGTCTTTGTTCCGTTTGCAGGAAAGTGAAAATCTCCGCAGCCAGCGCCGGCGACATGTGCTGAAAAATTTCGTGCGATCTCATCGGTCGGCGGAGACGATGACAGCTTCCGCGGGTTCGTCTACCGGGCGGTTTACGATTTCGCTACCGACAACGCGGGCGGCGCGTCCGCCTCGATCTTTCCCGCGAAACGATTGGTCATGTAGGTGAGAAGCAGGACCCAAAACGTGAGCGCGATACTGAAAAGCGGGAACTGCAACGCGAACGGCAGCGAATAAATGATCGCCATGAGCGGTCCCCAAACCGCCCACGTCGCGAGCAGGGTGGGCACGATCTTATCGCGATAATGTTCCCACGTGAACGCGCGACGGAGGGACTTCCAGGAGAAGCCTTCATTCTTCCATTCATAAACGAGCACCTCGGCCGGCGCCGCGAAGAATGGATTGTAGCCGAGCTGATCGACGAGAATTTTCGCAGTAACCACCCAGACGGTCGTGACGTCGCCGAACCAGACCGCGTTCAGCCGGTACATCAAATCCACGAGAATTCCGTCGATGCCCCAGGTCGGAATCGTGAACGCGAGATTGCGCAGGTTCTCCTTCCTAAAACGGCCACGCTGGAAAAAGAAAATAACGAACAGTTCCGGAACGATCGCGCCGGCAAGTACAGCCGCAACGACGACAAAGGCGAGGCCGTGCTCACTCTTATATCGCGCCAGGCGATTTAAGAAGAAGGCGAACGGCGCACTCAAATAGTACCCGATCAAGACGAGCAGTATCGCCGTCTGAAGGATGAAACCCGGCACCGCATTTGCCTTCGCCGCTTCCCAGCCCAGCGCGAGGGGCGTCCGACTCTTTGTTGTTGTAGTGACCATGACTTTGAACGCAGCCGCACCGTAACGTAGTCTGGCCGATGCAGACAGCCGCGAAACGACCGATCCATTCGCTGCTCCTCGATGAGATCGAAAATCGTCTCACGACGATGAACGAGCGGCCGTATCGCGCGAAACAGATCGTTGACTGGCTTTACGAAAAACGAGTCGCCTCCTTCGCCGAAATGAGCGACTTGCCAAACGCGTTGCGCGAACGGCTCGCGCACGAATTCGGATTCGGCAATCTCGAAACAGTTCGCGTTCTCGGTTCCAAAGATACCACTAGGAAATTTCTCTTCCGGCTCGCCGACGGCAGCCTGATCGAATCCGTTCTCATTCCGGCATCCCCCGCTCTCTATGGCGAACGCTCCGATCGCCGGACGATCTGCGTTTCCACGCAGGTCGGGTGCGCCTATGGCTGCAAGTTTTGCGCGAGCGGGCTGGATGGATTCTCGCGCAATCTCGACGCGGGCGAGATCGTCCAGCAATTGCTCGCGGTGGAAAAAGCGACCGGCGAGCGAATCGACAACGCCGTCTTTATGGGAATGGGAGAACCGCTGGCAAATTTTGCGAACGTCGTCCGCGCCATTCGGATCATCAACGCGCCCTAGGGACTCGAGATTGGCG
>JBHELY010000096.1:0-7803 GCA_046262815.1 Chthoniobacterales bacterium | reverse complement strand
GAATTCGCTTCCGATCGCGTAGGGCACACCCGGCTCGCCCGGTTCGCACGTTACCGAATTGTTCCGTCCCTTTCGATTCGTGTATCCGATGGGATGGATCGGCGGAAAATAAATAACGTCGAACCCCATCGCTTTCGCTGCATCGACCCGCGACAGGCAATCGCGAAACGTCGAACCGCGATCGGGGAGGCCTTCGGCTGAGCGCGGAAAAAATTCGTACCAGGCGGCGAAACGCGCTTCCGTCCGGTCCACGAGGACACGCGGCGCGGGACCGTATTGCGTGGAACTGGCGCGATCGGGATACGTCGCCATGAGAACTTCCAGTTCGCCAGAGTGCGCAATCTCGTGCACCTCCGCAGGATCGGCGGCGCGCATGGTGTTCGCCAGATCGCGGAGCCGGTCCGCATCGGCAAAATTTGCGGCGCGATCCGCGGCCGCATCCAGAAGAGCTGCGCCTTCCAAAGTTTCACTGGATAAGTTGTCGACGCCCGCCTCGAACTTCGTCGCGAACTCGTGTTGCCAGCCTCGGAATGTGTCCGTCCAGGCTTCGACCGCGTATTCGTAGGTCGCGTTTTCGTAGACGGTGCAGACGCCGCGCCAGCGATCGTTATCGACGTGCGCCATCGGCGTCTCGTGCCAATGGGTCTCGCCCAGTTTTTTCCATTTCAACGCGGCTGCTACAACGTCGTGGCCATCTTTGAAAACGTCCGCCTCCACCGCCAGGTCATCGCCGGCGACGCGCCGGACCATGTAGCGCCCGCAGTCGACGAGCGGCTGCACATTCTCGATAACAGCAGTGGGAAAGGCCCGGGGCATGGGCCATCAATCAACTGAGATTCGCCGGAGGCGAAAGCGGAATTCTGCCTGCGCCAAAAAAGGCGGTGCTAAATCAGATCGCGAAATAAAAGGCGCACTCGTAGAGACCAGACGTGCGGGTCTCTTCGCGCCGAACTTCGGTGCTGAGCACGCTTTCGAACATGTCCTTCTCGAGCCGCGCGATGATCGGATATTGCTCGAGCAAATTCATAATCGGCGAATGGCATTCGAGAATCTGCGGGCCGCCCTCTTTTTCCTCGGCTACATATTGCGACATGTAACCTTCTTTTTCCCGCTGGCTCGCCAGCCATTTAGCTCGGTCGACAACCGTCTCGCCTTTGACCTTCGATTTCAGCGCCGCTGTTTTCCGTTCGAAGACGTTGAACAACATCTTTTCCGGAGCATTGGGACCATGAACGTCCTTGACCGACTTCAGCAGTTCGAGCGTGAAGTCGTTACTGTCGCACGGAAAAAGGTCGTGGGTCCGGCGGGTGAGCCGGTAGACCATTTCGGGGCGACCCATTTTTTGCGGCCGTCGCCAGGTATCGAGATAACCGTCGCGCTCGAGAGTGAGGCAGTGCTGCTTGATACCCATGTAACTCATCTTCATGCGCGCGACGAGTTCGTTGACGGACAGGCCCTTAGTGCGTTTAAGGGTGTTGAGAATTTCGAGCCGCTGGGTGCGGCCGATTTCGGCGAGTAACTGTTGGTTCAATTCGGGGCTCCTGTGTAGGTGCGGGGCGAGATTACCCGCGCCATCCTTGGAAACGCAACAACAAATTCCGCAAAGTTCAGGAACAAAACAATTTACTATTCCCGCGTAACCCGACGGCCCGTTTCCGGGTCAAAAAGATGCACTTTCTCGAGGGTAATCCCACATTGGACTCGGTGGCCGTCCCTAGCCTGGTCACCCCGGCGCAAGGTCCTGGCGATCAGGGCGTGGGCACCCGTCTGCAGGTAAAGATCGGCCTCAAAGCCCCGCATCTCTACCCGTTCAATCAAGGCTCTGAACCCCGGTTCGGCGCCGATCTCGACACTTTCCGGATGGAACCCAAGCACGACTGGTTTGCCGATAAAGTCCTTCGCTTCGGAATATCGGTCGGATACGAGCGGGATAGCCATTGTCCCGTCACCGGTCTCGGAAAAAACCAGCGCATTCCGTTCCTGCTTCAGTGTGCCCGAAACGAGATTCATCGGCGGATCACCAAAAAACTTCGCGACTGTGAGATTTGCGGGTGCGTCGTAGATACTTTGCGCCTGACCGTCTTGCTGGACTGCGCCATCAATCAACACCACCGTTCGCTCGCCCAACGCGAGCACTTCCGCTGGATCGGTCGTCGCGTAAACGATCGTCGCCGAAGATCGCGTATACAATTTTACAAGCTCTGCCCGACCGCGCCGCGCTGCTGCCGGCTCCAGGCCGGCGAACGGTTGGTCGAACAGATACACCTTCGGCTGGCGCACCATTGCCCGAGCAAGCGCGAGGAATCGTCGTTGCTCAACCGAAAGCGATTGCGCGTTTGTCTTTAGCTGTGCCTCGAGACCGAGCGCAGCCGCGACGCTCCCGATCCGTTTCCTGATTTCGTTGGCTGCAAAATTTTTCCGACGCAATCCGATCGCAAGATTTTCGAAAACCGTCACTCCGGGATACGGCACGTAATCATGGGCGACGAAAGCAACGTCGCGGTCCTTCGCAGGAACGTTGTCGATTCGACGGTCGTCGAATAAGATTTCGCCCTCGGAAATCTCCTCCAAGCCCGCGATCAGCCGGACGATCGCGGAAAGTCCGGAACGTTGAGGACCCGTCAGCACCACTAATTCACGATCGCCCGCCACGAGATCCACAGTGGTTTCGATTGCTTTCCCCCTGACTTTTTTGAGCGCGATGCTGGCCATGATCTAAACGAAAGGCAGCTCCACTACCTCGACGGCCACGTCACCGGCCTGAAGATTCGTGCCGGCGCCATTGTAACCACGCTTCATGTATCCGAGAGCAATTTCCTTCCCGAGCCGCGGACTTCTTGTCGCGCTCGTTATCCAACCGACATCTTTCGCCGGATCGGTCTCGCCCGTGAGATGCACGCTTGTTTGCAACGCCGCGCCCGAAAGGGAAACGAGACCGCACAGGCTCTTGTTCCGTTGCCCGGACATCTTCATGCGCGAAACGACTTCCTGCCCGATGTAGCAGCCTTTCGAGTAATCAATCGACGATTGTTCAAGATTCGCTTCGATCGGGATGATCTCGTTCGTCAGCTCGCGTCCCCAACGCGGAATTCCCTGCTCGATACGAATCACCTCGGCGCAGGCATCGTCACAAAAAGCAAAATTGGCAGTTAGTTGCCCGCGGATTTCCGGTGCGTTCTCCTTTGCGGACCAGATATCCCATCCGGCGAATCCAAAACGAGTCGCAGCCACGGTTCGCGTCGAACCGGTGATCATCGGCTGGGATTCGTCGAGGACATGGAAAATCGAAAATTTTTCCGTGATATCTTCGATCTGCACGTCGTCCGCGATTATGTAGCGCTCGAGTCGCATGGGCAGCTCTTCACCCAGTTCCGGGTCTGCATCCAACAGAAAACCGGCGTCGCCCTCCTTCGAAATGAAAACGTGCGCACTCAATTTGCCTTTCGCGTTGAGGATCGAGGCCTGGATCGCCGCGCTCTCCCTCGCTTTGCCGAGATTGTTTGTGACCTGTCCGTTCAGGAATCGAAAGACGTCTACGCCGGTCACCCGCAATTTCACTCGCGCGGACAAATCGATAAAAGTGGGGCGCTCCGAACGAAAACCTGTCGTCATTCGAGTCGACGAGCAGATTTACTCGTCACTCTGCCGCCGCCAGAAGCCGCCCCATAATCCGCGAGGCTCTTCGGCTTCTTCTTCCTTCGCGGGCGCCGGGAACTTCAGAATTGTATCTTCCTTTGGCGCTTCGGCGGCGGGCTCTTTCGGCGTCGGTTCCGTCGGCGCTGGCGTTGGCGCAACATTGGTATGACCCGCCACTTCCTGAGCAACCGGCTCCGCCGCTGGCGCCGGCACCACTTCGCCCATCGCTTTTGCTTCGGAAGGAACCTCGGCCGTCGTCTCTACCGCCACCGGCACTGGCGCCGCAGCGGTTTCCGCGGCCTTCGCTTCATCAATTCCGGCCAGGCGTGGCTGGTCTTCTTCGCCGTTCGAAGGCGCGCCGAGCGGACCGCCCGCCGGGAAATATTGGCGGAACAACGAGGAGTAATCCGCATCCCCCCGTCCCTGCCGCATCTCCTCCGTCAACCCATGGCGCGACGCATCCGTCGCGCCGAACTCGATTCCGAAATTCCTCGCGAGCCGCGTCGCGATCACCACGTCCTTCAACATGTGCTTCACCGAAAAATGCGGCTCGAAATTTCCTTCCATCATCATCGGCAACTTCATGTCGAGCGTCGCGGAGTTACTTCCGTTGTTCTTCATCGCCGTCGCGAATTTTTCGACGGACAAACCGGATTTGGAAACCAATGCCAGCGCTTCGGCGGCCGCCTGCACACTCGCGGCCGTGACCATGTTCGTCGCGACCTTGACAGTGGTCGCATCACCGACCTTGCCGATCTCGATGATCTCCTTGCTGCTCGCTTCCAGGATCGGACGCACCCGCTGGAGCGCCGCGTCGTCGCCGCCGACGTAATAAATCAGCTCGCCGTTTTCCGCGGCATTCTTGCTCCCGGTGAAAGGACAATCGAGGAGCTGCGCGCCGCGTCGCTCGGCCATTTCTGCCGCCGCGCGCATCGTGTCCGGGGACACCGTGCAGTGCGCCATAATAATATGGCTCGACGTCAGGTTCGGAGTCATCCGCTGCATCATCGCGAGCAACGCGTCGTCATCCGCGACGAAGACCTGGATGTAATCGCAAAGCTCGGCGACCTCCGCCGGCGAGCCGACGAAATTAGGCACTGGCCGCGGCGTCCGGTTCCAAACGAAAACGTGAAACCCGCGCTCCCGCAGATTGCTCACGACCCGCTGGCCGATGATGCCAAGGCCCAGAACTCCAATATTCTTTCGTGTCCGACTCGCCATTTTTAAATCGCTTCTCGGGGGTTCGCCCGCACTTTACCCGGGCGCCCGTTGAAAATCACGGCAAACCTCCGGCGGCGCAATACGGAAATTCCGGGGACTATCTGAAGGCGAACTCGGAAAGAAAATGACAAGCGACGGCGCCGGTGATGCGAAGGCTATCGGCGCTCAGCTTGTCGATCGTGTCGTCGGGAGTGTGCCACGGCGGATAATCGAAGTCGATCAAATCGATCACGGGAATGCCGATTTCATTCAGCGGCGTGTGATCGTCGGTAATATCGCGATCGAAGTAAGTGAAATTTTTTCGGACATTCAACGCCTCAGCCGAAGCGAAAATGCCCCGAGCCAACTCCGCCGGCGAATCCGGCGGCAGCGTGACCGTGAGCGATTTGTCGCCAACCATGTCAAAGAGGATTCCGCCGCTGAACTGTTTCGCTTTGTTCTCCGCCGTGAGCTGTTTTGCAAAGTATCGGCTGCCGTAAAGTCCGTCGGTATCGGTGAAGGCCACGTAGGCTTCTTCGCCATCGAAAAACACCAGCTCGACCTTTTTCGCGAGATCGGGCCGCTCGGCTAAAACCCGCGCCAGTTCTACGAGGACGCCGGTGCTGGATCCACCGTCGTTCGCGCCGACGAAACGCGCGTTATCGAAAGTCTTCGTGTCGTAATGCGAGCAAGCAAGGAACGACGGAGCGGCCTGATTGCCGAAGGTCGCAATCAAATTCACGAATTGCACTTTGCCGCGCGGGGTGTCGTCGGAAAAATTCTGGCGCTCGACTTTCCAGCCGGACGATTCGAGTTGCCTGATCAAATACGCTCTCGTCTTCTCAATCGCCTCCGTGCCCGGTGGCCGCGGGCCGAAATCGACCATCGCCTGGACATGCGCGAGCGCTTTGTCGCCGGAAAAATCTTCCCAGATTTTTTTCTGATTGTTGCGCGCGGACTCGGACGTCGCGCGATCGCAGTCGGCCAGAGTGGCCAGCGCGACGATGGCGGCGGCGAATTTACTGCTCGCGCAAACCCAGCGCGCCGAGGACGCGTTGGAGGTCGTCGTTGCCATAATATTCAATCTCGATTCGGCCGCGTTTGTCGCCGTGATGAATCAACACCCGGGTGCCGAGATGTTCCTGCAATCGGTTTTGCAGATCGTCGATTGTCGCAGATGTCGCGGCGGTCTGGCGACGGCGGCGTGGTCGCGTGCCGCCGAGCTGTCGCGCAACGAGGCGCTCGGTCGCACGAACGGTTGCGCTTCGGCGCAGGATCGTTTCAGCGACGGCGCGTTGTTCCTCCGGCTCTTTCAACGCCAGGAGCGCCTTCGCGTGACCAACGGAAAGCAAACCCTGGATGAGCCAGGCCTGGACTTGTTCATGCAAATCGAGAAGGCGCATCGAGTTCGCCACGGCTGCGCGGCTCCGGCCCACCTTTTGCGCGATGTCTTCCTGCCGCAGCCCAAATTCATTCGAAAGACGCGTGTAAGCCTGGGCTTCTTCGATCGGGTTCAGGTCCGAGCGTTGCAGGTTCTCGATGAGCGACAGCTCGAGCACTTCGAGATCGGTCGCGGTGCGAACGATGATGGGCACTTGCGCGAGCCCTGCTTCCTGCGCCGCCCGCCACCGGCGTTCGCCGGCGATCAATTCATGTCTGCCGGCAACATTCCGCACCACGAGTGGCTGGATGATCCCGTGCTGCCGAATCGATTCCACCAGTTCGGCCAACGCGTCTCGCGCAAAATCTTTGCGCGGCTGCAAAGGACTCGGCAGGATCGTCGCCAGGTCGACGCGCTGAATTTTTTCGCCCGGCTCCGCCTCGAGCCGAATACCAGCGGGCCGCGTGCTGATCAGCGCGCTGAGACCTTTGCCGAGAGCCGACTTCGCCATGCGTTGGAGGTTATCGGTTCGCGTTCCAGGACGCAAACAGCATTGGTAGGGCGAGACTCTGTCGAGCCGCAATGCTAACGTCCCCCATGCACAACGGCGTCTTCACCCTCGGTCATTCCCCCGATCCGGATGATGCGTTCATGTTTTACGCGATGGCGGAAAACAAGATCGATCTGCGCGGTTATCGCTTCGAGCATCGGCTCGAGGACATCCAGACTCTGAACGAACGCGCGCTCCGCGGTGAGCTTCATATCTCCGCGATCTCGATTCATGCCTTCGCTTACGTGAGCGATCGGTATGCGCTGCTTCCCTGTGGCGCGAGCATGGGCGACGGATACGGGCCGATGGTGGTTGCGATGGATGGCGGAGCGTCCGATTCCGACGAGGCGATTCGTTCCTTCTTGCGCGGCCGGAAAATCGCGATCCCGGGGCGAATGACGAGCGCCTATCTTGGGTTGCGACTTTACCTGGGCGACTTCGAGCACGTCGTCGTGCCGTTCGACAAAATTTTCGACACGGTGAAAAGCGGCGGCGCCGATGCCGGACTGATCATTCACGAAGGCCAGCTCACCTATGCGAAGGCCGGATTCACGAAGATTGTCGATCTTGGTGAATGGTGGAAGCGCGAGACCGGCCTGCCTTTGCCGCTAGGCGGAAACGTTTTGCGCAAAGACATTCCTCCGGATGTGCAACGCGACCTGCTCGCGATCATGCGCGAGAGCATTGATTACGGCCTTGAGCATCGCGACGCGGCCGTGAATCACTCGATGCCTTATGCGCGCGACATGGACACAAATCTCGCAGGAAAATTCATCGGCATGTACGTGAACGATTACACGCGCGATTACGGCGAGAGCGGCCGGCAGGCGATCCGTGAATTTTTGAACCGCGCGTCCAACCGCGGCTATATCGACAAGACGCCGGCGATAGAATTCGTCGAGTAATTACTTCTTCGGCTTCGGCGAGGGCTTGGCCGTTTCCTTTGCGAACGTCTTCACCCGCTCGAACTCCTGCTTGAAGCCACTCGCAAAATCGTGGGTGCCGTACTCGAAAAGCACGACAAAACAAAAGGTGA
>JBHELY010000095.1:0-7887 GCA_046262815.1 Chthoniobacterales bacterium | reverse complement strand
GCTCATTGCCTGCGCGAATGTCGCGAACCTCCAGCTGGCTCGAATGTTGGCGCGCGGAAAAGAACTGGCCGTGCGCAGCGCACTCGGGGCGAGCGGATGGCGATTGACCTGGCAGGTGCTGACGGAGAGCGCGGTCCTCGCTTTGCTCGGCGCCCTGGCTGGCGTGTTCCTCGCGATTTGGAGTCTCGACGCGATTCTCGCCCTCAGCCCGGCGTCGGTCCCGCGATTTCAGGAAACACGAATCGATCTGCCGGCGCTCGGATTTACCATCGCCGTCGCGATTATTTCCGGAGTGCTCGTTGGCATCTGGCCGGCGTGGCGAATCTCGAAAAGCAGCTCGCTCGCGCTCGCCCTGCACGAAAGCGCGCGCGGGAGCAGCGATGGTTTGCACAAGCAACGGGCCCGCGCCGGTCTCGTTATCACGCAGGTCGCGCTTGCCGTGGTTCTGCTCGCTGCCGGCGGGTTGATGCTGAAAAGTTTCTGGCGCGCGCAACAGGCGCCGCTCGGTTTCGATCCACGCAACATTTTGATGATGACCGTGTCTCTCCCCGAGTCGCGCTACGACAAGGACGAAAAGATCAACGCGTTCTACGACAAGCTGCTCGCAAAAATTTCGTCGCTGCCTTCGGTCACCGCGGCCGCGATCGGCGTGAACGTTCCGTTCGACGACAACGAATGGGACAGCTCGTTTCACATCACCGGCACTCCGTCCTACGAACACGGGAAGGAACCGTCCGCCGAGATGAACATGGTCTCGCCCGATTACTTCCGCGTTCTCGGCATGCCGATGATGCGCGGCCGGGCCTTTACCACGGCGCAGGATGGATTTGAGAAACCAGGCGCGGTGATCATCGACGAATCTCTCGCGTCGCGCTATTTCACGAACAAGGATCCCATCGGCAAACAGCTCGATAACAACCAGACGTTGAAGAAGGACCCGCCGCCGCTGACCATCGTGGGAATCGTGCCGCGGACGCGCAACGAAGCGCCTGGGGATCCGACGAACGTGGAGAGCCTGAATTTTCCGCAGATTTATCTGCCGTTCGCGCAATTCGCGAACACTGGCGTCACCTTGCTGGTTCGCGTAGCGGCCGGCGATCCCCTCAATTTAGCTGCGGCCGTGAAACGCGAGATTGAATCAATCGATCCGGACCAGCCGGTGGCGTCGGTTTCGACAATGGAAAAAAATATCGGCGCCAGTTTGGCGGCGCGACGGCTGACGATGTCGCTCCTCGGCGCGTTCGCAGGACTCGCCCTTGTGTTGGCCAGCGTTGGGATTTACGGCGTGATGGCTTTGAGCACCACGCAGCGCACTCGCGAGATGGGAATCCGTTTCGCGCTGGGCGCGAGTCGCGCGGATGTGCTTCGGCTCGTTCTTGGGAAAGGCGTCTCGCTGATAGGCGTGGGACTGCTCGCGGGTCTTCTGGGCGCGTTAGCCGCGAGTCGTGCCTTGAGCAGTTTGCTTTACAACGTCGGTGCGCTCGACGCGGTAGCCTTGATCGGCGCCATCGTCACGCTCGCCGTGGTCGCATTCCTCGCCTGCTATCTGCCCGCCCGCCGCGCCAGTCTGGTGAATCCGATCGAAGCGTTGCGGACGGAATAGTTCTTCTGTAGCCGCGGCCCTGTGGGCCGCGTAAGTTTGCGGCGCAATGACGTCGCTGCAGCGCTCCACGCTCGAGAACGCCGGTTGCGAGATCGCGTTCGACGATCTCACGCGGCAACTCTACGCGACCGACGCATCGCTTTATCAGCTCGAGCCGGCGGCTGTCGCGTTCCCGAGCAGCGCCCAGCAAGCGAGCTCGATCATCAGGGCAGCGGCGGACGCGAACGTTCCCGTCACTCCGCGCGGAGCCGGCAGCGGACTTTCGGGCGGCGCGATTGGGGATGGATTGGTTGTCGATTTCTCGCGCTACAACCAGCAGATCACCGATCTCAATCTCGAAGCGGGCACTGTTCGCACCGGAGCGGGCGTTGTCCTCGATCAACTAAACGCGTTCCTCAAGCCGCACGGCTTTTGTTTCGGCCCGGACGTCGCCACCAGCTCGCGCGCGACGATCGGCGGCATGATCGCGAACGATTCGTCCGGGGCGCGGGTTCCGGTTTACGGAACCACCGCGGATCATGTTGTCTCGCAGCAACTCGTCATGGCCGATGGTTCCGTCGAACAAATCGGAGCGCGCCACGATTCGTTGCGCGCGCAACGCGAAGTGATCGCGGATCTGATTGCCGCGCACGCGAACCAGATCGCGGAGTGGATGCCGCCGGGGCTGCAGAAACGCTGGTCTGGCTATGCGCTCGCGCGCTGGCTGCGCGATCCCGGAAACCTCAACAACATGCTCTGCGGCAGCGAAGGGACGCTGGCCGCGATCTTTTCTGCGGAATTGAAGATCGTGCCATTGCCGCGCGAGAAAGGACTTGGGCTCATCTTCTTCTCCTCCGTGGCGGAAGCGATGCAGGCGACGGTCGAGCTCCTCGAATTGAAACCGTCGGCGATCGAGCACATCGATCGGCCACTCTTCGATCAAACGAAAGGCCAACTCCATTTCGAGCCCGCGCGGCAATTGCTCGAGCTCGATAACAAGCCGTGCGAAGCGATCCTGCTGGTCGAGTTTTACGACGACGTCGCCGAACGGCTGCAAATGTTAGTCGACAAACGTCTCGGATTGCGCACGACCATCTGCACGAAGCCGGCCGAGATGAATCTCGTCTGGCAAATGCGCAAAGCCGGGCTCTCGCTTTTGACTGGACGAAAAGGCGCGGCGAAACCGGTCGCGTTCATCGAGGACGCCGCGGTTTGCCCGGCGCAATTGCCGGATTACGTGGCGGGCCTGGAATCGATCATGCGACCGCTAAATCTCGAGGTTTGCTATTACGGACATGCCGCGGCCGGACTGTTGCACGTACGGCCGGTCCTTGATCTCCACACCGCCGGCGATCTGCGAAAGTATCGTGAGGTCGCCGACCAGGTTTCCGCACTCGTCAGGCAATTCAAAGGTTCGCTCGCGGCGGAGCACGGCGTCGGGATGGCGCGGACGGAATACATGGCCGAGCAGGTCGGTGACGAATTGCTCGGCGTGATGCGGCAGATCAAGCAGCTCTTCGATCCGAACAACCTTTTCAATCCCGGAAAAATTTTCAGCGACGGTCGGTTCAAAATCGATAATCACCTGCGGGTTGAATCGGAGACGCGACTGCGCTTGCCATTCGAGCCAGCGCTCGCCTTTGCCTTCAAGGACGAATCGTTCATCGGCAACCTCGAGCAATGCAATGGCTGCGGCGGTTGCCGGAAAGACGCGCCGACGATGTGCCCGACGTTTCTCGCGACAGGCGAGGAATACATGTCCACTCGGGGTCGCGCCAACGCGATCCGGGCCGCGCTTGAATTGCGTTTCGAGGACGATCCGCTGCGGAGCGAAGAACTCGACGCGGCGCTGAGCAATTGTTTGTCGTGCAAAGCATGCACAGTCGAGTGCCCATCGAATGTGAACCTCGCGTTGCTCAAGGCCGAGCTGATGCACGCGCGGCATCAACGCGATGGCTTGCCGTTGCGCGAACGAATCCTGAGCCACGTCGATTTGTTAGGCCGGCTGGGGTGCATGATGCCGGGAATTGCAAACGCGAGTCTCGATTCGCCGACAATCCGACGACTGATGCGAAAGATGCTAGGATTAACTGATAAGCGACCGTTGCCGCATTACGCGACGCAACGCTTTGATCGCTGGTTTCGGCGACGCGCGCGTACTGGAAATATGGTAGGGACGCCGCGCTGCGGCGTCCGTTCAAGGAACGGCGCGCATGCAGATTCGGCGTTTCACGACAACACGCGGTCGGCGCAGCGCGCCGACCCTACCAACCGCGGCGAGATCATTCTGTGGGATGACACCTTCGTCCGTTACCACGAGCCGCACATTGGAATTGCGGCGGTGAAAGTGTTGGAAGCGCTTGGCTTCGCCGTCTCGCTCGTAAAGGGCCGGAAATGCTGTGGCCGGCCTGCGTTCAGCCAGGGAAATCTTGATGCCGCGTATGAAATGGGCCGGCACAATCTTGATCTCCTTCGTGGATCCGACGGCGCGCCGATCCTGTTCCTCGAACCATCGTGCTATTCGATGTTCGTCGAGGATTATCGCGAATTGAAGCTGGCCGATACCGAGTCGATCGCGAAACGCTGTCATCTCTTCGAGCAGTTCGTCGAAGACCTTCTCGAGCGCGAACCGGACGCGCTTTCGTTCAAGGAAGCAGCGGGCCACGTCGCCATCCACGCGCATTGCCACGCGAAGTCGCTCGTCAAAACCGGTTTCATGGCGCGGCTCGCAGCGCGTTTACCCGGCCGGACCGCGGTCTTGCTCGATACCGGTTGCTGCGGAATGGCCGGCGCATTCGGCGCGCTCGAGCGGAAATACGATCTCTCGCTGAAAGTCGCAGCGCCGTTGGTTCAACAAGTAGAGGGCCAGCCGCCGGACACTATCGTCGTCGCCTCCGGCACGAGTTGCCGGCATCAGCTCGAACATCTCACCGACGTTCACCCGAAACACATGGCCGAGCTGCTGGCGGACGCAATCGTCTAACTATATTCGTCGGATCCCACCCAGATAAAGGATTGCAGATCGATCATGTCGCGCGGTTTCAAATCACGCACGTCACGGCGGATCGTTTCGGCGAATTCGAGCAGGCGCGAATAGGTTTCCCAGTTCGGCTTCGATTCATATCGAAAGTTGAAGCCGTATTTGCGCGCCGCGATCTTCGTGACGTTTGGCTTCAGGAAAATGTGTTTGTTCGGCTGAGCGATGAATCCGAACACGGTCACAAGCGGCCAGGTCAGCACCCGCGTCTGTTTTCGCGGCAGGGTTGCGATGGTTCCGCACCATGCCACGAACTTCGCTTCGTTGCTCCCGCGTCCGTGCAGGAACTCATAGAGACCAGTCGCGAACGCTTTCGCGCCTGCAGCCGATTTGATTGCATCGCGAAGCGCCATCTTTTCGAACGAGAAGATCATGCTATGTCGCGAGCGCTGTTCGGTGCGCACCGCCCGCGCCGCGATCTCGGCATACTCGCGCTTGTTAAGCAGGCGGCGGAACTCGGCCTCAGGCAGGATTTCTTGCCACCGCTCGTGGGTCTCCCATTTGTAATCCCGCTCCCACGCGAGATAGGTTTCGTCGCGAAATCCTTTCGGGAAGAAGCGGAGAAATTTTTTCCGACACGCGGCGGGGCCGGACAAAGGCGATCGGCTCACTAGAGGAATTCGCCAGGCGCCGCCGGTGCAGATGTAATCTTCTGTAGCCGTCGCCCTGGGGGCGACGCGGGGACTGCCGTTCGCGCCGAGCTCGCGCTTCGCATAGCGAAGCGGCTACAGAAGAACGCAGAAAGCCTACGGCTTTGTCGCCGGCACCGGTTGCTTGCTCTTCAGGATTTCGGATTCCGGCGTGAGCTTTGGGGTTTTGCCGCTAAAAATGAGCCGGTTCGGCCGTTCCGCCAGCTCTTCAGTAAGCGCTTTCGCGTGCGTGCTGACGACTTTCAGGTTCAACAAAATCACGCGCAGTTCTTTCAACTGTTCCTGAAGCTGCTTGTCGGTGTTGCCGACGAATCTGCCGGCGCTATCGAAAACTGCGTTCGCGTTTTTCTCCACCTCGTCGAGACCCGTGATGATACGCTGCAACTCCTCCAGGTCAGTCTTCGCCGTATCGAGGACCGGCGAAATCTTCGGCATGAAGTCGTCGAGATTGGTCCGCACACTCGTGACAGTGGTGTTGAGGTTGCCGGCGGTGGCGTTCAGGCTGTCGATGAGTTTGTTCGCGTTATCGATCAACGGTCCGGCCGCGGCCATGAGCTGCTGAATTCCGGCAGCGGGATGACCTTCGATGATGGCGTTGTTCGCCAGGGTTTGGCCGCCGGGCGTTCCAGCGGAAAGGGCAACGAACATCGGCGACAGCATTGTGTCCGAACTCAGCGTCGCGATGACGTCCGCCGGCAATGGCGGGATTTCATCGAGCAGACTCACCGTGACCCGCACGGCGTTTCGTTTGTTCGCGCCATTGGTGCGTTGCTCGGGACTCAAGTGTTGCACGGCGATCACCCGGCCCGCGGGTGCACCTGCGTAACGCACTTCGGAATGCAATTTCACGCCGGTCACGTCCTCGAAATCGATCTGCAACGTCCTCGATGGCTTTTTGAAGCGGAAACCGGTAAGCGCAATAGTGAGGGCGGCGAGAAGAACAGCGCTGCAAAGAACGACCGACAACGCGACGAAGTAATCAGACGAATTTCGTTTCATGGCATCTTGTGGTGAAAACGGCGGCGAGCGGAGACGAGCGGCCGCGCCTTCACGTGCGGATGATGTTCATGGTCGTCCTGCGACAGATTCAACGGCATCGGGCCGTCCGGTTCGCCATTAATGAATTGTTGCACTTCAGGATCGGGATGGGTGCGGATTTCATCGGGAGTACCTTGGGCCAGAATCCGGCCGCGTCCGAGCATAATCATTCGGCTCGCGATCCGGAACGCGCTCGTCATGTCGTGGGTGACAACGACCGCGGTCATGCCTTCGTCTTTCGTCAGCTCGAGGGTGAGCTTGTCGACGACTGCGGTCATGATCGGATCAAGGCCGGAGGTCGGTTCGTCGCTGAAGAGCAGCTCGGGATCGAGCGCGAGCGCGCGAGCGAGGCCGACTCGTTTCCGCATTCCGCCGCTGATCTCGGCTGGCTTGAGACCGTTGAATCCATTGAGTCCGACCATCTGCAACTTTTCTGTCACGGTCTCCTCGACTTCGTCCGGTGACAGATCGGTATGCTGCAACAACGGCAACGCCACGTTCTCCCCAACGGTCAGCGACGCGAGGAGCGCGCCTGATTGAAACAGCATCCCGAACCGCCGCCGGATATCCGCGATCTCGACATCGTTCATCGTCGTGATTTCCTGGCCGAAAATTTTCACGGAGCCCGAAGTCGGTTTCATGACGCCGATAATGTGGCGCAGGAGCGTGCTTTTTCCGCAACCGCTTCCACCCATGATCACCAGCGTTTCCCCGCGATGAATCGTGAACGAAAGATTATCGATCACGGTCCGGTCGCCGAATTTTCGGAACAGATCGGTGACTTCGACGACGGGTTCGGTGTCAGGCATGGGGTAAATGACGAATGACGAATGACGAATGACGAAGGAAAACCGAAGCTCGATTGACGAACGTCATTGCGCGTTGCTCCGAATCTTTGAGAAGATCAGGTGAAGTTCTCTCGCCTCTGACCAGAGGAAGCGTGCCTGTGGTTTCAGGTCGGGCACGGCGCGAACAGCCATTCGAAGGAAGTGCTTCGTTTCGCGCGCTTCTTTACGACAAGTACCGATGTTTTTTAGAAACTCCTTTTTCGAAACAGCATCGTCCGCCTCAACGTAGTTAGCTCCGACGCTTGTCCCGGCTCCGACCAACTGGGCGATGATCCGATTCGTTACCGGACTTTGCGGAATGGTTTTCGCGAAATCGATAATAGCTTCGCCAAAACGCGCCGTGCGCTCTTCCAGATCATATGCGGGCCGGTTTTGCGGCTCTTCACGAACCACAGAAAGCCCGTCGTTCCAGAACCGCATCTCATTATCGAATGCGTTTTCGTGCTTCGTCATTCCTTCGTCATTCGTCATTCGTGCTTCGTCATTCTTTCTCATTTGAAGAAGAAAATCGAAGTGAGAACCGCATTGCTCACCAGCATCGCGAGGAGGGATTGCACCACCGCTGAAGTCGTGGCCTGGCCAACGCCTTCCGCGCCGCCTTCCACGCGCAAGCCGGCGCTGCAAGCGATCGTGATGATGATCCAGGCAAAGACGACGCTCTTGATGATGCCGGAATAGAGGTCCCAGGTGTTGGCGCTTTGCAGCGCGCGCAGGATGTAACCGGCCGTCGTG
>JBHELY010000094.1:0-7924 GCA_046262815.1 Chthoniobacterales bacterium | reverse complement strand
TCGCGGAAGCGAACACAGTTTACGGAAAGATCGGCGTGAAATGTTGGATTTGTAAGAAGGAAGAAGCACCGGCCGCGGAAACGCAGCCTGCGACATTGCCGCCGCCGCCAGAGCCGGTGGAAGCATAATTTTTTGAGGAGAGACTGACATGCCATTGATGCCAAAACGCGTGAAGTACCGGAAGACCCAGCGGGGAAGCCGCAAGGGAACGGCGTCGCGCAATCTGCGGATCGATTTCGGCGAGTTCGGGCTTCAGACGCTCGAGCGCGCCTGGATCACGAACACGCAGATCGAAGCGGCCCGTGTCGCGCTCACGCGCAGCATGAAACGCAAAGGCAAGCTGTGGATCCGGATTTTCCCGGACAAATCGGTGACGGCGCGTCCGCCGGAAACGCGAATGGGTAAGGGTAAAGGCCAGCCGGAATACTGGGTGGCGACGGTGCGGCCGGGCAACATTTTGTTTGAATTGGACGGCGTGCCGGAATCGGTCGCGCGCGAGTCGTTGCGTCTGGCGGCCGACAAGTTGCCGGTGCGGACGAAGTTTTTGACGCGACACCACGTGGCTGCGGCCTAACGATAAATGAAATTCAAGGAATTAGCGGAAATGAGCAGCGACGAGCTGCAGACGAAGAAGCGCGACATGCGCCAGGAGAGTCTGCATCTGCGACTGCAACAACAGAGCGGGCAGCTGGAACAACCGAGCCGACTGCGATTGTTGCGCCGGGACGTTGCGCGGATTGAGACGGTGTTAGCGCAGCGAGCGGCGAAGGCGGAAAAGAAATAATTTTATGGCCGAAGAAAATCAAGAGCCGAGCACGAGCACGATTACGAATGAACAGCGCGGGACGCGCAAGACGCGGACGGGCGAAGTGATTTCGAGCGGGATGAACAAGACGATCGTGGTGCGGACGGTAACGCGAGTGCCGCACGCGAAGTTCGGCAAGATCGTGAAGCAGATGAAAAAGTTTTATGCGCACGACGAAGAGAACAAAGCGAAGCCGGGCGACACGGTGCGGATCATGGAGACGCGGCCGATGAGCAAGCTAAAGCGCTGGCGGTTGGTAGAGGTCGTCCAGAAGTAAGAAGAGTAAGAGCAAGAGCAAGACGTTATGGTTTACATCCGAAGCAGACTCGACGTGGCGGACAACAGCGGCGCGCGCATGGCAACGATGATTGGCGTGATCGGCAAGGGAAACGCGATGTCGGCCGGTATCGGTGATGTGATTACCGCAAACGTAAAAGAGGCGAGCGCGACCGGAACGGTGAAGAAAGGCGAAGTGATTCGCGCGGTGATCGTGCGGACACGCCAGCCGATCAAGCGCAGCGACGGTTCCGTTCTTCGTTTCGATAACAACGCGATCGTCGTGATCGACAAAGATTTGAATCCGCGCGGCACTCGTATTTTCGGGCCAGTCGCGCGCGAACTCCGCGAGCGAAATTTCATGAAGATCGTCTCGCTGGCTCCGGAAGTTTTATGAACCGCATCAGATTTCACGTCCGAAAAGGCGACAACGTCGAGGTGATCTCGGGGAACTTTCGCGGTTCTTCCGGGAAGGTGCTCGAAGTGTTGCCGAAGAAGCAGCGGGTGCTAATCGAAGGCGTGCGGCTGATCAAAAAACATTTGAAGAAGTCCCAGGACAATCCGCAGGGAAAAATCGCGGAGCGCGAGGGTCCGATCCACATCTCGAATGTGCGGGTGCTGGAGCGCGGCGAAAAAGCGGCAAAAGGCAAGACTTCGAAGAAGAAAGAGAAAGCGCCGAAGGAAAAGGCTTCGAAGAAGGCGAAAGAGGAATAGGCAGTGAAGAACGAGTTTTACGATCATTACAAAGAGCGCGTGGTTCCGGCATTGCAAAAACAGCACGGCTACAAGAACCCGCACCAGGTGCCGAAGGTGGAGAAGGTCGTCGTTAACACGTCGATCGGGTCGCAGCAGGACGTGAAACAGGCGCTGGAAGATGCAAAAGCGGAGCTGGCGTTGATCACCGGCCAAAAGCCGTCCGAGACCCGGGCGAAGAAAAGCATCGCGAACTTCAAGCTGCGCAAGGAACAGGCGATCGGCGCGAAGGTGACGCTGCGTGGCGGAAACATGTATGAATTTCTGGAGCGCCTGATCAAGATGGCGCTGCCGCGCATCCGCGATTTTCGGGGCGTCTCGCCGAAGGCATTCGACGGCCACGGCAATTACACGCTGGGCGTTTCCGACCAGTCGATTTTCCCCGAAGTCGAGCTGGATAAAATCAAGCGCAACATCGGTTTTGATGTTACAATCGTCACCACCGCGCGGACGAACGAGGAAGCCAAATCGCTCTTGAGCGAAATGGGAATGCCGTTCAGCGACCGGGCCAAGAAGGTCGCCACGGCGACTTTTTCCAAAGGGGAAGTCGCAGCCGCGCCAGCCGCCTAACCAATGAGCACAGTTACCGATCCTATTTCCGACCTTCTCGCCCGCGTGCGCAACGCTGCCGCCGCGCAGAAGCCTGAGCTCTTTGTGCCTTACTCAAAAATCAAGGCGGAGGTTACTCGCATTTTGAAGGACGAAGGTTACATCACCGACTACGCCGTCGACACTGAAGCGGCCCATCCGCGCATTAAGATCACGAACAAGATCGCGAATCGTTCGAGCGCCATCACCGGACTGAAGCGGGTCAGCCGTCCCGGTCTGCGGCGTTACGTCGGCGCCAAAGAAATTCCGCGCGTCCTGGGCGGAATGGGAATTTCAATTCTTTCAACGCCGCGTGGGATTCTTTCTGGTCGCGAAGCGAAGAAACAAAACGTGGGAGGCGAGCTGCTGGCTTACGTCTGGTAAGACGCGCGTTTTTCTATGTCACGAATTGGAAATAAAGCGGTTGAGATTCCCGACAAGGTGAAGGTGAACATCGGCAACGATGGCGCTGTCGCGGTCGAGGGACCGAAAGGCAAGCTGCAATGGACGTTGCCGCGCGAGATCAAGGGGAGCGTGACGGACAATCGCGTGTCGCTCGTGCGTGACGCCGAGACGCGGAGCGTGAAAGCGCTGCACGGTCTCTCGCGCAGTCTCGTGCACAACATGGTGCAGGGCGTCAGCGAAGGATTTTCAAAGAACCTCGAGATCGAGGGCGTCGGTTTCAAAGCAGCGGTGCAGGGTCAGGTTTTGAATCTGAGTTTGGGCAAATCGCACCCGATCCTGTTCCCGATCCCGAAGGAAATTAAGATCACGGTCACGGAAAACACGAAGATCGCGATCAACGGCATCGACAAGAAATTGGTCGGGCAGGTAGCGGCGGATATTCGTCGTTATTACCCGCCGGAGCCGTACAAGGGCAAGGGCGTGAAGTACGCGGGCGAAGTGATCCGGCGCAAGGAAGGCAAGACGGTTCAATAGTTATGGCGCTGCTCGATCGTAAGATTACTCGCACCCGGATTCACAAGCGGATCCGGAAACGCGTCAATGGCACTGCGGAACGTCCACGGCTGGCGGTTCATTTTTCCGGCAAACATGTTTACGCGCAGGTCATCGACGACGATGCGGGCAAGACGCTTGTGTCGGCGGCGACGACCGAGGAGAAGATCATCGGCAAATCGAAAGCTGGTGCGAACCGCGCTTCAGCGGAATTGGTCGGCAAAGCGATCGCGGAACGGTTGCTTTCGAAGAAAGTCGAGAACGTGGTCTTCGATCGCGGCGGTCATATTTATCACGGCAAAGTGAAAGCCCTGGCGGACGCGGCGCGCGAAGGCGGACTCAAATTTTAGAACATCATGGCACAACAACACAGCGGCGGCGGACGACGACAGGAACGCCAGACAGACAAAAGTTCAGCGGCGAAAGGCGACACGACGGAGAAGGTCGTGTTCATCAATCGTTGCGCGAAGGTCGTGAAGGGCGGCCGGCGTTTCAGCTTCAGCGCGCTCATTGTCGCGGGCGATCATGACGGCCAGGTCGGCGTCGGATTTGGGAAGGCGAATGAAGTGGCGGAAGCGATCCGCAAAGCTTCTGAAGCCGCGCGCAAGTCGATGGAGAAAATGTCGCTGCACGAAAACACGATTCCGCATGAGACGATTGGGGAATTTGGCGGCGGCCGCGTTTTGCTGCGTCCGGCTTCGCCGGGAACGGGCGTCATTGCGGGCGGTGGAGTGCGTGCGGTCGTGGAAGCGGTCGGAATTCGGGACGTGCTCGCGAAGTCGTTAGGCTCGAGCAATCACGCGAACGTGGTGAAGGCGACGATTGCAGCCTTGCGATCGTTGCGGCGGCGCGATGAGATTTTGAAGTCGCGCGGTATTCGCCAGACGCAGCCGCAGACTGATGGAAAGGAAACGGCGCAGTCATGATCCGGCTTCATAACATGCGGCCGCGTCCGGGTTCGACGCATCGAGTAAAACGACTCGGTTGCGGAGAAAGTTCCGGGCACGGCAAGACGAGCGGCAAAGGCCACAAGGGTCAGAAGGCGCGTTCGGGCGGCAGCATCCGCCTCGGGTTCGAAGGCGGCCAAATGCCGTTGATCCGGCGGTTGCCGAAACGCGGATTCAATAACGCCGCGTTCCACAAGAATTACGCGATCGTAAATTTGAGCGATCTCGCTTCCTTTAAAGAAGGCACAGTCATCAACGAACAACTTCTACGCGAAAAGAAGATGCTTCGCGGCAACGGCGATGGTTTAAAGATTTTGGGCGACGGAGAATTGAAGCACGCGCTTACGATTGAGGCCGATAAGATCAGCGCGTCGGCGCGGGAAAAGATCGAAAAGGCCGGCGGCACGGTGACGCTGCGTCAGAAAGCGGCGCCGCAAGGACCGCGGGAAGCAGCCCAGCCCACGGCAATGGGCAAGTCCGAATCAGTCGCTGAGCCAAGAACGAAGAAGCCTGTGGCGAAGAAAAAATCGCCGGCAAAATCTACCGCGAAAAAGAAAACGCGGAAAGGCTAACCCGGAGCGGTTAACGACCAGAGATGGTTTCGGCGTTTCTTAATACGGTCAAAATCCCGGAGCTGCGTCGCCGGATTTTGTTCACCCTCGCCATTATTGTCATCGTTCGTCTGGGCGCGGCGGTCACGACGCCCGGAGTAAACCAGGCGGTGATCCAGGAATGGTTCCGCACTTCGCTGACGGAAAAGACCGGCGGCAGCCTCGCCGCAATGTTCAATTTATTCAGCGGCGGCGCGCTGGAGAACTGCGCAATCTTCTCGTTAGGCATCATGCCGTACATCAGCGCATCGATCATGATGCAGCTGCTCACAGCGGTGATTCCGCAGCTCGGCCGGCTCGCGAAAGAAGACGGCGGGCGCCAGAAGATCATGCAGTACACGCGTTACTCGACCGTGGTGCTGTGTTTGGTGCAAGGCTGGCTGCTCTCCGTTTCGTTCCAACACCCGGAGTCGTATCAAACCATGCTGCCGGGCATCAACGACACGATTCAAAAGCTCGGAATCCCGCTCGTAGAGAACCAGGCTCTGAGTTTCAACATCATCACGTCGTTAACGCTGACCGCCGGCACGATGTTCCTGATGTGGCTCGGCGATCAGATTACCGAGCGCGGCATCGGCAACGGCATTTCGCTCATTATCACGATCGGGATTGTGGCGCGCTTGCCCGCGGCGCTGGCGCAAGCGTGGAAAACGTTCGTGCCCTCGGCGAATACCGGGGCAGCGCCATCAAATCCGTTCATCCTGGTTTTGATGATTGCGTTTCTCTTCTTGGTCATTGCGGCCGTCATCGCGGTGACGCAAGGCGTGCGTAAGATCACGGTCCAATACGCGAAGCGGGTCGTGGGCCGCAAAATGTACGGCGGTCAGACGCAATACATGCCGTTGAAGGTGAATTACGCGGGAGTTATGCCGATCATCTTCGCGTTCGCGCTCCTCCTCTTTCCCGCGACGATCGTTGGCTACGTCGGGAAAAACAGCCCGATCGCGGCGCGCATCGTCGGCGCGCTCAACAACGGCTGGCCGCATTACGTTGTCCTGGCGGCGATGATTTTCTTCTTCAGCTATTTCTGGGTCGCCACCCAATTTCAGCCATCGCAAATCGCGGACGATCTGAAAAAATACGGTGGCTACATTCCGGGAGTGCGTCCGGGCAAACCGACCGCGGAATTCCTCGATTACACCATGACCCGGCTCACCTTTGCGGGCGCAGTTTTCCTTACCGTCATCGCTACGCTGCCGACGTTGCTCAGCCGCTGGTTGAACGTGCCGCAGATCACGGCGCAATTCTTCGGCGGCACCAGTCTGCTCATTATCGTGGGCGTGATCCTCGACACGATGCGGCAAGTGGAGACGCACCTGATTCAACGCCACTATGATGGCTTCCTCCGCAAGGGTCGCATCCGCGGCGCTCGGTTCGATCGCGCGGCCTACGCGCGCGGCGAAACGGCGCGGAGCACCACTTTGATGTGGCTCTACGTCGGGATCGCGATCATCGCCATCGGCGGCGTGGCGTTTTTCCTCTACGGACGCTAAGTGAAAAAGCGACTCGTGCTTCTCGGCGCGCCCGGTTCCGGAAAAGGAACGCAGGCGGAAATGATCACGCGCCATTTCGGAATCCCGGTCACGTCCACTGGAGCAATCCTGCGGCGTGAGGTGGAACTGGGGACGCTGCTCGGGATTGAGACCGCCGAAAAAACGAAGCACGGCGAGCTGGTGCCGGACAACATCATCATCGAATTGATCGAGGATTGGGTGCGGCTCCACGGCGCGCAGGGTTTTGTGTTCGATGGTTTCCCGCGCACCATCCCGCAGGCCGAAGCGCTCCACGGAATTTTGCAACGGCATCACACGCCTCTTGATCTCGCGATCTGGCTCGATGTTTCCGCGGATACAATCCACGAGCGCATCTCACATCGGCTCCAATGCCAATCATGCGGGTTCACCACCAGCGAAGGGGCGGCGGTGTTTTCCGAGCGCGCGATTTGTCCTTACTGCGACGGGCCGCTGATTCGCCGGACGGATGACGATGCGTCGGTCCTCGAAATCCGGCTCTCCGAATTCAATACCAAGACGCAGCCGGTGGCCGACCATTACGGCAAGATAAGCGTCCTGCGCAAGATTGACGGCAACCGCGATCGCGAAACGGTTTTCGCCAACATCTCGCGCTTGATCGAGCAATCGGCATGATCCCGATCAAGAGCGCGAAGGAGATCGACAAAATGCGGCAGGCCTGCCGCACTGCGAGTGAAATTCTGGAACGCGTCGTCGATCTGATCCGTCCGGGAATTTCGACCAAGGAAGTCGATCAGGCCGCGGCTGATTTAATGGCGGAAGCGGGCGTGCAAAGCGCATTTCTCGGTTACCGGCTCGGGCATCGCGTTTTTCCGGGCAACATCTGCATCTCACTCAACGACGAAATCGTGCACGGAATCGGGAGCCAGCGACGTATTCAATATGGCGACATCGTGAAGCTCGATATCGGCGTGGTCCAGAACGGTTGGGTAGGCGACACGGCATTTACCGTTCCGGTAGGCATGATCGACGATCGCACCGAGCGCCTGCTGCGCGTGACCGAGACTGCTCTCGGGCGCGCGATTGAGATCATGGAGGAAGGCACGCGGCTCGGCGACGTTTGCGCGACCATCGAAGAAATCGCGACGCGCGAGAACTTCAACGTCGTTCGCGAATTCGTCGGGCACGGAGTTGGCCGGAAATTGCACGAAGAACCACAGGTCCCGAACTACGGACGGCGCGGGAGCGGCCCGCGATTGAAGGCCGGGATGACGCTCGCGATCGAGCCGATGATTAATTCCGGCACAGCTGCCGTCAAATTGCTCGATGACGGCTGGACAGTTTGCACGGCGGATGGAATGCCGTCGGCTCATTTTGAACACACGGTCCTGATCACGCGAGATGGGCCGGAAATCCTGACATGGCGCGGAAAGACGCAATTGAAGTAGAGGGCACGGTCGTAGAACTCCTGCCCAACACCATGTTTCGCGTCGCGCTGCCGAACGGGCACAGGGT
>JBHELY010000093.1:0-8009 GCA_046262815.1 Chthoniobacterales bacterium | reverse complement strand
CGCGCACAGCGCCGGCATTGTCCATCGTGACATCAAGCCGGAGAACATCATGCTGCGTCCGGACGGTTACGTGAAGGCCTTTGAAATAGCGCGGGAAGGCGGCACGGAGATCGCCGTAATCCCGAGCAGCGGCGGGACGTCAACGCAATTGACTTTCGATCAAGGCCAGAACTGGCCGGGCGGTTTCTCACCCGACGGGGACAAGATCGTCTTCGCGGGTGAGCGCAAAGGTATCTGGAACGTTTATTGGATCTCGCGGACGACTGGCGCGGAAAAACAATTGACGGACTACACCAAGCTCAACGCCTTCGTGCGTTATCCGGCTTGGTCACCGCTGGGAGATAGAATTGTTTACGAATACACAGAATCCGCCGGCAACGTCTGGCTCATGGAGTTAGAGTAGGATGCGAGACCGCTCGCGAAAGCGGTGAAGGCGGAATTTTTGCCCGCGAATGACGCGAATCATCGCGAATTGTTTGAAGGTTCGCCCAATCAAACCGCCAGTCCGGCATCGGACCATTCGCGTGCATTCGCGTGATTCGCGGGTAAGAATTCCGCGTGCGTATTTTGATGATCAGCGCGGAAGGTCCGCCGCTCGCGCGGGCGACGGCGCTCGTGGATGTGCTCGAGGCGCTCCCGCGGGAATTGCGCGCGCGCAAACACGAGGTCGGCATCGCGATGCCGTACTACCGCGAGATCAGCGAGAACATGGCGCTCGATCTCCGCGATACCGGGATCACTGTCGAGGTGCCGGTCGGCGAGAAGAATTACGTCGCGGAATTCATCGAAGGCCGGACGGCGGGCGGAGTGCAGACGTTCTTCATTCGCTGCGACGCGTTCTTCGATCGCGCCAGCATCTACGGCGAACACGGCGTCGCTTACGAGGACAACGCCGCCCGTTTCATTTTCTTTTGCAAAGCTGCCGTCGAGCTGGCGCGGCGGATGACGCCGACGCCGCAGATTCTCCATTGTCATGACTGGGCGGCGGCGTTGGTCCCCGTGCTGGTTGCCGATCAGAAGCTGCCGTTCGCGACGGTGCTGACGATCCATCATTTGGCCGAGCAGGGAAGTTTCTGGGGCCTTGATTTTGGCCTGACGAATTTACCTGAGCGCTACTTCAAGCCGCAGGGCGTCGAGTATTTCGGACGGCTCAATTTGCTCAAAGGCGGAATTGTGTTCGCCGACAAGATCACGACCGTAAGCGAGCGTTACCGGCGCGAGATGCTCACGACTGAAGGCGGTTGCGAACTCGACATCGTTCTGCGCGAGCACGCCCATCGGCTTTTTTCTATTCTGAGCGGCGCCGATTACCGCCGCTGGAATCCGGAGACCGATCATTTGCTGCCGCGCCAGTTCGGTCCGGGAAATCTCGGAGGCAAATCGGTCTGTCGCGATTTGCTTCTCGATGGACTTGGCTTGGCGCCCGCACCGGCCGGCCCAGTCTTCGGAATGGTGACACGGCTCGTCCCGGAAAAAGGCTTTGACCTCTTCATGCCGCTGCTCGACCGGCTGCTTTCCGACGATGTGCGTTTAATCATCCTTGGCGAAGGCGACGCCGGTTACGAAACCGCGCTCGCGATCGCCGCGCGCAAATATCCGGAAAAATTCGCCTATCGCAGTCATTACGACGAAGCGCTCGCCCATCTGATCGAAGCCGGCGCCGACATCACTCTGATCCCATCGAAGATCGAACCGAGCGGCTTGAGCGCGATGTACAGTTTGAAGTACGGCGCGCTCCCCGTGGCCCGCGCCACCGGCGGCATCCAGGAAATCATCGAGGACTACGATCCGACCCTGGACGCCGGTTTCGGTTTTCTCTGCTACGAAAAAACGCCCGACGCCTTCTGGGACTCGATCAAACGTGCGCGCGAAGTTTTCCACGACAAGTCGATATGGACGACGCTGATCGAACGCGCCATGGCCCGCGACTTCTCGTGGAGCGAAGCGGCGGAGCGCTACGAAAATCTTTACGCCGAGTTAAACAGCGCGAGTAGCGTCGCCGCTTGATTCATCACTCTACTCGTTAACGAGGGGCGCGCTCGCGTCGGAGCGTGTTGAGCTCAGTCGAGATCTTGGCCAATCGATTCTGAATCCGCACATTTTGGAGATCATGGTTGGCGGACAATTCAGCCGTCGTTTTCGCTTGTTCGAGAGCATGCAACGCGTGATCGCGCTCTTGAAGTTTTGCATAGAACAACCCGAGCGATTCGTACATTCGCACCAGGTCCCGCTGCGCTTCGACGCGCACCGGATCGGTCGCGACAAGTTGTTCGGCGATCGCGATGGCTTTGGAATAATTGGCTAACGCTTCGTCGTTGCGATTAATCGTCGCCAGCAGGTCGGCAAAATCCAGATACGTCACGGCCAGCCAACGCCGGTGGCCGACATCGTTTGGATCGGCGGCAGCCAGGCTTTCAATCAATTCGATTGCTTTTCGATAGTTTTCGAGCGCGTCTTCTCTTTTGCTCGAATGGGCGAGGAGCCGGGCATTCCGAAAAAACGCCGCCCACATGTCGCGACGGGATCGTGCATTGGAAGGATCAGTTTTGAAAAATCCCTCGGCAATTTTTGTTTCCTTGGTGCCGTATTCGGATGCGGCAGAATAATCCCCGGTCTCCTCATAAACATTGCTGAGCGCGCCGTAGATGCCGCCGAGGTCGCGCAGTGCTTCCCGATTAGCAGGCTCGAAGTTGACGATCCTTTCTTGAATTTCCCTGGCTTTCAGATTGTTTTGGAGCGCCTGCTGATAATCGCCCGAATCGAGAAGAATGAGGCCCAGCGCGAGGTAACCATCGGCGAGCCGAGCGCGGGCTGCGTTGTCCCGTGGTTGCTCTGCTGCCAGAGCCTCACTAATGGCTAATGATTTTCTGGCGTAATCGATCGCGGGCGTGGATTGACCAGAGATTTTCAAGACGTCGCTGAGGCGCGCGTAACTTTCCGAAAGTTGTTCTCGATAGGCGTTGTTCCGGGGAGCGGCCTTGACCAGCTCTTCATTCAGAGTCGCCGCCTTGCGATGACTCTCGATCGCCTGTCGAACGTCGAAAGTGACAAGTCCGATTTTTCCGTAAGCGGTAGCCAGCTCGCTCTTCAGCGAGAGATCGTTGCCGGCTTCCTGAGCCAAACCATCGAGGTACTCGAGCGCTCGCGTCGTCACCAGTTGACGCGCGGCGAGCGCGCCCGGCAGATTCTTGATCGCGTTATGGAGCTCGAGCATCAACGAATTTGCGATCTGGCGCACTTCACTGAAACGACGCTCGGCTTTGGTCCGCTCAATTTTTGCAATGCGCGCTTCGTAGGTTGCGACGACGAGGCCGGTGAGGAGCGCGATGACAATCAGAGCCGCGGCGGCCACGCTCTTCTTGTTACGCCCCAGAAATTTGCTCGCGCGATAGGTGAACGTGTCGGGCCGCGCCCGGACTGGCCGGCTTTCGAGATACCGGCGCAAATCGTCGGCGAGATTGCCTGCGCCGTGGTATCGACGCGCTCGCTCCTTGGCCATGGCGCGCAAAACGATTGTGTCGAGATCACCGCGAAGATGCCGGCGCATCTCGGGCCGGACCGCGGCGGCACTGGGCCGGACTGGGTCCTGGTTGCAAACGACTCGAAGAATCTCCGTTTGCGTTGGGTTGGAAGTGCCAAAGCGGTGAGCCGGTTGTTCTGCCAACACCTCGTAGAGTAAAACGCCAAGGCTGTAGACGTCGCTGACTGTCGTAACCGGTTCGCCCCTCACTTGCTCGGGCGACGCGTAACCTGGTGTCAGTCGCTCGCGTCCGGCAATCGTCATTTCCCATGCCCCTTCTTCCAGCGAAAGTAGTTTTGCGATTCCGAAATCGAGGAGCTTCGGCTCTCCATTGGGCGTAACCAGGATGTTGCCCGGCTTGAGGTCGCGATGGACCACCAGATTTTCGTGCGCGAACTGAACGGCCGCGCAAACTTTCCGAAAGAGCACGATCCGATCGGTGACGCTGAGATTTCGCTCCCGGACGAATTCCGTCACTCGCGTTCCTTCGATGTATTCCATGACGAAATAGGGAAGACCCTCGTCTGTCGTGCCGGCGTCGAAGAGGATCGCGATGTTGGGGTGGGCAAGCCGCGCTAGAATTTGTCGTTCTGCGTGAAAGCGGTGGAGCACTTCGTCTGTGTCGGTGCCGCGCTTGAGGAGCTTGATTGCGACAAGTTTCTCGAACTGCTGGTCAGCGCGCCTTGCCAGCCAGACTGTGCCCATACCGCCGCGGCCGATCTCGCGGACCAGCTCGTAGTTTCCAATTTTGCGTCCAGCATCGGCGGGATTGCTTGGGCCCGAGCGGGCGACACCGATCACTTCTGCAACCGATTCGAGTTCACCATCCGGTTGGGCGAGCAACGATTCGACTTCGCGGCGGAGTGCCGTGTCATCGCCGCAGGTCGTCGCCACGAAAGTGGCGCGGTCTTTTTCGTCGGGACGCTCCAATGCCGATGCGAGGGTATTTTTTACCTGCTGCCAGCGTTCCGGCGTCATGCGAGACCTGTGGGATTAAGCGGCGCTCAGCTCGCGCTGGAGCCAACGCCGCGCCGTCATCCATTCGCGTTTCACTGTCGCGGGCGAGATGGCCATCACTTCCGCCGTTTCGTCGATAGTTAGTCCACCGAAGAAACGCAGCTCCACCAGACGGGCCTGCCTTGGGTCCATCGCTTCCAGGTCCCTCAAGGCGTGATCGACGACGGCGACGTCGATGGCGCGATCGTTACAAAAATCCAGAGCCGCATCCAACTGCAACTTCGGCGCACCGCCGCCGCGTTTCTCCGCGGCGCGCGCCCCGGCATGATCGGCCAGAATTCTCCGCATCATCCGCGCAACGATCGAGAGAAACTCCAGACGATTACTCCAGTCGACGGTCCTTTGGTTGAGCAGCCGCAGATAGGATTCGTGAACAAGGGCGGTCGGTTGAAGGGTGTGATCGGACCTTTCTCGCCGGAGGTAATTCGCCGCCATCGCCCGCAATTCCTCGTAAACGGCCGGGAGCGCCCGATTCATTTCCGACGCGGTTGGGCCGGAGGGGAGCAGATCTTCCACCAGCGCCGAAAGCGCCGCACTGGAAAGCGGTGGTTGGATCTCAGGAGCGGGAGTCTTTGCAGCCAAATCCGATGCGTTTTCGGCGGGGTTCACGAAAGAAATTAGGCGTGCGAGGCCGATCTGTCGAACGCCGGCAAATTTTCTAAAAATTCTTGAGCCAATTCACTCGAATTTTCCGCGAGAAGAAAAAGAACCACCACTACACCCTCTTCTATATGCTCAGGAAATCGCGCGTTTTTTTCTCCGCTCTCATCGCTGCTCTGCTCCTACTCGGAAGCCATGCGGCTTCCGCGGCTGCCCTTCTCGACACCGTTGAGCTGCTTCCGGGCCCTGATGCTTACAACCCAGAACAATTGGCTCTCAATCACGCGACGCACAGAGTTTACGTCCTGGGCGCGGCCGCCTCCGGTTTCCAGGACCTCGCGGTCAAAGTTCTCGACAGCACCACGGGCTCTCTGGTGGGTAACATCGATCTCGGTCGGGTTCTTAATGGTGATTTGATCACTCCTTTTGAGCCGCGCGGAATTGCGGCCGACGAAAGCACGACCGCGAACGGAAACCGCATCTATGTCATAGGCCAGCTTCAAAATAGTTTTTACATTCGCACGATCCAGAATGATGCGGTCGTGGCCGGAGCGGATGTCTCGTTAGGAGCCGACCCTGATCCGTACGTTGGCTTTTCACCGATCGCGGTAAACAGCAACACGCACAAGGTCTACTTCGTCAGCGACGGCGGCCAGGTCACCGTTGTGGACGGGCCGTCGCATTCGAAACTAACGACTTTCGACAGCGGGACTGGCTTCGGACCGCATTTGTTTGTGGCCAATCCGGATGCGAACAAAATCTTTCTCTTTGGTCGCAGCGGCGCGGTTGTGATTGATGGTGCCTCAGACACGGCCACCTCGATTACGGTTCCGCCCCAGTTCTCAGCCACTACCGGGGTTTACAATTCAGCGACTGGTCGCGTTTACGTTTTTGCTTCCGCTGGGAACGCGAACACGGGTATTTATGCGTTCGATGGAAGCAGCGGCGCGCTTCTCTCCTCGAACTCCTTAAACGATAACCTCACCGTCCGCGGCATGACGGTAGATCCGGTTAGCAACACGCTCTATCTCGGCGAGCCTACAACGAACGGGGAGCTGGGAGGAATTTTCGCCTACAACGCCGTCGACCTGAGCGCGCAAGGTAGTTTCGATCATGGCGCGGCCTGGCTCGCTTTTGACAGCGGCATTTTCCTCCTCCATTACGACTACGGCGCAACCTTCGCGGACACGCGTAACGCCGTCGGCATTCTCAATGTCGCAAACGGCAATTTCAGCAAGACCGTCGTCGGATATCGACCTTACAAGATTGCCACTAACGCTCAGACAAATCGCGCTTACGTGATCGATGAACAGGCGGCCGAATTGGTAGTTCTGAACGGCGCAGATCATATGGTGCTGGCGCGCGTGCCGGTGAATCCAGCGAACGCTGGTTCCTATTACGCGAAACAGATTACTCCGCGGGTAGTCGCGGTGAGCGAAGCGCTCAATCGCATTTACCTGGTTCGGTCCGAGTTGTTCTCGAGCGACGGAACGACGCGGAGTTTTCTTGATGTCATCGATGGCAATAACAACCAAACCCTGCAATCTGTGCCGCTCACCACAGCCTTAGGCTTCGTCACGAACGGATTTCTGGCAGTCGATGATAACCGGCACCGCGTTTACATCACCGACCGGGACCCGAGCTCCAATAGTCCGTTGGTGCGCGTGTTGAATGCCGACACCAACGCGATCACGACGAGTTTCGCAACCTTCGATGGTGTCCTCGGCCTGGCGGTTAATCCCGTCACCGGGAAAATCTACGTCTCAGGCCGCCCTAATGGCGGCAAGGTCCAGATCTTCGAAAGCGAGAACTTCACCTCGCTTGGGATTGTAGATGCTGGAGCTGGCCCCGGACCTATGGCGGTGAACACGGTGACAAATAAAATTTATGTCGCCAACACCGGGGCCGGTTCGGTCGACAACAGCGTCACCGTGATCAACGGCGCGACCGATCAGACCGAGACGACCTTCTCGAACACGAACGCGAACAATGGCGACGCAGTCAGCGACGTCGCGGTCGATCCGACAGCGAACAAGATTTACGTCGCGGATAACTCCAACGGCTTCGACGCCACCGGACGCATCACGATCTTCAACGGCGCGAACAATAGCTTCCAACAGCAGATCGAAGTGGGACGCTATCCAAGCGGCCTCGCGTTTAACACCACGAGTAAAGAGTTAATGGTAACCAATAATGAAGACGGAACGGTGAGCGTGATTGGCAGCGGCCTGCCGCCCTCGCCTCCGGTCCCACCGCACGGCGGTCTGTCCGAAACAATCTTCCGGATCAACGGCAGCAAGAACCCGGCGAACAATGTCGCGGACACCGTGCTCCATTTCGCGGCGCAACAGAGCGGCACGCCGGCCGGGTTGATTGTGAAAGTTCAGGTCAACACGACATCCGACAACAACGCGACAGATTGGATTGATCTCAACAACGGCAGCAAGGGCTACATGACGATCGATAAGAGCACCGGCCAGTACGTGCTGAGCTCGACCAATTACCCGCTCGCGAATGGCCTCTTCTTCCGTGCGCTTTCCACCGCGCCGAGCTTTCCCGACAGTAAGTCGAACGTGATCGGGCCCTTTAATCTGAGTGCGGGCCAGAACCACCTTGGCACAACGAGCTTGTTCGTTGCGACCAACGGTCCGGGACAGGAGATAAAGTTCCGCAGTAACGTAAGTACGGACCAGCCGGGAATCACATTGTATATCCAGGCGACTACATCGCCAGACGACGATGCCAGCTGGGTCGGCCTGAACGACGGACGCAGCGGGCAGATGTTTTCCTATCCCAGCCAGACGAGCTTCTACCTGGACACGACAAGCTATCCGCCCGGCGATGTCGTTTATTTCCGCGCGGTCGCAAAAGC
>JBHELY010000092.1:0-8025 GCA_046262815.1 Chthoniobacterales bacterium | reverse complement strand
ACCGCCGTGGTTACGTCCGCGATGTTTCGCACCTGGCCGGTCAGATTTCGCGCCATGAAATTCACCGAATCCGTCAGGTCCTTCCAAGTTCCGGAAACGCCTTCGACGCGCGCCTGGCCGCCGAGAATTCCTTCCGAACCGACTTCGCGCGCAACGCGTGTCACTTCCGAAGCGAACGAACGCAGCTGGTCCACCATGACGTTGACTGTGTCCTTCAACTCAAGGAACTCACCTTTGACGTCGACCGTAATTTTCTTCGTCAAGTCGCCGTTCGCGACCGCGGTCGTGACCGTCGCAATGTTTCGCACCTGCGCGGTGAGGTTGCCCGCCATCAGGTTCACGTTTTCCGTGAGGTCCTTCCACGTTCCGGCGACGCCCTTCACCTTCGCCTGGCCGCCGAGCTTTCCTTCCGTGCCGACCTCGCGGGCCACGCGTGTCACTTCCGACGCGAACGCGCCCAGCTGATCGACCATCGTGTTCACCGTCTTCGCGGTGCGCAGGAATTCGCCCTGTAACGGACGGCCCTCGATTTCCGTCGCCATTGTTTTGGACAGATCGCCCTTCGCGACCGCGCCGATAACGCGCGCCATCTCACTCGTCGGATGCACCAAGTCGCCGATCAATCCGTTGACCGATCCGATCGCCTCCGCCCAGCATTCCCCGACATCGCCGATGGACGCCCGCTGCGAAATCCGTCCTTCCTTGCCTACCACCTGCCCAATCCGGTCCAGCTCCCGCGCCAGCCGCTGATTCATCCCGATCACGTCGTTGAACGTGTCTGCGATCTTTCCGCCTAATCCCGTCCAGTCGTCCGGCAACCGGACCGAAAAATCGCCGCGCTTAAATGCGGCGAGCGCGATGAGCAATTGCTTTTCGTCGAGGCGGTCGCCGCCGAGGCGGGATCCGTTGGCTGCCGCGCGCGTGGGCGGCGGTGGTTTTTGTTTCGGTGTCGCGGTTTCGGTCGCGGGCCGCGGCGGAGCCGTTTTTTGTTTCGTCTTCATAGGCTAGGCGGGTTTGGAAAAATTAACGGTCGAGCCACCCGGGGCGGAGCGCCCGACGAATGGCAGAAAGAAGCAGCAAAAGATGTGCTCTGGCAACCTGACGTTGCCTGCGCCGAATATCCTAAAGCAGGGCCGGTCACAAAAATTCCGGGCCTTATCGAGGGCCGTTGTCTTGAATCGGTTTTGCTGGCCGGTTCACGCGTAAGACTTCCGCGGAATTCGTTCGGAGGGTAGCATTTGTTAGTAGGGCGAGACTCTGTCGAGCCGTTTGTTGCACCAGATTGAGCCCGGAGGCTCGACGGAGTCTCGCCCTACCATTGACATGCCGCCCCTTGACCGGGTACGACTCGGCGCGTGACTTCCTCCGGAGGCAGCCGCAAGGAACTCGACTCGATGGTCGTCGAGATCGAACTCACCCTGTGCAGCATCATCCAGGGCGTGGCGCTCTATTTCCTCGTCGAAAACGCCCGGGCGGTCGTCTCGATGGGCCAGGTCTCAGCGTGGCCTTATGTCGCGACCGGTCTCATCATCATCCTGCTTTTCTGGTCGCGGTCGCTCATTCACACGCTCACCCTGATCCGCTGGCCCCTCGAATTCGTGCACAATTTTTTTTACGTCGCGTGCACGCTCGTCGAAGCGCTCGCCTTTACTCACCTGAGCGACCCATTCGCGTGGTTCGTTCTCACCGCTGTCTACGCGGTCGTCGTTTGGACGCTCTTCGTTTACGACATGCGCATGGTCGCGTTACGCGGGCGCGATAGCGCGGGGCCGGTCGGCAGCCGTCTTTATTCCCTGGTCGGCGCGGACCAAATTCTCAATATCCGATTCCTGATCCCGCTGATCTTTCTTTTCAATGTCGGGAGCGCGGTCGCCATTCATCTTCGCCCCGATTTCTTCCTCGCTCGCGGCGGGCATTACCTTCTCATCGGGGCGCAGGGGTTCGGCCTGATCGGTTATCTCATTTACGTGATCCGGACGTATATTCGGTTTCAGCCATTGATCACCCAGACGCGTGAAGAATGGCGGGCCGCTTCCGATCAAACTGCTCGTTAGGCCAACCCGCGAGCGCGTTTTTCCAGCGGGAGTAATTCGGCGTAGATCGAGGCGTGGACCGGCGTCGCGATGCCTGTCTTTTGGCCGAAGCGGACGACCGCGCCGGTCTGCGCTTCCAACTCCGAAGGTCGTCCCGCCATGATATCGCGTTGCATAGATGAAGTCGTCTCGGCCGGCTGAGCGTCGAGCATCGCCAGCGTTTTGCTGATGGTTTCCGCGTTAAGGTCCTTACCGTGGGCTCGCGCGATTTGTGCCACCTCGTCCAGCGCGGCCACGAGGCGCGCGCGCAAGTCTGGCGATGAGCGAATCGGGCCGATGGGCAATCGCGTCACCGCGCCCAGCGATCCCCAGATGATGAACAAAAATTTTTCCCACATCGCGAGACCGATGTCGCGAGGGATCCGGCAGCGAACGTTCGCCGCCACGAAAGCGTCGCGGAGTTGTTCCAGCCGCTCAGGATTTCGCAACGGCTCCAGCTCGCCGAACTCAATCGAAGGTTCCGCCGAGCGATGATCGATTTGCCCGGGCCCGATCGCCTCTGCCACGATCCGGCATAAACCGCCCGCCACTCGTCCAGGTCCGAGAACTGCGGCCAGTTGGGCTGGTGTCTCCATACCGTTTTGGAGCGGAACAACCACCGAATCGCGTCGCGCCATTTTCTGAATTGCCTCCGCCGCGTCTGGAACCTGCCAGGCTTTGACCGCGACCAGGACAACTTCGGCATCGATCTGCGCCGGCTCGTCACTCGCGGCGACGCGCACATCGAAATCGCCCTTGATGCTTTTGACGCGCAGCGGTCCGGAGCGCAACGCCTCGAGCGTTTTTCCGCGCACGAGAAACGTCGCGTCGTTGCCAGCCTCGGCCAGACGCCCGCCAAAATATCCACCAACCGCGCCAGCGCCGACGATCGCGATCTTCATCCGCTACGAAAACATCCGGTCGACGGCGGCTTCGCAGTGGATTCGCGTCGTGTTCAAGAAAGGAATTCCGTTGTGCCAGGGTTCGCGCAGGATGAGCGGCAATTCCGTTCCGCCGAGAATCACGCCATCGATGTTGCTCGCGCGCGCCATCCGATCAACCACGGCCAGCAAACCCGCGCGCGTCTCGGGCAGGAAAATTCCGTCAACGAGTTCGCTCATGTATTTCTCGTGAATGTAATCGAGGTCTGCCGGCTCCGGAACGACGACTGCGATCTCGTCTTTCGAAAAGACATCGCGATACGACGTTCCCTGCATGGTGAAGCGCGTTCCAAAGAGCGCCAGCCGTTTTAGTGCGCGCGCTTTTGCCACCTCGGACGTTTTCTCGACAATGCTGATCAATGGCAGTGGCGAATCGCGAGCGATTTCGTCGAACACGAGATGGGGCGTGTTCGACGCCATGATCGCGAAGTCCGCTCCGGCCCGCGCGAGCTTTTCCAACTCGCTCAGGAGCCAATCGATGAGCGCCTGGAGTTCGCCGGCTCCGACTGTCCCCAGGACGCGTTGCAGATCGATGCTGTTGATCAGGATCGGCGGATAACTGCCGTCGCCTTCTCGCGCCCGATACAGTTCGATAATCGTCTGGTAGTAATCGATCGTCGATCCCGGTCCGATTCCGCCGATGATGCCGAGCGTTTTCATAATTCGTCGCCGAACCGCATCTCGTTCGTCGCGATGAATCCCATCCGTTCGTAGAGCGACCGCGCCTGGTCCGAAGCGTGCAAAACAAGCCGGTCGAGTTTTTCTTCGCGCGCCCAGCGCAGGATTTCGTCCATGATAAAACGCGCCGCGCCGCGCTTCCGCCATTCCGGTTCGGTAAAGACGTTGAGCACAATGGCATGCCGGCCTTTGGCGAATTTCCCGTCGCGGGGCGGGCGACAGGGATGCGGTGGCACCTGGCGAAGCTGCACTCCGGCGCCGGCGACGATCAAGTCCGGCTGGTCTTTTAGAACGGCGAGCCAGCCGATGTATTCACCACTCGTTAGGCCACGTTCGGTCCACTCTTGCGAAGCCGCGAGAAAATCGTCGTAGGCTTCGTCGGAAATCTCGCCCATGTCATGGAACATTCGGGCGCGATGCCGCGCGACGACAGCCGCGTCCTCGATGGTGGCGCGGCGAATCAGAAACGGCGCGTCGATTTGATAAACCACATTTAACTTTCCAGCTTTGATGCGCGGCTCCATCTGGACGCCGCCGATTTTTTCCATCGCCTTTCGGGAGCGCAGATTTTGCGGGCCCACCAAAAACACGACATGCCGGACAAACCTGAAGGCGTGGCGCAGCATCAGGTCCTTCATTTCACGGTTGTAAGTGCCGCCCCAGTACGAGCGCGCCAGAAAAGTGTATCCGATTTCGATCTCGCTCCGCTCGTTGTCGTAATCGATGAAGCGCGAAGAACCGATGATGCGTTCCGTCTGCTTGTCGATCACCACAAATGCGCCGCCGCATTCCATCGCTTCGCGAAAAAATCCGCGGAAGACATCTTCCTTGTACCGGTCGGGGACGGGATGCTGTTCCCAAATCAGCGGATCGGCTGCGACCGCAAAGAGCGCTTCCCAATCATCCTCGCGCAACGGGCGAATCAACAGCGATTCGCCCTTGAGAGTGGGCTGCAGCTCGAAAGCCATGTGATGCGTTAGCCGTTGAACGTGTCCGGCAACTCCAGTTGCCCGGAGCCCATGTAACAACAGCTTCCGCCGACATGCACGGCCGTGATTTCATCGCCGGTGTGCCGAATCCGAATGTGCAGAAAACTCGGGCGCCCCATCTCGATTCCCTGTTCGCTCACCACACGCAGCTCACCGTCGGAAGCGAGCACCTTGTGGCGCACCAGATAACAACCGAGCGGTCCGTTCGCGCTGCCCGTTGCCGCATCCTCGGACACACCCAAAAGCGGCGCGAGCATGCGGCTATGCACACCCGAGCCGGAAAACTCGGTCTCCATCGTGAACACAAAAGTATTGCTCGCCGCGGCCTTCATTCTTTCCGCAACGTCGATTCGGAATCGGATTCGCCGGATCGCTTCAAGCGACTTGATCGGGACGAATAAGAATGGCACTCCGCACGAGACGACTTGGATCGGCAGATTGTCGGGAATCGCTTCCAATTTTAGCGAAAGCATCTCCGCGATCCCGGCCCGGTCTTCTATCGGCGGACCAAACTTCGGCAGCGGTTGCTGCATCTCGATAAAAGAGGGTTGGCCGTCCTTCCAATCGATCGTGACCGGTATCGGACCGACTCCTTCCTCCAAAGTGATCGTTGTCCGTCCCGTCCCCGGCCTAACGAGTCCCGCTCTCGTCAGCACGAAAGTTGTGCCCACTGTCGGATGACCTGCCATTGGGAGTTCCTCCGCCGGCGTGAAAATGCGGACGCGAAAATCGTTGACCGAATCTTTCGGCGGCAGAACGAACGTGGTCTCCGAGAGATTGAACTCTTTCGCGATCGCCTGCATCAACGCCTCGGACAATCCTTTGCCGTCGAGAAAGACCGCGAGCGGATTTCCGCCAAAGGCGCGGTCGGTGAAAACATCGACAAGATGATAAGAGCGTGAATTCATAAGATTATCTCGTTGTCCTGGGGCGAAAGGTCACAATCAGAGCAATTCCGAAAACCACCAGCGCGCTGCCGGCCAGAAGTTCGGGCGCGAGTTTTTCGCCGCCCAGCCAGGTGCCAAGCAGGACAGCCACGACCGGATTGACGTAGGCGTAGGTGGAAACGCGCGTCGCTTCGACGTTGCGCAGGAGCCAAAGATAAGCGGAGAAGCCGACGATCGACCCGATGGCGGCGAGGTAAGTCATTGCGCCTAACGAGCGGAAGGTTACCGCGCCGATATTGAAGTGGGCGAACTCTCCGTGAAATGAGGCTGCGATGAGACCGAAGATGCCGCCGCAAATCATTTGCATAGCCGCCATCATGGAACCCGACGTCTCCTGACGCGCGCGTGTGGCGTAAAGTGACGCCGCCGACCAAAGCAATTCGCCGATCGTTAGGAGGATGAGGCTCGCAGTAAGTTGCGGGGAAAAATCGAGCGCGGTTGGGTGAACGATCACGGCCACGCCCAAGGTCGCAATCGCAAGGCCGCCCCAGACGGCAAGCCGCGGCCGCGGCAACGTGCCGCTCAACCAGCCCATCAAAACCATCACCGCCGGAACCAGCGCGACAATTACCGCCGCCGTCCCGGATGGAATGTATTGCTCGGCGAAAGTGACGCTGCCGTTGCCGGCGAAAATAATTCCGCCGCCGATAATCGCGGCCAGGCGCCAATCACGCGCGCTCGGACGCGGCGCGCCGCGCCAGCGCAGAAACAGATAAAATAGCGAACCGGCGACAGACCAGCGCAGCCCCGCCATGATCATCGGCGGAATTGTTTCGATCGCGACCCGAATTCCGAGAAAGGTGGAACCCCAGATCAGATAAACCGCGGCGAACGCCAGCGACACTCGGACTGCGCGCGATTCTGTCCAGGAAACCCGCGCAGGCGGCGCCGAACTGCAAACAATTTCGCACGCTTCCATGACCGGCATGACTGCATTCATCGCCCATTGCGGCGTCCAATACAGATTCAGAACTAAAGATTTTGGTCCGGTACAGTTTGCTTCTCGCGAATTCTGTATGATACAGAAAGGGAATGGTTGTTTCCCGAGTCTCCACTCGCCGGCCCGATCCGCTCTATGCCCGGATCGCCGCCAGCGTTGGCGAATTGATCGAAGGCGGTGTCTTGCGAACGGGAGATCGAATTCCTTCCGTGCGCCGCGCGAGCCGGCAGCACCGGGTCAGCATGGCGACTGCAGTGCAAGCGTATTTGGAGCTGGAAAATCGCGGCCTGATCGAAGCGCGGCCGAAATCCGGATTCTTTGTTCGCCAGCGCCCGCGACAACTGCTCGAGGAGCCGCAAACTTCGCGGCCGTTGCCGGGCGCTTCCGCGCACGAAACGCCGACCCTCATCTCACGCCTCTTCGGCGCCACGATGATGCGCGACGTCGTTCAGCTCGGTCCCGGAGTTCCGAGCGCGAAACTGCTTCCCGCTCGGAAACTCAACCGCATCCTCGCCTCGGCCGCGCGGCGACTGGGTCCGGCCGCGCTGGAACTGGATATGCCTCCCGGCTGTTTGCCATTGCGCCGGGCTCTGGCGCGCCGCGCTCTTGATTGGGGAGTAAAGATTTCGCCGGACGAGCTGATCACTACGAGCGGTTGCATGGAGGCGCTGGTCCTCTCGCTCCGGGCGGTGACGAAGCCCGGCGATTCCGTGGCCGTGGAATCGCCGACCTACTTCGGCATCGTCCAACTCATCGCTCAACTCGGACTCAAGGCACTCGAAATTCCGACTCATCCTCGTTCGGGTCTCGATCTCGACGCGCTCGAGCGCGTGATCCGCACTCGGCGTGTGAGCGCCTGTCTCGTCGTCCCAAACTTCAACAACCCGCTCGGCAGTCTCATGCCGAATGCCGCCAAAGAGCGTCTCGTGCGCATGCTCGCCCGACGCGAGATCCCGTTGATCGAAGACGATCTCTACGGCGATTTGCATTTCGGCGCCGAGCGTCCGCACGTCGCGAAAGCACACGACAACAAAGGACTCGTGATCCTTTGCGGATCGTTTTCGAAATCCGTCGCGCCCGGTTATCGCGTCGGCTGGATCGTGCCCGGACGATTTTTTCAGAAGGTGAAGGATTTGAAATGCACCAGCACGGTCGCGACGGCGACGCTTCCGCAATTCGCGCTGGCCGATTACATGATGAACGGCGGCTATGAACATCATCTCCGCAGTCTGCGGCTCGCGTTGAAAAGGCAGATGGAACAAATGAGTCGCGCGGTAGCTGAGTCGTTTCCGACCGGAACAAAAATGACGCGGCCTGGCGGCGGCATCGTGCTTTGGGTGGAATTACCCGCGCGAGTGGACGCGCTGCGGCTTCATGCAAAAGCGCTCGCGGAAAAGATCAGCCTCGCGCCGGGGCCGATGTTTTCGTCCCGGGAAAGTTATCGGAATTGCATTCGGC
>JBHELY010000091.1:0-8097 GCA_046262815.1 Chthoniobacterales bacterium | reverse complement strand
GTTTGATCCGATCCATGTTCGCGCGGGTCTCGCGATAAAAAATCGTGTTCGTGCGCTCATCGACCTGCGGAGCGTCTTTGCTCGAAAGCTGTCCAGCGATCAACGGCGCGGTATCCTTCGCCCGGGCGTAGCTGAACTGATAGCTATCGCTTTCCGTCGGCTCGGCCGTGCGTTCCGCGGCGGTCTTGATGTAGTAAACGTTCTCGATCTTATCGAGAAAAAGGCCCTTCGCTTTCACGATGATCGAGACCGCCTGGAGCGCGGTCACGTCTTCCAAGCGCATCGTCACCGTGCCAGTGACGGCTTCGCTCACGACCATGTTGATCTTCGCCTGGCGGGCGAGTAATCGCAGCACCGCGCCAACATCGTCGCCTTGAAATTCGCGAACGCCCACGCCGCCGTTATCGGCAACGCTGTCAGGTTCCACGGGACCGGGCGAAGTGGTGGTCGCCGTTGTGGTGGTCGAAGTCGATGGCGCGGGTGAAGTCGCGGCATTCGAGCTCGTAGCTTGGACGAGCAAAAGATTGTCGCTCTTGGTGGAGGGTCCGGTGGCGAGCGGCGGAGTAGCCGGCTTGGTTTTCGTGTCGGCCAGAGGAGCGGTCGAGGCAGCGGGGCTCGAGCTAGGCGCCGGGGCGGGCGCGTTGGTCTGCGCGGTGACGGCGCTTAGGGCAATGAAGAATGCCGCTCCGGAGCAGAGAAAGATTTGAAGGCGATTAGGCATAGATGATGTGAAGTTGAAGAATGCGTTTGCGATAATTAGCAGGAAGCAGACCAGCCCTCTTGCGGGCTTCTGGAACTTCCCGGGGGAACGGCAGGTATTAAGCCGCGCGCGCCGCCGTGATAAAGGCGCGTATCAGGTGGTGGTCTTTACGGCCGGCCGAGGCTTCCACGCCCGTGGTCACATCAACCCCAAATGGCCGAACTATTTTGACTGCTTCCGCTATATTTTCCGGAGTCAGACCTCCCGCCAGAATCACTTGCAGTTCCGGATTCGCTTCGATAAAACGGCGCGCCAGTTCCCAGGGAAAAGTGCGGCCGCTGCCTCCGAATTCGCCTGCCCCACTGGAATCGAGAAGCACCCTGCTGGTGAAGAAATCCGGAACGTCGATCAGCGAATTGGGACCGGTAACCGGAAGGGCCTTTTCGAATCGAATTCCTTCGTCCTTCAATCGCTCACAAAACTCTGGCTTCTCATCGCCGTGCAGCTGAAGCCTGCTGATACCGGGTATGGCCGCGACCCGTTTCGCCTCGTGCCAGCTCGGATCAACGAGAATCGCGATGTTCTCGGCAGTCCGCGGCAAATCTCGGATCCAATCGACGCTTTTTCCGACATAACGTTTGCTGCCCGGAAAAAAATTGAATCCCAGCGCATCCGCGCCGAAATCAATGGCCGCCGCTGCATCCTGCGGCGTGGTCAGCCCGCAGATTTTCACGCGCAACATTTAGGCCGCTGTCGCGAAGCCGAGGGCCGGTTTGCTGAAATCAGGCGCGGGCATCTTGTTCACCAGCTTCACAATCCCATCCTGCCATTTGTCACTGATCGTTTGCAGGTAAGGATCGTCTTCCTCGAGGTGGGCCCGCAGCTTTGCCTGCAGCGAATCTTTTTCGTAACACAAAATGTCGATCGGCGGCCCGACCGCCACGTTGCTCGTCATCGTTGAATCGATCGAGATGATCCCGACCTTCACCGCGTCCGCGAGCCCAGTTTCGTAAGTAAAGCCGCGATCGAGAATCGGCTTCCCGTATTTCCTTTCCCCGATTTGGAGGAAAGGACAATCGCGCGTCGCGTGGATGCTGTTGCCCTGCGGATAAATCAGATGCACCTCGGGTGCAAAGCCGGCGATCTGGCCGCCCACGATCAGGTGAATGTTGAAATCGAATCCGTCCGCCTCCAGCGCTTCGCGATGCCGTTTCTCGACTTCACGCACCTTCGATCCGACGTAGTTGATCGTCTCGTAAAGCGTCTGCCGGTTCGTTATTTGTTCGCGCCCCGGCTCGGTTTTCCCGAGGTGCAGATCTTCATCGATCAATGCGATCGTCGCCTGGGTCAGGGATAAATTTCCCGAGCTCAGGATGCAGATCACGCGTTCGCCCGGTTTTTCGTAGACGCGCATTTTCGAGCAGCTAGTGATGTTATCCATCCCCGCACTCGTCCGTGAGTCCGAAATAAACACCGCCCCCGCGCGGCAGATCATTCCCAGGCAATACGTCATCGGTTTTCGCTTTCCGGTTCGATGACGCGACCCTGCACGCGCTTGATCTGAGTGTGATGCGTCAGCACATGAACGCGCCCGTCACTTCCGCGAAAAAACGCGCTCAAGAGCCAGCTGATTATCCCGATCACGATCGCGCCCCAGAACGCGCTCCCGTACCCATCCACGTGGAAGCCGCTCACGATGCTCGGCACCCAATAGAGCATCAGCCCGTTCACCAGGAGGATGAAAATGCCCAGGGTGAGCAAAATCAACGGCGCTCCGAGGATCAGCAGAAACGGACGCACGAACGCGTTCAGAATTCCGAGCAACAGCGCCGCCGCGATGAGCGAACCGGTCGTGTCGTAACGGATCCCGGTGATAATCGAGGCCGCGACCATCACACCCACGGTCGTCACTAGCCATCGGAATACGAAATGCCGCATGGCGGGACGGTAGGCGAACTTCGGCGCGTTGCGCAACCATCGCGTTGCAAAATCCGCTTGCGCGGTCGCCGCATGGGGTATTCGGTCTGAAAACATTTACCGACAAAACGATAGTGCCCAGGAAACCGAAAACATCAGTTGAAACGAAGCCGGCCGATGGCGCCACCACCTCTGCCGCCAACGGCAAAACGAGCGCGCCAGAGACGAAGAAAAAATCGCGCGGCTCTAACGCTCCCACGAAGAAAAAGAAGGCTGCGGCTCCAAAGAAACCGAGCGCCAAAGCCCCGGCGAAGACTGTCGTCGAACCAACCGACGACCAGATCCGCTTGCGCGCCTATTTTTTGGGCGAGCGTCGCCACAAACTCTCGCTTCCCGGCGATTCAAACCACGATTGGATCGAAGCCCGTCGCCAGCTCATCGAAGAATCGCAGCGTTAATTTGGTAGGGCGAGACTCTGTCGAGCCGCCGTCGAATGACTATCCCCGTCGCGGCTCGACTGAATCTCGCCCTACCAAACGACTACGCGCCGCCGATCGTCTCTACTCCCGGCAAACTTTCCTTCACTTTTTCGATCAGCCGATTGATCGCAAACGGCTTCGGCACCAGCCCGCGCACCCCGGCTTCGCGCAATAATTCCTGAGCCCGTGCTTCATCGCCTTTCGCCGTGACGAGCAACAGCGGCGGCACGATCCGGGGCGGCGTCGCGTTATCGTAGACCTTGCGGATCAAAGAGAAGAGCATCGCGCCGTCGATCATCGGCATGGAAAAATCGAACAGCAGCAGGTCGTAGGTTTTCTTCAGCGCCAGCTCGAATCCGTATTCTGGCTTCGGCGATGAATCCACCTCGCAGCACAGCATCGACGTCAGCGCCTCACGCATCACCCGCATCAGCGCCACGTCATCGTCCACGATCAGGATTTTCTTAGGCTCGCTCATGACAACGGACGCTTGCGCCAAACCACTTCGCGTTTCAAGCTTTTCCGATGACCGCGCCGTTAGCCGACCTTGCCGACGCCCTCCGCGAACGCCTCGCAATCATCGTTGACGAAGAGAGTCGGCGGGATCCCGAGCGGCACACCGAACGACTCCGGTTGGTCTCGGAACGAATCGAGCGCCTCGAACAGTTCTTACCCCCGCAAACAGATCCGCAGCTCCGCCATTTCCTCCAACGCCGCAGCTACAGCAAAGCGCTTGAGCTATTGGAAACGACCCTGTAGCGGCGGTCTATGACCGCCGAGGTCTTTTCAAAACGAAGACGGCGGTCATAGACCGCCGCTGCAGCATGCTGAGACGCGCTGCCAACTATTCACGCTCGCTTAAAATACTGCACCGCTTTCTCGTGCTTCTTCGCCGCGGCTCGCGTCTTGAACGTTCCCAGATTTCTCCGTTTGCCGGTCTTCGGATTCTTCTTCCGCGAATACAATCGATATTTCCCCGACTTCAGTTTCCTGATCATGCGGTTTCTCCTCCAGCTAACGAGAACAAGATGGTTCGCCGTCGCGGATCAGAAAGTAAGATCGAAGAGCGGCGAGCCATCCTTCCGCTTGTATGGCTTGTGAGTCAAAAACCTGGACAGGCTTAGAAACGTCGTAATCGGGGTTTCGTTGAGCGTCTGTAACTCCAGACTGCGCCAGGTTTCATCGCGCAAATCCATTGCCCTAACCAGTTCGCGGATCGAGCGCTCCTGCCGGAAACCTCGACTAAAATCGAAAGTTCCGGTGATTTGTAGCGCGTCGGGTACGACTGGCGTTGGCGGAGAATCGGCCTTGAGCGAAACGTGTGAAGCCTCCTCCCTCGTCGAGGGCTGCTGCGAGAGCGCGGCCGGCGTAAACCACGGCAACAAGCCGATGCAAAACACTGCAGCGACGCCTAAACGCACGCATGAGCTACGGACACTTCCGAAAAAAGTCAAAGGGAGGCCGAGTGCAACTATCATCTAACGAGAACAAGATGAGCGACGGCGGACGAGACCGCGCGTGGCTCGCGGTGAAAGTGTGGAAGTCATCTCAAATGTGGACGCACAGCGGTCCGCCGTTCGCTCCATCGCATGGTTAGGCCTGGGAAACGGCATCACGATGAAAACGGCTTTGCCGGGATGTGGAACACAGTATCGCTGAGGAAGTGTGCGGTCCAGAACCCGGCCCCCGCTGACGCGACCACCAAGACAAGACTGAAGAGAATAGGGCCGAAGAACTCGATAAGAGCGATCTGCGGCAAATAGCGAGAACGATTGCATGCGGCAACGAATGCCGAGCCAAACACGGCAAGATGAGCGACGGCCATGGGCGGACTCGCCAGTAACCACGCGAGTCCGCCGACCGAAAATGCCAAAAAGCTGAAACAGAATGCTGTGAGGAATGACAGGGCCGCGGTTGCCGGAATAGTGAGTCGCCAGAGAGTGCGAATTCGATCAGCGAAGCTCATGGGACCTAACGAAAACAAGATCAGCGACGGCTGGCGAGAGAGCTCGTGGCTGCGGGTTGAATGTGGAAGTCATCGAAAGCTAGAACGCGGCGCGGCCAGCGGTTCGCTGGATCGCCTGGTTAGGCCTTTCTCTCCGTGGCGAACAAAGCTCGCTTAGCGTTATTTCTGTAGGTCCCAATCCTCTAAAAACTCTACATCATAGTTCCCCTTCACCGCATTCTCCTTTCGCTTCTTCCTAAAATCGGGATCGTCTGGTTTTGCCGTCTTGAAAAGCTCAGCCCTGTCTTTGAAGGAGCGCTCAAACCCACCAGGCGTCATTGTCAGCAGAATCTTTACCGGAACGTTTCCGCGGTTTCCCTGGGCGTGTGGAGTTCCTCGCGGAATTAAAATATATGAACCGGCGGGGTACTCGGAAGTTTTGTCGTTGATTTTGACGGTTAATACTCCCTCCAGCACATAAAAGGCTTCGTCCGTATGGTTGTGCCGATGCAAATTCGTTTTGTAGCCAGACATTTCGGTTAACTCCACCAGCGACCACGCGCTCTCGGTATCCTCACTGGAAGCGAGAATCCTTACCGCCCCCGCATCGTATGCAAGTGAAATGGGTTCTCCGGTCTTCAGCGCAATGATTTGCGGTCTCTTATTAACTTGCTCGAATGGCGTCGATTGCCGGTCTGTTTGAGCTTTTGACAATCGCTCGACCTTGAAGAACAGCACGGAAACAACAAGCATAAGCAAAAGTATTTTCTTCATGGGATACCTCTTTAATTCTTTTTACACCAATGGGCCTAACGAGAACAAGATGAGCGACGGCTGGTGGGAGAGCGCGTGGCCGCGGATTGAGTGGAATTTCATTGCAAGTAAGGAACCAAAGCTGCCAGCCGTTCGCTCCATCGCGTGGTTAGGCGTTTGGCTCGCGATGTAGGGTGACATGATAGGACACTTTTCGGCGCGTATCAGCACCCTTAAAGCTTAGCCTATCAAGACCCGCTGCTTTGGCGTGTTCGGGCTCGCTCATTTCGAGCCAGCCCGAGGGTGTAGAGACGAACGCGCGCGAGGCAACGTACTTGGGGGCCTTCACCAACAGGAATGAGTTCCCTGGGAAGGCCTGGATCCAGGCACCGGGGGCCGCGTGGCCACCAAATGCGACCTCGGTTGAGGCAAATGCAACGCGCGGATGGCGCTTCCCACAGGGAAGCGGCTACAGAAGATTTGGCCGAGAGGATTGGATGACTATCGTTGCCCGCCGAATTGAAACGGAATCTTAACTGGGCTTTTGAAATTCCCTGCGAATTTCGCTCTGCGAAATGCAGACAGAGCGGCCTCGTCGAGAATCCGGCTGCCGCTACTTTTCAGCATGTACGCCCGAGTAACTAATCCGGTTTTGTAGTCCACATCGACAGCAATGACGCCGCTTCCCCTGATTCCCGCGCGTTGCGCCTCCAAGGGATAATCGATGCGCGGCTTCCAAATCCGCTGAGGCCCCGTCCGATCCACGGTCTCTGGGGCGCCGGCCAACAGGTTAGTTGCCAGAGCAAAGACAAAAAATAAAAAGGCTATGATGAGGGTTCGCACGACGAACAGCCTCGCGCTTAGCGCGAATACAACTCGACGATCAGCTGTTCGTTGACCATCGGCTGCATTTCGTCGCGGGTGGGAATGCGGGAGACTTTGCCGCTCAGGGCGTCGCGGTTGGCGACGAGCCAATCGGGGACGGGAGCGATCTGGGTGAGCTCGAGATTGCGCAAGGCGAGCTGGCGGGATTTCGGCTTGTCCTTCACCGAGACTTCGTCGCCGGCCTTCACGTTGTACGAGGCGATGTTGACGTTCTTGCCATTCACTTGGACGTGGCCGTGGGACACGAGCTGGCGCGCGGCGCTGCGCGTGTTGGCGAGACCAAGACGAAAGACGACGTTGTCGAGTCGGGTTTCCAAAAGCTGGAGGAGCGTTTCGCCGGTAACGCCGCGCTTGCGCAATGCGCTTTGGAAAATGCGGCGGAATTGTTTTTCCAGAAGGCCGTACTGGTAACGAAGCTTCTGCTTTTCACCGAGCGCGATGGCGTAATCGGACTGTTTCCGGCGCGAGCCTTTGGGGCCGTGCATGCCGGGAGGATAATTCTTTCGCTCGAGCGCTTTGGCTGGTCCAAAAAGCGGCACGCCGTAGCGGCGGCTCACTTTGGTTTTCGGTCCGGTGTATCTGCCCATGGAAGAAAGTAGAAAGGTTAAAGGCTAAAGTAGAAAGTAATCAGACGCGGCGCTGTTTTGGAGGACGGCAACCGTTGTGGGGGACGGGGGTGACGTCGCGGATGACAGTGAGATCCAGGCCGATGGCTTGCAATGCGCGGACGGCGGATTCGCGGCCGGCGCCGGGACCGCGGACGAGGACTTCGACTTCTTTCAGGCCGTGTCCCATGGCCTGGCGGGAGGCATCCTGCGCGACCATTTGGGCGGCGTAGGCGGTGCTTTTCCGCGAGCCTTTGAAGCCGACTTTGCCGGCGCTCGACCAACCGATCACGTTGCCCTTCAAGTCGGTGATGGTGACGATGGTGTTGTTAAATGTGGAAAGGACGTGGGCGATGCCGGTGTGAACATTCTTGCTCCCCTTGGCCTTGATGATCTTCGGCTTCTCGATGTCGTCGGGATTCAGCGAGAGATTTTCCTTCGGCGGTTCGGGCGCGGCGGCGGGCGCGGTTTCTTCCTTCTTCGCCTTGGCGGGTTTCTTCGCGGGTTTGGCGGGAGCTTCCGCGGGCGTCTCGGTATTCGCAGCGGCCGGAGTCTCCGGCGTCGCGGTTTGAGTTTCGACTTTCGTCTCTTCCTTTTCGGCCTTCGCCTTCGGAGTTTTTGCTTTCGCCGGTTTCTTCTCGTCTGAATCTGCCATGACTAAAATTTTCTAACCGTTAAACCTTGCCCGCTTTGGCGTCCTTGTTCCGGATCACGCCGACCGTCTTGCGCGGGCCTTTGCGCGTACGCGCGTTCGTCGAAGTGCGCTGACCGCGGACCGGCAGTCCACGGCGGTGCCGAAGGCCGCGATAACAA
>JBHELY010000090.1:0-8746 GCA_046262815.1 Chthoniobacterales bacterium | reverse complement strand
GCTGTAGCAGCGTCCCTGTGGGACGCTCGGGATTATCGACGCGGCAACGTATTCGCTCGGCGTCGCCCATAGGGCGACGGCTACAGAAACCTGCTATAGTGCGCGCGTTTTGAATTCGGGTACGAATCAACCGCAGATCGCGACGCGCAGACAACTCGTCTTCGGCGCGCTCGCGCTTCTCGCGCTTTGGTTCGTGCTTTGCCGGCAGTTGAGCGGTGAGTGGTCGGTCAATGAGCAATATAGTTATGGATGGTTCGTGCCGTTCTTTGCCGCGTTTTTGTTTTGGTTGAGATGGGACGATCGACCGCAAGTCGATCGCGGAGGTCGGAGGTCAGAGGTCAGAGGTCGGAAGGGGATCGCGATTGCGATTGCGGCGCTGGTGGTTTTGTTTCCGGTGCGGTTGTTCGAAGTGGCGAATCCGGATTGGCGGCCGATCGATTGGATTCATGCGGCGGCTGTGGTCGCGTTGACGTTGCTCGTGATCTGGGCGGCAGGCGGGCGGGCTTGGGTGCGGCACTTCGCGTTTCCGGTTTGCTTCATTCTGGTCGCGGTGCCGTGGATCACGCCGATCGAAGAACCGATCGTCCAGGGATTGATGCGAACGGTCGCGGCGCTCGCGACCGACACGATCACGCTTTTCGGGGTGCCGGCGCAGCTCGAGGGAAACCTGATTCGAGTGAGCACGGGATTGGTGGGCGTGAACGAAGCGTGCAGCGGCGTGCGCTCGTTGCAGACATCGTTGATGATCGGGCTGCTCTTCGGCGAATTGAAGCGGCTCTCGCTCGCGAAACGTTGCCTGCTCGTCATTGGCGCCGTCGTCCTTGCGTTGCTCGCAAATTTTGGGCGCGCCCTTTTTCTCATCTGGATCGCCGCGACTGAGAGTGTTTCGGCGGTCGACCGTTGGCACGACATTGCCGGATACGCCATTGTCGCGCTTGTGTTCTGCGGCGCGCTGTTGCTTTCCGCTTTGCTAGGCAAGAGCGGAAAGACGGAGGTCAGAGATCGGAACTCAGAAGTCGGAAAGCAAGACTCACCGACCTCGGATCTCCGACCTCAGACCTCTCCCCGTTTTCTACTTTCTACTTTAACCTTTCTACTTTCCCTCTCCTGGCTTCTTGCCGTAGAGATCGGCGTCGAAGCGTGGTACCGGCTGCATGAGCGCGGGTTGATCGCGCCCCGGCGGTGGATGGCGCGGTGGCCGGAACAGGCAAAGGACTTTCGCGACATTCACATCGACGAAACAACGAAGCGCATCCTGCGGTTCGATGAAGGACGCGGCGCGACGTGGCGCATTCAGAGGTCGGAGGTCGGAGATCAGAAATCGGAGGGAGAGGAGGCGGCGCTGCTTTATTTCTTTCGGTGGCGGCCGGGCGGGAACAGCGCGCTGCTCGCGAATTTGCATCGGCCGGATGTTTGTTTGCCGGCGAGCGGCTGGACGCAAATGGGCGATTACGGAATCCGCTCGTACCGGGTCACGGAAAATTTCTCGTTGCCGTTCCGGCATTTTCTTTTTTCCCAAAGCGGAACGCCCGGCCGGCAACGATTCGCGCACGCCTTTTTTTGCTTGCGCGAAGACCGGGTTCGCAAAGACACCGACGCTTCACTGGCCCGCGAAGAATTCGCCCAGGAGCCGAGCGAATGGTCGCGTCAGGAACGGGTGAATCTGGTGCGGGAAGGCCGGAGGCATTTGGGGCAGCAAGTGATGGAGATGGTGTTGCTGACACGCGAGAAAGTTTCTTCCGAAGAGGCGGAGACGCAGTTCGGGGCGCTCGTCCAGGAGCTGGTCGAGCAAGAGTAGAAAGTAGAAAGGCTGTGGGCAGAGGTCGGAGGTCGGAGATCGGAGATCGGAAGTCAGAGATCAGAGAGGACACATGAAAATTGAGACGGCGAAGGAGCTGGAGGTTTACAAAACCGGATTTCAGCTTGCGATGGATGTTTTTGAGCTGACGAAAAAGTTTCCGTCGGACGAAAAATATGCACTAACAAGTCAGATCAGACGATCATCTCGATCCGTCTGCTTGAATCTTCGCGAAGCGTGGGCCAAGCGTCGATACGAAGCGCATTTTGTCAGCAAGCTGACCGATTGCGACGGCGAAAACAGTGAGACGGACTCCTCGCTCGATTTTGCCTTGGCTTGCGGCTACATCACAACCGAACAACATACGCGACTGGCAGCGCGTTGCGCCGAGATTGGCCGAATGCTCGGCAAGATGATTCAACGGGCGGATTCGTTCTGTCATTCCGACGACCGACCTCTGACCTCTGATCTCTGACCTCCGATCCCATGCGCAACGCCGACATCATGCTCACCGTCGCGGAATTGGAGGCGCGCAATCGCAAGCGAAAACGCCTTGTCATCGCTGGCGCCGTCTTGGTCGCGCTCGCCATCGGCGCCGTTTTTGGCGGGAAGCCGGCGGCGCATGCGGTGAAGGCGTGGCAGGCGCGACGGCACGCGCGCGAAGCATTCGCGCTCATGGAAAAAGAACAGTGGAATGATGCGCGCAAGGAAGCGACGGCGGCGTATCAGCTTTGGCCTGACGAACCGGAAGCGATCCGGGCGGTGGCGCGTTTCCTTTCGCGAACGCGCCAGGCGCAGGCGCTCGAGTTCTGGGACAAACTGGAAAAAGAAAAACGCCTGACGCGCGACGACCTGGTGGATGAAGCTTCGATCGCGCTCGTCGCCGGCGACGACACTCGCGCGAAACGCGCGATCGCGGCGCTGCTCGGCGGAAAGTTCGGCGCGCCGAAACCGGTCGATCATTTGCTCGAAGCGCAACTGGCGGTTCGCCAGGGCGCGCCGATCGAAGCGCACGACGCGCTCCAGAAAATTTTCGATGACGCGGCGGCGACGAACCGGGAAAAATTGCAGGCGGCCCTGTTGCAGATCGCGATCTCCGGCGGGACCGAGGCGTGGCGCGATAAAGCATGGACGCGGCTGCGAAAAATCGCGGATGAAAAAGACGCGGCCAGCCTGGACGCGCTCACGATTCTCGCCCAGACGCTCGTCACCCAGGAAAAAGTTCCCGACAGTTTTCCGATCGGCGCGAACGAGCTCGCGGAAAAAATTGAAGTGCATCCCCTCGCCCGCGCACAACAGAAGCTGCTCGCGATCGATCTGCGGATTCGCGAACAAAAAGATAAGCGGGACGAATTAATCGCGCAGGCGGTCGAGCGCTGGAAAAACGGCGAGCCGGAAGAAATGGCGGCGCTGGCGACGTGGTTGAACGGGAAAAACGAATTTCAGCGCGTGCTCGACGCCATCCCGCGCGAGAAAGCGGTTCTGTCACGCGATCTTTTTCTGCAACACCTCGACGCGCTCGGTGGGCTCGGCCGTTGGACAGACATTCGCGATTTGCTCAATCGCGACGTCTTCCCGCTCGATCAGGTCGTGCAAAAAATGTATCTGGCGCGTTGCAACGCGCAGCTCGGCGAGAAAGCCGCGTCGGAAAATAACTGGGACCGCGCTTTTGAAGCGGCCCGGGGCGATCCGACCAAGCTGTTGATGCTGGCGAATTACGCCGAGAAAAACGGAGCGATCGAAACCGCGCGCGCGGCCTATGACGAAGCGGCCGCGGAAACGCCGAAGCTGCGCGCCGCGCACCAGGGCCGGTTGCGACTCGCGCAGGCCACGAACGAAACAAAGAAGATCCACGACGTCCTGGCGGAAATGCTGACGATCTGGCCTAACGACCCGGCGGTGCAGAACGATGAAGCGTATACGCGCCTCCTGCTGATGCAGCAGGAGTCGCAAGTCGAAAGTCTAAAGGAGAAAATAGAAAGTATTGAACAGCTGGCGGCGAAGCTCGTCGAACGCGAGCCGTCGAGTTTGCCGCACAGAACTTTGCTGGCGCTGGCGCGATTGAAGTTGGGAAAATTCAGCGACGCGATGGACGCGTACTCGAACATTAAGGCGTCGCGCGGCGCGCTCACGCCGTCCGCGCTCGCGGTCCACGCCGCGGTCTTGGCGGCGAACGGCCACGGGGATGACGCGGCGGCCGAGGTCCGCGACGTCGACCCGAAACGGCTGCTGCCGGAGGAAGCGGGGCTTATCGCGGCTCTGCCGCGATGAAAAGCTGAAATTCTGAAACTCTGAAAAGCTGACAAACGGAAAGACGAAATATGCGACTAACCCCAGAACTGCGGGAGCGGACGAAGCGTTACGCTTCTACTATCATTCATCTGTATGCCAGGTTGCCGAGATCGCGAAAGGAAGTGCAGGTGTTGGGGCATCAATTGCTGCGGTCTGGCACTTCCGTAGCCGCGCACATTCGAGAGGCTTCACGCGCGCGTTCTGAGCAGAGTTTTGTTCGAAGATAGACGGAGCATTGCAAGAGGCTGATGAATCCCAGCTTTGGCTGGAGTTGCTGAAAGAAGATTGCCGGATCGACAGCCAAGAGATCGATCCATTACATCGCGAAACGGACGAGCTTATCGCGATCTTTGTTACGATGTTGAGCAAGACGCGTCGCAGCGGCTCGTAGCATTTCAATTTCTCGGCGTTTCAGCATCTCAGAATTTCAGCCTTTCAGCTTTTCAGCGTTTCAGTGTTTGTTCTCGCAAATAACCATAATTTCCGGATTGACTTGTCGCGGCCAGATTCGTTTCAATGGCCCCCATGAATGCCGCTCCCCGTCGCATTTGGCGTCCGTTGCGTTCGTTCCTTATCCTCATTTGCGTAGGCGGCGCGGTCCTGGCCGCGGATAATACCTGGCTGACCGACCTGCGTTTCGATTTCAACGCCGCCGATTGGTGGTCGAACTTTTCCCCAGCCGAAACGCCGAACGCCGATATGGCGATCGTCGCCGAGCCGGCGAACCATCGCGCGCCGGAGCTTTCGATGGGGCAATTGCTGCACGGCCTCTTGTTTTCCAAACCGTCGAGCAGCTGGCGTCTCGAGCCGGGAAAAACCGAGGTCACTTCAGCGTGGATGACGCAACAAAGCGGCGGAACTTTTACCAGCCTATCCCGCTCCGATTATTTCCAGCCGTCGTTTTCGCCGGCGGGCTTCGTCACCAGTGCAGGCTTGATTGCGCCCGCCGCACCGACGAGCACAGACGGCATTTGGGCGCTGAACAGTTCCGGCAACTGGAGTACCTCAACGAATTGGGCCGGCGGCTCGGTCGCCGACGGCGCGGGGGCAACGGCCGATTTCTCCCAGTTCGATCTCACCAACAATATCGTCGTGACGCTCGATAGCTCGCGCACCATCGGGAGTCTCTACATCGGCGACTCTAATGGCACCAACACTTACGACATCGCACCTCAATCCGGCAGCACCCTCACCTTCGATAGCGGCAACCCGAGCACCGCCGGGGTCCTTCAACAAACATCCAGCAGCGCCGGCGACACGATCAGCGCGAACATCTTTTTCAAGAACGATTTCAACATCAACAACGTTTCAACGACGCATCCGTTCACGATCGGCGGCGACATTGCTTCCAGCCAGACGAATAGTTTCCCAACCCTCTCTTTTAATGCAAACGTCGGCACCCCCGGAGAGATTCGGGTTACGGGCAAGATTACCGACGGAAGCACTGGTTCGAGAGTGAGCGTGTCTGTAAATGGCGGCACGGTCCTGTTCAGCGGGGCCAATAATTACACTGGCTCGACCTTCGTGGAGGGTGGCACGCTTTTAGTGAACGGCAACGCCGCCAACGCCATCGGGCTTGTCCAGGTGTCGGGCAGCGGCTCTGTTCTTGGCGGCACCATCACTGGCAACACTATTACGACCGTCGGCACACTAACGTTGCTCAACAACGTGATCCTAAACACCGGCGAAGGGCCGGGCGGAACTTACCTGGCGAACTTGAGCGCCAGCCTGAGCGACCTGCTCGCGATTACCGGCAGCCTTACTCTTGGCGCCGGAACCACTCTGGACATCGTCGGCTCGGCCGACAACCTCACCACTTATACACTGGCCACGTTCGCCTCCCGCAGTGGAATCTTCGCCACCGTGACAGGAATCCCGAGCGGTTACTCGCTGGTTTACAACAACACCGATATCGAGCTGGTCCCGACCGCGATCCCCGAGCCCTCGACCTGGATCGGCGGCGCGCTTGCGCTCGGCGCAATCGGGTTCGCGTTCCGGCGGCGATTGCGCGCAGCTGTCGTCACTCTTCTGTAGCCGTCGCCCTGTGGGCGACGTTTGAGGCGGGGTTGGCCTAACGAATTGACGCTTCGCACAGCGAAGCGGCTACAGAAGACCTCAGCGTTTCAGCTTTTGCCTTCAAATAGCCATAATTTCCGTTGACTTTCGCTCGCCAGATTCGTTTCAATCGCCGCCATGAATGCCGCTCCCCGTCGCATTTGGCGTCCGCTGCGTTCGTTTCTTATCCTCATTTCTGTCGCCGGCGCGGTCCTGGCCGCGGATAAGACCTGGCTCACCGATCTGCGTTTCGATTTCGACCCCGCCGACTGGTGGTCGAACATTTCCCCGGCCGAAACGCCGAACGCCGACGTCGCGATCGTGTCCGAGCCGGCGAACCATCGCGCGCCGGAGCTTTCGATGGGGCAATTACTCCACGGCCTCTTGTTTTCCAAACCGTCGAGCGGCTGGCGTCTCGAGCCGGAAAAAAGCGACATCGCTTCCGCCTGGATGACGCAACAAAGCGGCGAAACTTTTACCAGCCTGGCCCGCACCGATTATTTCCAGCCGTCGTTTTCGCCGGCGAATTTCATCGCGAGTTCCCCTCCCACCGATCCGGACGGCGGTCCTCCGCCCCCGCCCGGATTCTGGATCGCGAATGCTTCCGGTAACTGGAGCAACCCCGCGAACTGGAAGGATGGCATTATCGCCTCTGGCGCCACGGCGGCAGCGCACTTCGACATGCTCGACATCACCACGGATGTGACCGTCACGCTCGACTCGTCGCGGATTATCGGGTCAGTCTATGTCGGCGATACCAACGGCACCCATCGCTACGATATCGCGCCTGGATCGGGAGGCCAAAGGCTCGTCTTCGACAACGGAACCGGCACAGCGCTCCTTCAGCAGATTTCCACGAGCGCGGGCGATATCATCTCCGTCCCGATCGCGCTCACGAGCGATCTTATCATCAACAATGCCTCGACCGCTCAGCCGTTCCGGATCAGTGGAGATATTACCTCCAATCGGGCCACGCCGACGATTTCGAATCTCACGTTTGAAGGGACAGTCAACGTGAGCGGCAACATCACACCGGGGAGCAGTGGCGGAGACCTGAGGCTTACCATCAGCGGCAACGTTAATCTGTCCGGGACCAACACCTATGGCGGGTCAACCTTCGTGACCGGCACCCTTTTCGTGAAAGGCGATAACTCTGGCGCCACCGGCCCAGTCCAGGTTGCCGGCGGCGGTAGTCTCCTGAGCGGTATTGGCACGATCGGCGGGCAGGTTAGTATTTTCGGCGGCACCATCACCGGTGCCGACACCACGACCGTCGGCACGCTAACGTTGACCCAAAGCTTAAGTATCATGACGAGCGAAGGCGGCGGAGGCACCTACCTCGCAAACCTGGACGGCGCCACCAGCGACCTGCTCGCCATCACCGGCACCCTGAGCATTGGCAATGGGACCACGCTCGACATCCACGGAACCGCCGATGGGACGACGACGTATATTCTGGCCACGTTTGCCGGCGGCGGCCTCTCGGGGATGTTCGACGTTGTCACCGGTCTCCCCACCGACTACACGCTGGTTTATACTTCCAGCGACATCGAGCTGGTCCCGACCGCGATCCCCGAGCCGGCCACATGGTTCGGCGGCGCGCTCACGCTGGGGGCGATAGGCTTCGCGTGGCGCTCACGAAAAGCTGAAAAACTGAAACGCTGAAACGCTGACATTCTGAGGTCAGAAGTCGGAGATCAGAGGGCTGCAAAAAGCGACGGGCCGACATTCGACATCCGTCCTCAGACTTCCGGCCTCCGTCCTCTGGCTTCCGTCCTCCTCCTTTAGCCTTTAGCCTTTGGAATTTCTCCTTTGTCCGAAGGACAATTTACGTGTGAATAACTTTTCTCAAATAATTCTGGAAATTTCGTTGACACCGTTTCTGGAAATTCGTCTGATGCGCACTTGTCCTCCCGGCGCACGTGAGTATGAAAAAATTTCTTCAGCGCGGGATTGTCTGTGTATGCAGTGTGATTCTGGTGATTGGGTCGTCCGCTTTCGCCGCGAAACCGGCTCCCACTCCCGCTCCCACACCGAAACCCACCGTAAGTCCATCGCCATCCGCTACAGCGAGCCCGTCGCCTTCGGCAACGGCTTCGCCCAGTGCCACGGCATCGACCGACGCAAGCAAAAAGAAATCGCCCACACCGGCTCCGAAGCCGAATTTGGATCCAGATTGGACGGGCGCTAGCGGCGGGTCGTGGAACCTCGGCTCAAACTGGAGTTCAGGCACGGTGCCAAATGGCGCGGGGGCCATCGTGGACTACAAGCCATCAGCTACCAACGCTGCGGCCATGGTGACTAACGAAGATGTGCCCGGTGGTGTGACGGTTGGTCAAATCAGTCTCTTGGGTACTGGCGCCCAAGGATGGTCGATAACGTCGACCACGCCGATCACCCTCAACAATAACGGTACCGGCGCCATCATTAGCAATGAGGACACTGCTGTAAGCGCTGGCTCAACTTATCGTCTCACGATTTCACAATCCGCCTCAGCTAATGCCATTGTTCTCGCCGACAATCTAACAATTTCGAACACGAGCGGGAGCACCAATGCAAATGGTTCGATTTCCATTCAGTCCGCGATCAATGGTACAGGCA
>JBHELY010000089.1:0-9104 GCA_046262815.1 Chthoniobacterales bacterium | reverse complement strand
TCTCCAACTTCAGCGGAAAACGTTGCCCGACGTTTTCTATCTCTCGGAGCAGCGCCTCGCAAAACCGCTGCGTCTGCGAAATGTCCGGCCGCTCCTTGTAAAAAGCGCAATATGGGCAAATCCTCGCGCAGAACGGAATATGAACGTAAAGATGCGTAACCGCTTCTGAGATCATCGTGCGGATCCCAATCTTAGCCTGTTTTCTGATTTGCGCCTCCGCCCAGGCGCAGGTCATCCCCGCCCAATCGATCGTCTATTCCGCGCACGATCAGGCCGCGATCAGCCAATATCAGCCCAACAGCGCCCGCGTTCGCGCCATGGTGAATCGTCTCGTTCTCGCCGTAACCGGCGAACGCGATCTAGCCCAGGCGTGGAGCTCGCTCGTTTCGCCTAACGACAAGATTGGCATCAAGATTTCCGCGGCCGGCGGCGAATTATTCACGACTCATCGCGATATCGTGAACGCCATTGTCGACGGGCTCGTTGCCGCCGGTCACCCCCGAGAAAGCATTATCGTCTGGGACCGCAGCCTTGGCGGAATCAATGACGCCGGTTATCGGCCCGACAAGGAAGGCTACCAGATGAAGTCGATCGCGCCGCGCGACGGTTACGATCCAAGAGCAGTTTTCACTGTGCCGCTCAGCGGAAGACTAATCTGGGGCGACCTCGAGTTTCGCACCGACCGCGGGAAGGTCCCGTTCCCATCCGAAGACTCGACGAGCGACGACAGCCACTTCGCCCGGATCCTCACCAGCGAAGTCACGAAAGTAATTAACGTCCCGGTGATGAGCGACAGCGGCAGTTGCGGCATCGCGGGTTGCATTTACAACATGACGATCCCGAACATCGACAACTCGCGGCGCTTTACCCAGAGCTCATGGGGCCACAGCGCGATCGCGGAGATTTACAAGATGCCGATCGTGAGCTCGAAGGTGGTCCTCAACATCATGGATGGATTGGTGGCGCAATACGCGGGCGGCCCGCAGCCGCAGCCAAACTTCGCTGTGCATCACGCCACGATTCTCGCGAGCAAAGATCCGGTGGCGATCGATGCGCTGGCGGTTCGCCAGATCGAGGAATGGCGGGCCCGGGCGCGGCTCGCGCCGATCACTCCGTTGGCGCAGCACGTCCAGGCGGCCGGTCAGTTGGGAATTGGCAACGCCGAAGTCATCGAAGTCCGGAACGTTGGGCCGTGAAGTCGATGAAACGAGATTCCCTGCGCGGGCCGATTCTGCGATCGGTGTCGCGCTCGTTTTATCTTTCGCTACGCTTTTTGCCGAAACCGCTCCGCGATCCGTTGTCGCTGGCGTATCTTCTCGCGCGGGCGACGGACACGATCGCCGATACGGTTGAGCCGCCGGTTGCGCTGCGAACCGAAGCGCTGCGCGATCTGGCGGCGGCGATCCAGGGAACGGCGTCAGCGAAGACGGCGGATTCGTTGAGAAAATCGTTCGCGCTTCTCCAAAAAGACAAGGCGGAGCGGACTTTGATTGAGCAACTTCCGGCCTTGCTCGATTGGCTCGGCGAATTGTCGTCCGAAGATCGCGCGGAAGTGCGGAGCGTTTTGCTCAAGATCAACCGTGGACAATTGCTCGATCTGCAACGTTTCGGCGCCGGCAATGAAATCCGAGCATTGCAGAATGCCGCCGAGCTCGACGAATACACATATCTTGTCGCCGGTTGTGTCGGCGAATTCTGGACGTGTCTCTGCTTCGCGCATGTGAAAAACTTCAGCGCCCGCCCCGAATCGGAAATGAGCGCGCTGGGCGTGCAGTACGGCCAGGGGTTGCAGCTCATCAACATTCTGCGCGACGCTGGCGACGATTTGCGCAATCGCCGCTGCTATTTTCCCGCCGACGAATTGGATTCGTTAGGCCTGTCGCCCGCGCAAATTCTCCACGATCCGGCTCAAATTGAGCCTGTCATGAACAGGTGGCGAGAAAAGGCCGAGCGCGGAATCGAGGCTGGAAAGGAATACGCCCGCGCGATTCGGAATCGTCGCGTTCGTTTCGCGACCGCATTGCCGGCAAAGATCGGCGCGCAAACCCTCGCCCTTCTCCGCGAAGCCGGCACGGCTGCGCTCACGCGAAGAATAAAAGTTCCGCGCGCGGAAATCCGAAAGATGATCGTATCGAGCGCGCTCGGCCGCTCTAGGTAAAATATCGGCGCTGCTTTTCGGTGATCGGCCGGCCCAATCGTTCCAGCACCAGGAGCATATCTTCCCAAACTTTTCTTTTCTCGGCCGGCGCCTGGTTCCGCAGCAAGTACGAGGGATGATACGTGATCATCAGCGGCGTTTCCTGGTGCGAATGCCAGCGGCCGCGCATCGCATGCATCGGCGCGCGCGTCCCGAGCAGTCCTTCCACCGCGGTCGCGCCGAGAGCCACCATTACCTTTGGCCGGATGATTTCGATCTGCTCCGCGAGATAGGGAAGACAGGTCTGCATTTCCTCCGGGGTCGGCGGTCGGTTGCCGAAACTGCCGCGCGGCATGTCGGGCCGGCATTTCAAAACGTTCGCGATGTAAACGTCGGCGCGACTGAAGCCCATCGCCGTGATGATCTTGGTCAGCAATTGGCCGGCGCGACCAACGAACGGTTCGCCTTGTGCATCTTCATCCGCGCCCGGCGCTTCACCGACGAACATCAATTCCGCGTCCGGATTGCCCACGCCGAAAACGGTCTGAGTGCGCGAGCGGGCGAGGTGCGGACATTTTGTGCAAACCGCAACGCGCGCCTGGATCGGCGCGAGGAGCGCGACTTTGTCCGTCGAAACCACGCGGGCAGCGACTGGCGGCGGGTCGAGAGCAGCTGGACGCCGAAGTTGCATCAGCGAAATTCGCGACGCTGTCGGCAGTTTACCGCCGCGCTCCCGCATTTGTTCGAGAGCGTCGAGGACAAGATCGAGCGCGGGAGAAAATTCTATCGCCACGCCGGCGACCATCTGAGGTTTTGCGCAAAACCGCAATTCCTTTGATGCTGCCCAGTCATGAGCCTCGCGCTTTCCGATTACGATTATTCGCTGCCGGAAGAATTGATCGCGATCCGGCCGCTCCCGAATCGGCAGGATTCGCGCATGATGGTGCTGCATCGGCGCGAGGAGCGGATCGAGCATCGGAAGTTCGCCGAACTACCAGAATTCCGGCAATCCGGCGACCTGCTCGTATTGAACAACACGCGGGTGGTGAATGCGCGCCGTTTTTCGGACGACGGCCAGATTGAATTTCTGTTCCTCGAAAATCAGGGCGAGATGCGTTGGAAATGCCTCGTTCGTCCTGGGCGGAGAATGCGTCGTGGAGCGCAAACGTTCATCGAAGGCGTAGCCGTCCGGGTGGAAGATATTTGTCCCGATGGAGAGCGAATCGTTTCGTTCGACCGGCAGCTAAATCCGTGGGAGGGCGGGATCGTTCCATTGCCGCCGTACTTGCGAAGGCAGGGCGATCCTGAAGACCTCGAGCGTTACCAGACCGTCTATGCGAACGCCGCCGGCGCTGTCGCCGCGCCGACTGCCGGTTTGCATTTCACTTTCGAAATGCTGGCAGCCCTGCCGCATACGTTTATCACTTTGCACGTCGGGGCGGGGACGTTCCAGCCAGTGAAATCGGAAGATATTTCCGCGCACCAAATGCACAGTGAAACGTTTTCGATTTCGGCGTCAGCCGCGTCCGCGATCAATGCGGCCCAGAGAATTGTCGCGATTGGGACAACCACTGTCCGCGTTTTGGAATCGGCCTCGCGAGATCATCAGGGCGGGCTCGTCACGCAAGGCGGCACCACCGCGATTTTCATCCATCCGCCGATGCAGATTCGGCATGTCGATGTGCTCCTGACAAATTTTCACCTGCCGCGCTCAACGTTGCTCATGTTGGTGAGCGCCTTCGCCGGCCGGGAGTTCGTCCTGCGCGCTTACGAGGAAGCGATCCGCGAGCGCTACCGTTTTTACAGCTACGGCGACTGCATGTTGATCCTGTGAGCGCAGTTCGCTAGGCTCGGCCCGATGTTGGAAAAGCCCCAAGGCGAATTGGTCATCCGGACGATCGCGATGCCCGCGGATACGAATCCAAGCGGCGATATTTTCGGCGGCTGGATCATTTCCCAGATGGATTTGGGGAGCGGAATTCTGGCCGCGAACGTGGCGAAGACACGCGTCGTCACGGTCGCAATCGAAAGCATGTCCTTCCTCCATCCAGTTCGCATCGGCGATCGGGTGGCGTGTTACGCCTGGGTGGAAAAGATCGGCCGCACTTCAATGGTGATCCCGGTCGAGGTGTGGGTGCAGCGCTACATGTCGGGCGAGAAGCTGCTGGTGACGAAAGGCGTATTTACCTACGTCGCGCTCGGGCCTGACGGTAAACCGACGCCGGTTCCGCGTGAATCCTGACTCGTTAGGCCAGGACGCTCTGTCTACTGAGATTCCTGAGTCGGCGGCGCGAGCGTCGGCGCTTGTTGCACGGTTTGCATTTCCAGCGGCGGCGGCGAATTCCGCAGCGACGGCATCTCGGCGCGTTGATGCTGGATGATTTGCTTGCGATGTTTCTCGCGCGCGACCTTCACTTGTTTGAGCTGCTTGTAGTAAGCGCGATCCATTCGCGCACTTTTCGAAAACATGCAGCCGGGCATGCTCAGCGCGATGAGTAGAACGAAAGAAAGCGATTTCATCGAATGTCAGGCCACCTTTGCGCTGGCGGCCGGGTGCGACCAGATGAAGTGCCGCGATTGCAGCAACTCATCCACGACCTGGTAGATCTTCAGCTCGCAAACGGCGCATTGCCGGAAAATTTGTTCGACTGTAACCGGTCCTTTTCCGGCAAAATCCCAAACCTGCTCGGCCACCGATAACGATTCCGGCGGCGCGCCGGGTGGCCAGGTCAGGCTTGCCTTGTTTCTCTCCAGCGTCGCCGCCTCATCCGCGAATTTTTGCTTGAGCTCCGCGAACTCGTCGCGCCCCTGCAACGCGTTAATCAGCATTTCGCTCGCGTTTTTCGTGATCCGCTCGGATTGGATCCAATCTTTTTCCGGCAGCTCGGTCGTGGAGAATGTGAACGTCCCGGTGAGCTGCTCGTTGACGAAAAGCTGCCAGAACGCTTCCTCGCCGGTGAGATGCTCGAATTGCCCGCAACGCGGATGGCCCTGCTCGAAGAAGAAGGCCGAGACCAATTCGCCGGCGGTGTTCGAAATCCGGAGCTGGCCGGTTTGCGATGAGTTCGAGATCGTTTGGTAAACCGTGATGAGATCGAAGTTCGAAAGATTGCCGCCCAACTCGAGGCAATGGCTCTGCGTCATGGCGAGATCGCGCGCCTGGGAAAGGCGTGACGCCAGCTGGCCGCTCAGAAAATGAAAGAACGAGGGGACGCGCTTGATCAGCTCCGGGAAATCTTTCAGCTGGAAACATTGGATGCTGACCGGCTCGCAGGTGCGGGCGATTTGTTTGCGCGGGAGACCTGAGAGCGTTTCGACGTCGCCGAGCACGTCGCCGCGCGAGAGATAGGTCGCCGGCGCGTTCGCGGCGGACGGCTGGATCACTTCGACGACACCGCGGTTGATGATGAAAAGTGCGTCGCCGGGATCGCCCGTGGAGTAGATCGTCTCGCCCTCGTCGAGATGGCGGACGCGAGACAGCTCGCCGATCGCCTTCAGCTCCAAAAGCTTCAGGCTCGTGCAGTAGGCGAAGAAATCCCGGGCGAGCATGGGAGGGGTAATAGCAGGAGTCATGCACTGAGGGGACGCAGGGTTGCATCGGCGGCGACGGGCAGCCAGTCTTCGGCTATGCGCGAGATGGCTTACCTGTTCGAACGCTTTCCGTCGTTTGGCCAGACTTTCTGCTACCGCGAAGTGGTTGAGATGGAGCGGCAGGGGGCGACCGTCGACGTCTTCTCGATCCGACGGCCGGTCGGGGAACCCGAACAGGATTGGAATCGGGACGTCGTCGAGCGCGTCCATTATTTGCCGGAGGAAAAGCCTCTGGTTGCGGAAGTCGACCGCCTCCTGAAAACGAAGGCTGTCACCGAGATCGCGCGCAATTCCTTGAAAGAATGGGGCCGCCAATCGGATTTTCTGCGGCTTTACCAGGCTATCTACGTTGGCGTGCGCCTGCGGGAAAAAGGCCTGCGCCACATTCACGCTCACTTCGCCGGAATGGCGGCGCGGACAGCGTATTGGATCAAGGAATTCTTCGAGATTCCGTACTCCTTCACCGCGCATGCGAACGACATTTTCGCGCCGCGCGACTTCGCGGTTTCGCTGGCGAAGTTGATTGAGGGCGCGGCGGCGGTCGTGACCGTGAGCGATTACGCGGTGCGACAGTTGCAGGAACGATTTCCGGAAAGTATGGCGAAAATCCATCGCGTTTATAACGGCGTGGATCGGTCGCGCTTTCCCAACACCGATTTCGGCAGTGACCCGCCGGAAATCATTTCAATCGGCCGGTTGATCGAGAAAAAAGGGTTCAGCGATTTAGTCAGCGCCTGCGCGTTGCTTCGTTCGCGGGGTAGGACGTTTCACTGCTCAATCATCGGTGAAGGGCCGCTCGAGGAATCGCTCCGGGCGCAGATCGCGGCGGCCGATTTGAAAGACTGCGTTGCGCTGACTGGTCCGCAGACTCAGGCTGAGATCGCGGATCGCTTGGCGCACTCGGCGGTTTTTGCATTGCCGTGCACCCGCGAAGCCGATGGAGCAATGGATAACCTCCCGACGGTGATCATGGAAGCGATGGCCGCCGGCTTGCCGGTAATTTCAACGCCACTCGCAGGGATTCCCGAGATGGTCGAAGACGGCGTGAATGGTGAATTGGTTTCGGAGCGCGATCCTGTTGCGCTCGCTGACGCCATCGAGCGGCTGCTCGACGCTCCCGAACGGGCACGCCGGTTCGGTGATCGCGGCCGGCAAATCGCCCACGATAGATTCTCGATCGAGGCAAGCGCGCGGCAGCTCCAGGAAATATTCCGCTACAGGAATTCGCGAACGCAATTCACGGCACGCAAGTAAACGCGGTGCGGTCCGCCGCGCATGAGCTCTTCGCCAACCAAACGTACGACGTCGTTCTTTCCCGCCGGCATTCGGCAGGCGCGTTCTCCCGCGGAGACGTCAAGCAGGTCCGCGTTCGCCGCGTGCTCGATGACAAACTCGACCGATCCGCAGCGCACCGCGCAATGCCCGATCGGCTCTCCGTCCTTTTCGGCGAATACGATCTTGATTTCGTTTTCTTTTCGACCGCGAAAATTCAGCGCGTTTTTCTCCGTCTGTTTACCGCCACTCCAGCGCAGTTGTGCCGCAAGCCAGCCGGCCAGCAACAATCCGGTCGAACGAAACCCGGGCGCGAAACCGATCTCAACGCTTTCGATTTCATCGAAATGTTTCTGCATCGATGGATGATCGAAGAATTGTGCGAGCGCGAGGCGGATTTGGAAGAGCCGGGTCCAGTTCAAATCGCAGAGCACGATTCGCTGCTTCGCTTCGGCCTGCGCCGTTTCGAGCCGCTGCATTTGCGTCCGGAAATCCTTCCAAGTCTGACTGTCGTAAATTACGCGATCGACCCACGCCCAAAGCTGCGGGTCCATCGGGTCGGAGAATTCGCCCTGCCACCAGAGTACCAACGGGAGATCGGAATCGAGCTGCGAGAAAACAATGTTCGGCAGCAGGCGCGCCGATGGACCCTCGAGAAGGAACGACAGTTGTTCCGAGCAAACCTGTTTGCTGCCGGCGCGGCTCACGTGACAATGGACATTAATCCACGCCTCGACCCGGTTCTCCCTTGCTTCCGGATTCGCCCCGATCACGATCGCGCGGCACGCGTGGTCCTCCGTGATTTCGGAAATAATTTTCGTGTTAATCGGCAACGATCCAGGCGACTCGCTGTAAACGGCGAGGTTAATTAACGACGCCCTTGTCTTCGCGCCGCCGCCTTCGGCCCAAAGCCTCTTCAATTCGCGATCGATCTTTCCGATTTCGACCGGCAGACCTAACGAGACGTTCTCGGCGGCTGTCATAGTCTTCGCCAGGCACGCCCGTCGCGCGCGAGAAGTTCGTCGGCTTCCTCAGGTCCCCACGAACCGGCGGGATACATGAAGAGGCCGGGTTGTTTTTCTTCCGCGCGCCACGCTTCTTCGATCGGATCGATGAACGCCCAGGCTTCTTCCACTTCATCACTGCGCGCGAAAAGCGTGGCGTCACCGCTCATCGCATCGAGCAACAGCCGCTCGTAAGCTTCCGGGCTCGCTTTGCCGAATGATGTGCCGTAATGAAAATCCATCTTCACCGGCTCGATCCGGAAACTGGTGCCGGGCACTTTCGCCTGCATCCGGAGCGAAATTCCTTCGTCGGGTTGAATCCGAATCACGAGCACGTTTTGATCGAGCGAAACGTTCTCGCGATTGAACAGCACCGCCGGCGCTTTCTTGAAGTGGATTGAAATTTCGGTGCCGGATTTCGGCAATCGTTTCCCGACCCGAATGTAAATTGGCACATCCGCCAGGCGCCAATCATCCACCCGCACTTTCAGCGCCACGAACGTTTCCGTCGCCGAATCCGGCTCCACGTTTTTCTCGGAGCGATAACCCGGGACCGGTTCGCCGTTGATCGCGCCTTCGGAATATTGGCCGCGAACAACATTGCGGCCGATTTCCTCCGCGCTCATCCGACGCAGCGAGCGGACAATTTTTACCTTCTCATCGCGGATGCTATCGGCACCGAGATCGGTGGGCGGCTCCATCCCCACGAGACAAAGAAGTTGAAGCAGATGGTTCTGCACCATGTCGCGCAACGCGCCGGCTGTTTCATAGTATCCGGCGCGACCTTCAACGCCGAGCGTTTCCGCCGCGGTAATTTGAATGTGGTCGACGTAGCGGCCGTTCCAGATCGGTTCGAAGATCGCGTTCGCGAAACGGAGCACCAAAATGTTTTGGGCGGTTTCTTTCCCGAGGAAATGATCGATCCGGTAGGTTTGATTCTCGGCAAACGCCCGCCGCACGACTCCATTTAACTCTCGCGCGCTCGCGAGATCGGTCCCGAAAGGTTTTTCGACGATGACTCGCGCCCAGCCACCTTCCGACGGGTGGTTCAACCCGGCGTCCTTGAGATTTTTCAGGATCGCTTCGAACTGGTCCGGCGC
>JBHELY010000088.1:0-9188 GCA_046262815.1 Chthoniobacterales bacterium | reverse complement strand
CTCCCAAACCGAACTCGCGCCCGGCGCGACCATGATGCCGTGGCGATCGCCGCCGCCGTTGTTCACGTCCTGCTGCCATTGCTGCAGCGTCAGATTCCCCGTGCCCTTGGGCCAACTCTCGATCGGCTGGTTTGCCGGAATTGGATAAAGCCCGTTGGGATAGGTGCCGCCATCGAGATCCGATTCATCCGGATAATCCAGAAATGGAATTTGAACCCGCGGCTGGTTATCGGGCACGAGGACGTAATTCATTTCGTAAAACGGTTGCAACGTTTGCCGCGTGCCCAGGTCCGCCTTGATCTGCGCGATCATGGCGTCGGAGTTCGACAAAACCGGGCGACGCGAGACATCTTCGTTCCACGGATTATCGCGCGGCATGATTTGCATCGCCGAAACAATCGCGTCGGCTCCTGGCGTGTTGAACAATGTCGGCGCGGTCACGACGGGCGCCGGGCCAAGAATGCGGCCTTCGTGATTGATGCGCTCGGCACGCGCGACGCAGGTCAAAGCTAAGAGGAACAACAGGACGCGTCGCATGACGCACAAAAAGCAGCAGTAATTACGCCCGCAAGTTCGTTGTAGCGGCGGCTACAACCACCGGCGTTTCTTGAAATAGACGATCTGGAATATTGCGACCGCGAGCATGAAGAGCAGGCAGCCGATGTAGCCGTAAGGCGAAAACAACTCGGGCATGTTCCAGGGAAGCCGCTTGCCGTCGACTTCATGCGCGAAGTTCATTCCGTAAACGCCCGCGATGAAAGTGAGCGGAATAAAGATCGATGAAATCACGGTGAGCACGCGCATGATTTCGTTCGTCCGAATGCCGACCGCGGAAAGATACAGGTCCATCAGACCCGAAATCACGTCGCGATAGCTTTCGATCAAATCCATCAACTGCACGGTGTGGTCGTAGCAATCGCGCAGGTAAACCTTCGTCGCTTTCGTGACCAGCCCGCCTTCGTCGTGCATGAGAACATTGATCAGGTCGCGCACCGGCCAGACAAAACGCCGGATCCGCGCGAGGGCGCGCTTATGCCCGTGCAACTCGCCCACCGGACTGCGGCCCGGTTGCAATTCGACGAGCTCTTCCTCGATCAAATCGATCTTGGCGCCGACGTCTTCGAGCACGGGGTAATAATGATCGATGATCGAATCGAGGAGCGCGTAAGCGAGATAATCCGGGCCCATTTTGCGAATGGTGCCGGTCGTGTTCCGAATCCGTGCCCGAACCGGTTCGAAGACGTCGAACTCGGCTTCTTCCTGCAAGGTAACCAGAAAATGTTTGCCGAGAAACATGCTGACCTGCTCGCCGCACATCACTTTGCCGCGATCGAGGTAAAGCATCTGCGCGACGATAAAAAGATAGTTGTCGTATTGCTCGACCTTTGGGCGTTGCGCGGTGTCGAGCACGTCTTCGAGAGCGAGCGGGTGCAGATTGAACCCCGAACCGAGGGTGCGGAGAACTTCAATGTCCCCCAGCCCGTCGATATTGATCCAGGTTACCTTCTGATTGTCGAGGTGCTCGAGCAGTTCCTCCCGGTTCTCGATGACCCGCTCTTCCAGATTCGTGCGGTCGTATTCGATCAGCGTGATGACGGGTTTGCGCCGGACAGGCTCGTCGCGCAAGCGCAATGTTCCCGGAGATTCCCCTGGAATCGGATTACGCAGCTTGAACATGAATCACGGGAACGGCTGGGCTGCGAGTGCGTTCACCGCGAGATTTTTCCGGCGCCGCAATTCCATCACCCAAAGGCCGACGATCGTAAGGACGTCGCTAATCAGATGCGTCGTCTGTGTTGAGCTGACCGTCGCCGGATTCAATGTCGGCTCGAGAAGATCGCGGACCGGTTTGATTTCGGGCGCAGTCGAGCCGGCGTCAGATTGTTTGATGGCGACGAGAGTCGCGTGGCGCTGCGTTGCCGTGGCCTTGATGGCATCGAGATTTTCGTAGGCGAATAATCCGAACAGAATCGAGACGATGAGCGTGGTCAGAGCCGCTGGTTGTTTCCGCAAGGACGAAAACGCTAGAATGCCGCCGACGATGACCACGTAGAGTGTCCAATAATTCTGCAACGCCGTCGTGCGTTCGAAATAGAGCTGGATCAAATCGTTGTATTTCATAGGCGGAATCAATTATTGAAGGAGCGAACGGCGGGACGCGAGGAGAATTCGTTCGCCTCGAATTCACGTAACGCGGCCAGCACTTCCGGCCGGATAACAACGCGTGGACGGACGCGCCGCACGAAATCGATCGCGTCCGACACCGAGGACGCCAGACCACTCCGGAGCAGCCATGCGGCAGCGACCGCGGCCGTTCGCGAGTAGCCGATTTTGCAATGAACGTAAACGGTGCCCGTCGCTGATTCGCGTGCGATGAACAACAGCATTTCCTCTAATTGCGCGATCGTCGGCGCGGTGAGATCGAGAATCGGAATGTTCCGATATGTGACCGCGCGCAGCGGTCCGGGCTCGGAAAATTCCGCCGTGAGATCGAGGACAGCTGTGATGCGGCGCCGGGCAATGGCGCTCGCTTCGCTATAACTTAGAACGCCGCCAATCCAGACTTGCGGCGTCAGTTCATCCCCGGCTCGAGCTTGCCGGCGGTAATAGAGCCGTGAAATTTCCTGGCCTAACAAGACCGGCCCGAGTGTCCACCAGGTCGTCCATGGCAGGCGGCCGTTTTGTTTCCGGAAGATTCCCGGGCCCAAACCGAAGTAGGCGACAGCCATGAGGCCTAACGAGACGAGAGGCCAAATGAGAAACGCTCCCCATGGCCAGAACATAATCATGAGCGCAGCGGCCACGAACGCGCCTGCTAAATAATAGAAACCAACGCGCCGATTTGGAACAACGGGCAGACGCGCGGCCGACTCGGGAAAAAAATAAAGGCAATAGGCGCCGAGAGCGAAGCCGGCCACGACATCCATGACGTGATGCTGATAAGTCAGCACCGCGGAAAGTCCGATGAGGACGAACCAGATATTGGAGGCGGCCCGGAGAAAGCCCCGCATATGTCGCGCGTAAAGCTCGGCCAGGATCGTGCGCAGAGTGATGTGAAGCGACGGCAGCAGATTGTAGGGGTGGTCCATTCCGCGGAACCAATCGAACACCGCTCCGAGCCAGCCCGCGGCATGAGGACGTTCAAAAGCGAAGCGGAGAGGGAACAGAAGAAAACAAACGCCGCCAATTAGAATCGCAGCGGCGATGCGCTTCGAGAGTGTCGTCAGCTCGCGATTGGTCCGGCAAACAAACGGCGCCGCCACGAAGAACAAATCGATCGACATGTAAGGCGCGATCATCACCGGGACGAACGGGATCGCGCGTTCCCATTCGAAGAAGAGCGTCGGCACGTTCGCGCGGTGGGCCGTGAACCAGTTGCACCAGCCGTAGACGACAAGAAACAACGCCGAAAGCCCGATCGAGGCGGCGAGCTGATTCGATTTTCTAATGAGCGCCATTGGCGCCATTTCTACTTCCACGCCGCGCCACCGACACGGAGAACATCCCCCACTCGTCGATTTCCATCTCGGTCTTGTCGAAACCCGCGACGCGCACGAGCTCGTCCATCTCGGCTGTCGTTCGTCGTCGCATGATCCAGGGTTTGCCTTCGCGATTGCGCAACACCCGCGCGATGAACTCCACTTGCGGATGCCACGGCTGATTCGTGTAGATCAGATAACCGCCCGGCTCGAGGGCCTCGGTCAAACCGCGGAGCGACTCGAGGACGCCGGTGTTTTCGGGAAACAATTCGAATAAGCCGGAGACGATCGCGATCGTCGGGCGCGGATGGAGCGCGGCCAGCGATCCGCGATCGAAAGCGTTGCCCAACTCAACCGTTACATTCGTTAGGCCAAACTCAGCCGCGAGCTTGCGTGCGGCCTCGACATTTTCCGGTTTGTAATCGCGCAGCAACGCCGTCATCGGAATTTCGTGCAACGCGCGCATTGTTTCCAGAAGATAACGGCCACCGCCCGCAGCGACGTCGACGATTCGGACCGGTAAACCTTCTGCCTGCGTTCGCGCGATCACGCCGCCCAACAGCGTTTCCAAATTCATCTTCCGCTGCCGGATGCCGCGCCATCCCGGACTGTTCAGGTAATTGCGATCAATCAGGCGGCCGAGCGGCGTTCTGCCACGCGCTTTGTTTTCGTAGACATAATCCAGCGTTAGCCCCGAATCGAAACCCGTGCGCCAACCGAGATCGATGCCTTTGCTCAACCGGCCACCGGTTTTCATCCCGCCACGGACGAGAGCAAAGTGCGGGCTCCCGCGCAGCTTCAGCCGCTCGAATTCCTCCCAAGTGTGGCCGTATTTGTCGGCCTCGAGCAGCGAAGGTCTTATGGGCGGCACGGCGAATTGCTCCCGAACAAAATCGCGCACGCGCTCGACGACCTGACCTCGTTCGCGCTCGTGAAAAAGCGCGTGGTAAGCGGCGGGGAAAACATGCATGCGTTTGTTCGACGACGAGAGGCCGTTGAAGAATTCGCGTTGGGCCTTGAGACTCACCACCCAATCGCGGCCGGCCGAAAGCATCAGCGTCGGGACATTGATCGCGCCGGCGTCGGCGAGAAGTCGCGTGCCGGCGTCGTGCAACGCGATGAGGACGTTGACCGCGATCTGGCGGAAGATCAGCGGATCGGCATTATATTGCGCCGCCTGCTCCGGATCGTGGGTTAGCATCTTTGCTTTCACGTAGCTCTTTATGAAACCCGGACCGATGAACTTTTGTTTCAGGCGCAGCGACGGAATCGCGAGCGGAACATAAAGGCGGACGCGAAATGCGGGCGTGGCAAGAATCATGGCGCGAATCGGCGGCGCATAATCGTGGACCCACGCCGACATCGTCACCGCGCCGACGCTGTGGCCGAGCACGATCATCTTTTCCAGCGCGAGGCCGTGGTGGTCGCGCACGTGACGCACGAAGGCATCGACGTCTTTGACCAGCGTTCCAAAATTATCTGCTGAGCCGCGTTCGCCGGGGGAGCGCCCATGACCACGCGCGTCCCAGGCGAAGATCGCGATATCATTCAGCCCAAGGGTTTCAACAAATTCAGACCAGCGACCGGAGTGCTCGTGGCCGCGATGAAATAAGAGCAGCGCTTTTTCCGTCGGCGCGTCCGGAATCCAGGCGCGATAAAAAAGCTGGGCGCCGTCCCAGCTCGACATGGTTCGTTCAACGGCCTGCATGTTGGTGGGCCAGTTGCTGCACGGCGGCGCGCAGCTGGTTCGCGATCGCTGCGTTTGCGTTTTTGTCGGGCAATATCGCGCCAAAGTTAAGGGGTGCGCCGATGATCAGCCGCACTTTTCGCGGTCGCGGAATTCGTTTTCCCTTCGGCCACGCACGGAAAGCGCCGTCGAGATAACAAGGCAGAACCGCAACGTCGCGCCCCGCCACGAGCGCGCCGATTCCCGGTTTGAATTCCTGGAGCTCGCCCGTTTTCGATCGCGTTCCTTCCGGGAAAATGATGAGGACGTTGCCGGCGTTCGCGAGCAGCTCGCGGCAAATCGCGAGGCTATGGCGGATCTGGGTCTGACGGGCGAACGGAAGCGCATTCACGATGATCGTGGCGATCCAGGTGCGCGGAACGCTTTTGAAAAAGTACTCGGCGGCGGCGGCGGGAAAGGCGCGATGCAATCGGCGCAACGGCAATCCGGCGAGAAGGCAAACCGCGTCGAGATGGCTGGAATGATTCGCCACCAGAACGAAGGAGCGATTGTTCCGGAGATGTTCTTCGCCGACGATCTCGAAGCGGCAATAAGTTCGGAGCAGTCCGCGAATGATCAGCGCAACGAGCGAACGCAAACCATAAACGAGCATGTCCGGTTGCCGGGGAAAATTCCTGAGCCGCTCGGTCAGGGTCTGGTCGAGATCGGCGGCGGGCTCGTATTGCCAGCGTTTCATCGGAGTCTGGAATAGTAGTTCGCCATGTGGAGGAAAAGCGGCGCCACATAAATCAGGCTGTCGATCCGGTCGAGAATACCGCCGTGGCCCGGAATGAGCGCGCCCATGTCCTTGGTGCCGATGTCACGCTTGATCACGCTGATGGAAAGATCGCCGAGCTGCCCGCCAAGGCCAACGATGAGCCCGGTGAGAATCAATTGCCACGGGCCGAAGTCGGGAAAGGAAAAGCGGAGCAGCCATGGCAAAAGCATCGAGATCGCAAGCGCCCCGAGTGAGCCTTCCCAGGTTTTTTTCGGGCTGATTTCGCTGCGCAATGGATGACGGCCAAACAATCGTCCGAAGGTAAAGGCCGCGATGTCATTCAGCTCCGTCGCGAACACGACGTAGATGACGTAGCCGTACGCATTCGCCGCATTCGCGAGAAAACCGAGATGTCCAAACATCCAGCCGACATAAACGAAGCCGACGATGCCTAACGACATCCGTTGCAGTTCGCCGCGAGCGCGATTCCGCAGAATCGGCACGAGCAGGATCAAAGCGATGGCGAAGACCGGCACCGCTCCAAAAAATCCGTACCAACCGGTGCCGGGTTCCAATCCATGCGGCTGCGGCATGAGCGACGCGACGCCGACCGCAATGATTCCCACGTAAACCGTGCCCGTCATCCACCAGTCGCGATACAAACCGGACGCGCGCGCGAATTCCTTGAAGCCAAAGATCGCGAGCACGGTTACGCCGACGATCGCCGGAACGCGCCCGGCGAAGACGACGGCGAGCCCGATCGGCGCCATGACGAGCCACGAGCGATACGTGCTCCAGATGGAGCCGAGGTTTTTTTTGAATCCGAAATGCAAAATTCCGAGGACGATCCCGCCCACGACCAGTGAGACGAAGATGATCCGCAGGTAAGCGAGAAAAATCGGATCGTGGAGCGCGTGTTGAGGGGACATCAGGCGGACTTCGCGCGCAGCGCGGCCATGATTCGTTTCAATCGGACGGCGATCGTTTGCAAACAACCGGCGATAATGACGAGGCACGTCCAGTCGAGAATCGTAAAATCGCCCAGGAACAACGCCCCGCCGTTCCACCAAAAATAACCGAGCGTCATCCAAGCGCCGGCGTGGAGCGCGACCATCCGCCACGGCTTCGACATCAGGCCGCTGAATTCCCGCTGAACGCCGACCGCTTGTCCGAACATGCCGACGTACGCAGTCAGCAGCGCGAAGATCGCGGCCCAATATCCCACGAACGGATTCATCCAGCCGCTGTGCGCAACGCCGGCGAAGATCAAAACATCGGAGACGCGATCCGGTAAATCGTTGAGGATTTCACCGCGCCAGCTCGCTTTGCCGGACGCGATCGCGACCATTCCGTCGAGCATGTTGAACCAAAGGCGCAGATAACAAAACAGCGGCGCGACGAAGAGCAGCCGCGGATGAAATCCGGATTTCCAAAAGCAAAATGCCGCGATGGCCGCGGCCACGACCGACGCGGACGAGACCCCGTCGGGATGAATGTTACTTTTCACGCAAAGCGCCGTCGCGTAATGCGCGGTAGAGCGAAAGCCTTCGCCGATGGGCCGCCGCGAAGTTGGTTCATATTGGGCCATGCGACGTGGCTTCGCTTGTACTGCTTTACATCGGCGAACGCAATTTCCTACGATGTCCCGTGATGAAAACGATCCTCTCAGCGTTCGCCGTTGCAGCTGCGACCTTCGCCGCCGCGGCCGCCGATCAACCGGCCAAAGCCAGGATCGATCCCGCTCAAATTCCAAAATGGTCCGCGGACGATCTGGAATTTTTCCTCCATGGATCGATGAGCACCGAAGTGGTGCCCGAGCGCGTGCTGCGCGCCTTCATTAAAATTTACCCAGACCTGTTTCCCGCCTCCGACCTCGCCTATCTCGGATTGATTCCCGACCCGGCCTTCGGCTGGCCGATCGGTTTCAGCCGAAAAGCCGACGTGAAACATCTCGGCGATTTGTCGGCGGTCGGGATCAATTGTGCGTCGTGTCACGTGGCGCAGATCCATTCCAGCGGCGGCAAAGAGCCGCTTCGAATTCTCGGAGCGACCAGCCATTTCAACGTCGAAGGATTCTTCGGCTCGGTGCTTGTCTCGACGTTCAAGACTTCCGAGCCGGCCAGTATGAAACTTTTTCTGGCCGCGTATTTTTCAAACCCCGCGCTGGAGGCGGCCTGGGAAGCGCAACAGGCAAAAATAACGGAGGCGATGGCGGCAGACCCATTCGGCGCAAAAGACATCGCGCCTGGCGAGCTGCACCAGATTGCGCCGGCTGATTTGGAGCTGACCAACGACGCCGCGAACCTGCCGCAGGTCGCGCATTCGATGCTGAAGCTTTTCCACAACATGCGCGCGGCCCTCCACGTTCCGGATCAGCCGCCGGAAAAAATTCCGCCTGCTTCCGGCCCCGGGCGGAATGATGCCTTCGGTCTTCTTTCGGCGAGTTTGCTGAATCGGCCGCAACCCTATGCGCCGATAAAATTCGGCCTCGTTTGGGACATCGATAAGCGGACGTGGGTTCATTGGGACGGCAATACGAAGTCGCCGATCTCGCGAAATTTGCTGGCTTCGCTCGGGCTCGGTGCACCGCTTCATGGAAAGCGCGCCGACCTGGATTTCGCGACGGTGAAACGCCAGACCGATCTTTCCGAAAGTATCCGGCCGCCGAAATATCCGTTCGCGATCGACAAAGCGGCGGCGAAACGCGGTGAAGCGCATTTCGAATCCAAATGCGCCCCATGTCATGGCGGAGCCGAAAGTGATAAACGTTTGTATTCGATCGCCGACGTAGGGACCGATCCGCGGCGCGCGGAAATGTTCAACGAAAGGCAAGCGGAAGACTTCAACAAATTTCTCGCGGAGCTCGAAGCCGTCGGCTACCAAGCGCCGAAGGAATTTGGCGTGCGAAGCACGGGAAAATATTGGGCCGCAACTTTGAATGGCGTCTGGGCGCGCTCGCCGTATTTGCACAATGGTTCGGTCCGCACGATGCAGGAATTGCTGACCGCGCCGGCCCAACGCGCGAAGAATTTTCATCGCGGCTCCCAGGAATTTGATCCGGCGCAAGTGGGTTATACGGATGCCGGCGCTTATATTTTCGACACGACGGCGGAAGGAAATTCCAATTCAGGTCACGATTACGGCACGAAACTCTCATCGGAACAGAAGCGTGACCTGATGGAGTATTTGAAGACGCTCTGATCTAATATCCAGCGGCTTGCCCGTCCTTCCGGCCTTCGCTGGCGCCGACGTAGACGCGCTGGCC
>JBHELY010000087.1:0-9328 GCA_046262815.1 Chthoniobacterales bacterium | reverse complement strand
TTCGAAAACTTCTTCGAGCGGGTCGAGCGCAAGATGGCGTGTGGCAATTCCGTTATTACTGAGCAAAACTTTTTTCAGGATCGGAATGTCCTTGTTCAGCAATTGTTCCTGCAAATTGATCGTGTGCGTGGAAATGATCGCTTTCTTCTTTTGTTCGAGCGCATAGAGGATCGAGGGCGCCAGGTAGGCAATCGATTTGCCCACGCCCGTCCCCGCTTCGACGACCAGGTGCCGTTCCTCCTCCAGCGCCCGCGCCACCGCCACCGCCATCAACTGTTGCTCGCGTCGATACTCAAAATTTTTCGCGCGCGACAGTTGGCCGTCGCTGGAAAACAGGGCCCGGACCTGGTCGATGAAGTCACTATCGAGGGAATCTTTGAGCGCGATCATTCAAACAAAAGCACCAAGCTCCAATCTCCAAGCACCAGAGAAGCTCCAAACATCAAATAACAATAGGCGAGGCGCGAGACTTTGGAGGTTGGAAATTGGAATTTGTTCGGAGCTTGGTCCTTGGAATTTGGGATTTCGCAGCGCGCGGGTTGCGCTGGACCAAAATGAGTTGCACTTAGTGGCGATGCGTCGCCTCGATCGTTACGTAACGGTATATTTCCTCCAGGCCTATTTCTACTGCATCGCGGGATTTCTCTCGATCTGGTTCATCTTCGATGTGAGCGACAACATCTCGACGTTTCTCGATCAACGCATTTCCCGCATGTTGATCCTGAAATATTATCTTACCCAGATTCCGCAAATCCTCGTGATCCTGCTGCCGGTCGCATTGCTCCTGGCGTTGCTTTTCAGCCTCGGACGCATGTCGCGCTCGAACGAGATCGTGTCGATGCTAACAGCCGGGGTGAGCCTGCCGCGGATTCTCGCGCCATTATTGTTCCTCGCCTTCCTTACCACCGTTGCGAGCACAGCGTTGAATTATTCCCTCGCCCCCCACGGCGAATATGCGCGCAAACGTCTTCTCGAAGATCCCGCGTCGCGTCGCCAGCAGCTCGGCCTGACCGCGCAAATTTTTCGGAACCGGACCGATAACCGCACCTGGTATATCGGGCAGTTCTTCCCGGGCGACACGAAGTTCAACACCGTTCACATCGTGCAACAGGACGCGAACGATCACATCACGACGGCCTACATCGCCACGATCGTTTATTATCACGCCGACACTCACACCTGGGAACTGGAGGGAACAAAAGTGGTCCACTATGATGAGGTGGGAAACATCGTGAACGCCGAGTATCACGTCGGAACGCCGCTTATGATCACGGACTGGAGCGAGACGCCTTTCCGCCTGAGCAGCGCGAACGTGCGGGCCGAACATCTCAGCGTGCCCGAGCTGCGGGATTACCTCCAATTCAATTCCGATTTTCCGGCAACCCTGCTCGCGCCGTTCGCGACGCATTTGCAATACCGGATCGCGTTACCGTGGACGTGCGCGGTGGTGGCGTTGATCGCGGGTTCGCTCGCTGTCGGTTATTCGCGGCGCGGTATTTTGTCGAGCGTGGCGGCGGCTGTTCTGCTGGTCTTCGCCATGAATTTCCTCATGCATTTTTTTCTCGCCCTCGGCGAAGGCGCCCGCGTCCCGACCTGGGTCGCCGCCTGGACGCCGAACGTCATCTTTGGCGTCATCGGCTTGATCCTTCTCTATTATCGCGCCACCAATCGCGAGCCTCCCCACTTCGGTTTTCTTCGTCCGAGTTCGGTGATCGCAAAATGAATCCGTCTCTCGCGAACGAATGGCCCATCAAACATCGCGCCGACGCCTGCGCGCGAACGCAGCGCCCGTTTCAGCCGGGCGAACAATTTTACACGCTGCTCTTTCGGGAAGGCGACGGCTTCCGCCGGGAAGATCTCAGTGAAGAAGCCTGGGCGCAGCGGAACGAAAACATCCAGCCATTCTCGTTTTGGAAATCGCGTTACGAGCCGCCACCGGCGACGCCCCCGGAACCTCTCGGAAAAGAAAATGCCGAAGACCTCTTGCGGCGTTTGCTCGCGGAAAACAATCCGGCGAACCGGAACGCGTGCTACGTCCTCGCGGTCATGCTCGAACGAAAACGCATTCTGAAACAAGTGAAGACCGATCAGACTGAAGATCGCCCCGTGCTGATCTACGAACACGCCAAGACCGGCGACGTCTTCCTTGTCCCCGACGCAAGGCTGCGCCTCGACGAAATCGAACACGTGCAGCAGGAAGTTTCGCAATTACTCGACCGCGCGTCGTAGCAATCGCTATCGAGCCCGTTCCTCCAGCTGATATAAACGCGGCTCATCCGCATCGACGGCCCAAAAGCTGAGTCTGGCATTTGGCGGAATCGCCGCGCGCGGCAACGTCACCCGCCAACCCGACCACAAGTAGTCGTTAGGCCAGCCGGCTCGCGCGATGTCCCATCGCATTTCGACTGAATCCGAAAGCGCGATGAGCGTCGGTTCGGTTCCCGGCGACTCAGCGAAAACCGCCACGCAATCCGCGTTGCGGCGCTTGCCTTTTAACAATGCCCAGCCGGAGGCCTGATAGTTTTCTCCCCGGTCGACGATCGTTTCGCAGAGGCCGGCAGGGCGCGATCCGTCCGCGGCTTCATGTGGAAGCGCGCTCAGGCGATTTGAACGAGCGAGCGGCGGCCGAAGCAGGCCGAGATCATCGAGCGCCGCGGAATATTGGACAACGTGCTCGGGCCGGGGCGGAAAGATGTATCGTTTAATGATGGGAGAAGCGTCGATGACCTGGCAGAAAAACAGGCCGGCTTTAGCGAGACGATCGTCCGCGGAGTAATGCTCCAAGAACCAGAGCGTGTTTCCGGAGGCGAACCGATAGGGAACAAGGTAAGCGAAGACAAGAATGGTGGCCGTGATGATGCGCCAACGCCGCGAAGCTCGGACGCGTCGAAATCGATCGGCGAAAATCACGCCGGTAAGCGCAATCACTGCAACCGTCAGTCCGACAGAGAAGGGCGCGTACCGAGAAGAAAGCGCATAATTGACGCCGTAGCCGACGCGTCCCAGCGTGGCCAGAAATGCGCTGCCGAGGGAGAAGAGGGCCAGCGCGAACCAGGGGACAACGCTGGCCACGAATTCGCGATCACCCCGGCGCTTGGCTGTGAAAAATAAGGCAAGGAGGAGGAGCGCGATTTGAACCACCCCGAAAATCGTGGCGGCCGTCTCGGGGTGGTGATTGAGCGAATAAGCGAGACCGCAGCCGAGAAACTCGAGGAAGAAGCGGTTGTAATCGAGAAGCGAAACAGTAGGAGCAAATGGCGGGAGATAGGCCGGCTTTTCGTACCCCCGGAAATATAATGCGGCGCAAATCGCCGTCGCGCCGCACCATAACCCCAACCAGAACCGCCAGCGCAAAGGCCGCTGCGAAAACAGAATGACCGGAAACGTCAGCACCCAGGCAAGTAATCCGTGCGCAAGCGTGAACGTCGACGCGGCAGCGAGCGCGGCGCAGATTAGAAATTTCGCGACGATTGGAAGATTCGTCTCAATGATTGTCAGCGCCGTGACCAGAAATAAGAGCGGCAAAAACGAGGGAAATCCTGACGCGAAAATCCAAAGCTCGAACGGCGCCGTCGAAAAGAGGGCGAGCACAATGAGCCAGAAACAAATCGCCAGCGCTGGCAGATTCAATCGCGACCGGCGCAGAAGAACGAAAATGCCGGCGGCGGTAAGAACGGAGCTGATGACCGAAATCAGCATTTGATCACGGACGTTCCATTCATGCCAGGCCGAGAGAATGAAGATCAGGTTCGGCAAAGCCGTGCGCGCTTCCTGTTGTTGCTGAAAAATATCAGCAACGTGGAGCTGGCCGGTGTGGGCTTTCACGATCAGCGGCGCCATCGCCCAGTCGTCGAGGGTCGGAACGTTTACGCCGTAATGGCGGACCACCAGCGTGAGCTGAACGATGGGAATCAGGGCGACAACCCAAACGGCAACCAGGACCAGCCTGGGTCGCTTCATTGCGACCGAGGCGATCCGGCGAGAAATTGTTTGGATGCGCTCGATGATGTTGGCGAGGATGCGGCGAGGCAGCGCCCATCCGATTACTCCCGCGGCGATTAGCGCCAGGATCGATGTGCGCAGTCCGAAAGCCATGGCGATGACCGTATGAATTCACTTCGGCCCCTTCAATCTTTCTCCGGACACGCCTTGCCTCCGTCACCATGAAAGTCGTCCCGAAAACATGGGGATCCGTCCTCAAATGGTTGCAGGCAATAATTCTCTTTACCCCATCGGCCTGGCTTCTTCTGGCGATCAATCCTTTCTGGCGAGATAGCGATGCCTACAGCCAGGTCACGCTGCCTCCCGGACCGATGACCATTCTCCAATTTTCGCCGCTTTACTGCTTCGGCGCCCGAATTCCGCTTTATGTCGGTTGCGCTTATGAGGCGCTGGTCGCACGAGGCAATTTCCCGACGCTGGCGTTTTTCCACTCGCCAACCTTGACGGATACCGGGGTGCTTTTGCTCGTGGCACTGCAACACCTTTTTCTCCTGGCCGCGCAATTGTTTTTCCTTCGCTCCATCGCGGCGACGAACTTCACAAAGACGATTTTGGCCGTTTTGCTGGCGCTGAACGCGTCGTTCTATACCTACACGCATTGCGTAGGTGCCGAAGCGGTCGCCCTGAGCGCGACTTTGCTAGTGATTGGCGGCGTCCTCCGGCTTTCGCGCCGGCACCACCTCGAACGAAGTGACTGGGTTTGGTTTGGACTAAGCCTGGTCCTTTGCGTTTTGACGCGTCACATCAATGCTGTCCTCGCCCTGCTTCTGCCAGCGGTCTTTCTCGTGCAGGCAGCGACAGAGATGACCCATGCACGTCTGCGCAGATCACGCGCACGATTTCCGCGCCGGACAATCAAGCGTCGATTACTGCTCGGCGGTCTGTCGCTGGCAGTGGCCATGCTCAGTCTCGCGGTCGCCCAGCGGAGCGTTCTTCGTGTGTGTCGCGCCGCGAAAATCAAATATCGCTCCACCGTCGGAATCACCTTTGTCTATCGCTTGAACTTCCTCGCCGAGCTGGACGAGAAAGAAAGGACCGGCATGCTCGAACGGGTTCAAGAAAAGACGAGAGATCCGGCCGTGCAGCGGATGATCGCGGCGACGCCCGCCGGCATCTTGGCGTCGCGAGAATGGGATCCGGGGCCATGCCTCAACCGCTTCGTTGAAATCATCGAAGAATCGGGAATCAAAACCGATTTTGCTTATCACCTCGATTTCTACGCCAATCGTGTCGCCAGCGCCTTTCTCCGTTCGTTCGAGCCGTCGTTCCTTCGCGCCGTCCGCGCGGACTTCATCTCCTCCTTCGATTATTCCGTGCGCGATTCGACCATCTTTCCGATCGCGACCACGCGCTACTGCCTGACCCGGCTCGACGAGATGCCGCAGCTCGCGAAATTGGCGACCTTCCGCGGGAATTCGGTCGACGCGACCTTAGGCGCTCAAGAGCAGCTCGCTTATTTTCGCCTAATCGACGTTCGATTTCGCAACCTGCTCATCGCATGGGCGGCATTGATTGCGGTCGCGTTGGTCGTGAGGACGGGAAGGCGGATAGTCGGTCACTCCGCGGTGCTGGTCGCCACCGGCGTCATGATGGTTCTGCTAACATGCTCCCTTACTTATCTCTTGCCGCGTTTCCTCCTGCCTTTTTGGGTGTGCTATGTCGCGGCTGTGCTCTTGCCCGTGGGGTGGGTCCTCGACGAGATCGGACGCAGAACGTTGCGCCACGGAGGTGCGCCTCCCCCCACATCGTGGAATAGTTAGCGACCATGGCCGGCAATCTTCCCTGGTTCTCCACCTTTCCGCTTTATCTCGCCCCGATGGCGGGCGTGTCGGACAAAATTTTTCGCCAGTTCTGCAAGGAACGCGGCGCGGATGTCCTCGTGACGGAATTTGTTTCGGCGGAAGGCGTTTTTCGCCGGAACGATCGCACGCGTGAGTATCTCGATTTCGATGAGTGCGAGCGGCCGATCGGCGTCCAGCTTTTCGGCGGAAATGCCGAACACATGGCCGAGGCCGCGAAGCAGGTGGTGGATTGGGTCGCGCCGGATTTCATCGACCTGAATTTCGGTTGCCCGGTGAACAAAGTCGTGGCGAAGAATGGCGGCTCGGCGCTGCTGAAGGATTGCCCGGCGCTCGCGGCTGTCGCTGATGCGGTAGTGCGCGCGGTCGCGCCATTGCCTGTCACCGCGAAAATCCGGATCGGGTGGGATGCTGATTCGATCAACGCGCCGCGGGTCGCGAAAATCCTGGAGGAAACCGGGATTCAAGCGGTCGCCGTTCACGGACGCACGCGCGCCCAGGGTTATTCCGGCGAAGCGGACTGGAAAGTCATCGGCGAAGTCGTTTCCGCGGTTTCGATTCCCGTGATCGGCAACGGCGACCTAACGAGTGGTGAAGACGTGATTCGCCGGCGCGCCGAAACCAATATTGCCGGCGCGATGATTGGCCGCGCCGCCATGAGCGCGCCCTGGATCTTCAATCAGGTGAAGCATTATCTCACGACCGGCGAACATCTCCCCTCACCCGGCATCGAAGAGAAATGGCAATTGATTCAACGCCACTGCCGGCTCGCCGTGGAAGAATGGGGCCGCGAAGATCAGGCCATCCGCTCCATGCGCGCCCGCCTCATGGCTTACTCGAAGGGTTTTCCGGATGGCAAACTACTGCGCGAAAAATTCCAGCACGTCTCTTCGTTGGCCGAAATCGACGAGATCGCGGGGCAGCATTTGGTAGGGCGAGACTCTGTCGAGCCGAACCGATCTGCGCCAGGCTCGACAGAGTCTCGCCCTACCAATTTTGCAACGGTGACTTAAAATTGGGCTGTGTCTGACCCGTCGCCTTCAACCGCACAGACCAATTACAAGATCGGTAACGAGCGCCTTATCAAGGTGACGGAAAACGCGTCGCGGAAACTTAATTCGCTCCTCGAAAAACAGGGACGGGCGAGCGGCGCGTTGCGCGTAGCGGTGATCGGCGGAGGGTGCTCGGGGTTGCAATACAAAATGGACCTCGTGGATGGCCCGGCGAATCGCGACATCATGGTGGAGTCGTCGAATGTGCGGGTCGTCGTCGATCCCAAGAGCGCGCTCTTCGTGAGCGGATCGCTCCTCGATTACAGCGACGATCTGCAGAAGGGCGGATTCAAAGTCACGAATCCGAATGCGGTGGCGCATTGTTCCTGCGGCGAAAGTTTCGCTGCATGACGGATTATTTCGCGCTGCTCGAGCAACCGCGAATGCCGTGGCTCGATCCGGCTGCGCTCAAGGAAGTTTTTCACCGGAAAACTCTCGAACAGCATCCAGATGCGACGGCGGCCGGTTCTGAAAACCGATTCGCGGAACTCAACGCGGCCTATCAGGCGTTGCAGGATCCGAAGCGACGATTGCATCACCTCTTGAGCTTGGAGAACCGCGCGCCGGCGGCGAACCAGACGGTTCCTTCGGAGCTACAGGAACTGTTTCTCGATCTTGGAGCATTCAAGCAGCGAGCGGATTTGCTATTGGGAAAAATTCAGGCGGCGTCGAACGCGCTCAGTCGTTCGCTGTTGAAACCGGAAATGGTCGCGCTGCAGAACGACCTCGCGGCGTGGCGGGAAAACATTCGAGCACTGATGGACTCAGCCACGGAACAGTTGCGCGAAATTAATCCGCAATGGTTGTCCGATCGCGACGCGCAGATTTCGGCATTGACGAATCTCTACCTGAAGTTCGCCTATCTCGGCCGTTGGACGGAACAATTGGACGAGATCGCGTTCCAATTGTCGTCGTAGACGCTTGTGTTCATTTGAACTTGCGGCACTGGATTTTTTCCGCATCCTAACGACATGCTGACCGAGCGGCAAAGAGATGTGCTGGAGTTTATCCAGGTCGAGCAGCGGGAAAAAGGGCTGACCCCCAGCACGCGCGAAATCCAGAAACACTTCGGGTTCGCCAGCCAGACTTCGGTGATGCAATACATCGCGACCCTGGAGCGAAAAGGTTTTCTCGATCGGCACGCGCGAAAGGCACGGGCGTTGATCACTCCAGTGCAAAAGGTCCGGATCACCGACGTGCCGATTTACGGCCAGATCCCGGCGGGCATGGCGACGCTCACGGAACAAACCATTGAGGGCCATGTTTCGCTCGATACTCGCTCGGTGAATGCTTCCAAGAATGGGAAAACTTTTGCCCTCCGCGTCCGGGGCGATTCGATGATCGACGCGCACATTCTGGATGGCGACGTCGTGATTCTCGAGGATCGAAAGGACGTGCAGAACGGGGATATCGTCGCGGCGCTGATCGATGGCGAGACGACCTTGAAACGTTATGTGACGGAACACGGGCGGCCGTATTTGAAAGCGGAGAACCCGATGTATCCGAACCTTGTGCCTGCCCGCGAACTCCGGATCCAGGGCGTGATGGTGTCGCTGGTGCGGAAGCAGATGCCGGCAGCGCGCCGGAAACGCTGAATGTTCAGTTGAACATAATGGTCGGCTATGCCAATCTTGGGACATGCCGGCAAGCGACAAGATCATTCATCTTCGCCAGCTCCTGGCGGAACGCTTTCCCCAAATTTGTGCGCCGGCTGACGAACATTTGCCGACTGGCGTGCCCGCGATGGATGATGCGATCGGCGGCGGCCTGCCGAAAAGCGCCATCACCGAGCTGACCAGTCCGAATCTCAGCGCGGGCAGCGCGCTTTTCATTCACGCGCTTTTGCAGAATGCGCATCGCCGCGGATTTTTCCTCGGCCTGGTCGATGGCCGGGATTCATTCGATCCGCAGACAGCCGGTCCGATTGCTTTGCGAAATCTTCTCTGGCTCCGTTGCGCAGCTGCGGCTGACGCCGTGAAAGCGGCCGATTTCCTTTTGCGCGATGGCAACTTTCCGCTGGTCATTCTCGATCTGGTGCTCAATCCAGCCGAAGAGCTGCGGAAAATTCCGCAGAACAACTGGTATCGTTTGCAACGGCTGGTCGAAGGCGCGCCGACGGCTTTTCTCGTCCTCACCCGCCAGAGCATCATCAGCAGCGCGCAGCTAAAACTGTCTCTCGCGAATGGCTGGAGTTTGCCGGACCTGGACGAGACTGGCCTAACGAGTCGTTTAAAAATCCAGGTCAACCGCGTGCACGGCGGCAGAGAAATCAGCGCGAGGGCCGGTTAATGTTCGCCACGATTTATTTGCCGGATTTTTATTTGCAGGCGGCGCTGCGGCATCAGCCGGAGTTCACCACCAGGCCAGTCGGCTTGCTCGACGATCAGGAAAAGAAAGCGATCATTATTCAGTTGAACCAACGAGCCGAAGAACTCGGCGTCCGCAGCGGGATGACGCCGAGCCAGGGTCTGGCGC
>JBHELY010000086.1:0-9390 GCA_046262815.1 Chthoniobacterales bacterium | reverse complement strand
GCTGGATTCGACATCATAATCGCCGCCGCAAATCGCTCCTCGCGGCCGATCCAGCGCGGAAGAATGGTCACTCGCGCCTTTGGTGGGGCTTGATTCTCCTCGGATTCACTTCGCTTTATCGGGAAGGATTTGAAGTGGTGCTGTTCCTCCAGAGCTACAATCTGCGGCTCGGCGGCGGCGTAGTTTTGAAAGGCGCGCTGCTCGGCCTGCTTCTCTCCGGCATGGTGGCGGTGCTCACGTTCGTTCTCCAACAAAGGCTCCCTTATCGAAAAATGTTGATCACGACCGGCATTCTTCTCGGTGTCGTGCTGCTGGTCATGGTGGGCGAGCAAGCTCAGGAAATGCAGCTCGCGCATTGGATTTCGCGGACGGAAATTCCGTGGCTTGTTAATGCGTTACCATCGTGGCTGGGAATGTGGTTCGCGGTCTTCCCGACCTACGAAACGCTGATCGCGCAAGGTCTCGCCGCAGTTCTCGTGGTCGGTTCCTATTACGCAGCCCGGCATTTCGGCGCCGCCGATCAAGAGATCACTCCGGAGTCTGACGCCGTCATCGTGCGCCGGCTCGAGACCGTGCCGTGACCGGCCAGGCTGGCGCCAAAGCGAAGCAACCGGCACCGCAACCCGTCAGAATAGGTGTAAGGATTTTCCTGAGCGGCGGGATGCAGACCTAACGAGGGCACGATCTTAGCTATCTTTTGGCGCCACGCATGGACCGCCAAACTGTTGACGCTCTATTGACGGGTATGCTCGAAAGCGCCGATGGCGTCTCCGACCTGCTTTTTATCGCCGGCAAACCTCCGCTGGTCGAAGTCCATGGTCGATTGAGCGATTTCCCGATCGACACGCCGGAAACTGTTCTGACCCCTGTGCTCATCGAAGAGGTGGCCGGGCAAATCATGAACGGCAGCGAACGCCTGCGACTCGAATTTTCCACCACTGGTTCGTGCGATTGCAGTTACGCGATCGATAACCTCGCGCGCTTCCGAGTAAACATCTTCAAACAAAACGGCAGGCACGCGATTGTGATGCGCAAGCTGCAATCGAATGTCCCGACGCTCGACACGCTCGCGCTGCCCCCAATCTTTCGCGACATCATCAAGGAAAAGGACGGCATTGTTCTGCTCACCGGCGGCACCGGGACCGGCAAGACGACCACGCTCGCCGCGATGATCAACGAGCTGAATGAGACGCAGGAAATCCATATCGTGACCCTCGAAGATCCGATCGAATTTTTTCACACCCATCGCAAAGCGGCGATCAGCCAGCGCGAGCTCGGAAAAGATTTTCCCAATTTTGCCGATGGGTTGCGAGCGGCGTTGCGCCAGGCGCCCAAAGCGATCCTGGTCGGTGAGATTCGCGACCGCGAGACGCTGGAGATCGCGATGACCGCAGCCGAAACCGGTCACGTCGTTTTCAGCACTCTGCACACGATCAACGCCGGACAAACCATCAACCGCATTCTCGGCATGTTTTCGCGCGAGGAGGAACAACAAGTCCGGCAACGGCTGGCGGCTTCTCTTCGTTATGTGATAAGCCAGCGCCTGGTGAACAAAATCGGCGGCGGCCGATTGCTCGTGACCGAGATCATGGGCAGCAGCCTGCGGACGCGCGAAACGATTGTTTACGGCGAATCGGAAAACAAATCCTTCCACGAAATCATCGAGGCCGGCTCGAGCCTGGGCTGGCAGACTTTCGACCAGTCGATCGTCGAGGCCTACAAATCGGGAATCATCAGCGAGGAGACGGCTCTGGTTTCGTGCACAAACAAAGGCAAAATGCGCCGGGACCTCGATCTCCTCCAGAAACAGCGCGGTGTCGCCAGCGAACAGTCGCCGTCCGGACTTAAGCTGCACATTCCCGAACCGATTCGCTTTATCGAAGAGCCGCCGCCGGTTCCCGCAAAACATTCCGATTGAGCGCAGGCTTCGCCTCGCCCAATCTACGGAATGTCGCTTCGCCTTTCGCTCTTCCGTTTCCTTTTCCTCTTCGTCTGCGCGCTCTCCGTGCGTGCGGCAGATCCTTCGCCGTCGTCCGCGCCGGTCCCGCCGGGGACGATCGACGAAAAACTTTTCCGCGGCATGCAATGGCGCCAGGTCGGTCCGTTCCGCGGCGGTCGCGCCCTGGCCATTGAAGGAATTCCAAACGAACCGAACACCTATTATTTCGGCGCGGTCGCGGGCGGCGTTTGGAAAACAACGGACGGCGGCGCGAATTGGACGCCGCTCTTCGACAAGGAATCGATTTCTTCGATCGGCGCGATCGCGGTGGCGCCTTCGGACCACAATATCGTTTATGTCGGCACGGGCGAAGCGGCAGTGCGCGGAAATATTTCCTACGGCACCGGCGTTTATAAATCCGTCGACGCGGGGAAGACCTGGAAAAACCTCGGACTCAAAGACACGCGGCACATCGGCGCGTTGATCGTCGATCCCAAAAATCCGGACATCGTTCTGGTAGCGGCGCTCGGACACATCTTTGGCCCCAGCCTGGAGCGCGGCATTTTTCGGACGACCGACGGCGGCAAAACGTGGACGAAAGTTTTAAGCAAAGATCAGGACACCGGCGGCATCGACGTCGTGTTTGATCCGCAGAATTCGAACATTGTTTACGCGGCGCTTTGGCAGGCGCGACGCCAGCCGTGGAATTTCTCGAGCGGCGGCCCGGGCAGCGGCTTGTATCGGTCGCAGGACGGCGGCGCGACCTGGAAACGATTGGACGGAAACGGATTGCCGGACGGAATTCTTGGGCGGATCGGCGTGAGTGTTTCGGGCGCGGACTCGAACCGCATCTACGCGATGATCGAAGCGAAAGAAGGCGGACTCTTCCGTTCCGACGATGGGGGCGAGAAATGGACGCGCGTCAATGAAGACGGCCGATTCCGGCAGCGCGCCTGGTATTTCACTAAAGTTTACGCCGATCCGAAAGCGGCGGACACCGTTTACGTTTTAAATACCGGGTTGTTTCGTTCCGTTGACGGCGGCAAATCGTTCACGCTCCTCCCGGCGCGTCACGGCGATCATCACGGTCTCTGGATCGATCCGACCAATCCGCAACGAATTGGCAACGCGAATGATGGCGGAGTCGCGATCTCAATGGACGGCGGCAAAACCTGGACGACGCAAAACAATCAGCCCACCGCGCAGTTCTATCACGTCGCCGTCGACAATGGGTTTCCCTATCACATCTACGGCGCGCAGCAGGACAACTCGAATCTCGGCATCGCGAGCCGGACGGATTCCGGCGTGATCGGGATGCAGGACTGGTTCCAGGCCGGCGGCGGCGAGTGCGGCTTCGTCATTCCCGATCCGCGGAACTGGCACATCATTTATTCCAACAGCGAAGGTTACATTAGCTACTACGACAAGAATAAAGAGCACGGCCACGATGCGAGCGCAGTACCGCTTGATAATTCCGGGCACGGCGCGGTCGATCTCGTCCATCGTTTCCAATGGGTCTCGCCGATGGTTCTCTCGCCGCATAATCCGGATGTCATTTACACCGGCGCGGAAAGCGTTTTCAAAACGACCGACCAGGGAAAAACGTGGACGCAGATCAGCGGCGATCTGACGCGCAACGACAAGAGCAAGCAGCAGCCAAGCGGCGGGCCCCTCACCCTCGACATTACTTCAGTGGAATATTACGACACCGTGTTCGCGCTCGCGGAGTCGCCCAAAAAGCAGGGAACGATCTGGGCCGGCACGGACGACGGCCTCGTTCACCTAACGACCGACGAAGGCGCGCATTGGGCGAACGTTTCGCCGAAAGTGCCGGAGTGGAGCACGGTGAGCTTGATCGATCCGTCGCCGCATGACGCCGCCGTCGCGTATGTCGTTTTCGATCGGCACAAGCTCGATGATTTCAAGCCTTACATTTTCAAGACGGCCGATTCAGGAAAAACCTGGACGGCGATCACGAATGGAATTCCGGAAGGCGCTTACGTTCACGCCGTGCGCGAAGATCCGAAGAAGCGCGGCTTGCTTTACGCCGGAACGGAAACCGGGATGTATCTGTCCTTCGATGACGGCGCGCATTGGCAACCGCTTCAATTGAACCTGCCCGTTACCCCGATCCACGATCTGGTGGTGAAAGACGATGATCTGGTCGTCGCGACGCACGGCCGCTCGTTCTGGGTGCTCGACGACATCACGCCGTTGCGCCAGGTGACGCCGCAATCAGCGCAGTTGGACGCGCTCCTTTATCAGCCGCAAACCGCGCTGCGTTTGCATTACCCCACGGACGTCGATAAACGCCAGCCCGTCGGCGACAATCCGCCCGCCGGCGCAATCATCGATTATTATTTAAAGGCCGCCGCGAAAGATGAAGTGACGCTCGATATCATCGATGCCCAGGGAAAGGTCGTGCGCCATCTCTCGAGTAAGGAGAAAAAGAAAAACGATCAACCGCCCGAGTGGCCAGACCAGGTTGAGACCCCGCGCGTCATCCCCGCGGTCGAAGGAATGAATCGTTTCGCGTGGGACCTGCATTACGATGATCCGGTCGAAACACCCGGTGCGTTTTATGCCGGCGAAGGTCCGCGCGGCCCGCTCGCACTACCAGGCGAATACCAGGTGAAAATGACGGCCGGCGGAAAAACCCAAACGGTTCCGCTCCATCTCGTGATCGATCCGCGGATCAAAGACGCAGAACCGGTGATGCCGAAGCAATTCGAATTGTCCTCGAAAGTCGCGGATCGGATCGGCGAACTGCATCAGGCGATCAATGAAATCCGCAACGTGAAGACGCAGATCGACGGACTGCACAAACGCTTTGGCGAAGACGAGCGCTTGAAGGCGGCGCTAACGGCGGCCGACGAGCTGAAGAAAAAAATGGTCGCCGTCGAAGAACAGCTCATTCAGGTGAACATGAAAGGATCCGAGGGCAACCTGGCGTTCCCGAACATGCTCAACGAAGCGTTCTACTCCTTTGGCCGCACGATCGAATATGCGGACTACGGCCCGACCCAGCCGCAGTTCGACGTTTTCAAGCAACTCGATACGCGACTCGATGGTGAGTTGAAAAAATGGGCGCAGCTCAAGACCGAGGAAGTTCCGAAGATTGCGGCGTTGATTCGGCAGGTCGAATTGCCGGCGATCTCGGTCGGCGAAAAACCGTGAGCGGGTCTATGTCTTATCGACGCTGTATTTGCCCGGGCCGACAAACAGAATGCCGGCCAGGACAAAGCACATTTCGATCGACGGCAGCGCCGTGCGGAATCCGCTGCCGTGTTTTACCCCGATCGCGTGACCGATGGCCAGAAGCAGCAACACCAACACCGCCGCTCGAAAGAACAACCCGAAGATCACGAGCACACCGCCCATGCAGCCGAGGAGCGCCACGAGAAATCCCCATAGTTGGAAGTGCGAATGAATTCCCCAGTTGCGCGCACCAGCGCCGAAATGCGCCCAAGCCGACGGCCCGCCGATTAATGCCGGAGCCGTGTAAAAAATGAACAGGATGCCGACACTGACGCGCAGCAAGAGCAGGCCAAAGTCAGCATACTTCGCAAGGAAAGCCATTCGCATCGCGCGAAGTTGAACAGCCGCCGCGCCAAATGCAAACCAACATTAGGAAAGCGGTGCTCCTCGCGGCTGGACGAGGAACGCGCATGCGCGACCTGACTGAAGCGCTGCCGAAGCCGATGTTGGAAGTCCGCGGCCAACCGGTGCTCCAGCATATCGTAGAAGGATTGCGCGAGAGTGGCCTAACGAGTCTCCTTATCGTCGTAGGCTGGCGGGCGGAAGTCGTGAAACAATTCTTCGGCGATGGCTCTAAGCTCGGCGTGCAGATCGATTACGAAACGCAGACGATCCAGGACGGGACCGGCCGCGTCGTCGCGCTCGCGCAAGACTTTGTCGGAGCCGATCCTTTTCTGCTGAGCTACGGCGATATCCTGATCGCGCCAGAAAATTACCGGCGCATTTGCGGCGCACTCGCCGGCGCGGAAGCCGTTATCAGCGTGAAGCGGAGCGAAGACGTCAGCCAAGGCGGCGCCGTTTTCGTGAACAAGAAATTCGAGCTGACGGATCTGCGGGAAAAACCGAAACGGGGCGAACCGACGAGTCCGTGGTACAACGCCGGCGTTTACGCTTTTCAGCTGAGCATCTTCGATTACATCGCGAAATTGAAACCGTCGCCGCGCGGCGAATACGAGCTGACGGACGCGATTCGAAACCTCGCGCTCGCCGAAAAGAAAGTTCAGGCGATCGAAATTGCAGGCGATTGGGCGGATGTGCGCGATCCCGAAATTCTCGCGCAGCTTAATGCTGATTTGTAGCTACGGCGTCTCCTCGACCGCCGTCTCGCTGGCGTGCTCTTCGCCAATCTCTTCTTCGATCTCGCGCTGCCACGCTTTTGAGACCCAGGGCCGCACCAGTCCATAGAGCAAATAAAGAAGAAACAGAACCGCCGGCATCCATTCGTAGTTGAGCACGGTGAAGAGCAGAACGACCGCGATCACGAGGAAGCGCGAGAGCGAACGGGTGGTTCGCCAGGTGACTGCTTTGAAACTGGGATAACGCAAGCGGCTGAACATCATCACGGAAAGAAAAAGCATCAGCGGTGGAAGCACCCACTTGAACTCGCCGATGTCGTGTTCCCGTTCGCCGAACCACCAAAGCATGAAAAGAGTAATCGAAGCGATCAGTCCGGCAGCCGCCGTTATCGGAAAGCCGAGAAATTCCTTATTATTCGACGGCGTGCTGCCGTTGGCCGCCTGAGTATTGAAACGCGCCAGCCTAAGCGCGCCGCACAGCAGATAGACGAAGGCCACCACCCAGCCGACGCGCGGAAAAGCGAGCAGGACGATCCGATAAACCATCAACGCGGGCGCGAGCCCGAACGAAATGACGTCCGCCAACGAATCGAACTCCCGCCCAAAGGCGCTGTCGTGGCCGCCGAGGCGGGCGAGCCGGCCATCGAGCACATCGAAAATACAGGCGCCAAGAATGAACCAGACCGCGAAATGAAAAAGCTGCGCGGCGGCGTCGGGATCGGAGGCTTGGAGGAGCGCGCCCTGCACAATCTGAAGGGTGGCCGCGAACCCGCAGAAAAGATTGCCCGCCGTCATCAGATTCGGCAGCAGATAAATTTTTGGGTTCGGCGTGCTCATGTTTTAGCGAAGCCGGGCGATCACGCTGGTCCCTCCGGTGACGCGGTCGCCCACCTTCACCAATACCTCGGCGTCCAGCGGCAAGTATACTTCCGTTCGCGAGCCAAAGCGAATCATCCCAAAGTGCTCCCCCTTCTTCAATTCGTCTCCAACGTTCGACCAGCCGACGATTCGGCGCGCGATCATGCCGGTCAATTGCCGGACAACAAAAATGCCGCGCGAATTTTGGAATGCCCAGGTCATCGCGCGATTTTTCGTGGTGCAATCGGCGTGGCGCGCGTCGAGACAAAGTCCGGCGTGCGCCTTCTTGTAAATGATTTTGCCGTCGACCGGCGCGCGATTGGTATGAACGTCGAAGACCGAAAGGAAAATGCCGACACGCTTCTGGCGGGCGTGGAGCACTTCCGCTTCTTCGATCTCGACGATGTCGGCGACAGTTCCGTCCGCGGCAGCGAGGACCGCATTTGGGTCGGCCGGGGAAACGCGCGCCGGATCGCGGAAGAACCAGAAAACATAAATCGTCAGCGCCAGGACCGGCACCAGCAGCCAGGGCAAAAAAATCGCGCTCGCGATCGCCACCAGCGCGAGGACGGCGAAGATCCAGCGTGCTTCGGAGAGAGTTTGGAATCGCATGAGTGACGGGGAGTTTCGGGGTCGCCGGACACATGGTCAAGCACGCCTGACTTATGGTGCAAAACAGGCCCTTCCGGCCCGTCCAGCCACCCACAAAATACTGTGCTTGGGCCCTGCCCGCTCCCCCATTGGTAGCGCAAAATTAGGCCGGAAAACCGCAGAATATCGGTTGTTGAAAGAGCGTTTTTCGCCTATGCTTTCGGTCGTATATGCCAGCCTCTGCTTTGCGTGTTTCAGAAGACGAAAACTCAGACATTCGGAAACGTCAAAACGACGCCACCGGCATCAGTCAAAGCCAGAAATACGACGCTGCCCAGATCGATAAATTAGAGGGGCTCGAGGCGGTCCGGAAACGCCCCGGCATGTATATCGGCGACCCGGATGAACGCGGGTTGCACCACATGGTTTTCGAGGTGCTCGACAATTCGATCGATGAACATCTGGCGGGATTCTGCACGCGGATTGACGTCACCATTCACGTCGACGGCTCCGTTTCCGTGAAGGACAACGGCCGCGGCATTCCGGTCGACATGCATCCGAAATGGAAAATGCCGGCAGTGGAGTTGGTGCTGACGAATTTGCACGCCGGCGGAAAATTCGGACAGGGAGCTTACAAATATTCCGGCGGACTCCATGGCGTCGGCGCGAAATGCGTCAACGCGCTTTCGGATTGGTTCAAGGTCGAAGTCTCGCGCGAGGGCAAGGTCCATCACATGGCGTTCGAGCGCGGCAAGACGACGCAGAAACTCGAAGTCATCGCCGAGCTAAAGAATAAAAAGCAAACCGGTACGCTGATCACGTTCTTCCCCGACCCGACGATTTTCACGATCACGACCGAGTTCAAGTTCGAGCGCCTGGCGAGCCGGTTACGCGAGCTGGCGTTTCTGAATCCGGGCCTCGAGATCACGCTCGTCGACGAGCGGAGCGAATCCGGGAAAAAGGAAACTTTCGTTTACAAAAAAGGGATCGAAGAGTTCGTTCGCGAGCTGGGCGAGAACAAACAGGTCATTCATCCGAAGCCGGTCGTGCTTTCGCGGCAGCGCGACGAAGTGTTCATCGACGTCGTCCTGCAATACAACGACAGCTACAACGACCAGATCCTTTGCTTCGCGAATTCGATTCCGAATCCGGATGGCGGCACGCATTTGACCGGATTCCGGAGCGCACTGACGAAGGCCGTCAATCAATACGCGAAGACCAATGGCCTGACCAAAGAGAAAGACCCGGCCATTTCCGGCGATGATGTCCGCGAAGGTTTGATCTGCGTGCTGAGCATTAAGCTGCCAAACCCGCGGTTCGAATCGCAGACCAAGGTGAAGCTCGTGAACACCGAGATCGACGGAATCGTGAACTCGATTGTTTACGAAGGGTTGATGACCTACTTCGACCAAAACCCGCCGATCGCCCGGCGGATTTTCGACAAGGTCCTGACGGCGGCCCGCGCTCGAGAAGCGGCGCGCAAAGCGCGGGAGACGATCCGCAAAGGCGCGCTGACTGGCGGCGGCCTTCCCGGCAAACTCGCCGATTGTTCGGAACGCGATCCGGAATTGACGGAGCTTTACATCGTCGAGGGTGATTCAGCCGGCGGTTCGGCGAAACAGGGACGGGATCGGCGTTACCAGGCGATCCTGCCGATCCGCGGCAAAC
>JBHELY010000085.1:0-9860 GCA_046262815.1 Chthoniobacterales bacterium | reverse complement strand
CCATTAGATACCGGTCGGTCATTCCGGCGATGTAATCGCACACCGTCCGGTGCAAACCTTCGCTCTCGATCCGGCGGGTGGCGGCGTCGCCTAACAAATTCGGTTCCCGCACATAAGCGTCGAAAACATTTCTCAACATTTCGCAGGCGAGCCGGTTCACCTCCGCCACCCGCGGATGGTAATAGACGTTCTTATAGAGAAAGCGCCGCAGTTCCTGGTTCGCCGCCCGCCGCTCATCGCTGTAACGGATGAGTGAGGTCTCCTGCCGCCGCACTTCATCGGCGCTGCGCACGCCGCTCTTCGCGATCGCAGCGGCGCTCGTCGTAACCACATCGCGCACCTGAGCGTCGATCATCGCGCCGATGATCAACTTGTGGAGCTCCGGCTCGTGGACATCGGGATAACGCGCGGAGACCGATTCATGGCTCCGCCGCCAAATCGCCACGTCCTCTAACTGCTCGGTCTGGAGAATTTCGAAGTCGATCGCGTCATCGAGATCGTGACTGTAATAAGTGATCTCGTCCGCGAGGTCCGCGATTTGCGCTTCGAGCGACGGGCATTTGTAGCTTTTCTCACCCGGCACGGACGAATCGTAAAACTCGTCGTGTTTCCGCAATCCCTCGCGCACCTCAAACGTGAGGTTCAATCCCGGAAACGCCGGGTACGCGTTCTCGAGTAATTCCACCACGCGCTGGCTTTGTTTGTTGTGATCGAAGCCGCCATGGTCGCGCATGCATTCGTCGAGCACTTCTTCGCCGGAATGCCCAAACGGCGAATGGCCGAGGTCGTGGGCGAGCGCGATCGCTTCCGCCAAATCTTCGTTTAAGGCCAGCGCCCGCGCGATCGTGCGGCTGATCGACGCCACTTCGATCGAGTGGGTCAACCGCGTCCGCAAATGGTCGCCGGTGCCGTTAAGAAAAACCTGCGTCTTATATTCCAGCCGGCGAAACGCGCGCGAATGAATGATCCGCGCCCGGTCGCGCTGGAACTCCGTTCGGTAATCGTGGCGCGGCTCGGGATATTGACGGCCGCGGGACTCGCCCGACTTTTGCGCGAACGGCGCCAGGACCCGCGCCTCGTCCAATTCCATTTGCTCACGGGTTTTCCAACCGTTGTTTCCCACGCGCAGATTATTCGGTCGGGTGGCTTCCTTTGCGAGTCCCGATTCGGTCTTTTATCTAGCGCTCGGGCACCTTCCCTTTATCGTCTCCGAGCCGTTACCAGCAATGAGCCGCCAACCGAAAATTAAACCGAACGAACTGACTGCACGGGCTGACATGGCCAGCAGCCGCTGGATTCTCATCGCGATTTCTCTCCTCCTGGCCGCTCTCGTCTGGATCGTCTTCGGCCAGACCCTGAAACACGATTTCGTCGATTTCGACGACTTGGATTACGTCACGAAGAACGCGCAGGTATCGCGCGGTCTCTCTTTCGAAGGCTTTGCCTGGGCCTTTACTCATTTCCATTCGGCCAACTGGCATCCCCTCACCTGGCTTTCGCATATGGTCGACTGCCAGCTCTACGGTCTCAACCCATGGGGTCATCACCTAACGAACGTGCTCATCCACGCGGCCAACGCGATCCTGCTTTTCTTCTTGCTCCGCCAAATGACGGGCACCGCCTGGCGGAGCGTCTTTGTCGCCGCGCTCTTTGCCATTCATCCACTGCGAGTCGAATCCGTCGCCTGGGTCTCCGAGCGCAAGGATGTCTTGAGCGGCCTGTTCTTCCTCTTAACCCTGATGGCTTATACGCGCTACGCCCGCGGCCCCAGCCGATCGCGTTACCTCACGGTCGTCGTTTTGTTCGCGCTCGGCCTGATGTGTAAACCGATGCTCGTTACTCTGCCCCTCGTCCTATTGCTTCTCGACTACTGGCCGCTAGATCGGCTTCCAACCCTTTCCATCAACACGCCCGAACAACGTAAGCGATGGTGGCTTTTGCTTCGGGAAAAGCTGCCGCTTCTGGCGCTCTCGCTCGCGTCGTCGGTCGTCACTATGTTCGCCCAGCGGGAATCGTTGCAACCAATCGAACACATTTCGTTTTCGGCTCGACTCGCGAATGTCGGGCTCTCTTATCTGGATTACCTGCGCCAGATGGTTTGGCCCACGAACCTCGCGCCTTTGTATCCGTGGGAAACGGACCGACTCCAGCCTGCCGCAATTGCGATCGCGTTTCTGTTTCTCGCCGCGATTTCTGTCATCGTCATGATTTGGCGGCGGCAACGCTGCCTGGTCACCGGTTGGTTGTGGTATCTGGTCATGCTCCTGCCGGTGATCGGGATTCTGCACGTCGGCAATCAATCGCACGCTGACCGTTACACCTACCTTCCGCAGATCGGGCTCTACCTAATGCTAGGATGGGGCGTCGCGGAATTATGCGCACGCTGGCGGCCGTTGTGGGTTCCGGTCACCGCCGCCGCGGCCGGGGCAATCGTTACCCTTACCGTTGCCGCCCGAACTCAAGCCTCCTATTGGGAAGATAGCGAAAGCCTTTGGAGGCATGCGCTCTCCGCGACCAGTGATAACATCATCGCGGAATCAAATCTCGCGCTCGCTCTGTATTGGAAAGGAAAGAATAAGGAAGCAATGGAGCACTTTGAGCAGTCGCTGATGATCAATCGTCGCCAGCCGGAGCCTCTTTCTAGCCTGGGTGCTTTTTACCTGGCGCTCGGCCGTTTCCAGGACGCGCTTGCGGTGTTACACGAAGCGCTTCAGCTCGAGCCGCGCCTCGAAGATGCATACTACAACTTAGGCAACACTTATCTCGCCCTCGGCGACGCCAGGCAGGCGCTAGACCATTACAAACGCGCTCTCGAGCTCGCGCCCGACGATACCGAGGCACTCAATAACATGGCGTGGATTCTCGCTACCTGGCCGAACTCGTCGATTCGCAACGGCGTCAAAGCGGTAGCTCTGGCCGAGCGCGCTGATTCTTTAACCCGCAGCCGAAACCAAATCATCGCCGCAACCCTGGCGGCCGCCTACGCCGAGACCGGACGTTTCACTGAAGCGAAGCGAACCGCGGAACACGCCCTGCGCCTTGCCGCCGCCGAAGGCAATGAAGCGCGAGTCCGTTCGATTCGCGCTCAGCTCGAGACCTATAAGAGCAACAACGCTTATCACGACGAGCGCTACCAGTGATACCCGACTTCCGACATGCGCATTAGATCCTGGCGCCTATATCTTGTGGCCGGCGCTTGTTTGTTCGCTCCCGGAATATTTGTCTTCTGGCCCTTTATCTATGGCAGCGCTCTGCTGCTTTACACAGACATCGGCAGCGACTCCCTCAACAGCTATTACTCGGATTTCGTTCATCTCTCCCACTACATCCGGAGCGACGGCTTCCCTTCCTGGTCGTTCCATATTGGCATGGGCCAGGACCTGGCCTATGCCATAGGATACCTCATCTGGGAGCCAGTCAGTTGGTTGCCCGCTCGATTCATCGCAAACGCACTTGTTTATCAGCATCTCGCCAAGGTAGTAGTCGCCGGGCTCATCTTCTTTCGTTTCCTTCGACTTCGCTCCCTGCCCACGGGCGTCGCTCTCCTCGGCGCTCTTCTTCTCGGCTATTCCGGTTACATGTGTATCGGGAGCTGTTGCGCCTTGTTCGTCCAGGAATTGCTAGCCTTTAGTCTGATTCTTTTGGGAATCGAACTGGCTCTTCTGAAGGGACGCTGGCTTCTCCTGACGGTGTCCCTCGCGCTCGTCGGCACAGTTAACCCATTCTATCTCTATCTCGCCGCGGTCTTCCTGGTCATTTACTGGTTGGCCAGCGTTTTCGCACGCCACGACTGGCAGCCGAAAAAAATTCTGATCGGCTCTGCTGTGTTAGGTGGCGTGGCTGTTCTTGGCGTGGCGCTCGGGGCTGTCGTGGTCCTGCCGTACCTGAACGTCGTCTTGAACAGTCCTCGTGGCGCCGGCGCCACTACCGGCCTCGCCACTCTCTCGTCTGTCCCCATTTTCGGCCTGGAGTCCCCGGCGCATTACGCCACCGCATTCCTCCGGCTCTTCTCGAATGACCTGGTCGGAACAGGCGACGCGTTTCGAGGCTGGCAAACCTACGTCGAAGCTCCGTTGACCTATTGCGGATTGATTTGCCTGCTGCTCCTGCCTCAGGTCTTCGTCGCGGCCACTCGTCGCCAACGGATCCTCTACCTCGTTTTCCTCGCGTGGCTGATCGTTCCCACACTCTTTCCCTGGTTCAGGTATTTGTTCTGGCTGTTCAAGGGCGACTATTACCGGGCCTACTCGCTATTCTCGGTTTTTGGAATCATCACCTTGAGCATGATCGCTCTTACCCGGTACCTCGAACGCGGCTCCCTTAGGATATGGTTGCTGGGAGCTACCTTTGTCGTCCTCGTGGGCGTTCTCTATCTGCCGATCGATGCTCTGCAAACTTTGGTCGAACCGCGGCTCCGCATTGTGGTGACGCTCTATCTCACCGGCTATGCCATCCTTCTCGCGGCCGGTCGGCTAACCAAGAGACAACCAGCCGCGGCCTATCTGATCCTGGTGGTGACCGTCGTCGAGCTTAGTCACTTTGGCAGAATCTCGGTCGCTCCGCCGCGTCCCACGCTTCAGAAACAGGATCTGGTCCAGGGAATGGCGGGCGCTCCGGCGGATCTCGTCGAAGCGGTCCGGGATCTCAACACCCAGGACAATTCATTCTTTCGCATTACGGAAATGCACCGGTCCACTCGCGGCACCGCCACTGAGTCGAATTACCCGCTGCTATTGGGATATTACGGCACCGCGTCCTATAGCTCCTTCAACGATTCCAATTACATCACCTTTCTCGACACTGTCGGAATGCTGAAGAGCCGGTTCGAGGTCGACACTCGCTGGACGGTCGGTCTTACGGGTAACTTCCTGCTCTCCCTGTTCGCCGCCGAAAAATATGTTCTGACTCAGGACGTAGAGCTTTTCCAACAAGCTGCCCAATACGAATCGGTCCGGACTTACGGCAACTATTACCTCCTTCGCAACCAATTCTCGCTTCCGCTTGGTTTGAGTTATTACCGCTACCTACCCCAGGATCAGTTTCTCCAGCTTTCCCAGGACGAGAAAGAGCAAGCGTTACTGATGGCCGCGGTCCTGGATGAGGTTGAGCGGGCGAAAGTTCCCAGTTTGCCAGCAACAAGCCCAAACGACTTGCAGCGCGAACTAACAAGCTCGTCCTATCCGGCGATCGTGGAAAAGCAACGCAAAGGAGCGTTACAACTCACCTCGTTCACTCAAAACAGACTTACGGGAAATATTCGGCTCGAACAAGATGGTCTTGTCATTTTGCAAACTCCTTTCAACCCCGGCTGGCACGCCTTCCAGGACGGAAAGCCGAAACCATCCTTGAAAGCTGATGCAGGTTTACTCGCCTTTCCGCTCGACGCCGGAGAACACCAGGTAGAACTACGTTACCAAAACCCGTGGCTCGTGGCGGGTATAATAACGAGCCTTTGCTCTCTTCTCCTCCTGGCCATAGCGCGATGGCGTTGGCCGCGGCTTGCTACTCCTCGGATTTGACCTCCGCGGGTTCGGCCATTTCCTCGCGCAAAGCTTTACGCGCTTGCCGCGCCGCTGTCCGAAGCACAAGCAAGTCCAGTAAGGCGAGCAGTAACGCCGTCAGCGTGATCCACCCGCAGGCAAACCAGAACGAGATAAAGCGCACCGGATGTTCGTGCGGTTCCAGCCACGTTTTCGCTCCAAATAATCCCAATGCGATCAGGACCACGGCGCCGGCCAGCAATAGCGCCATCGTTTTCCGACGCGCCTTCGGGTCTCGTAACACTCCGCGGGTGGCGTGGACTGCGAAGGGCGCTACCTCCAAGCGCTTTTCCGGCGGCCGGTTCTCCATGGCCTAACGACTAGATCAACAGCAGCGCCGGGTTTTCCAGCAATTGCCGGAGCGCCTTCAGGTATTCAGCGCCGAGCGCGCCGTCGATCACGCGATGATCGCAGCTCATCCCGATGCTCATCCGCTGCCCGGGCACGATCTGGTCGCAATCGTCGATGACGGCCTTCTTCACGATCGCGCCGATGGAAAGAATGAAGCCCTGCGGTGGATTGATGATCGCCAAAAAATTATCGATCCCGTAGCTGCCGAGGTTCGAGACGGTGAACGTGCCGCCCTGGAACTCTTCCGGCTTCATTCGCTTGTTCCGCGCGCGATGCGCCAAATCTTTCACCGCTTCGCTGATTTCTCGAAGCGATTTGGTTTGGGCGGCGCGAATCACCGGCGTGACCAAGCCTTCTTCGAGCGCGACCGCGATGCCGAGATTCACATCGTTGTATTGGACAATCGCGTCGCCGTCGAAAGACGCGTTAGCCTTCGGCACTTTCACCGCCGCTTCGACCGCGGCCTTCAAGACGAAGTCGTTCACCGTGATCTTCGCGTTGTCGCTTTTCTCACCGGCTGATTTCAATTCGGCGCGCGCCGTCATTAACGGCCCGGCATCGATCTCGATATTCAAATAGAAATGCGGAACCGGGCCTTTGCTCTCGACCAAACGTTCCGCAATGATTTTGCGCATCCCGGTAAGGCTAATGCGCGAACCTTCTCCGGCTGGAATGCGCGGAGCCGCCGCTCTTGGTTGCGGCGCCGGACCTTTTGATTTCATGACCGCGCGCACATCGCTCTCCGTCACGCGACCCTCGGGGCCGGTTCCCTTCACCGTCGAAAGATCGATGCCCTCTTCCGCAGCGAGCCGCCGGGAAATCGGCGAAGCTTTTACTCTTGCTTCATCACTGCCTTCAACTTTCGGCGCCGGCTTTTTGTCGGGCGCTTTAGTTTCCTTACTTTCCTGCGGCGGCGCGGTTTCCTGTTCTTTGTCTTTCGCGGGCGCGGGCTTCTCCGTTTCTGCCTGCTCTTTCTTTTTTGCCGGAGCTTTTGCCTCTTCCTTCGCCTTTGGTTCGGGCTCCTTTTTCTTTTCTTCCTTCGGCGGTGCTTGTCCTTCAGCGCCGATGAACGCGATCTTTACGCCGACATCAACCTTGCCGCCTTCCTCCACGTAGATCTCGCTCAGCGTTCCGTCTTCCGGCGACTCCCATTCCATGGTCGCCTTGTCGGTCTCGATCTCCGCGATCACTTCGCCCGCGGAAACCTTGTCGCCTTTTTTCTTTTTCCACGCAACGAGAGTGCCCTCCGTCATCGTGTCGCTCAGCTTCGGCATTTGGATTTCAGGCATGGCGAATATTCGTTAGGCGTAACAAACCTTCTTCACGGCCGCGATCAACTTCTCCGCGCTCGGCAACACGGCTTTCTCGAGCCGTTCGTTGTACGGCATTGGGATGTCTTCCTGGGCGACGCGCAGAATCGGGGCGTCGAGTCCATCGAACATTTCCTTTTGGATTCGATACGAAACTTCCGCGCCGACACCACAAAATGGCCGGTCTTGCTCGACGATCACAACCCGATGCGTCTTTGAAACGGATTTGAGGATCGCATCGAGATCGAGCGGTTTGATTGAACGCAGGTCGAGAACTTCGGCGCTGATTTCCTCTTGGTTCTCGAGCGTTTCCGCCACCGCAAGGGCCAGCGGCACCGTCTGCGCGTAACAAATGATCGTCACGTCGCTTCCTTCGCGTTTCACTTCCGCTTCGCCGAGCGGGATCAGCAGCTCAACGTTTTCGTCTTCGACCATTCCTTTCGAGCTATAGAGAAGTTCCACCTCCAGCACGAGCACGGGATCGTTGTCGCGAATCGCTGTCTTCAACAATCCTTTCGCGTCCCGCGGTGTCGCGGGCGTGCAGATTTTCAAACCGGGAACGTTCGCGTAAAGACACTCGGTCGCGTGCGAATGAGTCGCGCCGAGCTGATGGGCGGGTCCGTTCGGTCCGCGAAACGTGATCGGAATGTTGAACTGACCGCCGGACATGGTGAGCATGTTCGGCGCGTTGTTCACGACCTGGTCGAACGCGACGAAGGAAAAGCTGAAGGTCATGAATTCGATGATCGGCCGCAGCCCTACCATCGCCGCGCCCACGCCCAGTCCAGCGAATCCGTTTTCACTGATTGGCGTATCGATGATCCGCTTCGGGCCGAAACGTTCCAGCAATCCCTGGCTCACCTTGTAGGCGCCGTTGTATTCCGCGACTTCTTCGCCCATCAGGAAGACATTCGGATCGCGCTCCAATTCTTCGGCGAGCGCCTCATTGAGCGCCTGGCGATAAGTGATCTCTCTCATGGCGGCCATCCTAGTGGTGGCTGGCTGTAGGTATAATCGTAAAGCTTCTCGAGCGGCGGCTCGGGGCTTTCCTCGGCGAACTTCACACTCGCGAGCGCGACTTCCTTCGCTTCCTTGTCCAGCCGGTCAAATTGTTCGTGGGTCAATTTCTCTTCGCGGGTCAACTGTGCCCGCAAACGGGTGATCGGATCGTCGAGCCGATATTTTTCGAGCTGTTCCTTCGTTCGATAACTCGCCGGGTCCGACATGGAATGGCCGCGATAACGATACGTCCGCACTTCGGCAAAAGCCGGATGCGGATCGCCGCGGATCGAGCTGATAATCTCCGAAAGTTTATGGCGCACTTCCCGAAAATTCATTCCGTCAATGACGGTGCCGGGAATATCGTAGCCTTCCGCGCGCTCGACGATCTCCTTGAGCGACGTCGAACGCTCGACGCTTGTTCCCATCGCAAATAAATTGTTCTCGCAAACGAACACGACCGGCAGCTTGAGCAAAGCCGCGAGATTCAACGCTTCATGAAACGCACCCTGGTTGATCGCGCCGTCGCCGAAAAAGCAAAGCGTGACGCGATCTTCATTCCGATATTTTGACGCGAACGCCATCCCGACCGCGAGCGGCACGTGTGCGGCGACGATCGCGTGCCCACCATACATGTGGCGTTCCTTGTCGAAATAATGCATCGACCCGCCGAGTCCGCGCGAACAACCGGTCGCTTTCCCGAACAATTCCGCCATGCACGCGTTCGCGCTCGTCCCGCGAGCGAGCGCGTGGGCGTGATCCCGGTAGGCTGTTATTAAATAATCATCCGGCCGCGCCGCTGCGACCGCGCCGCAGACCACGGCCTCCTGTCCAATGTAGAGATGACAGAAGCCGCCGATTTTTTGCGCCTGATATTGCTGGCTGGCCCGCTCCTCGAAACGCCGAATGAGCAGCATCAACGAGAGCATCTCGACCTCGTCGCGTTGCTCCGGCTGCGACATAAGGCCGGACTAGATCGTGCGCGGCTCGGCGGAGGTCACGCGGGCAGGCTCGGTGGCGCGACCCAGGTGGAAGCAAAGAATGAAAAGCCCGGTGAAGAGCAAATCGCTCACGACCGAGTTCCGGAAAAACATCCAGCTCGGCGTGGCACTGTATTGCGGCAGACCGACGGTCAACGCTTGAACGAGGCCGGCAAAGTTCTTTGGGTAGCTATCAAAGAGCCAGGAAACGGCACAGGTGACGACGTAAAAGATGACCGAAGCGGCGATCGATGCCGGCAAAAGCGTCTTAAGCGAAGCGCGATTGCGCAGCAACCACCCGAGCCATCCGACGAGCGCGAACCCGATGTAATGCGAGATCACAAACGGGCTGAACAACGAAAACCCGTAGGACAGGTTGAGGACCACGTCGGAAATGAGCAGCGCGATCATCGGGACGGTGAATTTGAACTTCGCCGGGAAATACGCGGCAGCGCAAAGCGCGATGGCGGCCAGGGGAGCAAAGTTCGACAGCGCGGTGGAACCGGAAATAATCGCGAGCCCGGTCACGATCCGATACGCGACCGCCGCGGCGATGAGGAAGCTGTGGTTGGCGACCGCGAAGAGGAGCTTCTTCCGCCTCACCGGCGCCGGCGGGCGGCGCCGGACGAACGGGGCGACCGGCGCCCGGGGCTCGAGCTCGACGGCGGTCATCGCACGGC
>JBHELY010000084.1:0-10018 GCA_046262815.1 Chthoniobacterales bacterium | reverse complement strand
GTATCGCAACGGACGCGCGAGATTGGCATTCGCATGGCAGTCGGTGCGCAACGCGAACAGATCGCGGCGCAATTTCTCAAGATCGGACTGCGTTTGTTAATCACCGGAACGATAATCGGGCTCATTGGCGTCGCCCTTTCCGGACGCGCCCTGCAGAGCGTTCTCTACAATGTTCCGCCGCTCCATCCGGCGACGTTCGCCGCGACGGCCGCGATCATGACTGTTGTTTGCCTGGTCGCTTGCTGGTTACCCGCGCGGCGCGCCAGCCGCGTTGATCCCATGGAAGCTCTCCGCACTGAATAAATTATGTTAAACGATTTTCGCTACGCTCTTCGCCAGCTCATCAAAGCGCCCAGTTTCACCATCGTCGCGATCCTCACGCTCGCGCTCGGCATCGGCGCCTGCACCGCGATTTTTTCGGTGGTCAACACCGTGCTCCTGCGCCCGCTCGATTATCGCGATCCTGACCGGATCGTTGCAATCCGGGAAACGGATTTGCCGAAATTTCCCGAATTTTCCGTTTCACCGCCGAACTATCTCGATTGGGAAAAGCAGACAAAGTCCTTTGAGTATCTGGCCGCCTATGGGGGCTCGCGGGTCAATCTCACCGGCAACGGTGAACCGCAACAGCTCATCGGGGTGAAGACGACGGCGCATTACTTCGATGTCTTCGGGGTGAAGCCTTTCCTCGGTCGGATGTTACTCCCGGAAGAAGACGCCCCTGGGAAAAACCATGTCGTCGTGCTGAGCTATCCGTTCTGGCAACGTGTCTTTGGCGGCGCGCGCGACGTCGTCGGGGGCTCGGTTCAACTCAATGGTGAGCCCTACACGGTTGTCGGGGTGGCGCCTCCCGGCTTTGGCCAGGGCAGCAAAATCGACGCGTGGATGCCGATGGCGTTCAAGCCGGATGAGACCTCGAACGACGCTCGCGGCGGACATTACATCAATGTCGTGGGGCGTCTAAAGCCGGGCGTCACCGTCGCGCAGGCGAGAGCGGAGATGGAACTGCTCGCCAGCCAGCTCGCGAAGCAATATCCCGACTCTAACAAGGGTTGGGGCATCTTGATGATGCCGATTCAGGATTACACCGTGCGCGACGTGAAGCCGGTCCTCTACACTTTGCTCGGCGCTGTCGGTTGCGTCCTTCTCATTGCCTGCGCGAATCTCGCGAACCTTCTGCTCGCTCGTGCGACGGCCCGTTCTCGTGAGATTTCGATTCGCGCCGCGCTTGGCGCCGGACGCGGGCGGCTGATCCGCCAGCTCCTTACCGAAAGCGTCGTGCTGGCAATTTGCGGCGGAATGGCCGGCATTCTTCTGGCGCGCTGGGGCCTCGACACTTTACTGGCTCTCGCGCCGACGAGTTTGCCGCGCATCACTGAGATTCATCTCGATTCCGGTGTGCTTCTTTTCTCGCTCGCGCTCAGCGTCGTTACCGGTCTCGTCTTCGGCATCGCTCCCGCCTGGCTCGCCGCGCGCACTGATGTGAACGAAGCTCTGAAGCAGGGGACGCGTGGCTCGACCGAGGGCGGCGCGCGCGGCCGGCTCCGCAGCGCCCTCGTCGTCATCGAAGTCACCTTTGCTCTAGTCCTTCTTGGCGGCGCGGGATTGCTCGCCCGCAGTTTTATGCAGCTCGCGCAGGTCAATCCGGGATTCAATCCCGAAAACGCCACCCTGCTCCGGCTTTCGCTGCCCCAAAGCAAATATCCGAAGCCCGAGCAACAAACCGCCTTTGCCGACGCGTTGCTCGAGCGCGTGAAAAATCTGCCAGGAGTCCACGCGGCCGGAATCACGCATTCCATGCCGCTGGTAGGCGATTACGTTCTCACCTTTACCATCGAGGGTCGTCCGGCAATCGCGCCGAGCGATTTGCCGAGCACAAATTATTACGCAATTACGCCCGACTATTTCCGGGCGATGGGAATCCGGCTCGTCCGCGGCCGCGTTTTCACTGCGCAGGATGATGCCAGAGCGCCGCGGGTTGCGGTCATCAACGAAACGATGGCCCGTGAGTTTTTCCCGAACGAGGATCCGATCGGGAAACGGATCAATATCCAGAATGGCCCTGACACTTGGCGCGAAATCGTCGGTATCGTGGGCGACATCAAACAATACGGTCTGGATAAAGCGACCAGTGCCCAGTCCTACGAGCCGTTCGCGCAAGCTCCATTCAATTCACTTAACGTAGTCATTCGGACGAATGGCTCGCCAGCCGCGTTGCTCGGCGCATTGCGTCCAGCCGTGTATGCTGTCGATAAGGACCAGCCAGTCGGCATCATTCGGCCCCTGGAAGAGATCATGTCTGAGAGCATCGCGCGGCAGCGCTTCGCAATGCTCCTACTGACCGTGTTCTCGTCGGTCGCACTCGTCATCGCCGCGGTCGGAATCTATGGCGTGATGGCTTACAACGTCGTTCAGCGGACCGGCGAATTCGGGATCCGAATGGCGCTCGGTGCGCAACAGGGCGACGTGCTGCGATTGGTCCTGACGCAAGGCGGGAAGCTCATCGGCCTCGGACTGGCGATTGGATTACTCGCCACGCTGGCGGCGTCGCGCGCGATGGGGTCAATGCTCTTCAATACGAGCGCCTACGATCCGGTCACGCTGACGAGCATTACCCTTTTGCTCGGCGCCGTCGCGCTGATCGCGTGTTTCTTCCCGGCAAATCGCGCCACGAAGGTGAACCCGATCGAGGCATTGCGAACGGAATGAGTTTTTCAACCGCGAAACTGAAACTCTGGGTGGTGCAGGCTGGCAGCCTGCGCTCCCGAGATTCGATCAGCGACCTTCTCATATGCTAAACGACATCCGCTACGGCTTACGCCAACTCATAAAGCATCCGGCCTTCACCATCATCGCGATCGCTACGCTCGCGCTCGGCATTGGGGCGAACACCGCGATCTTCAGCGTGGTCAACGCGGTCCTGCTCAAACCGCTGCCGTTCCCCGAGCCGGACCAGCTCGTCGCGGTCGGCATGACCGATACGCGCCAGAAGGACCAAACGAATCTCAACTCGCTTTCCTATCCGGACTTCTTTGATTTCCGAGACCAGAACCGAACTCTGGCGAGCAGCGCCGTCTATCGTGATCGCTCGTTCGCGCTGACGAGTGAAGAGGGCGCCACCAGCGTCCACGGCGCGAAAGTCAGCGCGGAGTTTTTCGACGTGCTCGGCATCAAGCCAAAGATGGGCCGCGCGTTTGTTCGCGACGATGAACGAGGCGGCGGCGGGACCAGTGGTTTCAAGATCATTATCAGCGACGACTTCTGGAAAAAACATTTCGGCGCGGATCCGAATGTGATCGGACGCACCGTCATGCTCGACCGCCGTCCGCACACTGTGATCGGCGTCATGCCTGCGGGATTCCAGTTCCCGATCCAAAACGATCCGCTCGATTTCTATGTCACGATCGCGGAGGATGCGGCGAATCCGGACGGCTCGAAACCGCAAACCGAAAACCGGGGCAGTCACAGCCTCGAGGCCGTGGCGCGATTAAAACCCGGCGTGACCATCGCGCAGGCGCAAACAGATTTGTCCACGATCGCCGGGGCGCTGGCGAAACAATACCCCGATACGAACACGCATTTCGGCGTGCTCGCGAAACCGCTTCGCGAAGAAATGATCGGCGACGTCCGGACGGCGCTCTATATTCTCTTCGGCGCGGTTGTCTGCGTCCTGCTCATCGCGAACGCCAACGTCGCGAATCTTCTCCTCGCCCGCGCCTCGGCGCGCGGAAAAGAAATGGCGCTGCGCGCGGCGATGGGCGCAAGTCGCGTGCGTATCATCCGGCAATTGCTCACCGAAAGCGTGCTGCTTGCCGCCTTGGGTGGAGGATTGGGATTGCTTCTCGCGCAATGGGGAACCGAAGCGCTGGTCAAAACCGTTCCGCAAAATATTCCGCGCATCAGCAACATTCAGCTCGATGCGTCAGTCCTCGTTTTCACTTTGCTCGCCTCGCTCGTCACCGGCGTCGTTTTCGGTCTTGTTCCCGCGTGGCAGGCGTCGCACGTCGATCTTAACAGTTCGCTCAAATCCGGCAGCCGCACCGGCAGTGCGGGCGAGGGCAAAGGCCGCGTCCGCAACGCGCTTATCATGGCGGAAGTCGCGCTCGCCCTGGTGCTGCTGATTTCCGCGGGACTTTTGATCCAGAGTTTCGCGCGACTTGGACGCGTGCAGACTGGCGTTCGCACCGAACGACTCCTGACCGCCCAGGTCTCCCTGCCGGATGTCGCTTACCCGAAAAACGAAAACATAATCGCTTTCTATGACCAATTTCTCACTCGGATCCGCGCGATCCCGGGCGTGGAATCGGCGAGCACGATCGTTCCGCTGCCCTTGAGCGGGAGCAACATGGTGACCTCGTTCGACATCCAGGAACGCCCGTTGCCCGAAGGCCAGCGGCCCGGCGCGCCGGTGCGGATCATCGCGACCGATTACTTCAAAACGATGGGCATCCCCGTGCGTGAAGGCCGCATCTTCGACGAGCGCGATCAATTGAACTCGCCCCCGGTTGTGATCGTGAACGAACGCTTCGCCCAAAAATATTTCCCGGGCGAGAACGTCATCGGCAAGCGCATTCAGCCGGGGTTCTCCGCCGACGACACCGGCGATAAGATCCGCGAGATCGTCGGAGTAGTCGGAAACGTCAAGCATCTCTCGTTACGGAATGACGATTCACCGGAGATGTATCTCCCGCGGACCCAAATCCCGTTCGGGATCATGTCCATCGTGATCCGGACCAGCGTCTCGAACCCGAATGCAATTACGAATTCGGTTCGGAAAGAACTGGCAGCGCTCGATTCGACAATTCCGCTCACGAGCGTCCGCGTGTTCGAAGAATACATTTCGCGATCCTTGGCGCGGCCGCGTTTCAACACTTTGCTGCTCTCGATTTTCGCTGGAACCGCGCTGATCCTGACTGCGATTGGGATTTACGGCGTCCTGGCCTACTCCGTCGCGCAACGAACGAGTGAGATCGGAATCCGGATCGCGCTTGGCGCGGGCAAGAGCTCGATCTTCCGTCTCATCGTCGGACAGGCGATGACGCTCGTCGGCATTAGTCTCGTTCTCGGCCTCGCCGGCGCATTCGCCGCGACACGATTATTAAACAGCCTTCTCTTTGGTGTCGGCGCATCCGATCCAGGAACCTTCGCCGGTATTGTCCTGCTCGTCTCCGCGGTCGCCTTCATCGCCGCGTGGCTGCCCGCGCGCCGCGCGACCCGCGTCGATCCCATCATCGCCTTGCGCGCCGAATAATGAATCTAACTTCCGACTTCTGACCTCCGACCTCTGCTTATGATGACCGACATTCGCTACGGCTTACGCCAACTGATCAAACATCCCGCCTTCACCATTATCGCCATTCTGACCCTCGCGCTCGGCATCGGCGCGAACACCGCGATCTTCAGCGTGGTCAATGCCGTCCTCCTGAAACCGCTTCCGTTCCCCGAGCCGAACCAGCTAATCGCACTCGGAAATATCGATACGCGGCAGAAGGGACAGACGGACCTCAACGCGCTGTCCTATCCGGATTTCTTCGATTTCCGGGATCAGAATCGGACCCTCGCGAGCGTCGCAGTTTATCGCGACCGGTCGTTCGCGCTCACCAGCGAGGAAGGCGCCACCAGTCTGCCGGGCCTGAAAGTCAGCGCGGAATTTTTCGACGTGCTCGGCATCAAGCCCCAGATGGGACGCGCCTTTGTCCGCGATGACGAACAGGCCGGCGGTGGCGCGGGAGGGTTCAAGGTTGTTGTCAGTGGCGATTTCTGGAAAAAACATTTCGGTGGCGATCCGAATGTGATTGGACGCACGATTACGCTCGACCGCCGCCCGTACACCGTGATCGGCGTGATGCCAGCGGGTTTTCAATTCCCGATCCAAAACGATCCGATCGATTTCTATGTCTCTACCGCCGAGGACGCGGCGAATTACGATGGAACGCAGCCGCCCACAACAGAACGCGGTAATCACAGTCTCCACCCCGTGGCGCGATTGAAGCCGGGCGCGACCATCGCCCAGGCGCAAGCGGATTTGTCCACGATCGCCGAGGCGCTGGCAAAACAATATCCCGACTCGAACTCGCACCGCGGAGTGCTCGTGATACCGCTCCGTGAAGAGATGATCGGCGACGTTCGGAGCGCGCTCTATATTCTTTTCGGCGCGGTCGTCTGTGTGCTCTTGATCGCGAACGCCAACGTCGCGAATCTGCTTCTTGCTCGCGCGTCCGGGCGCGGAAGAGAAATCGCCTTGCGCGCGGCGATGGGCGCCAGTCGGTTCCGGATCATCCGGCAATTGCTCACCGAAAGTGTCCTGCTGTCCGGACTGGGCGGCGTCTTCGGATTGCTTCTCGCACAATGGGGAACCGAAGCGCTGGTCAAAATGGTCCCGCAAGATATTCCGCGGATCAGCAACATCCAGCTCGACGCTTCCGTGCTCATATTCACTCTGCTCGTTTCGCTCGCGACCGGTGTTGTCTTTGGCCTCGTCCCAGCCTGGCAGGCATCGCACGTCGATCTCAACAGCTCGCTCAAGTCCGGCGGCCGGACTGGCAGTGGTGGAGAAAACAAAGGCCGCGTCCGCAATGCTCTCATCATGGCCGAAGTCGCGCTCGCTTTAGTCCTGCTGATCTCGGCCGGACTTTTGATCCAGAGTTTCGCGCGTCTTGGCCGCGTCCAGCCAGGCGTGCGCACCGAGCGGCTCCTCACCGCGCGCATCGCTCCGTCCGGCGTGACCTACCCGAAAAACGAAAACGTCATCGCATTTTACGACCAATTCCTGCCGCGAATCCGTGCCATTCCCGGTGTCGAATCGGCGAGCACGATCGTGCCGCTGCCCTTGAGCGGGAGCAACCTGGTGACTTCTTTCGACATCGAACAAAGTCCGCTCCCAGAGAGCCAGCGACCGGTCGCCCCGGTCCACATCATCGCGACGGATTATTTCAAGACGATGGGCATCCCGGTCGGGCGAGGCCGGGTCTTCGATGAGCGTGATCGGTTCGACTCCGCTCCGGTCGTGATCGTAAACGAGCGTTTCGCGCAGAAATATTTCCCCGGACAGAACGTGATCGGAAAACGGATCCAGCCGGGGTTTGCCGCTGACGATAACGGAGACAAGGTCCGCGAGATCGTCGGGCTGGTCGGCAACGTGAAGCAGCTCTCGCTGCGGAACGAGGACTCGCCGGAGATGTATTTGCCGGAGACGCAGATGCCGGCCCGCGCCATATCGATCGTCATTCGGACGAGCGTTTCGAATCCGAGCGCGATTACGAATTCGCTCCGCAAAGAGCTCGCGGCAATGGATGCGACGATTCCGCTGACCAGTGTCCGCGTCTTCGATGAATACGTCTCGCGCTCACTCGCGCAGCCAAGGTTCAACACCTTGCTGCTTTCGATCTTCGCCGGCACCGCTCTGGTTCTGACCGCGATCGGGATTTACGGCGTGCTGGCTTATTCCGTCGCGCAAAGGACGAGCGAGATTGGAATCCGGATCGCCCTCGGCGCGGGCAAGAGTTCCATTTTCCGCCTCATCGTCGGGCAAGCCATGACGCTTGTCGGAATCAGTGTTGCGGTTGGACTGGCGGGCGCGTTCGCCGCGACGCGATTGTTAAACAGCCTGCTCTTCGGCGTCGGCGCCTCCGATCCCGCAACGTTCGCGGGCATCGTGGTCCTGGTGTCCGTCGTTGCATTCATCGCCGCGTGGCTTCCTGCGCGCCGCGCCACCCGGGTGGATCCCATCATCGCCTTGCGCGCCGAATGAAGGCTGCTTCTACGCTGTCTCTTAACTCTCGTTCCCAAACTCTGTTTGGGAACGCACTTGTCTTCGAAACTCTGTTTCGCAGTCGGGGCAACAGAGTTGCCGGGACATTGGCATTCCCAAACAGAGTTTGGGAACGAGGGAATCGAAAATCAAAATTCGAAAATCGAAAATTCACATGCTAACCGACATTCGCTACGGACTCCGCCAGCTGATCCAACATCCCGGGTTCACGATCATCGCTATTCTCACCCTCGCGCTCGGGATCGGCGCGAACACCGCGATTTTCAGCGTGGTCAACGCGGTCCTCCTGAAACCGCTCCCGTTCCCCGCGCCTAACGAGTTGGTGGCCATCGGCAGTATCGACCTCAACGAAACGACGGCGGCGCCCAAGCTGCAATCGATGTGTTATCCGGACTTCTTCGATTTCCGCGAACAGAGCCGCAGCTTCTCGGGAATGGCGGAGTATCGCTATCGCACCGTGGCGTTGTCCGACGACCAGCAGGCGCAGAGTGTCTCTGGACTGTCGGTGAACGGCGAATTCTTCGACGTGCTCGGCATCCAGCCAGTGAAGGGCCGCGGTTTCACGCGCGCAGATGAGCAGGCGGGTGGAGGACCGGGCGGATTCAAAGCTGTTCTGAGCTATGGTTTTTGGCAGAGCCATTTCAATCGCGCCGAAGACGCGATTGGTCGCGTCCTGATGCTGGACGGCCGTCTCTACACGGTGATCGGCGTGATGCCGCAAGGTTTTCAGTACCCGATCCAGACCGATCCAATTGAAATCTACCTTACCCACGCGGAAGACGCGGCCTCTCCGGATGGAAATACGCCCTTCACGCAACAGCGCGGAAGCCACAGCCTGCTCGGGATCGCGCGGTTGAAACCGGGCGTGACCATCACCCAGGCAAACGCCGAGCTGCGCACGATCGCGGCGGCGCTGGAGAAAAAATATCCCGACACCAACACGAAGTGGGGCGCCGCTTGTCAGCCGTCGCGCGATGAATTGGTGGGCGATGTTCGCACGACTCTTTATGTTTTGTTCGGCGCCGTCGTCTGCCTGCTTCTCATCGCCAACGCCAACGTCGCCAATCTCATGCTGGCGCGTGCGACCGGGCGCGGAAAGGAAATCGCGCTGCGCAGTGCGCTCGGCGCGAGCCGGGCCCGCATCATTCGCCAGTTGCTGACCGAGAGTCTGCTCCTGGCCACGCTCGGCGGCGGCCTCGGATTGATCATTGCCAAATGGGGGACCGACGCACTGGTTGCGGTCGTGCCTGGAAATATTCCGCGGATCAGCACGACGGAGCTGGACGGCGCGGTGCTGGCCTTCACCCTTCTCCTTTCCCTCGCAACCGGAATTATTTTCGGGCTCGTTCCCGCATGGCAGGCGTCTCACGTCGATCTCAATACCGCTTTGAAAGCGGGTGCGCGCGGCGCCGGCGGCGTGGAAGGAAAACACGGGGTCCGCGATGTCCTCGTCATGACAGAGGTCGCGCTCGCTTTGATCCTGCTGATTTGCGCCAGCCTCCTGATCCAAACTTTCGCCCGGCTCGGCCGCGTCGATACCGGGATGCGCACCGATCATCTTTTCACGGCGAGCATAGGTCTCCCGCAATCGGCTTATCCGAAGCCGGAAAACATTATTACTTTTTTCGATCAACTGATGCCGCGGCTCCGGGCGATTCCGGGAGTTCAATCGGTCACGACGACCTGGCCGCTTCCGTTGAGCGGGAGCAACAACACCAGTTCATTCGATATCGAGGAACGGCCCGCTCCCGAAGGTCAGCAGCCCGACAGCCCGCATCGGATTGTCGGTCCCGATTATTTCAAAACGATGGGTATTCCCGTTCTCGAGGGCCGCGGGTTCGAAGCGACCGACCAATTCAACTCCTTGCCCGTCGTGATCGTGAACGAGGAATTCGTGCGCAAGTTTTACCCCGGTCAAAACAGTCAAAATGTCGTCGGCAAACACATCAAACCAAGCTGGAGCGTGGGCGACGAAAAGGCGAAGATGCGGACGATCGTCGGCGTCGTCGGGAACGTGAAACATCGCACCCTCAAGATGGAGTTCACGCCGGAAATTTATTTGTCTACCTCTCAGATTCCGATGGATTCGGTATCGATCGTGGCGCGGACGAGCATCTCTAATCCGGCCGCGATCACGTCCGCGGTGCGACGAGAGCTCGCGGCCGTCGATCGGAACATTCCGCTGGTTCGCGTCCGGATTTTTGACGAATACCTGTCGCGCGCTCTGGCCCGGCCGCGCTTCAATGC
>JBHELY010000083.1:0-10499 GCA_046262815.1 Chthoniobacterales bacterium | reverse complement strand
GCGAGAAACTCGCCATACCACTGATGAGCCGTAGCGTAGTTAGGATTTAGTTCGATGGCGCGCTTGAATTCACTTTCGGCTTTGGCCCAGTCCCAGTCATTGTTCATCGCCAAAAGACCGAGGGAGGCGTGGGCTTCACCCAGGAGGGACGGAAAGGGGTCAGACTGGGCTTGCCCTGATTTTTCGGACAGTGAATGAGGGACCAATTCCTGTGGTTAGTTGTTTAGTTGGGATTCAAAAGCGATCGGACTGCGATAAGCAAGACTGGAGTGGAGTCTGGTGCGGTTGTAGAAGGTTTCGATGTAGTTGAAGATGGCGGCGCGAGCTTGCTCGAAGGTGCCGAAGCGCTGGTGATAGACCACTTCGTATTTGAGGCTGCTCCAGAACGATTCGATGAAGGCGTTGTCGTAGCAGTTGCCTCTGCGGCTCATGGAAGCGACCAAGCCGTGCTGGGCAAGGAGCTGGCGGTAAGCGGCGCTGGCAAACTGCGCTCCGCGGTCGGAGTGGACGATGAGAGCTCGATGGGGGCGACGTTGGAGCAGCGCCATGCGGAGCGCGGCCATGACCAGACGGGCATCGAGGATTTGATGCATGGCCCAGCCGATGACGCGGCGGGTGCAGACATCGAGAACAGCGACGAGGTAGAGCCAGCCCTGGCCGGTTAGAACACAGGTGGCATCGGTGACCCAGACGTGGTCTGGCTTCCGCACGGTGAGGTTTTGGAGACGGTTGGGCGCGATCGGACCACCGTGCTGGCTGTCGGTCGTGCGCGGCCGGTACTTGGAGCGTTGCCGGGCGAAGAGCCGTTCTTTGCGCATGAGACGGGCGATGCGATTGCGACGGCCGGGACAGCCCAGCGCCTGAGCCAGCCGAGGGCTGCCATAGGTCTGACGACTGCGCGCAAATTCGTGCCGAATGCGCTCGCGCAAATGAATGGTTTCGATTTGCCTCGGGCTCGGTCGACGCCGGCGCTCCACCCAGTGGTAATAGCCGCTGCGCGAGACCAGGAGCGCCTCACATAACCACGCTACTTTGTATTGGCCGCTCATCTGCTCGATCCGGGCATACCTCTGGGCGGCACTTCGGAGAGGATGCCCAGAGATTTTTTTAGCACTTCACGCTGCTCCAGGAGCTTGGCGTTCTCCTCGCGCAAGCGCCGGATCTCTGCCTCCAGTTGCTCGACCGTGCGCAGGCGCTTTTGTCCCGGCGACGAGGCGTTCGCTGGCGGGCGCTCAGTCCGCGCCCAGCGGTAGAGCAGCGGTGCGCGGATACCCAGCTCAGCTGCCACCTTCGCGGCGCTCCGACCGCTCGCGCGCCATAACTCCAGCGCCTGTTCTTTATATTCCTTCGTGTAGCTCGCCTTCTCGCGAACCGGTTTACGTATCTGTGTTTTCATGTGGGCTCCTTCGGGTTTTGACCCTTAGCCCACTGTCCGTCAAATCAATGCAACCCTAGTGTGTAAATCTCGGCATTAGAGGATCGCTGTGATAAAATGGATAATGCTTAACGTTCTCCCCCTAATCAACATCTCGGGAATCGTGATGGACATCGTTGGCGCTTTCCTCGTTGCGTCCGAAATTGTTCACAAGTTCGGAGGCCATCAATATGGCGCCGGCCCTTCGTTTGATTCTGCCACCGTTCTTCCTCCGGTCGAAACCGAGGATTACAAGAAGTGGGCGCACCTGAAAACGGTGCGAATGACGCGCGGCCTATTCTTGTTAACCGTAGGGTTTGTTTTTCAAGTCCTAGCTAACGCCCTCCAATTTCGCATGCCGCGCTGACTGCCGTCACGAACTAACGGCTTGCAGTTGGTTCGTGAGATTACAGCGTTGTGGCCCAGCGCCGAAATGAAATCGTCATGGGCCAGCTTCTGCGGTTCCCCACTTGGGTCGAGCGAGATCCGGCTATCGAGGTCTGGATGCCTGCCCTCGCACACAGGTTTACTAATTCTTGAGGACCGCACGTGGAAAACGGTTGTCAATAGCCGTCCGGAGGTGCAGCGACACGAGGGTCGGCAGGCAGAGGAGCACGAAAGCAAACGACCGCCGGTACTCACTACGTAGAGCAAGCAGCTGCGAAAGAGTGCGGCTCGGTCCGAGCCGCTGCTGGAAGAAGGTGATCTCGTCCTCGAGAGAAGCCCGGTGGCCGCGATAACAGAAGAAGCAGTTATGGACGGATCGTTTCACCACGCCCATCGCGTACTTGGTCGCATCGGGAAGCAAAGGGAACACTGCGACGGTCAGCAGCGCCTGGGCGAAGAGCCCGTGAAACGCCTTCAACACGTCAAAGCGGCGGATCGGCGCCATCGGTATCTGGGAGAGCAGGTCTTCCCCCCAAACCGTCACCGCCGAGGTTATGATGCTTGGGATCACCACACGGTCGACAAACAGCGCCTGCGACGGGCGCAGGTCGAGGATTTGTTCCACGCGCCCGGAACGCAGGTCGCTCCGAGAGCAAATGAAGAACAAGTGTAGGTTCGCCGTGGCCTTCTCGACGAGGGCCGCGAGTTTCCCCTGCGGGCCTTCAGAATTCTTTCGGAAGCCGTGGATGACTTCGATGCGCTCGACGGCCATGCGCAGCCGGTCCCGGTCCTCCATGCTTGTGTCGTCAGGAACGACCAAGATCAGGTCAACATCGGAAGCTGTGGTTGAGAAGCCGCCGATCGCCCCGCTGCCAAACAATATTACGCTCGCCAGCCTAAGCCCGCTTTCCATGCTCGCCCGAACAAGCGACTCGAGATAGTCGCGGACACGAGGGATCAGTGCGATACAGCGAGTGGCCAGGAGAGTGTCGGCCTCTTTCCGCGGCGGAATGAAATCCTTCGTTAACATGATTGAAACGACTTCCTAAAGCTTACATTACGGTTCGCGCGATCTCACTGCAGTTTGACTGAGCTTCCCGATGTCTTCAAGCTTCCTGGCGAACCAAAAGGGACGCAGCCGGTGAATGGGACGGTGCCGCAGGAGGATAGGCCGCCGCTTGCCGAAATAAGGCGAGAAAGAGTTCGCCTTTAAAGGCGAACTTTCGTCTAATTCTCGTTAGATGCTTCTGCGCACACTCATTGCTTGTCTCGCCTGTTTGGTGCTTTGCTCGTGCAGGTCGGATAAACGCAACCGCGCCGAAGATGAGCGCTACATCATCGAGGGCGAGCGGCAGTGGGCGGAGTCGGTTGCCAACGGCGACACCACCGTCCTTGAACGCATCCTGGCTGACGACTTTATCGGCGTAGACCCGAAGGGTCCCTTCTACGACAAGGCGAAGATGATTTCGGATACGCGAAACGCTCCGAAGTATTTTGTGAGCAACCATGCCAATGAGATCAAAGTGAGGTTCTACGGCGACACCGCCGTTGCCCAAGGTGACGAAACCTGGGAGCGGCGCAGTGGCGAGCGAGGCCGATTCGTCTGGACCGACACCTGGGTGAGACGCAACGGGAAGTGGCAGATCGTAGCTGCCGAAGATGTGATTGCTCCCGAACAGCCGGCAAAACCATGAACGCATCCAATGCAGCCCGAAAAGCATTCGGGGCTGATCTTGTGTTTTGTTAGATGAAGGCGCCTCGCTCGACATGAATCGTGCTACCGCGGTTATGTTTGCGCCCCTGCGCCCGCGCGGGTTGATCTTGTGCTTCCTGCTCTGCACGTGGTGTATCGGAAGCCACGCCGCCCCCCGCCAGGACGGCCCTGCCACCCTTGCCCTAAAGCGCCTCGTAGCAGCCAATCCGGAAATCAAGCGCGTTCTCATCGCTTCCATCGAGCAAGCGAAGCGCGCCAATCCTGACCCGCAAACAAACCCCGCCCAGAACCTCGAAGGGTATTACGATTTTGTTTCGTTTGCCGAGCGTGCGATCCCAGGCGATCTGCTCGCGCCGAGGCCGAAGGCCAGCCTCTATGAGCGCATCGACCAGAGTGTCGGTTACCTTTACTTCATCTGCGACCAACCATTAACCGAGCTCCGGGGTCGCGGATATTTCAACAACTCGCTCCAGTATATAGAACCATACAGCTCGTGGTTGAAGACGTTTGTCCGTTCCTGGGGCGAATTCCTGAATACCCCGGCGTCATGGAATGAGGAGTACCTCCGGCTGGCGCTAGCTGATGAGAAATTCGGCCTGAAGAAGGGGTGGTATGAAGACCCTACGCATTGGAGAACGTTCAACGAGTTTTTCGCGCGACGCCTCAAGTCCCCAGAGCAGCGGCCAATCGCTTCGCCCACCGATGAATCAGTTGTCGTGTCCCCGGTTGATGGCATCCCTCAAGGCGTGTGGGCCGCTGACAGCAGCTCACATCTGATTGCGAAGGGAGGTGTCCCGCTAAAATCGGGGACGGCGCAATCGGTTGCGGAATTAATCGGAAAGCAAAGCCGGTACAAAGAGGCCTTTTCCGGCGGCACATTTTCCCATATATTTCTCGACGTCGGCGATTATCACCACTACCACTTCCCACTCAGCGGTACGGTCAGAGAAGTTAGCATTATTCCCGGTCAGGAAGTTTCCGGTGGATATGTGACCTGGGATTCGAGGAACCACAGATATGCATTCGATCCGTCCGCGGTTGGTTGGCAGTCACTCGAGACGCGGGGTGTTTTGATTCTCGAAACCCACGACCTCGGATTAGTTGCGCTCCTGCCAATCGGTATGTCGCCCGTAAGCTCAGTGACTTTTGAACCTATCGTCAAGGAAGGCGCGGAGGTGCGCAAAGGAGATAGGTTGGGACACTTTCTCTTTGGTGGCTCCGATTTCGTGATCGTATTTCAAGCTGGCTATGAATTCACCCCAGATTCACCTGGGCACAGCGTTAACCAAGCTTCCTCCCACCGGCTGATGGGTGAAGAGCTAGGGCACTTACGGCGCGTGGCCCCCGGGGACACCAAGCGTTAAATGTATAAGGGATCGAAATCGTGGTGTTGTCTGCAGTTCAACCTGATTGCAAATCTTTTTCTTGTTAGGCCGAAACCTTCGTCATGAATTGGGAAATGCTTTCTGCGATCGGACAAGTGGTCGCGGCCGTTGGTGTCATCACATCGTTGATTTATCTTGCGGTTCAAATTCGGGACCAGAACAAGGAGCGGCGTCGTGCGGGGATCAATATCCTGACCACGCAGTGGGGCGATCTGGTCAAGACCGGGCAGGAAAGCCGTGAGTTTGCCGAGGTGTTCCTGCGCGGTATGCAATCCTTCCATGGCCTTGATGGACCGGACAAGCTCAGGTTCGGCGCGTTCTTCACTCGGTTTACGAGGAACGCCGAGGGAATGTTTATTTACTATCGGGACGGCGCGCTGGAGAAAGCGCTCTGGGAAGAAGTCGAGCGAACGATAATCGACTACTTCGCCTATCCAGGCGTGAGAGAATGGTGGGCGACACGGAAACATTGGTTAACCGATGAGTTTCGCGCCGTGGTCGAACCAATCATCGCGAAGAACCCGGAACCGAAAATGTATGCCACTTATAACCTGGATGAGTCACCAAAGCCCTGATCAGGTCGAGGCCAAAATCAATGTCACGTCGCAATTCACGGCTTGCAATTGACGCGCGAGAACGCCTTTCTCGTAGCCATGCGTGTTATTACTTCTGCAGTTATCGCGTCATTTGTGTTCATCGCCTGGACGAATTCCGGCTCGGCGCAGGATCCAGCGGTGGTCAATGCCAAATCGATAAAGGTAAAATTTGAGAATGATCGGGTGCGCGTTCTCGAAGCGGAGCTGCCGGCCGGGGTGAAAGAGCAGGTCCACTCGCATCCGGCCTACGTGATTTATGTGCTGGCCGGCGGCAAAGTCCGCAACTACGCCGCGGACGGCAAGACGACGGAGGCCGAATTAAAAACCGGCGACGTGCTCTATCGCGAGCCGTTGACCCACGCCGCGGAAAACATCGGTACGACGACCATGCATTTCATCCTCGTCGAACTTAAGACGGCGGCGTCACGGTAAGCCGTTGTAGGGCGACCGCATCGGTTGCCGGTGTCGTTCTGGTTGCGGCAAGCGGAGCGCTTGCCCTACAATTGTCGGAGCGAATGTCGCGATTCAAATTTCTTTCGGTGCTCATCTTGCTGGTCGCATGGCTGGCGTCAGTTGAGCTCGCGTTTCCCGCGGGTTTGAGTTTTGCGGGCGTACCTCTTACTTCCGGAGGGACGGTGCGCGCGAAGGTGCCTTTGAACGACTTGGAGAAATCCTACGTCGCGGAAGGCGGCAACCCGGTTCCAGCCTACACGGTCGCGGTGCTCGCGGTGCCACGCGGTTTTGATCCGACGAAACCCTGGCCCGTCCTAATCGTGTTCTCGTCGAGCGATCACCAATATCCGAATTGGTGGGACCTGATTGGCTTGTACCGTGAAACTGCGCTGGCGGAAGGATGGGTCTTACTCTCTGGCGATGGACCGACCTCAGCTCCCCGCCTGGATAGCTCCGGCTGGCGGGCCGGTCACGCCCTGGCTGCGCTGGAGGCGTTGCACCGCAGCTTCCCCGGCTCGAGGAAGTGGCCGATTGCTTGCGCTGGCCAATCGGGCGGCTCGAAACGGGCCACCTATTTGGCGCCGATGTTTGCGGCAGCCGGTTAAGGGTCGGCAAAAGGGTCAGTCTGTGATTCTCGACATTTTCCTGTAGGGCCACCGGCCGCGTTGACTTGCAATTTCCGTTTTAGGCTCGTCAAGCGGGGCGCTTGCCCTACAATGCCGGGAACGAAGATGCGGACGTCCAGGGTTATTTCGGCGCTAGTTTTGTTGGTCGCATCGAACTCGTTAGCCGGGGCCGCGTTCGGCGCGGTATTGGATTTCGAGGGCGTGCCGCTTACTCCGGGCGCGACGGTGCAGGTTAGCGTGCCGATGACCGCCCAGGAAAAAGCCTACGTCGCGGAAGGTGGTAACGCAGTCCCGCCTTACACAGTGGCAGTGCTGGCGGTGCCTCCAGGTTTCGATCCGAAGAAATCGTGGCCGGTTCTGGTATGCTTCTCCTCGACTGATAGCCATCGGCAGAATCGCGATGCGCTCAAATTTGGTTACCGGCGGACGGCGCTGGCGGAAGGATGGGTCCTGCTCGCAGGTGATGGGCCGGAGTTTGCGCCCCGCGCGGATAGTACGGGCTGGCGCACCGGTCATACCCTGGCAGCATTGGATGCGCTTCATCGAAGTTTTCCCGGTTCGACGCAATGGCCGATCGCCACCGCCGGGCACTCAGGTGGATCGAAACGCGCGAGCTATATTACGCCGCTGCTCGCCCTCGCGGGCAATCGAGTCATTGGTGTTTTTGTTTCCGGGATCACGCAGGAAAGCCTGCCGCCGACGATGACGGCCCCCGAGCCGGGCGTGAACAACTACTGGACGCAAGCGAACCCAAGCGTCTGTTGCGAAAGCATCGGGGAAGGCTACCGGCGTTTCCACCCAGGCAGCAGCTTTCTGCGCACTCCCTACTTCATCAGCACCGGTCAACTGGACACGATCGCGAGGGTTGAACAGCAACAGATCGTAGCGGAAACGGCGCGACGCGAGGGTTTCACGAATGTGCGGCAGCGAATCCACCCGGGTGGTCATGTGGTATTTCAGCCCCACGTTCAGGAAGCGCTCCGCTGGTTCCGGACAGGACGGTAATCGGCGCTTCGGCGCAGCTAACTCATGGAAAGGCGCCAGTCATAGAATCTCGGCACCAAAGAAAGTAAGAATTAAGAAATCGGCATGCCTGCGTTTGAACATCTCAGCGTTCTAGCCTCGATCATCGTGGGCCTCGCCGTGTCCCAGGTCTTGTTCGGCCTGGGGCAGCTGGTGCGGCGACGGGGCAGTTATAAGCCCGACGTGCTTTATCTGCTCTGCAACGCAATCATCCTCCTTACCCTGGTCGATTCCTGGTGGGCGGTCTTTTCCTGGCACGATGCTTCCAACTGGTCGTATCGAATGACCTGGTTTGTCCTGCTTAATCCCCTCCTCGTTACCACCGCCGCCCAGCTCCTCCCGCCTGATTGGGATGAAAAACCGATCGATCTCAGTCGCGCCTTCTATAGGAATCACCGGCTCTTCTTTGGGCTTCTCGCCTGCTACCCGGTCATAGACATTATCGATTCGGCTTTGAAGGGAATGACGCACTTCAAGAGCTTGGGCCCCAGCTATCCTACCAGCTGTCTCAGCATGGCGTTACTTTGCCTCGTCGCGGCGCTAACGCGTAGCCGCAAAGTTCAGCTTGTTTGTTCGGTCGGCATCCTGCTCGTTGTCTTTTCCTGGATTTTTGAAGTCTTAGCCTTCGTGCCGATGAATGGGCCGAAGGGATAACGTCCAGAAGTCGGTGACATTTGTTGCCGGCGATAGCTCAGCGCTAGCGCTGAGGTAACGGACCCCGGCATTTTTTCTGAATCCAAGGACGACGGGAATTGCATCGTATTGGGGTGAAGCAGCGCTTTTTTTCCTTTGGCATTGGGCTCCTCATCCTGGCCGCGGTGTTCAGCCTCGCGATGATTGCGCCATTCTCGTCTGTAATTGCGTTTGTCTGCAATGATGCCCGCCTGTTTTATCTGTTAGGCGCGATCCTGATTTTTGCCGGAGCACTCTGGTTAGGACGCAAGAGTAATCCGAGCGCCTGGAACGCACTGTTACTTTTCGCGCCTCTGGCAGCGGCCTTCGCCTTCACGACCTTGCGCGACCTGCCTTTCATGTGGCCGAGCCTGGTGTTTTGGCTCGGGAGCGCTGTCGTCGGGCTTCGTATCATTTCGTCAAGCCGAGGTGAGCGGCTTTGGGTGTTCGGAGGAGCGGGCCTGCTCTTGCTCGGGTCTCTCTGGTATTGCGGCTCCTACGTTCCTAAACAAGTCGGTGCTCTGATGAGTCGCCCGCGCAATCAGACTGGACCGGCCTTTTTATTTCAGCCGGTGACCGGTGGCAAGTCGCCGCTTAGCGCTACTCCCGGGAAAGTCCTGGTTATCGATTTTGCTCAAACCTGGTGTCCGCCTTGTCTAGTGGAACTTCCACAGATCGCGATCGTCCATGAGGACTTGAAGGATCGAAAAGATATCGAGTTTGTAGTAGTAGCGACCGATGCCAAGGGAGACACACCCCAACGTTTCCGCAGTTTTGTGGAGCAGCAGCACATCAAACTACCGATTGCTTTCGACGCCGGCAGCAAGGCATACACAGCGTTCGGTGTCCATGGCTTTCCTTCGGTGGTCGTGCTGGATAAGAGCGGCCGGGTGCGTTTTACCCACGAGGGCTACAACAGCGCCGAGATAAATTTCCGCAGCGACCTGGAGCAATTGCTAAGGACGCTCTAGCACTTGTTAATTCACTGGCTCAGTCTGTGGATCTTGGCAGCCGGTGACCTACGAATTGGGAGTCGGAGCTCAGACTCGGAGCCCGGCGCGGGAAAGATTTTCTCTCCGAAAATAGCTCGATTTGGAAGACGAAGCTTCTCGAGTGAGAGATCGCTCTTCGTCCTTCAAGCGGGAATCCATAGACATAGCGAAAGTAACAGTTGTGTTACCTTTGTTACTTTTTGGAATGCGACATTCAACGCAGGCATGGGCGATTCTCCTGGTATGAAAGCAGCAACTTCCAGCTACAAGCAAAGTTCAAATTGCGAAAGGAACGAAAAAGAAAATAAGACGAAATCGAACGGTGGCCTCAGCCGCCGTTCGTTTTTGGGGAAATCACTGGCCGTCAGTGCGGGAACGATCGGCGCGGGATGGCTCTTGACGGATCGCAGTCCGGCTTTCGCCCAGGGCGCTCTCAGCCCAGGCGACGCAGCCTTGCTCCGGTTCCCGGCGGCACTTGAGATACTGGAGGCCGACTTTTGGATTCAGTACAACGAACTCGGCGGCGTCCCGGATTCCGAAGTCCCGGGCGGGACTGGCAATAAAGAATACATTAAGGCGTTGGAAGTCCTGGATGAGGACATGGGCGTCTATATCCACGATAACACGGACGATGAGATCACTCATCACCAGTTCCTGAATGCCTACCTGGCATCCAACGGAGCGGCCCCGGCAAATCTTGATGCGTTTCGCACTTTGATGGGCAGCACAGCCACCGGAGTGAATCGAGACTTCATCGGAAAACGGCTCACCAACCTGACCCAACTCACGCTCGACACCAGCTGGTGGACGCGCTATCGCGACGATTCTCATAACCCGGATCTCGATCCGAACTTTGCCTTCCCGCAAGCCATCCCCTCGCTGGCGGTTGGGCAGCATACGGCGATTCCGAGAACAGATGCCGATTTGAAAAAGCACAACTTCGTTCAGGCAATGGCTAACACTGCCGCTTTCCACTTTCCGACCATCGAGCAAGGTGGGAACAGTCTCTATCCCTCACTGGCCTTACGCGCCACAAGCGAAGAAGTGCTGCGGATCCTTCTTAGTATTGGGCCGACAGAGACGATGCATTTCCAAACCTGGTCGGACAAAGCGGGCAACGCGCCGCCGCTGACCGCGGTTGATCCGGTAACTGGCGTGTCGGTGACCTTTCCTGATTTGAACTCTTCACCATTTGGAGGTGAAGAGTTTCAAACGAATCTGATCATGCCGGAGCCTT
>JBHELY010000082.1:0-10521 GCA_046262815.1 Chthoniobacterales bacterium | reverse complement strand
GGCGCACTCGTCCCCACTTTGGCGTCCGCGCCGACAAAGTTCGTCAGGTCCATCCCGTTGTAGACACGATGAATCTTTTGGGCCGCGTTCGGGCAACGCGCCTGCATTAGCCCCCGGCTGTATTCCGTCTCGACCGCGACGAATTCCGCGGCCTCGCAGATTTCGCAGAGCAAAGCGTCGTTCCCAAGATCGGCCATGAAATCCTGGCCATGCGCGGTGATGCTGAATGGAATTCCCGACATCGCTTTCAGGAACAACGCCGTGTGCGCGGCGCGATTCGCGAAATGAACATGGAAGTGGTCCACCCCTTCGCGGCCGAAGAGCTCCGCAAAATAGCTCGCGTTGCGGGCGCGAGTCGACGCCTTCACTTCGGCTCCATATTTTCGCTCATGCGCATCGACGAGCTCGTGCGGCCAGCGATTTTCCTTCCGGACTTTCTCTTCCCAAAGCCGCACGATTGGCGCGGGCGGCGCGTAATGCACCGGGGCCTTGAGCGCTCGCGTGTGCGGATGCCGAATGCTTGTGAGCGGCGGATGAATTGACCCTACGACCAGCTCGAACCCGCGCCGCTCCAGCTCGAGCATCTCCATGTCGCAAAACGTCTGCGAGAGGACGGGGTAACGTGAATACAGGTAGCCGAGCCGCATCGCGGCCAGTGTAGCGGCGCGTGTCCGCACGCGCAAAGACGCATCGAGCGCCAGTTACGAGAACCGGACGTCCTTGCCCGGATCCATCTCGAAAAAGAGCGGAAGCGAATCAGCCGTGTTCGGCTTGATCACTTCCTCCATGAATTTCACGTGGATCGGGTCTTCCTTAAAGATCTCGTACTTGTCCATCGACTCGAAATCGATCGTGATGAAAAACGGCCACGGCATCTCGGGCTCAATCCGTTTCCCGCACTTGATGCTGAGCACCTCGGGAATTTTCAGGAGCTGCATCCGGGTATTCATCATCATCTCTTCCAGGCGGGCCGGCGTCACCTCGGGCTTCAACTTGAACAGGGTGATGTGATGAACCATGGGGGCTTAGAATTAGGCGGGGAACGCGACCGCGCAAGCTTTCTCCGGGGAGATTTTTCGCCTTATTTTTTCCAGTCAAGGGCGCCCTTTTTCAGGGCGTAAACGTAGCCGACCATCAGAATCGTGATGAAGCTCAGCATGCTCCAGAGGATCAGCTTGCTGTCGGCAATCATCTCCTTGTAAACGACCGCCCACGGATACATGAACACGATCTCCAGGTCGAAGAGGATGAAGAGCATCGCGACAAGATAGAACTTCACGCTGAAACGCGGCTGCGCTTCGCCTTGCGCCACCATGCCGCATTCGTAGGCAGTATCTTTCACGCGGGTTCGGCGTCCGGTCTTGCCGAGCAACACGCTCACGAGCAAAGCGGAGACGGCGAACCCAATCGCTACTCCGATGTGGAGCAGAAGCGGAAGGTAATCGCGAAGCATACAGATCCTTATCGGATCGTAGGCAATGGCGGGACGTTATTTCGCAGCAGCGGCAGCAGTCGCACGCGCGATGGCGGCGTTGCGCGCACTGGCAGCGGCGGCGGCAGCGGCGGAAATGTGTCCGTTCTGCGGAGCGATCGCCTGGGCGAGCGCTGACGGCAGGCCTTTGTATTTCTTGCCGGTCTTGCGCACGGCCCCGCGGGCCACCAGGTTCTGAAGTTTTTCGTAAGCACGGAGGCGCAGCATTTCCTCGCCACCGCTGGCCGCATTCCGGGCCCGCAGATTTTCGTGCACGATATCAAAGAGTTGCTTGAACTCGAAAGATGCACGGCGGGAGAGCACCGCAACCAGTTCTTCGGTCACAAGATCGGGAACTCGACGGGAGAATGCGTTTTTCTTGAGAATAGCCATAGGGCCGCAATGATACCACATCCCGGCTGTTTCGCAGCAGATTTCTCCGGGCTCGTCCTTCCTTAGCTTTACGCACTGATTATCAGATATTTATGACTCAATCCAGACCCTATTTCGGCGAGCCGCTGGGGGTCGGCGACGGGGAAGGTGTTGACGTGGGCGGCAGTTTAATGCCTTGCCCGGTCCAGCCCCCGTTACTCGCCGACGGAGATGGCGTCGGAAAGTTAAGCGGAGGCGCACCATATTCTTGTGAATGAGCAAACGTGGTCGCGATCACGCTGGCGGTGACCGCGCCGACCACCGTTTCATAAAACGGAACTGATCCGACCGATTCCGCGACGTACCCATCTCCGCGATAACTTTGCGACATGACCGTCGGACTGAGATGTCGCGCAACGATTTCCGCCGGCGGCAGTTTGCTGACATCGATTGTGTCCGAGAGCGCCGGCAGAAACGCGGCCCCCATCGCGAGTAACGGCCGCAGCGACGTGTCGAACCGCGCATAAACGAATGCGGGATCCAGGTAAACAAAGGCTTGCTGCGGTGTCGCGACCGCGCGCTCAGCATTTTGGAAATTTCTGGTCGCCGCGAGCTCCGACGATCCGCCTCCGCTATGTTTCAACGCCATTTCCACGGAACCAGTGTCCGGTCCGATCACGAGCATGCGATCAGACAAGCCGATCGTCGGCGAAAATGAAAACAGCTCCAGGCCCGAACTGGTGGAATAATAATGAGCGCCATCTTTTTCCCGATGCCTCCAATGGAAATCATCGCTCTTCGAGGCCGTGATCGTGGTCACGATCTGGTTTGCTTTTGCGGAATCTTTGACCGCGGTTGCCGCTACGATTGACGGCCATTGCGAATTCGCTGCCCAGCTCCCGATCAACCCCACTTCCGATCCGAATGCGCTTTTCCATTCCTCGAGAGTGATTCCATTCGCCGAGAGCGACTCCATGATTTTCTGGAGACCGCTTAGCCAACCAAACACGGGCGTCCGCGTTCCGGGCTCCATCTCCTTGCGCAAATCCACAAGGCTGGCCGCGTAGAAAAACGTGTCTTTGCTCGCGATCGAAAGCGAGGCGCGGTTGAGGTTCGCCGGGTCGGCCGCTCTCGGCATGCCGACAAAAACCGTGTCGCGGATTCTCCCGCCGTCGAACGCCATCGCCGCGCCGAAGCTCCGGATCTGGCGGACCATCGAGAATTTGTCCGACGCCTGGGGTTCCGCCGCCGGCGAAACTTTCTCAACCAGTTGAGCGACCCTTCCAAAAATGAGTGCCGCATAACTGGCCGGCATATGTTTCGAGACCGCCAGAAAAGTGTCGTCTGCTGACAGCGCCGTCCGCGGATCTTTCACCCGCCCATCGGCGCGATCGAGCAGCGCCTTCAGGTTTTCGAGATCGTTGGCGAAAAAGAACCACGGCCCGGCCCAGGCCGTCCAAATCTGGACAATCCCGGCGCTGTCATTGTGGACCTGGCGTCCCTGGTATTCGATCGTTTCATGTTTCAGGTCGGGTCCGCCGCCGAGCGCCCTGGTTCTCCAATCTTCCACGAGCTTCGCCGCTTTTTCGGTGTCGCCGCTGCAACGAAACCCGCCATCCCATTTCCATGCGCTGGATTCGATCGAGATCACGGCGAAGAACGCGTCCTTCATTTCGAGCGATGAAATTTCGCCCGCCGTTTGGCTGATCCGTCCATTCGTTTGGAGGTTCGCCCGGGGTTTCTCCAGGAATTCCTGCACCGAAGGTTCCTGCCAAAGTTGATACAGATCCGTTCGGTGCCAGTCGTCGCGTGACCGATTAAAATCCGGTAAATGCACCAGCGCGAGTGTCTCCCTCGGCAAAAGCGACGCGACCCCGAGACTCGATGTATGATGCGTCCGGTAAAACGCCCACCAGATTACACCGGCTGCGACCGCCGCCGCGAGAATCAGCAATTGAAGTTTTCTCATTGCATGAGGGCCAACTGTACCGCCGCCGGCGGAAATCCCAAATTCCAAGTTCCAAATCGCAAGGAATATTTATTACTCAAATTTCAATTCGATCGTCGGCTTAGTCTTGAGAATTGGTCATTGGAATTTGTTTGGGATTTGGTGCCTGGGATTTGAGATTTCCGTTCGCCGTTTCGGCGAACGGTCACGCTCGCGGATGAAATTTCCGGTGAACGGCTTTGAGCCGCTGCTGGTCGACGTGCGTGTAAACCTGCGTCGTCGAAATATCGGCGTGGCCGAGCATTTCCTGGATGATCCGCAGATCGGCGCCGTTGCTCAGGAGATGCGTGGCGAAGCTGTGCCGCAAAAGGTGCGGATAAATATTCGTTTCCAATCCGGAATGCTTCGCCCGCGCTTTCACGATTTGCCAGATGCGCGTCGTGCTCAATTTCGTGCCGCGGCTCGACAGGAAAATCTCGCTGCTCGTCCGCCGCTTCACTAACTTCGGTCGCTCGGTTGAAACGTAGGCGGCCATCGCCTCACACGCCTTCGTGCCCACCGGCACGAGCCGCATCTTGTTTCCCTTGCCGGTCACGCGCAGAATCCGCTCTTCCGAGAAATTTTCCAGGCGCGCGTTCGCCAGTTCCGAAATCCGCAGACCGCTCGCGTAGAGCAGCTCGATCATCGCGCGGTCGCGCAACCCCAGCGGCTGTTTCGTGTCGATGCTTTCAATCAGCCGCTCGACCTGCAATTCGTTCAGCGTTTCGGGCAAATAGCGTTCGATCCGCGGCAACGTGAGGGTCTCCGTCGGATCACGCGTGACCGCGTTTTTGCTCGCGAGAAAACGGAAAAAAATTTTTAGCGCCACTACGATTAGTTTGATCGAGGCCGCTGCCAGTCCGCCCCTTTTCCGCGCCGCGAGATATTCGCTGATCACCGGCTGCGTTACCTCGCGCGCCGCTGCGATTTTCTTCGTCGACGAACACCACTCCGCAAACTCGGTCAGCGAGCGCCGGGTGGACAGTTGGTAATTGTCCGAGAGACCGCGTTCCGTCGCCAGAAACCGAATGAACGGATCGATCTCCTGTTCCACGTAGAAGAGTGACGAGTGACGAGTGACGTGTGACAAGTGAAATTTTGTAGTCGTCGCCCTGTGGGCGACGCCGCGCTGAATATCCCGTTCTGCCCGCGCGTCTCACAGAGACGCGGCTACAACTAGATTGACAACAACCTCGCGCGTTCGGAACGTTATTCACAACATGAGTCTTGATCTCAATTCGTTGCTCAGGGACTGGCCGCATGAACCGGGCGCCATCAAGGTCCGCAAAATCATTGGCCTCGACGGGCGGGAAAAATTGCAGCTCCGGATCGACCTCGGTGTTCTCCAGATGGAAATCGCCGGTCGTCCCGACGGCCAGCGGCCGCACAACTGCGAGTCACTCCTGGTTTATCATCAACGCCGGGCCGAGCGAGCCGAAGCGCGCGGCGAGACCTACGAAGTTACCGCCGAGCAATGCAACGATCTCCAACAGGAAGGCATCCAGTATTATCACCGTTACCTCAGTCTGTTTCAGATCAACGATTTCACCGGCGTGATTCGCGACACCCAGCGCAACCTCGATCTCTTCGCCTTCGTCGCCGAGCATGCTGACCGCGAGGAAATGATTTGGACCTTCCAGCAATTTCGCCCCTACGTCCTGATGATGAACACGCGCGCCAAAGCGTCGATCTTTCTTGGCGAAGGCAAATTCCCCGAGGCCATGCGCGAGATCGAAGCCGGCCGTGACGCGATTCAGGATTTCTTCAATCAATCCAGTTTCCCCGAGCTCGCCTCGAAAAGCTCCGAGCTCGCCTTTCTCGAGGAATGGCTGGAAGAAGTCAGCTCCAAGCGCCCGCTCTCCAAGCTTGAAGTGATGAAGCGCGAAATGGAAGTCGCTATTGCCAGCGAACTCTACGAACGCGCCGCCGAGCTGCGCGACGCCATCAAGCTGCTTCAGACGGAAAACAAGTGACATGTGACGAGTGACGTGTCGCTGTCACCGCGTTGGCAGGCTCTCCTCAACAGGTCACATGTCACTCGTCACTTTCCTTTAATCGCGCGGTGGAGCCGACCTACTCGGAGAAAATCGCGTGGCGGCTAGGAAGCGGCGAAGATTAGGACAGCAAAGGGGCGGATCTTCGCGGGGCGCGAAGAAAAGTGGCTCTGCCCAAAAGCGGCGAAGCCTTGGTCGTGTTGACCTCTTCATTGCGTTAGCCCTCGGGCTGACCACTGTCGCTGTTTACGCCCAGGTGCTCACTCATCAGTTCATCAACTTCGATGACGACACCTACATCTGGGCGAACCCGATCGTAGTAGCCGGTCTGACGTCGAGGGGATTTACGTGGGCCTTTACCACCTTCCATTGCGCAAACTGGCATCCGCTGACTTGGCTCTCTCATATGGCCGACAGCCAACTCTTCGGCCTCCATGCTGGCGGCCATCTGTTTGTTAACAGCTTGCTCCATGTCGTAAACGCCGTGCTCCTTTTCCTCTTCCTAAGCCGGGTAACCCGGGCCAGGTGGCAAAGCGCGATTGTAGCAGCTCTTTTCGCTCTCCATCCTTTGCATGTGGAGTCGGTCGCGTGGGCCAGTGAGCGCAAGGATACGCTGTCCACCGCGTTTGGGTTACTTTGCCTGCTGGCTTATGGCCGCTACGTCCTGGCGCCTTCGTGGAAAAAATATGCCGTGGTAGCCCTGTGGCTGGCACTAGGACTAATGGCGAAGCCGATGCTTGTTACCTTGCCTTTCGTCCTCCTGTTACTTGATTACTGGCCTTTTGGTCGGCTTGCCTGGAAGCCAACGCTTTCGACGCGCGCCGTCTGGCCCTTGATCCGTGAAAAGCTCCCTCTCTTGCTCCTGGTAGTGCCTTCGATGTGGGTTACCTACGTTGCGCAAGCACATGGAGGCGCCGTGAGTGGCCTGACCATAGAACCGCTTTCCTGGCGCCTGGCTAACGCCCTCCGCTCTTATGCGAAGTATCTCTTTCTAACTTTTTGGCCGCGGGACCTCGCCATTTACTATCCAACCGTCCATGACACAATCCCAATCTGGCAATGGGGTCTCGCGCTTGTTTTGCTTCTCGCGATCTCCCTCCTCGTGCTTACGAACGCTCGCAAGCGACCCTACCTGATTGTGGGCTGGCTTTGGTTTGTCGTAACTCTGCTGCCGGTGATCGGACTCGTACGGGTCGGGAGTCAGGCCATGGCCGATCGTTACACCTACATCCCTTCCATAGGACTCTTTATTGCGCTCGTCTTTGGCGTCGCCGATCTTGCTGCGGCCTGGCGCCTCAGGCGCCTCCTCATCGTTTCGGCGTCGGCGATCGCTGTCCTGGTCTTGACCTGTCTCACTGCACTTCAGATTAGTCGATGGCGCGATAGCGAGACCTTGTTTAGCTATGTCCTGTCAATCAATTCCCAGAACGCCGTCGCCCAAAACAATCTTGGGTCCGCTCTTGGTGCAAAAGGACAGCCCGCGGAGGCCCTGCCTCATTTCGCTGAGGCAGTGCGACTCGATCCTCGTTACTTTGATGCCCTGGGGAACATGGGCCAGGCCTTGTTTGAGCAAGGCGAAGCCGCGCAAGCCGTGAACTATTTCGAGCGTGCCCTTGAGGTGAGAGCGGATTCAGCTAAGACCCATTGGCAGCTGGGTCTCACCCTGGAAGGTCTGGGACGGAATGCTGAAGCCATGCAACAATTCCATGAAGCAATCAGGTTAGCTCCAGAGGATTCTGTCATGCACATAAATCTTGGCATGAAGCTGGCCCAGCAACGGCAACTTCCGGAAGCCGTGGAGCAATACGAGCAAGCACTACGACTCGATCCCAACAGTGCTGAGGCGCATAATAACCTGGGACTTGTCCTGTTCGCCTTGGGCAAGGAAGAAGAAGGCGTCCACGAATTTTCTGCGGCGATCCGTCTTAAACCAGATTTGGCCGTAGCCCGGGATAACCTCAGGCGCGCGCAGGAGACGATGCAGGCTAAACGGCAGTGAGTGATTGCTCCCGAGGCAACCCGTGTGGCCGCCTCTACAGAACGCTTGAACCCTATGCGACGGTGCAATAGAATTGTCTCATGATTCCCCGCATCCGAGAACTTCTTCACGCGACGCCGTTCACTCCCTTCAGCATTCGAACGAGTGACGGGCGCGAATACATTGTTCCCACGCCCGACCACGCCGCCATCAACCCAAAGGGTAGCCGTGTTATCATTTTTGCTGACGACGACAGCCAGGCCGAACTCGCTGCCTTGCAGGTGGCGACAGTCGTGAAAAACGGTCGGTAGGTAGGGACGCCGCGCTGCGGCGTCCGCGCTGTTGTTTCGCACCGCGCGACGGACAGCGCAGCGCGCCGTCCCTGGCAAATGATTCTTCTTCCTGCTTTCCTCGTTTCCTGATTGAACTTCTCCGTGCGGCCGATTCGTCTCGTTTTCGCATTCGTCATTCTGGCTCCGGTCGCTCTCGCCGACTTCCGGGAATTCAAAGCCGTTCCAGTCGACGCCGACCTGGGCGCGAAGCTCACGCGCGCAGCGGAAGCATCGTTGAAGGATTTCCCGCGGCTCACCGCGGACAATCTCGCGCTGAGCGTCATCGATCTCACCAAACCAGAAACTCCGATCCGAGCCGATTACCACGGCGACGCTTCCTTCTATCCAGCCTCGCTCGTGAAGCTGTTCTTCATGGTCGAGACCTATCGCCAGGGGAAGCTCACTCCCGAGATCGAGCGCGCCTTACGCGAGATGATCTACGTCTCCGATAACGATGCCGCGGCATTCCTTGTCGATATTCTCACCGACACTTGCAGCGGCTCCGAGTTGGACGGCAAGGCGCTCGAAGATTTCCTCGATCGCCGCCGCAAACTGAATCGCTCCTTCGCCTCTCTCGGCTACGACATCAGCGCCATGATGAAACCGTGGAGCTTCGGTCCATTCGGTCGCGACATGCAGGCGCTTGGTGAAAACAAAGTGAACCGGAACCGCGCCAGCGCGAACTCCATCGCGTCCCTCCTTCTCTGGATCGTCCGTCGCCACGCCATCTCACCGCAAGCGAGCGATGCCATGATGGCGTTGCTCGAACGACCGCTAGCTCCGCTGCGCCCGACCGAGAACCAGGTCAAAGAATACTTCGGCGAATCTCTCCCGCCCGGCGCGAAGCTCTGGTCGAAAGAAGGCGACACCAGCGAAGTCCGCCACGACGCCGCTTACATCGAGCTCCCCAGCGGCCGCAAATTTGTAATCGTGATCCTTACTCGCGGCGCTGCCGACGATAGGACGCTGCTGCCCGGCATCGGTAAGCGATTGCTCGCCGAGCTAAGCGAGAATGGAGGATAGCTTGGCGAGAATGGAGGATGGATGATAGAGGATGGGTTGGGGCGAGAATGGAGGGCGGAGGATAGAGGATGGCGTTCTGCGGCCATTCGCTATCCTCAATTCTCCATCCTCGCTTCGTGAGCCGCGAGGCTCGTGGCTATTAGTCATCATCGAGGTACGGCCTGGCCCATTCCGGCGTCTTGTCGGTATCGTTACTACCCGAGCAACTATCAACGACCTCGCCATTGTCGATGCGAAGCTTCTCGATCCATGACGGCCCATGAATGTTCCTGGAGACTGTGACGACGCAGGTATCGTTGTCGCTGAAATCCCATCGTTCGATAAACGCGCGATCAACTGTAAAGCGAGCGATGTCGCGCCGGGTGCGGGCGATGCAAAGCTCCGCATTCATCCAGGCGCCACGAGAATGGCGGCCCGCCGCATAAGTCCAGCCTACCAGTCCCGATTTGGAGACCTTTGGTAACTCGCATCGTCCGCTATGAGTCCACACTTCCTTGTGTGAGTTCGATAACGTCACTTCGACATTCCCGACTCTGTTCCCGTAACGGTCCTGTTCTGGCGGCGCACCTCGAACATCAACGATTCGCGCGGCGACAGGATGTGGGCGACGCGGCAACGCCGCGGCTGAAAACACCAGCAGGCAAGTCGCGACCGCCCATGTTCTCATGAGGAGTGCGATCATCTTCTATCCTCTGACCTCCGTCCTCAGACTGCCGACCTCTGTTGCCTTCCGGCGACGATCGCCATGAGGAGCAACCCGTAGCTGACCGCGCGCAAGATCGACCAGACGAGCCCGAGCACCGTAAACACCGACGCCCGCTGCGCTACGCTTGAGCCGCCCTCGAGGACCCACTTTTGGACGAAGCTTTGCGTCAATGGAATAAGGACACAAAGCAGGATCGACAACCCGAACCCCATCAGCGCCCACGACGCCGCGCCGCCGAGCTCATTCTTTCGCGCCATGATCACCACGCATCCCAGCAAGCTAATGATCAGGACTGGCAATTGCCCCACGAACATGGAAACCAACGCGGTGAGCTGCGAATCATTTATCGGATTCATAAGGATGAGGCTGTAGCGGCAGACGTATCGCCTGCAAGATAATCCTGCGGTTTTGCGGCCGACATTTGCGGGCCCGCGCGCAAAATTCCGCGAACTTCGGCCCGAAAAAACCGTAATACCGTGTGAGGCAACAGATGTCGCTTCGACCCATCGTGCGAAAGACCCCGGAACAATCGAAAACCGTCTGCCAGTAACAGACGACCCGGAGCCGGCCGCTCAACCCAAAAGAAATAAGTAACCATGGCAAGTCTAACAGAGGACCAACAGCGGGCGTTCGGCGACCGCATCACTGAGATCTACAC
>JBHELY010000081.1:0-10916 GCA_046262815.1 Chthoniobacterales bacterium | reverse complement strand
GATCCGAAGGGTGAGAAGACGTATGTCGCGGCCGCGTTCCCGAGCGCCTGCGGCAAGACGAATTTCGCGATGATGATCCCGCCCGCGCCCTTTCAAAAGAAGGGCTGGAAAGTATGGACCGTCGGCGACGACATCGCCTGGATGCAGATCGGGAAAGACGGGCGGCTCTACGCGGTGAATCCGGAGAACGGTTATTTCGGCGTCGTGCCCGGGACGAGTTACAAGTCGAACCCGAATGCGATGAAATCGATCGAGCACGACACGCTCTTCACCAACGTCGCGTTGACTGACGACGGCGATGTCTGGTGGGAAGGCAAAGACGGCGCGCCGCCGGCGCACGTGATCGATTGGAAAGGCAACGATTGGACGCCGGACTCGAAGGAAAAAGCCGCCCATCCGAACAGCCGTTTCGCCGTGCCGATGCGCAATAATCCGGTGCTCGATCCCGACGTTGAGAAAGGCGAAGGCGTTCCGATCAGCGCGATCATTTTCGGCGGTCGCCGCAGCGACACGATGCCACTCATTTTCCAGGCGCGCGATTGGGAACACGGGACCTACCTCGGCGCGACGATGGCTTCCGAAATGACCGCGGCCGCCGTCGGCGTGATGGGGCAAGTGCGCCGGGATCCGATGGCGATGTTACCCTTCTGTGGTTACAACATGGGCCAATACTTTCGGCACTGGCTCGAGATCGGCCCGAGGTTGAAAAATCCGCCGCTCATTTTCCACGTGAACTGGTTCCGGAAAGGCGCCGACGGAAAATTTCTGTGGCCAGGCTTCGGTGAAAACATGCGCGCGTTGAAATGGATCATCGACCGCTGCGAAGGCCAGGGCGGCGGCGCGGAAACGGAGATCGGCACCATCCCGCGTCCGGAAGACTTCGATCTCGCGGAAATCGACCTCACGCGCGAGACGATGCGAGAGCTGTTCTCTATCAAACCTGACGAGTGGAAAAAAGAACTCGAAGGTCAGAGCAAATTTTTCAAGACGCTCGAGCCCGACATGCCCGAGCGGTTGCTCGCCGAACACGACAAAGTGGCGAAGCGCTTCGGCGCGTAATTTCGCGGCGAAAATTTGCGAACGCGTTCGCGCAATCGGATAGTCCACGGTGGGTTCAACGACCGCCGAAAAACCTTGTGTCACCGCACCGCCCGACAGCGGCTGCGTCGAAATTCGCGGGGCGCGCCAAAACAATCTCAAGGGCATCGATCTCGATCTGCCGCTGGGAAAATTAACCGTCATCACGGGCCCGAGCGGCAGCGGTAAATCGAGCCTCGCCTTCGACACGATCTACGCCGAGGGCCAGCGGCGTTACGTCGAAACCTTTAGTCCGTACATGCGGCAGTTCCTCGACCGGATGGATAAACCGCGGGTCGATGAAATCCGCGGCATCCCGCCCGCGATCGCGATCGAGCAGGCGAATCCAGTCAAAAGTTCGCGCTCGACCGTCGGCACGATGACCGAGATCAACGATTACCTGAAGCTCTTGATGCCGCGGATCGCGCGCGCATTCTGTCCGAATTGCGGACGTGAAATCAGGCCCGAAACGGCGCGATCAATTGCCGATCACATTTTCCGGGAGTTTTCCGGGCAGAATGTCCTGATCACGTTTTGGGTCGCGGTCCCACCAAAGACAGAGCCGCGCGCCTTCTTCGATTTCATCCAGCAACAGGGTTATCTCCGCGTCTGGATCGACAACGAAATCGTGCGCGTCGATTCCGACAAAAAAATCAAACGTCTCGGTGCGCGCGTCCAGGTCATCCAGGACCGGATTGCGGTCACGGAAACAAATCGCGCTCGCCTCGTGGAAGCAATCGAGACGGCACTTCGTTTCGGCAAAGACAAGATCAACGTCATCCCGCTCACGGACGGCTCTCAACTCTCAACTACCAACTCTCAACTGCCTTTCTCCACCGGCTGGCATTGCGCCCACTGTGATTTGGATATTCGCCCGCCAACGCCCGGCCTCTTCAGTTTCAACAACCCACTCGGCGCCTGTCCCGAGTGCCGCGGTTTCGGACGGACAATCGCGATCGACCTGAACAAGGCGATTCCGGATCGGTCGCTGTCGATTGCACAAGGCGCGGTCCGCGTTTTCCGCGGCGAAGAAATGGGCGAATCGCAGCGCGACTTGATGCGCGCCTGCGCGCGGAACGAGATCGACGTCCGGATCCCGTTCGACGATTTGCCGAAGGCCGACCAGGATTTTGTGATTAACGGCGAAGCGCGCGACGAAGACACCGACGTCGAGGAGTTGGCGGAGAACGATCGCTGGTACGGCGTCCGGGGCTTTTTCAAATGGCTCGAGAGCAAGACCTACAAAATGCATGTCCGGGTTTTGCTCAGCCGCTATCGCGCTTATACGACGTGTCCGTCTTGTCACGGCGGGCGCTTTCAACTCGAGGCATTGAATTACCGGATTGTCTCCCCGGCGCGGAACGGGACGCGTGAAGTTGCGCGGACGTTGCCGGAAGTCGCGCTGCTCTCCATCAATGACGCGCGGAATCTTTTTGCCGAGCTGAGCTTGCCGCCTAACGACTCAACCGCCGAGATGTTGCGGAATGAAGTCGTGGCGCGGCTCCGTTATCTTTGCGAAGTCGGAGTCGGTTATCTAACGCTTGATCGTTCGACACGCACGCTGAGCGGCGGCGAAGTGCAACGGGTGAACCTGACGACGTGTCTCGGTGCGTCGCTCGTGAACACGCTTTTCGTCATGGATGAACCCAGCGTCGGATTGCATCCGCGCGACATCGGCCGGCTCGTCCGGGTGATGCACGATCTGCGCGACAAAGGAAATACGCTCCTCGTCGTCGAACACGAAGAAGCGATCATCCGCGCGTCCGATAACATCGTCGACATCGGGCCCGGCCGCGGCGAATACGGCGGCGAGTTGGTTTTCAACGGCCCCCTGAGTCATTTCCACAAATCTCTGACGGCCGATTACCTCAGCGGTCGCAAATCGATCCCCATTCCGAAATCGCGCCGAAAATCATCCAGCGCAGTCAAGATCACCGGGGCGCGAGAGCACAACCTCAAGAACCTCGACGTTGAAATTCCTCTCGGGATTTTCAACTGCGTGACGGGCGTCTCCGGTTCCGGCAAATCGACGCTGATCCACGACGTCCTTTACCGGCACCTGATGCTGGCGAAGGGCCAATCGAACGATCAGGAGCCGGGCGCCTGCAAATCAGTCACAGGTGCGCATCGGATTGGCGAAGTGGTGATGGTGGACCAAACGCAACTCGCGCGCACCCCGCGCTCGACGCCGATCCTGTATCTCGGGCTTTATGATCGCGTCCGGGAAATGTTCGCCGCGCAGCCCGAGGCGATGGCGCAGGGTCTGACTGCAAGCGCCTTCTCATTCAACTCAGGCAGCGGCCGCTGCGAGCGCTGTTGCGGCACCGGTTTTGAAAAGATCGAGATGCAATTCCTGAGTGACCTCTACGTCCGCTGCGCGGAATGCGAAGGTCGCCGGTTTCAGCCGCATGTCTTGCGCGTGAAGGTCTACGGCAAATCGATCCATGACGTTCTGGAAATGACGGTGAGCGAAGCGATCCAATTCTTCGCGCAGATCGGCGAATCGAAAGCGCTCGGCGACAAACTAGACGTGCTGGATGAAGTCGGGCTCGGTTATCTGCGATTGGGTCAGCCGCTCAACACGCTCTCCGGCGGTGAATCGCAACGGCTCAAACTCGTCCGGCACCTGACCGAGATGGGCGAAGGAAACGGCGGAAAGCTTTTCATCTTCGACGAACCAACGACCGGATTGCATTTCGATGACGTCGCGATCCTAATGCGGCTCTTTCAGCGGTTGGTCGATGCTGGTAACACGCTCGTCGTTATCGAGCATAATTTGGAAGTCGTTAAATGCGCCGACTGGATCATCGATCTTGGGCCGGAAGCGGGAGACGAAGGTGGACAGCTGGTGGCGGCAGCAACGCCGGAAGCGTTGACGAAGGTCGAGGCGTCGCACACGGGACGGTACCTTCGTAAAATATTAGCCGGTCGCGGCCCCGAAGCGGTTCGGTTCTACGTTGATGACGACAGCGAGATTTCGCTTCGGGCTGCGGAACAGCCTCGCATTTACCGAACGAACGGCGCCGGACGCGCGATCCAAATTCACGGCGCGCGGGAGCATAACCTGAAGGACATTTCGCTCGCGATTCCGCGGGACCAGATGGTCGTTATCACCGGCTTGAGCGGCTCGGGAAAATCGACGGTCGCGTTCGACATTCTGTTCGCGGAAGGACAACGCCGGTTTCTCGACAGCATGTCGCCGTACGCACGGCAGTTCGTGGAGCAACTGGAAAAGCCGGACGTCGATCTCGTCGAAGGCGTGCCGCCGAGCGTCGCGATCGAGCAGCGGGTTACCCGAGGCGGCGGTAAATCGACGGTCGCAACGGTCACCGAAGTTTACCATTTTCTCCGGCTGCTGTTCGCGAAAACCGGAACGCAATTTTGTCCGGACTGCGATCTGCCGGTCGAGAAACAAAGTGTCGCCGCAATCGTCCGCCAGCTCGAGACCGCGGTGAAACGCGGGCCGCTGAAAGTGCTCGCGCCGCTCGTGAAAGCGCGGAAGGGATTTCATACCGACGTGGCCCGTTGGGCCGAGCGCCAGGGGTTCGACACGCTTTTCGTCGACGGGCAACTGATCCCGGTCGCGCAGTTCCGAAAGCTGGAGCGGTTCAAAGAACACACGATCGATGTCGTCGTCGGCGCGATTGACGCGAAGCGAATCCTGAAGGCGCGCAATCTGGTTCAGCGCGCGCTCGACATTGGCCGCGGCACGGCGCATCTGCTCGATTCGAAACACCGGCTCACCGTGATGAGCACGGAAATGAGTTGTCCCGGCTGTGGCCGCGCCTTCGAGGAACTCGATCCGCGGCTGTTCTCTTTCAATTCGCCGCACGGCGCGTGCGAAGAATGCGGCGGGTTTGGCGAAATCTGGGATCGCGACAAACAAACTGGCGCGGAAGACACGGGCGATTCGGTTCTCGAAAACGAATTGGCGGCTGAGCGCGAATCGGAATGGATCGACGAGGAAGAAGCAGTGCCATGTCCGGCGTGTCACGGCTCGCGCCTGAATCCAATTGCGCGCCACGTCCGACTGCAGGGCCACACAATCGACAACTTCACCGCGCTCTCCGCCGCCGAGGCCTCGCAGCTCATTGGCAAGTTGCGTTTCCGCGGGAACCACAAAACGGTCGCGGACGATCTGGTGCCAGAAATTTCGCAACGGCTCCGGTTCATGCAGAACGTTGGGCTGGGTTATCTCGCGCTGGGACGTTCGGCGAAAACATTGAGCGGCGGCGAATCGCAACGGATTCGGCTCGCGGCACAGCTCGGCTCGAATTTGCGCGGCGTTCTTTACGTTCTCGACGAACCGACCATCGGCCTCCATCCGCGCGATAATCTGCGGCTGCTGGAAACGCTGACGGCGTTACGGCAAAAAGGAAACTCGCTCGTGATCGTCGAACACGACGAAGAAACGATGCGCCGCGCCGATCACATTATCGATCTGGGGCCGGGCGCGGGCATTCATGGCGGAGAAGTCGTGGTGCAGGGGACGTTGACGGATATCGAGAAGCATCGCGGGTCCGAGACCGGCCGCTGCCTGAAAAATCCGCTCTGCCATCCGACGCGCACGGAACGGCGGTCATTAGGTGACGCCGAGCAATGGATCGAAATCCGCGGCGCGCGCGCCAACAATTTGAAAAATGTAAATGTGCGTTTTCCGGTCGGGCGTCTCTCAGTCATTACCGGCATTTCCGGCTCGGGAAAATCGACGTTGATGGGCGCGGTCCTTCTGCCGGCAGTGAAAGACGCGCTGAAAAAGAAACATGGCGCGCAGCGCGAATTCAATTCGCAGATTTCCGGCGCGGACGCTTTCGAAACCGTTTACGAAGTCGATCAGTCGCCGATCGGTAAAACATCGCGCTCGACGCCGGCGACCTACATCAAGGTTTTTGACGAGATCCGGAAGCTTTACGGACAGTTGCCGGTCTCGCGAATGCGCGGCTATTCGCCGAGCCGGTTTTCCTTCAACACGGAAGGCGGCCGTTGCGAAACGTGCGCCGGGCAGGGCGCGATCAAGCTCGAGATGAGTTTTCTCCCGAGCAGTTATGTGCCGTGTGAGGATTGCGGCGGCCGGCGTTACAACGCGCAGACGCTCGAAGTGCTCTACAACGAAAAAAGCATCGGCGACGTGATGGAAATGACGATCGAACAGGCGGCGGCGTTCTTTTCCGCAAACCCGAAGATCGCCCGACCGTTGTCGCTTCTCGTCGATACCGGCCTCGGATATCTGAAGCTCGGTCAGCCGAGCCCCACTTTGAGCGGCGGCGAAGCGCAACGGCTGAAGCTCGCGACGGAATTGACTCGCGGGATCGGCCGCGCCCAGAACGAGCGCATCCGCAAAATGCGCAAGCCGAAGTCGACGCTCTATCTATTGGAAGAACCAACGATCGGTCTGCACATGGCGGACGTGGAGTTGCTCCTGAAGGTGTTGCACCGTCTCGTCGATGAAGGCCACACCGTGATCGTGATCGAGCACAATCTCAGCATCATGGGCGAAGCTGATTACATCGTGGACATGGGACCTGAGGCCGGCGCTGAGGGGGGAGAAGTGGTGGCGACCGGGACGCCGGAAGAAATTGCGAAAAGCCGGAAGAGCCGGACGGCGCCGTTTTTGCGTGAGGTGTTGAAGACGAAGCGACCGAAATCCCCCGCACGCGCGGCGTAAGATTTTACAAGGCAAGCGCGCTATTGCCCGCTGCGACAAGATCGTCGAACGTCGCGTCTCCGAAATGTTCGCCTACTATCTGCATAATCTCGATCCGTTCATCTTCCGCATTTACGGCAATGTCGGTCCGCGCTGGTACGGGATGGCGTATGTGCTCGCGTTTGTTTTCGCCTACTTGCTGCTCCGCGTCTTATCGCGGCGCGGCTATCTCGATTTGCCGCTTGCCGCGCTGGGCGACTTCGTAACCTGGGTGGCGTTTTTTGGCGTCATGATCGGCGGCCGGCTCGGGTACGTCCTTTTTTACAAGCCCGAGATGCTCCGCGATCCGCTTTCGATTCTGCGCGTCTGGGAAGGCGGGATGTCCAGTCACGGCGGCATCATCGGCGTCGTGCTTTTTACGCTCATCTACTCGCGCCGGCATAAACTTCCCTGGACGAATCCGGGCGACAATCTCTGCGTGGTCGCGCCGATCGGCCTGTTCCTGGGACGCTGCGCGAACTTTATCAACGGCGAACTCTATGGTCGGGTCACGAATGTCTCGTGGGCGATGCAGTTCCCGAAGGAGTTGCTCGACGCCGGGAATGCCGCGGAAGGCGATCGCGCGTTGGCGGCTTGCCACCAGATCGATCCCTCGATCAAGTCGGTGGATTCCATCATCGAATCGGTTCGGACGAATCCCAGAATTGCCGATGTTCTGCGTGGAATCCTGACTCCGCGTCATCCTTCACAACTTTACGAAGCCGCGCTCGAAGGCGCGGTTCTCTTCGCGATTTTGTGGTTTGTCCGGACGCGCTTCCGGACACCGAACGGATTTATCACCGGCCTGTTCCTGATCGTTTACTCGATCCTGCGAATCATCGTGGAAAATTTTCGCGAGCCCGATGCGCCGCTCGTCGGCATGTTTACCCGCGGCCAATTCTTTTCCTTCTTCACGGTCGTGATTGGAATCGGATTTATCATCGTGGCGCGGCGGCACCCGACTTATCCGCGGAAGCTGAAACCGCTGTAGCAACGGCGCTCAGTCGCCGTTCCACGACGCGCCGGCAGAGCGGCGCGGCTACAGCGCGCCGGTCTTTTTCGCCACTTTCCCTTTCGCGAAAACTCTCGTATTAATCCGGCGAGTTGGCGCACATGCTACTTCCGATCATCCTGGCGACCGGCGGTCTTCCCTTCGCGTTCGAACACTCGACCATCGCCGGCAAGATCGTCCTCGCGCTTCTCGCCGTCGTCTCGATCTTCAGCTGGTCGATCATGATCACGAAGCTCCGCGTGGTCCGGTTCGCGCAAAAACAAAGGGCGCGGTTCCGGGCTGCGTTCCGGAAAGATCGCCAGCCGCTGCGGCTTTTCGAAAACCGGGCAAATTTTCCGGGTTCGCCAATCTTCAACGTCTACCGCGCCGGCTGCGAAGAAATGACGTTCCAGTTGCTCGGCTCGGCGGAAGTCGATGAAACTTTCAAAGCGCGGCTCGGCAGCGCTGAGAAAATCGCGCCTGCGCAAATGCATGCGGTCAATGCCGCGATGGAGCGGGCCGTCGGCGAGACCGCGCTCAGTTTGGAATCGCAGATGATTCTGCTCGCGACCGCCGTGAGCGGATCGCCCTTTCTCGGATTGCTCGGCACGGTCTGGGGGGTGATGGACACTTTCACGGACGTCGCGGTCGCCGGCTCACCAAATTTGACGACGATGGCGCCCGGCATTTCCGGCGCGCTCATCACCACCGTGACCGCGCTCTGCGTCGCGATCCCCGCCATGTTTGGCTACAACTTTTTGGTCACAAGCATCCGCGGGATCATCGTGGAGATGGATAATTTCGCAGCGGAGCTCGCGTCCGAGTTCGAGCACAAATATGTGGACCACTCGGCGCGGGAGCCGGAATTCCGGCGATGAGGCGGTATTCGCAACGGCACAACCTTTCGACGCTCTCGGAGATCAACATCACGCCGTTGCTCGATCTCGCGTTTGTGTTGCTGATCATTTTCATGATCACCACGCCGCTGCTCGAGAACAGCGTTAACCTCATTATTCCTTCGAGCGGCGCGGCGAATGCGCCGGTGAAACCCGGACAGGTCCAGACGATTTCAATCGACCGGCGCGAGACGATCAAGATCAACGACCGAACCGTTGCCGTGGCGGAGCTGGTGGCGCGATTGACCGAATTGAAGCGCGCCAATCCCGAGATCGCGATCGTCATCCGGCCGGATCGCGACTTGCCGGTGCAGAAACTGATTTCGCTGATGGACGCGTTGCAACGCGCCCAGATCACCAAGGTCGGCATCGCCACGAAGGCGGAAACGAAACCGTGATGCCACGAGACGCGCGCTTCTGGCGGAACGTTGCGCTGGTCGCCGTCGCTCATCTCGTGGTTCTTCTCGCCCTCGCGCGCGGAAGTCGCGAGGCCGCGCCGACGAATTTGCAGACGGTCGTTTGGATGAACAGCGAAGCATCAGCGGCGGCAGAACCGCGGAGTAAGCCGGCTCCATCACCGACCCCAGCCGCGCTCGAGAAACCAGAACCGGGGCCAAGCGTCGCGATGGCGAAGAGCGAAATCCAGCTGCCTTCGCCGACGCCGACTTCGACGCCGCGACCGAAACCAAGCCCCACGCCGACGCCGAAGGATTCTCCCAAGCCAACCCCGAAAGCGACACCGAAGCCGTCACCAAAGAAAAGTGTTGAACCGAAGGCGACACCAAAGCCTGCCGAGAAAAAAGACGAAAAGAAATCCGCGGCAGAGAAGAAGGATTCGAGCACATCCGCGACTCAAAGCTCCGATAAGCCCGACAAGTCGAGCAAGGGTTCGGGCAGCGGAACCACCCAGCCGTCCGAATTCGCGTGGTATGGAACGATGCTCCACGATCGCTTTCACAAAGCGTGGGAACAGCCGAAGAGCGTCGTCGCGACGGGCGCAAAGATGTCGACGATCGTAAAAATCCGGATCGAGAAGGACGGGCGCGTTTCAAAGTTCGCGATCGTGAAGCCGTCGGGAAATGTGGTGATGGATGAATCGGTCACGGCCATCGCGCAGCGCGTTACGCAGGTTGATCCGCTGCCAGAAGGATTGGCGCAGAAGAGTTACTACGAGGTGAAGATCGATTTCGAGTTGAACGCGGAGAAATGACCGACCGCCTATGCGGCGGTGGAAATCTCAAATTCCAAATCCCAAGCTTCAAAGAAATCCCAAGCACAAAATCTTAAATAAAACCAAACGAGGCCGGCCTTTGGATTTTGGACTTTGGACCTTGTTTGGGATTTGGGATTTAGAGGAGCGCAAGCGACTTTCCCTCGCGGTGCTCAACCTGATCCATCGTGCACTGACGAGGCGCTTTGTCGGGACGGTAACGAACAATCTTGGTTCCATGACGAAATCGGCCGCCGGTGAAATGATCGTACGTCACTTCGACGACAATCTTTGGATTAACCGGTTCCCATTCACCGGTTCGTTCGGTGCTCCAACGGCTTGGGCCACCCGGCGCGTTGCCGGTAAATCCAGGTGGCTTCCGAAGCGCTTCGAATTTCTTGGTCAGCGCGCCGCGTTCGCTCGCTTTGAACGCAGACGTGAAGCCGACGTGATGGAGCAGGCCGTCATCATCGTAGAGGCCGAGGAGCAACGATCCGATTACGCGCGCCCCGGTCGCATAACGAAAGCCGCCGACCGCGCAATCAGCGGTTCGGATTTGTTTTATTTTCACGACCGCGGTCCGTTCGCCGGATGCATAGGGCGCATCGATCAGCTTGGCGATGACGCCGTCGAGATCGCCGCCGGTTTTGTCGAACCACTTCTTCGCCTGCTTCAGATGGGTCGTCGCGGGCGACAAGCGAATCGCACGTTTCGTTTTGAAATTCGCGCGCGCGAAAACTTCGAGCTGTTTGCGACGAGCGCGGAGCGGCAATGTGAGAAGCGATTTGCCTGAAGTATCTGCGAGGAGATCGAAGACAATGAAGAGAGCCGGATGGGCCGCGGCAAGTTTTTGGACGCGGCTGGCGGCTGGATGCAGCCGCAGCTGCAGTTCGTCAAAGATGAGCGCGCCCTTCACCGGGATGGCGAGCTCGCCGTCGAGAACGAAACGTTTCGCTGGAATTTGCTGAAGCGCTTCGACGACGTCCGGAAAATAACGCGCCAGCGGCTGGCCCGCTTTCGATTGCAGGAAAACTTTGGCGCCATCGCGAAACGCGATGC
>JBHELY010000080.1:0-11638 GCA_046262815.1 Chthoniobacterales bacterium | reverse complement strand
CTTGAAGATGATCCCGACCACGATCCAGGAGATCAGGACCGGCGCGAACCAAGCGAAGCGGAAGACGCGCGCGCCCGGGACGCCCAGGTAGAGCACGTAGGCAAGCACGATCCCGATCGGGATCTCGAGGAACGGCGAGACCGCCGCGTTCGTGAATGATCTCACAAACTTCGCGGGCGGGCGTTCCTTTTAGATACGGCAAGGTCGCGCCGATGCAGAGCAAATGGCCTTCCGCCGTCGTCACTTCCACGCCCGGAAGGATGAGGAATCCGTCGACGGGCTGGCCGTCTTCGCGCATCAAACCTTTTTCGAGGAGATAGGTGATCGCGTCACAGGTGTTGTGATCGGTAATGGCGAAACCGTGGAGACCTTTCTCCCGGGCCGCGGCAATGTTTTCCTCGGGGCTGGAAACTCCGTCGCCCGAGAAAAACGTATGCGTATGGAGGTCGATGTTGAAGGCCATCGCCGGGAGGCTAGTTTGCGCGCCGCGAAATGCAAAGCGCAAGCGCCGGTTTCAATTCACGAATTGTTCTTTCATTCCCACGGCCAAAGCAGTAAACCCAAAAGAACCGATCATAGGCCCGGCTTAAAGGCCTCCCCAAAATCCTCACCCCTGAAAGGCATAACCGTGAAACTAATCATTCGTTCGGTGATTGCGGTCCTGTTTCTGGCCGCACTCACTTTGCCCGCCCTCGCCCAAAGCCCAAAGCTCGCCATTAAAATTGGAGCGCCGTCCGGAAAATGTTTTCCGCTGACGCTCAAGAACCTGCAAACCACCGTGCTCACCACGAATTCGGCGTATCTGGTGGTTTTCGATCAGGGGAAATGCCAGAGAGTTTGCGAGTCGAAGATCGCGCTCAAAAAAGATCTCAAGCCCTGCGAGCCTTATACCTATAGAATCTGCTGTAGCGGCTCGGTGCCGCCGAAATTCGTCGCCTACGTGAAGGTGTTTTACGGTGGCGGATACAACGAGAGCTTTCTCGTTAACTGAGTCGCTGGCCTAACCGATTGCCTCAACCAGGAACTGCTGTTCGGGCGCGGGCAAAGTCTCGACGTGGCGATTGAACTGCATGTCGTAGAGCCGCCGGTAATAGACGGATTTTTCCAGCAGCTCGCTGTGAGTGCCGATGTCCTTGATGAACCCCTGATCCATCACCACGATCTGGTCCGCGGAGAGAATCGTCGAGAGCCGATGCGCGATCGCGATCACCGTGCGGCCCGCGGAAAGGACCTCGAGCGCCATCTGGATTTGCTTTTCCGATTCGGAATCCAGGGCCGAAGTCGCTTCATCGAGCAACAGGACAGGCGCGTTCTTTAAAAGGGCCCGCGCGATCGCGAGCCGCTGCTGTTGTCCACCGGAAAGCAGGCAGCCTTTGTCGCCGATCGTGGTCTCGTAACCGTGCGGCTGCGCCATGATGAAGTCGTGCGCGTAGGCAGCCTGGGCGGCGGCGTAAACTTCGTCCGCAGTCGCATCGAGCCGCCCAAACTGGATATTGTTGAAGATAGTGTCGTGAAACAGAAACGTTTCCTGCGTCACGAGCCCGATTTGTTCGCGCAACGACTTCTGGCTGATGGTTCGGAGATCGTGGCCGTCGAGCCGCACCACGCCGCTCGTCGGATCGTAGAAGCGCAGGATTAACGAAAGGATTGTGCTCTTGCCCGCGCCACTCGCGCCGACCAGGGCATAGCTTTTACCTGGCTCGATTCGCAGCTGCAAATTCGAGACCGCGTTCGTGACGGTGTTGGCGTAACGGAAGGTCACGTCGTCGAACTCAATGAACCCATTCGAGTGCGTGATCGGTTTCGCCTCCGGCCCGTCTTTCACGCTCGGCTGGGAATCGAGGATGGCAAAAATCTCGGTCGTGGCCTGGATCGATTGCTGCATCACGATGTGAATGCGACTCAGGGTTTTGATCGGATCGTAGAGGAGGAAAATTCCAGCGTTGAGGGCGATGAAACGGGCCGCGCTCAGGTTGGCGGAGTAAATATAAAGCAGGGCGAGGCCAACTCCGCAGGCGGCGAGCAGCTCGACGATCGGCCCTGTCGCTTCCATGGACTTCACGACCCGCATCATATTATCGAACTGCAGTTGGTTGCTCCGGATAAAAGAGTTCTCCTGGTGCTTTTCCCGCGCGAAGGATTTGATCACTCGGATTCCGGCGAAGGTTTCCTGCATTGTCATCAACATCTGGCCCATGTCTTCGAACTGATGCTGAACTGCTTTCCGGGCCCTGCGGCCATAAAGAACGATGGGCACGAGACAAACCGGAAACAGCACCAAAGTCACCAGGGTAAATTTCCAATCCATGTAAAGCAGGACCACGATGCCGCTCACGATTGCGACCGGTTGCTTGAACAGGTCGCTGCTAATGGTCGACAGCGCCATCTGCATGCCGCGAGTGTCATTGGTGATGCGCGACATCAGAAAGCCCGAACGCATCTTGTTAAAGAAATCCATCGAGTGCCGGACCATTTTCGTGAAGAGCTCGTTGCGGACGTCAGTGACCACTCGATTACTCACCCACTGCATCATGACGGCATTGCCGTAGGCGCACAGGCTGCGGCCAGCCATCACAAGCGGAATGAGCAAACAGATGAGGAGAACGCCCTTGATCCCGGGGCCTTTTTCCAGGATGGCGTGATCGGAGACGAATTGCTGGGCCGTCGGAGTGCCTCCTTGAAAAACGGCGCCGGTCACTTTGCCGATCACCAGCGGCATCGCGCCGTTGCTGATGACGCCGAAGCCAAAGCCCAGGGCTAAGCCCAGGACGAACCGCCAGCGATACGGCTTCACATAGCTGTAGAGGCGCTTGTACGGAACCCAGCCGGTGCGCAGGGTCTGCCAAAAAGAAGGTTTCTTAGGTGCGGCTTGCGGTTCACTCATAGGGCACGCGCCGCCGGAGCCGACAGCAGCGCTTCCATAGCATCGATCACCGTCTGAGTCGAGATTTGGTTCATTGGGATGGCGCGCTGTTTTGGGTTGAATTCAGTCACCGGACCGTCGTTTCCACCAAGGAGAACCAGGGCCGATTCGGACCGGGGATGCCAATGAAAGGGGTTCGTCGGCCCGAAAAGAACGACCTGTGGCGTGTTCCAGGCAGCGGCGAAATGCATCGGCGCGGAATCGACTGTAACGAGAAGCCGGGCCTTGCGCACGAGCGCGGCGAGGATGAGCAGATTTGTTTTTCCCGAAAGATCGATAGGGTCCGATTTCGAGGCGGCTTTGATGGCGGCGATCTGCGCCTGCTCGATGGACGAATGGCCGCCGGTCAAAACGCAGGTCATCCCGGTTTCGCCAGCGCAATGATCGATGATCTCAGCCCACCGGTTCGCTTCCCAGAATTTCTCAGCGCGGGCCGAGCCCGGATGAAAACAGACAAACTCGGGACCGACCTTTGCCGCGCGCAGGAAGTCGTCGGCTTTGGTCACGGCCTCACCGGGCAATTCGAGCCGGATCGCGCGGGAAGGGTTCTCGATGCCGAGCGGCTTCAGGAGCGCGAGGTGATAATCGATTGTGTGGAGAAATCCAACCGGCGCCTCGACGAATTCATTGTAGCTGCGCGCCCGCAACTTCGTCCGGAGGTTCGGATGATCGGACGTGATCCGTTTCCGTGCGCCGGAGAGAAAAGTGAGAAATGACGAGCGATCGTTCCTGGTGAAGTCGAGGCAATAATCGAATTTGCCGAGGGAAAGCGCAATCCAGTCGAGCGCGTCATCGGTTTTGCCACGCACCTCGAAGACTTTGTCGATGCCGGTAATAGCGGGCAGCAATTCCTTCACGGCCGAGGAGACGACGAGAGAAATCGATGCGCGCGGAAATTTATCGCGGAGCGCGGCGATTGCCGGGGTGGTGAGGATCAGGTCGCCGATCCGCTTGAGCTGAATGAGGAGAATGTTCATTCCACTCGTGCTCGTGCTCGTAATCGCGCTCGTAATCGGGTTTGCATGGGATCGATCACGAGCAGGAGCACGAGCACGATTACGAAGATAATCACCGCTTCATCCGCATCGCCTTCTCATACGCGATGAGGAGACGAGTGCGGAAATGGTCCCACGTAAAGTTGTCGACGACGCGGCGCCGCGCGGCTTCGCTCATCCGCTCGACCTTCTCCGGGTGCCGATACAATTCCAGAATCGCGGCCGCCAATTCGCCCACGTTGCCCGGCTGAATGATGATCCCTTCGACGCCGTCATTCACGACGTCCCCGGCTTCGCGCGTTGTGATTTGCGGCAGCCCGCAGGCCGCCGCCTCGTAGACGACCTTTGCGCTCCCTTCGCACTGCGACGGGAAAACGTGCACCGTCCCCTGGCTCAAATAATTTTCCACGTCGCGCTTGAAACCGACGACTTTGATGTTGTCGCGCCAGAATTTTTTCAGGTGCGGTTTGGCTTCGTCATGGACCGCGCCGACGAGCCAGAGCTCGGCATCCTTCAAGTCGAGCCGATGCCAGGCTTCGAGCAAATGATGGATTCCCTTGCGTTCGATGAGCGCTCCGGAAAAGACCGCCCGGAAAATCGGCGGACGCGGTCGCGGCTTGAACCGTTCGACGTCCACGCCGCGGGGCAGATAATAAAGCTTCTCTTCCGAAAAACCCTGGACGCGGAAAGTGTCGGCCGCTTTTTGGGAGAGAACGAATAGCACGTCCGCCAGGTCGTATTCTTCGATGAACCGTTCCCGGGTTTGGAGGAGGTTCTCCTTCCAGTTTCGGGGCGGAGTCGTCGTCGACGAAGGTGCTCGCTCGCCGACCTTCCCTCGATCGCGATGCCAGGTCGGGATCTCGACGATCGAAGGAATCCCAAGTTTCTTCGCGACACGTAATGATTGCAGGCAGTCCCCCGACCAACTGTGAAAGAGATCGTAACGGCCGGTGGCAAGGTGTCGCGCCGCGATCCAATCGAGGTATTTCTTTTTCGCGCCGTAATAATACGGTCGGTCGAGGAATGAGATGAGTCGCACCGGATGCCAGCGCAGCGAATAAATCAGCCGCGCCGGGATTTCCGTCTGCCGGTTGTCATAAGCAATGGCTCGGCCAAGAAACCCGCCGCGATGCGACGCGCGCAGCGTTTCGAACGCGTCTGTGTCCAGACCGGAGCCGCCGATCCGGGCAAAGATCGAGTAGAGCAAATGCCTGGGCAAGACACGCTCTTGCTCGCGCGAGACAGCGTGCGAAATCGGAGGGGCGTTTAGGGTTTCACCCACCATCGGCTAACAAGTATTGTGGCGTTCCCAATCAAGTAAAGTTGCCATGGCCTCTAATTACCGCCAGTCCGGCTCGGACCTTACCATAGGATTCGTCCGGCGCGGCTATTCTTCCGGCGGCGCCGAGGCGTATTTGAAAAGGCTCGCGGCGGGAGTGGCGGCGACCGGCCGCGGGGTAGTGCTCTTTACCGCGGGCGATTGGCCCAGCGAAGAATGGAGTTTCGGACCGATCGTGCAGTTGAAAGCGAAGTCGGCGATCGCGTTTGCAGATGAATTGGAAAAAATATCGCGCGAGAAGTGCGATGTTTTGATGAGTCTCGAGCGCGTCTGGCGCTGCGACGTTTATCGCGCCGGTGATGGTGTTCATCGCGGCTGGCTGCGACGGCGCGCTGAAATTGGCGGACGCCTCCAACGATTCAGCCGCTTCTTTAACCGCAAACATTCCGCGGCGCTCGATCTGGAAGAATCGCTCTTCGGGAACCGTCGCGCCCGGCGGGTGATCGCGAACTCCCGAATGGTGCAGGACGAGATTGCGAGCTTCCATGGATATCCCGCGGATCGGATCGATGTCGTCTACAACGGAGTTCCGCTCGAATTGTTTCGCGATGGCGGAGAGCGGGCGCCGACTCACGACGAGATTGCGGTCTTGTTTGCAGGGTCGGGCTGGGAACGAAAAGGTTTGCAATTCGCGATCGACGCGGTCGAAACGCAAAAGGGCAAAATGAAGTTGCTCGTTGCCGGTCGCGGCGAGACCGGAAAGTTTTCGTCATCGCGAACCGAATTTCTCGGGATCGTGCGCGACATGCCTGCGCTTTATCGTTCCGCCGACATTTTTCTGCTGCCGACCATTTACGATCCGTTCTCGAACGCTTGTCTTGAGGCCCTCGCCTCCGGGTTGCCCGTGATCACGACGAAAGGGAACGGTTTCTCTGAGATCATAGAAAACGGCCGGCACGGCACGGTTGTCGATGATCCGCGAAACGTCGACGCGCTCAGCGACGCACTTCAGTTTTGGTCGGATCCTGCGCGGCGTCAGCAAGCTCGAACGGATAATCGCGCGCGCGCCGCGCAATTCGACATCTCGACCAACGTCGCGAAGACGTTGCAGATTGTCACTCAGACCGCGGCCAGCGCCGCGTCGACATGAGGGAAAATGATGAAGACTTGGTCGAGCCGCGCGATTTCGAAGATCGGCTTCACGTTTTCCTGGATGCCGGCCAAAATAAATTTCCCGCCGTACGCCTCCACGTTCTGCATTCCCTCGATCAACACCGCCAGCCCTGAGCTATCGATGTAAGACACTTTCGAGAGATCGACCACGAGTCGTGGCGGCTTCTGCTCGATCATCGCCCCGAGCGATGCCGAAACTCGCGGCGAAACATGCAGATCGATCTCGCCTTCCAGCGGCAGGACATTCGGTTCGTCGGGTAAACTCATACGGTTAAGGTTCGGAAAACGTTGCTGTCCCGGCCGTCACCAGCCGAGCCTACATTTCACTTCGTTCACGTTCGTTAGATCATCAAAGAGAAAGTCGGGCTCATATTCCGCCAGTCGTTCGCGGGACCACGAACCGGTCGCGACCGCGATCGTGCGCGCGCCGAAGGCTTTTCCGCAGGCAATGTCGTGTCCAGTGTCTCCGACAACGTCCACCTGTTCGGGACGAAAATCGAAACCGGCGTGCGCAACCGCGCGACGAACGGCACAGGGCCCAAGCGCATTGCGATCGTGATGGTCGTCGGCAAAGGCGCCGAACGGAAAGAAATGCCAGAGATCGTAATGCCGGAGCTTCAACTGCGCGCCGCGCTCCAGATTTCCCGTGAGCAATCCCAGTGTCTTATTCGGCTGCCGCGCCAAATCTTCCAGCAATTCGCGCACTCCCGGCAGGACGCGCCCATTGCGTTTCGGCAATTCTTCCGGCAAGAGCGCGACGTAACGGTCGAGAAACCAATCCACGTTCTCGGTCGTCGCCTGCTTGCCGTATTTTTCCATGATCTGATGCGCAATCGCGCGATCCGTGCGTCCCGCGATTTCAACGCCGCTCAAATCTCCGTCACCGCCAAACCACTCGATGGTCGCGCGAATGAGGGCGTGCTGACCTGCCGCTCCGGTATTCACGAGCGTCATATCGATGTCCCAGAGAATCAGTCGGCGTTCCGCCATAAGCGAAGCGCACACGCTAAGCTCTACAACTTGCTTGTCGAACACGTAACCCCCGGCCAACTTCCGGCATGTCAGGACCGATTTCCGTCAAAGCTGCGCTCACGAGCGCCGCGCCGATTTCCGGCGTGCAGGTCCAGGGCTGGGTGCGCACCCGCCGGGACTCGAAAGATTTTTCGTTCATCGAGCTGAACGACGGTTCGTGTCTGCGCAGTCTTCAGGTCATCGCAAAAAGCGCGCTTCAGAATTATGCGGACGTGCAGCGTTTGCAGACCGGAGCGTCGATTGTGGTCCGCGGTGATCTCGTTGCATCGCAGGGAAAAGGCCAGGCCTTGGAAGTTGTAGCGAGCGAGATCGAAATCGTCGGCGCGTCGGACGAAACCTACCCGCTCCAGAAGAAAGGGCACACGCCGGAATTCCTCCGCGAGATCTCGCACCTGCGGCCGCGCTCAAATCTGTTCGGCGCCGTCTTCCGCGTCCGGAGCCGGCTCGCCTTCGCCATCCACCAATTTTTCCAGGAACGCGGATTTGTTTACGTCCACACGCCGATCATCACCGGCAGCGATTGCGAGGGAGCTGGCGAACTGTTCAGGGTCACTTCGCTCGATCTGAAACAGCCGCCGCGACGCGACGATGGCTCGATCGATTACGCGAAGGATTTTTTCGCGCGGTCCACCTACCTGACGGTCAGCGGCCAACTGGAAGCCGAAGCTTTCGCCTGCGCGCTGACGAACGTTTACACCTTCGGCCCGACGTTCCGGGCCGAGAATTCAAACACTTCCCGGCACGCGAACGAGTTCTGGATGATCGAGCCGGAAATGGCCTTCTGCGACTTGCAGTGCAACATGGATCTGGCGGAAGAGATCGTGAAATATCTGATCCAGGATATCCGAACGAATTGCGTGGAAGATCTTGGCTTGTTCGCGAAGTTCGTCGACAAGGAATTGATGGCGCGGCTCGATTTCGTGATCGAGCGGCCGTTTCAGCGGATCACCTACACGGATGCCGTCGAACTCTTAAAGAAGAGTGGCGAGAAATTCGAGTTCCCGGTCTCGGACGGAGCGAACCTGCAATCGGAACACGAGCGCTGGCTTACCGAAAAGCACTTCAAGTGTCCGGTCACGGTTTACAATTATCCGAAGGAGATAAAGCCGTTTTACATGCGTCTGAACGACGACGGGAAAACCGTGACCGCGATGGACGTTCTTGTTCCGGGGATCGGCGAGATCGTCGGCGGCAGCCAGCGCGAGGAACGGCTTGAAATCCTCGAGGAGAACATGCGCCGTCACCAAATGGACCCGGCCGATTACAAATGGTATCTCGACCTGCGCCGCTACGGCACGGTGCCCCATTCCGGTTTTGGTCTCGGGTTTGAGCGCATGCTCATGTTCGTCACCGGCGTGTCGAACATTCGGGACGTAATTCCCTTCGCCCGCACTCCAGGCAGCGCGGAGTTCTGAGTCACGCACGGCGGTCACAGCTCGCCTCGTTGATCCTCGTTCCCAAACTCTGTTTGGGAACGCACCTGTCTTCGAAACTCTGTTTCGCCGCGGTGGCAACGGCGTTGCCGGGACAATGGCATTCCCAAACAGAGTTTGGGAACGAGGAAAAGAATTTCATTGTGCTCCTTTGTGACCTTTGTGAGAGGTAATTAATGAACACACGCCGAATTCTCGCTTTGCTGGTCGCCTCAGCGACCGTCTTGTCCGCCAGAGCCGCCGAGGATCTCGGCCCGATTAAACAGGAAATCACCAAACGCCACGACGAAGCCGTGCAGCGATTGCAGGATTGGATCAAGCTGCCATCGATCGCGGCGGAGAATCTGAATTCTGCCGAGGGCGCCGAATACATGGCGAACCTCGCGAAGGACGCAGGATTCCAGCAGGTGACAGTGATCAACACCGAGGGCAAGCCGGGCGTGTTCGCTACGCTCGATGCGGGCGCGAAGAAGACGGTCGGGCTTTATTTCATGTATGACGTGAAGCAGTTCGATCCCAAGGAATGGACGTCGCCGCCGCTCGATGCCGCGATTGTGGACAAACCAGGGATCGGAAAGTCAGTTGTCGGCCGCGGCGCTGTGAACCAGAAAGGGCCGGAGTCCGCATTCCTCGCCGCTCTGCACGCGATCAAGGGCGCGAACAAAAAGCTGCCGGTGAATTTGGTGATGGTGGCGGAAGGCGAAGAGGAAATTGGTTCGCCGCACATCGGACAGATCGTGCACAAGCCTGAGGTGCAGGCGGCGATGTCGAAGACGATCGGCGTGTTCATGCCTTCGGCGTCACAGGGCCTGGACGGCGTGGTGACAGTGAGCCTGGGCGCGAAGGGCGTAATCGAATGCGAGCTGACTTCGAGCGGTGAGAAATGGGGGCGCGGTCCGGCGAAAGACATTCATTCTTCGCTCAAGGCGATGGTCGACAGCCCGGCCTGGCATTTGGTGAAAGCGCTCGACACGCTAGTCTCGGCGGACGGCAACGACATCACGATCGAAAATTACCCGAAGCCGCGCCCGCTGACCGCGGAGGAGAAAAAAATGATCGCGGACGCTTCGAAGCGTCAGGACGAAGCGCAGCGCAAGAAGAGCCTTGGCGTTCAGCATTGGATCAACGATCTGCCATTTGAACAGGCGCAGGAACGGCTCGAATCGCAGCCGACGGTGAACATCGAAGGATTAGTCGGCGGCTACACCGGTCCCGGAGGAAAGACCATCCTGCCGCACAAGGCGTCGGCGAAACTCGATCTGCGTCTCGTGCCCGGAATGAAAGCGACTGATGCGCTGGCCGCATTGAAAGCCCATCTGCAAAAGCACGGGTTCGGCGACATCGAGGTGAATATGACGGGTGGTTACGATCCGACGACGACGCCGGCGAACTCTCCGTTTATTCAATCGCAGGTCGCGGTCTTGAAGGCGGCCGGGATCGATCCGGTAATATGGCCGTGGAACGCCGGCTCTTATCCTGGCTACGTTTTCACCAGTGAGCCGTTGAAACTCGCGGCCGGTCATTTCGGTTTGGGACACGGCAGCGGTGCTCACGCGCCCGACGAATATTACGTCATCGACTCCACCAACCCGAAAATCCAAGGCTTCGACGGCGCGGTGATGTCATTCGTGGAATACCTCTACGAGTTGGGGAAGTAGTTGTAGGGCGTCTCTGTGAGACGCCGCTCGGGAAGGGTTGGCGTCTGACACAGACGCCCTACAATTTATCTGCGTTGCAGGCGAATTGGTACGGCCAATCGTCGGGATTCTTTACAAGACCCGCGCGAACTGGGTTTTGGCGGAGGTACTCCCATTTGGCGGAAAGCGATTCGTCGGAGCGAAGCAAGCCATCGAAACAGCCTTCTTGCCATTGCCAGGTTTGAACGGCAGGCGCGCCGTCTGACACAGATGGCCTACAATACGCCTCGTTGAACCAGCGCTTGAACCATTTGGCGTACGCGGAGACAGATGCCTCGCGGTCGAGAGGTGCGGTGAGAATGTGCAGATGGTCGGGCATCGTGATTGCCGCGAGGGTCGTCCATTGATTCAATCGCTCGAATGTCTCAAGCACGATTTGCCAAGCAGGCCGATTAGCCAGCACGTGCCGGCGCTTCACGATACAAAACGTAATGAAGTAAACCGATTGCTGTTCCCAAGGCAGCCAATTCGGAATTCGTGGGGGACGCATTGCAGGGGAATTGTAGGGCGTCTCTGTGAGACGCCGCCCCCACGATGGCGTCTGACACAGACGCCCTACAAATAAATTCGCAACGCCGTCGCTACTTCTTCTTCCCTTCGCCGGGCCGATAATCTTCCTCGGCGGCTTCGAACGCTTTCTCGAGGCCGACCATGTCTTCGCCGGGACGCAGGCTGTCGAACGCTTCCGATTCGCGCTTGAGCTCTTCCTCGGAATAATTCGCGGCCTTGATCGAGAGACCGATCCGACGCTCGACCTTGTCCACCTTGATGACGCGGGCTTCCACTTCCTGACCGACCTTGAGCACGTCCTTCACTTTCGCGACGTGATCTTCGCTGAGCTGGGAAATGTGAACGAGCCCATCAATGTCGTCCTGCAATTGCACGAACGCGCCGAAGCTCGCCAGCTTCGTGACTTTGCCCTTCACGAGATCGCCGATCTTGTATTTCGAATCGATCTCTTTCCACGGATCTTCGCTTAGCTGTTTAATGCCGAGGCTGATCCGCTGGTTCACCTTGTCGATGTCGATCACGACCGCTTCCACTTCGTCGTTCTTCTTAAAGACTTCGGTCGGGTGATTGATCTTCCGGGTCCAGCTCAAATCGGA
>JBHELY010000079.1:0-11701 GCA_046262815.1 Chthoniobacterales bacterium | reverse complement strand
GCGCGCATTTCCTCGCGGGCTTTGCGCATGTCTTCGCGAGCTTTCTGCATGGCGTCCCACTTCTGCTGCTGCGCCTGCGTCAGAATCGGGCGGATCTGCGTGCGGAGGTTCTCGCGGATCGCCTTGGCCTTCTGTCTTCCTTCCTCGCGGGCGGCCTGAATCTGCGGCTTGGCCTGTTCAAAGATGGCTTTGACCTTCGCCTGCTGGTCCGGTGTCAGATCGAGCGCGGTGGTCAAACGTTCGACGGGATTGCCGCGCTTGTGTTGCCAGCGACGAGGCCCGTCATTTTTCCCCGCCGGGTCCTGCGCCAGCCCAATCGAGACGGTAACGAACAGGGCAACGCACGCGGCGGTTATGGTGATCAATCTTGATTTCATTGTGTCCTTTTTCTTTTTTACCGGCGCCTGTTTTCACGAGCGCCTTATGGGTAAAGAAACCCGGGGTGGCTGCCGAAGTTGCGGTGGGCGCGAAATTTTTTTGGCGCGTTACGGCTTCGAGCGGACGATCGGCGGCATTTCCAGCCGCGCGCTGATGGTCTGGGTTCCGTCGCTCAACTCGATCCGGCCGTCCGAAATCTTCAAGACCCGCAAAGTCACGGCGACGTTGGCCGCGGGAGTGTGGATCGTGATCTGTTCGCCTTCGCCGAGCTGTTGTCCATTGATAATGGCGAGCCGCGGATGGCCGAGCGAAATCGCGGTGACGTGAATCTGGTCGGCGCTGATCTGGACGACGATCGGTTTCGGCGGCGAAATGCTGTGAGTGGAAACGGCCAGCAACCGGCGTTCTTCCTCCGCGTGGCGGCGGGCGGCCTGATGGCGCGTGTAGAGAATGCTAACCGCGCAAATCAAGGCGGCGCCTAAGACGATTCCCAAAAAAATTGCGCGGCCATTACCGGAGAAAAGCGACACGCCTTTGATCCGCGACCGCATGCTGACGCGTTCCGGCGGTTTCTCGCGCAACTCCGGCACAACCGTGCTGAGCAACCGCGGCGTCGGCGTTTGCTTGGTGATGAGGCGCATGACTTCGCTCAAGCATCGGCCGTTCCATGCCTAACGAGTGTCCCGCAAAACTGCTGGTTAGGCTGTGGCCGCTGGTTTTTCCCGGCGCCAGATCAGGCCATCCGTCGGATGACTTACTTCGCCGGTCCGGCGAAAACCGCATTTCTCGAGGATGCGGGTAGATGCATTGCGCCGCGGAAGCGTGTGCGCGCAGATGGTTCGCACCCGCGCGTCCGCCTCCGCATACGCGATCAGCGCCTGGGCGGCCTCAGTGGCAAAACCCTTGCCCTCGTAATCCGGCACCACGCCGTACGCGATTTCGACCATGCCGTTCGCATCTGGCGGACCGGCGAATCCGCTGTTGCCGATCACAATGCCGCTGTCGCGATGCATAAGCGCGAAACCGTACCGCCACGGATCGGCGTCGGTCGCGGTTTCGAGCGCCGCCCGCCATTCCGGAGAGACATCGGGAGAAACGATGAACTCGCGCAGACCTTTGGCCGCCTTCATGCCGGAACTGTGTTCGTAGAATTCCGTTCCTCGAATCAGGGCGCGTAAGTGCTCCGGCTCATGCTGGACCAGCCGCAGTCGGGCTGTGATGAGCTTCGCCGGATTCATTCGCCGCGATGCTAGCGAGGACGAGCATCATTACGACAGAGGAAAGCATTGACCGCGACCGGGGAGGGGAGACAACACTCTCCGCATGTTCAGGCGCATTTTGAAATGGACCCTGGGGATTGTGGCGCTGCTGGTCATCGTTCTGGCGATTTTTCTCATCAACCTGATCTGGTTTCGGCCCTGGAGCCTGAATCTCTTTTACGAAAAAGTCTTCGCGCAGGTTCTCTTCGACGAACCGGAGCTGCTGTCATCGATCGGATTGGTGGAACGCTTCGGGATCACCGGCCATAACGCGAAACTCGCGGACGCGTCGCCGGCGCATCAGCAAAAGTTTTTTGATCGCGCGAAAAAGAGCCTCGAGGACCTGCGGGCCTATCCGCTCGAGAAACAGACGGCGTCGCAGAAACTTTCCACTCACATTCTCGAGTGGTACCTGGCGCGGGAAGTCGAGGGCGAAAAATACCAATGGCACAACTACCCGGTGAACCAGCTCTTCGGGGTCCAGAGCGAGTTCCCATCGTTCATGGCGAACACGCACCGGCTTCTGGCGCCGCGAGATTGCGAGTATTACCGGCAGCGCCTCATCGCTGTCGGCACGAAGTTCGATCAGTTGCTCGAGAGCCTGAAGGTCCGCGAACAAAAGGGAATCCTGCCGCCGCGTTTCGTGGTCGAGAAGGTCCTCACCGAGATGAACAACTTCGTCGCGCAACCGGCGTCGGAAAATATTCTGGCGACGTCGTTCAAAACGCGCGCGGCCAAAATCAACGACCTGACAGACGAACAACGCGCGGCGTTCCAGAAAAAAGTCGAGACTGCGATCGCGGACAACGTTTATCCGGCCTACCACAAGCTGATCAATTATTTCACAGCTCTCCTGCCGAAGACGACGACGGACGACGGCGTTTGGAAATTGCCGGATGGCGACGCATTCTACGCTTATGCGCTTCGCAGGAGCACGACGACGACTCTCAAACCCGACGAAGTGCACGAGCTCGGCCTAAGCGAGGTGGCGCGGATCGAAGGCGAAATGCGCGCGCTCCTCGACGCGAACGGTTTTGCCGGCCGCCCAGTCGCCGAAGCAATGCAAGAGCTCCAGAAAGATCCGCGTTTCCAATTTTCGAACGACGACAAGGGCCGCGCCGACGCGCTCGCCGAATACACGCACCTGATCAACGACGCCATCGAACGTTGCCGGCTCATCTTCGCGACCGTGCCGAAAGCGAAGGTCGAAGTGCAGCGCGTGCCGGTGTTCAAGGAAGCCACGGCGCCGGGCGCATACTATAATGGAGCATCGATGGACGGGACCCGACCCGGCGTTTTCTACGCGAACCTGCGCGACATGACCGAGATTCCGAAGTGGAGCATGCCCACGCTCGCATATCACGAAGGCGTGCCGGGTCATCATTGGCAGATCGCGACCGCGCAGGAGCTCAAGGGCGTGCCGCAATTCCGGAAGCTCATTCCGTTCACCGCCTACCAGGAAGGATGGGCGCTTTACGCCGAATGGCTCGCGAAAGAAGCGGGCTGGTACGAGGGCAATCCGTTTGGCGATCTCGGCCGGCTCCAAGCTGAGCTTTTCCGCGCGGTGCGGCTCGTCGTCGATACCGGCATTCACGCGAAACGCTGGACGCGGGAGCAGGCGATCACCTACATGCGCGACAAAACGAGCATGGGCGAAAAAGAAGTCACCGCGGAGATCGAGCGTTACATCGTCAACCCTGGCCAGGCCTGCGCTTACAAAGTGGGCATGCTCAAGATCCAGGAATTACGAAAACGCGCGCAGACGGAGTTGGGGACGAAGTTCGATCAGCGCCAATTCCACGACGTCGTGCTGACCAATGGCGCGCTGCCGCTGGAGATTCTCGAGGAACTGGTCAACGCTTATATCCAGCGCACGAAGTAGATTCGCGGGCGGCGATCAAAACAAATTCTGGAACACGAGTCGAACGAAGGCGTTTCCTCTGTCGCCAAATGTCGGACCCGTGAGGGTGTGCATGTAGCCCGCTTCGAATTTCGCGGTCACAACCGTTAATTGAATTCCAGCGCCGGCAGCCAGCCACGTTTCGTCGTCGCCGTTCGGCCCCGATAGACCGGCGGCGTCGAACATCAGGAGTGGCTTGATCGAAAAAAGATTCGCTTCGTCGATAATGAAGTGCGTGGCCGGCGCGACCTCTTGCAGAATTTCTTTCGCGCGCCGGCTGGCCTCTTGTGCATCCATGCCTTGTCCCTGCAAAACCGCGGCCAGCATGCTCGGCCCGGTGACATCGATTTGTCGTCGCAGGAGCGTTTTGATCGTGAGCGGATTGCCGTCGATGTCCGGAATGTCGGTCGCGACATTTGGAATGAGCGGGATCGACCACGGCGGAATCGGGACCGCGGCATTGATGTTCACATGCCAAAACGTTTCACCGCCGAAAGTATTTCGCCCGCTTCGCAGATGCGCCTCGTTTTCACCCAAACTGCGAATTACTGGGCCGGACGGCATCGATATCAAAGACGTTGAAGTCGCGCTGTCGTAAAGGAACTGGCCGGGCGCGTTCCCGCCGAAAAATTGCGCATAACCCGGCACGTCACCAAATGTCTTTCCGGCGCCGGCCACGATTTCCATCCCGACAGTTTGATTCGGCGCGATCGGAATCTCCTTTTCGTAACCAATGCGAAGAACGACGCGCTGATAGGCGTCGCCATTTAGCCACGCCGCTTCTTCCCAAATCGCGCCACGAAGAAACCCTTCGATCTTCGGCGGAATCGTGTCGAAAAGGAGACGGCCGGTTTGTCCGTCGGTGCTCGCATGGCTCTCGATGCCAGTGTCCCCGTCGAGCAAACTGTCGCTGCTGTGGCGGTATCCGGCGTTGAGATAGAGCCGCGTGTTCGGCCCGACTTTCGTTTTCAAACCGAGCGCAGCGATGCCTGCCTCGCGCGAATGTTCGCCGGTGCCCAACGGTTCCCTGGTCCCGTCGAAGTCGGCCGAGAAGGTGAACTCTTCAAGAGATGAGTTCGTGTTGTGGATCGTGTAACTGACGCCGCCGCTCGCGCGATAGAAATCGTTCTCGAACGATTTCGCGCCTTCCCCGTGCAGATCCATTTGGCGAGTCAGCGTCGCGGAATCGTTCTTGGAAAAAAGTGACAGCGGATCGCCGCCGAAACTGGCGGTAATCGCCGATCCAAACGCGCGATCATAGGAAAGACCGATCGTCGGATTGAACGCGCGCAACGGCTCGGGTACATTCTGATAAAACGTCGCCCACGGCGAGCGCGGGATCGGCAAGACGTTTTTGCCGATCTCGACGAGCGCGATATCCACGTAATACGGCCGAAAAATCACGCCGACCGTGCCGTCCGCGGCCGAGGTGTCGTAATCGACGTAGATATAGAGTACGCCCACTTCGCCTTTCGATCGCAATCCGAGGTCGAGATTTGAAGGGGAAGTGATCGCCGTCCGCAGTGCGTTCAAGCTCTCGGACAATTTCTCATTCGTAAGCCGGTCGCCGGGAGCCAGCGGCAATTTGATCTCACCGGCCCAGCGCGCATCAATCTTAACGTAGCGAACCGGCAAGTCTTTGACACCGGGTTGGCGCGCTAACGCAACCGTGGCCTCGTCGTTTTTCTGCGCCGAATTTTTTGTGGGTGACGGGCCGAAGCTAAGCTCGACGGGCGCGGCATCCTGAGCCGGAGTCCACGACCGTCCACAAAAAATTAACGCAAGACTGCAAAACGCCTTCGCGATTCCGTCCCGGGTCGGAAACGGAAACGTCATTTTCACAGGCGCCGTCGTTGACCTAACGACCGGTCTCAGACATCGAGATTAACGACGCTGCTCATTGCATCGTGGATTGCCTGCCTCTGCTCGGGCGAAGGATTCGTATTTCCGGCAACGGCTTTCGTGGCCGGATAAACATTGTTTATCAATTTGTCTGCCTGGTCCTGATTGACTCCCTGCGCCGCCATATTTTGGACCGCCTGTTGTTCAACCGGCGTGCCGGACGTGAATGACACGTGGACCAACGCCACATCGGGCTGGCCCGCCACGACCTTGTAAAGATCGAAGACCAATTTCCAGATCGCGTCCGCTGTCGGCGTGCAATCGCGCTCGACGCTGACATGGAATTTGTATCCCGATTCCGGACTGAAGACCATCACGTCGAGGAGAAACGGTTTGCAGACTTTTGGTCCTACGGGGACGACAGTGGTAGAAGAATTGGGCATGGGTGAACCTTTCGTTAGGTGTTAGGGTGAAAATCTGGAAGGTTGGACTTTGCTGGTCGAGAATCGTTGATACGGCCAGAGGGGCTTCGCGATCAATACAAAAGCGTGCCAGGACAATGTCCGGAAAGCTAATGCTTGAGCGCGGGAATCCCGAAGTGCTCGATCTCGTTCTTCACGTCGTGAACGAAATTCGCCGCGCCGGCGCCGTTCACGACCCGATGATCGAAAGTCAGGGAGAGCGTGATGACTTCTACCGGCTCGTTTTTCTTACCGTCGCCGATCGTTTCGTAATGGGCCGAGCCGACGAACAGTGTCGCGATTGACGGCGGCACGACGATCGGCGCCGCGGCGCGAACGCCAAACGCTCCGAGACTGCTGATTACCAGGGGCGCATTCATCGCGTCGACGCGACCAGTCCGCGTTTCCGTGACGGTTTCGTTGTAACGCTTCACGAAATCGGGCCAATCGCGTTTGTTCGCGTGGGTCACGACCGCGGTCGCGAGCCGGTCGTCCTCGAGCGCCACGGCGACACCGAGATCGAAGTCGTCGTGTTCCTCGATCCGATCGTCTTCCAGGATGATCCGGCGAAACGGCGCGTGTTTTTCCATCGCTCGCACGACCGACCACGCCACCATCAACGACGGCGACGGCGCATTTTTGCCTTCTTTCTTTTTTGCTTTCGCCCGCGCCGAACGAATCGCGTCCCACCGCGCCTCGATTTGCAAATTCACCGGAACAACGCGGCTGAGCTTGCGAACGATCGTCGGCGACAGCGCCGGCTCGATTCCTTTGCTCGGAGCGACGTGCTTCTGCGCTTCTCTGACTTTTGCTTCTGCGCGTCGCTCCGAATCGCCGTTGCGCGCGGCTGACGTTTCGATCCCATCCGCGCCTTCCGTCAGAATTGTGCCCAACTCCTGCCCGATATCGACCGTCGCGCCGACTTCCGTTTTCCATTCGCCCATCGTCCCGGCAAACGACGATTCAATCGGATAGACCGCCTTGTCCGTTTCCACTTCACAAAGCGGATCGTCGAGCGCGATCTTGTCGCCCGGCTTTTTCAGCAAAGCGACGACCTTCGCGTTGCGAATTCCTTCGCCCATGATCGGCACGACAATCTTTTGAGTGCCCATTGCCTTCTTGTAGCCGGGATCGCTGATCGCGGCAGGCTTTTTCGTGGGCGGCCGTGTTTCGATTCTCGGGCCGGCATCAACGATCCCGGCTACAACACGCGGTTCCACGCTCGTTGACATCGAGCGTCGCAACGCCGCCACGATCCGTTTCACATCCGGCAGCGCGGCGTATTCATAGATCGGATTGTAACCGATCATCACGTTCGGTTTGCTCACCAGGATCGGCGGCGCGAGCAACTCGCTCCAGATTTCGAGCTGACGCGACAAATGCGCGACAATCATCTGGCCGACACTGCAATTCTCGCTGTCCTCCTGCGCCACAACGAGTCGGCCCGTTCGCGCGACCGACTCTTCAATTGCTTCGCGATCCCACGGCACAATCGAGCGCAGATCGAGCAGATCGACGCTCATCTCGTCACCGATCTCCGCGAGCGCCTCGAGCGATTTCTCGATCGTGTTACCCCACGCGACGAGCGTGACGTCAGAACCGCTCCGGCGTTTTCGCGCGACACCGAGCGGGACCGCGCGCACCGGTTCAGCCGATTCGTGTTCAGCCCAGAGCAAATGTTTCGGCACGAGCACGAACGTCGGATCTTCGCAATGCATCGCGGTCCACATCAATCCGGCTGCATCCTCCGGCGTGCTTGGAATGGCGAGGTTGATTCCCGGATAATGCGCGAGCACCGCTTCGTTCGCCTGGCTGTGCCACAAACTTCCGCCCGGCAAATACGCGCCGTAGGGCGCGTAAATCACGACCGGACATTTCCAGGTCCCGAATGAACGCCAGCGCAACGTCGAAAGATTCGTAACCAGCTGGTTCATCCCCGGCCCGATGAAATCGATAAATTGCAACTCGAACACCGGCCGCTTGCCATAGGACGCGAGTCCGCACGCCACGCCGAGAATCGTCGATTCCGCGAGCGGCGAGTTGTAAACCTGTTTCGGAAATTCCGTCGACAATTTTTGCGTCAGGCGAAAAACGCCGCCCTTTGGATCCTCCACGTCTTCACCAAAGATGATTCGATCTTTGTTCTCCACGAGTCCGAGCCGCAGAGTCTTGTTGATGGTGTCACCGATTCGGTATTTCCCCGGCGGCAGAACTTCGTCGTTCAATTGCGGCGGCTCCGCCTTCACTTCCAAAAGCAATTCGTCCGCTGACGGATCTTCCGCGCGCTCGGCTTCCGCGAATTCGTTCCGGATCCGTTCCTTAATTTCCTGGTCGAGTTTCGCGTAATCGTCGGCGGTGATGACGCCCTCCTCGACGAGTTTCTCGCTCCAGCACTTGAGCGGATCGCGTTTCTCGCACTCAGCCAGTTCTTCGGCGCTCCGATAAAGTTTGTGGTCGTCGGAACTGGTGTGGCTCGAAAGCCGTTCCATGTTCACCCAGAAAAATACCGGGCCGCCGCCGGCGCGGATCGATTCGAAAGCCTTCAGGCCTTCTTCGTAAATCTGCTGAACATCGCTGCCGTCTATCTGCTTCCAGTCGTTAGGCTGAAGAACGTCGATCGCGAGCGGATTGATTTTGCTCGTCGGACTGCTGATGCCGTACTTGTTGTCCTCGACCACGAACAGCACCGGCAGCTTCCGTTCTTTCGCGAAACAAATTGCTTCGAAGAAATCGCCCTGGCGCGTCGCCGCGTCGCCGACTGTTGTGACGACGACATTCGGTTTGTTATCGAGTTGAATTCCCCACGCGATGCCGCAGCCGGGAAGAAGTTGCGAGCCGGTCGGCGTCGGCACGCTCCAGATTCCTCGCGACGCATAACTGTAATGCGACGGCATCTGGCGGCCGTGGCTTTGTCCTGTCCGCTTCGCGAAATAATCCAGCGCCAACTCGCGCGAAGCGACGCCGCGGCCAAGAACCAGCGCGCGATCGCGGTAATACGGAACGACATAATCGCCCTCGATCATCGCGATGCCGAGCGCCGCGAGTCCCTCATGCCCCATCCCCGAAACGTGGAAATGTCCTTTGCCCTGGCGATTCAGATTTTGCTCGCGCAGATCGCCGTGCCGGCTCTCGAGCAGGATCGTGAGCAGACGAAGTTTATCTTCTTTAGAAAGCTCGGGCATTGTCGGAACCGGAGACGGTTTATCGAAACGGTGCAACACTCAACTCTCTTGTTGTTACGGCGCCGCTACAATTAGAATACTGCATGAACGCACAGGGCAGGGGAGTGATCGAGCGGTATCGCGAATTTCTTCCCGTCACAGACTCGACGCCGATCGTGTCGTTAGGCGAAGGCGGGACGCCGCTCATTTTTTCTCCACGTCTGAGCGCGATCGTGGGACGCGATTGCAAAGTCTTCCTCAAGTACGAGGGATTGAATCCGACGTGCTCGTTCAAGGATCGCGGGATGACGGTGGCGGTATCGAAGGCCGTCGAACGCAAAGCCGAGGCGCTCATTTGTGCATCGACGGGAAACACGTCGGCATCGGCTGCTGCCTACGCGGCGCGCGCGGGAATTCGCTGCGTCGTCGTTCTGCCCGCGGGAAAAATAGCGAGCGGCAAGCTGGTCCAGGCGTTCGCCTACGGCGCGAAAGTCATCGCGATCAATGGCAACTTCGACGACGCGCTTGCCATTGTCCGCAGACTCGGCGAACGGGACGACTTCGCGATCGTGAACTCCATCAATCCCGATCGAATTGCGGGCCAGATGTCGGCAGCGTTCGAGATCGTGGACGATCTCAACGATGCGCCCGACATTCATTTGCTTCCGCTCGGCAACGCCGGAAATCTCACCGCGTATTGGGCTGGCTACCGCGAGTATCAACGCGCCGGCAGATCGCAGACACTGCCGGCAATGATTGGTTTCCAGGCCGCCGGCGCCGCGCCGATCTTTCTCGGACGTGTCGTCGAGCAACCGGAAACGATCGCGTCCGCAATCCGCATCGGAAATCCCGCGAGCTGGAAAGCCGCAACGCAGGCCGTGACGGATTCCAAGGGCGCCGTCGACATCGTGACGGACGAAGAAATTCTCGAAGCACAGCGTTGGCTCGCGATGCAGGAAGGAATTTTTGTCGAACCGGCGAGTGCTGCGCCGATCGCCGGCCTGATGAGATGTTGCGACCCTGCGCGCAAGCCGGCGTACTCGTTCGCGCACATTCGCGAAGGCAGCCGGATCGTTTGCACCGTTACCGGCCACGGTTTGAAAGACCCGGACGTCATTGCGTCGCGCTTCGCCGATTTGAAAACGATCGCAGCCAACGAAGAAGCAGTCCTGCGCGCAATCGGTTGAGTTGACAGCGGCCTCACATAAGCGAAACCATCCGCCGTGATTCTTCGCCACCAGTTCGCGCCGGCCGCGTCATGCGCCTGATCGTCCAAAAATACGGCGGCACCTCGGTCGGTTCGCCCGAGCGCATCCGGAACGTGGCGCGCAAGATTCTTGAAACGCAGGCGGAAGGCTGCCGCGTCGTGGCCGTGATTTCCGCCATGGCCGGCGTGACCGACAACCTGATCAAGCTCGCCACCGAAACTTCGCCGCGACCGGCCGAGCGAGAGATGGACATGTTGCTCGCGACCGGTGAGCAGGCCGCGATCGCGCTCGTCGCCATGGCGATCAACGCGCTCGGCGGCAAAGCCATTTCGCTCACTGGCGCTGAAGCGGGCATCCTCACGGATCGCGCCCACACCCGCGCTAAGATTGCGAACATCACTCCGCGCCAAATCCAGGCGTTGCTGGCGGAGGATTACATCGTCATCGTTGCCGGGTTCCAGGGACAGAATGCAGATGGTGAAACAACCACGCTCGGTCGCGGCGGTTCCGATTTGACCGCGATCGCATTGGCCGGCGCACTCGAGGCGGACGCCTGCCAAATCTATACCGACGTCGACGGCGTCTTTACCTGCGATCCGCGCGTAGTCGGCGATGCGCAAAAGCTCGACGAAGTTTCCTACGACGAATTGCTGGAGATGGCCGGGTCCGGCTCCAAGGTGATGCAATCGCGCGCGGTTGAGTTCGCGAAAAAATTCGGCGTCGAGTTCGAAGTGCGCTCGAGCCTCAAGAACGCATCGGGGACGATCGCAAAAGAAGAGACCGCGAATATGGAAGACGTGGTCATTCGGGGAATCAGTCTCGAGCGCAACCAGGCGAAGGTGACGATCGATGACGTCAGCGACAAACCCGGGATCGCCGCCACCATTTTTTCCACGATCGCGCGCGGCAACATCAGCGTGGACATGATCGTGCAAAGCGTTTCCGAGCACGGAACGACCGACGTTTCCTTCACGATCCACGAAAATGATCTGCCGGCCGCGACCGAACTGCTGACGCCGCTGGTCAAGGAAGTCGAGGCCGCGGGCTTGATCACGAAAGCCGGCGTCGCGAAGCTCAGCGTGGTCGGCATCGGAATGCGCTCACATTCCGGCGTCGCCGCGCGGCTGTTCGATTGTTTGGGGAAAGGCGGAATCAACATTCAATTGATCTCGACGTCCGAAATCAAAATCGCCGTCATCATCGACGGCCAGGATGCCGACCGCGCCGCCCAACTAACGCATCAGGAATTCGGCCTGGCCAGGTTCATCCCGCCATCGGCAGGGTAAAAGCGCGCCGAAGACCAGCAAAGCGGGTTAGCCTCGGCACAGGATTACAACATCAGACAATATATGTCATATGAAATCGGTAGGTGTTGGGCCTGATTGCACGCGTTTTTGAAATACCTAAACTGCGATGGCCCAACACCAATCGGTAGGTGTTGGTAGGGTTTCGGTCGGGACGAAATTGACCGGGGCGCGCATCATCCGCTCAG
>JBHELY010000078.1:0-12036 GCA_046262815.1 Chthoniobacterales bacterium | reverse complement strand
ATGGTAATCGTCGCCTTCAATCTCGCCGGCGCGCGGCGCCCGGGTCGTGCAGGAAACCGAGTAAACAAAATCAGGCGTCTGACGGAGCGCGTCGCAAAGTGTCGTCTTGCCCGCACCCGAAGGCGCGGAGACCACGAACAAAATTCCGGTGCGAGTGAATTGCCTACTCAAGGTTTTGGATTTGCTCGCGGATTTTTTCCAATTCCGATTTGCAGGCGACGACGTGCTGCGAAATCTGGGCATCGTTCGATTTCGCCCCGAGCGTGTTCAGCTCGCGGAAGATTTCCTGAGTAATGAATTCGAGGGTGCGGCCGACCGGTTCGCTCTTGCGCAGGTGATGCGCGAACTGCGCGAGATGACTTTCGAGCCGCGTCAGTTCCTCCGAAATGTCGGAGCGATCGGCAAAGATCGTGACTTCCTTCAGCAACCGTTCGTCATCGAGCGCAAGATCAAGCCCTGCTTTTTCCAGACGTTCGCGCAGGACGGCGCGATATTTTTTCACCACGTCGGGATAGAGGGCGCGGACTTCCTTGATTTCCTTTCGCAATGTTTTCAGCCGATGAATCAAATCCTTCGCGAGATGTTTTCCTTCGCGCTCGCGCATCTTGATTAGATCGCCGAGCGCGGTGTTGAGAGCGCGTTGCACGACAGGCCAGGCATCGTCGGCATTCACGCTGTGTTCCGGGGAACGCATGACACCCGGCGCCTGAAGGATCGTGCCGATCGTGATCTCTCCCGGCGCGCTTAATTCCTTTTGCAACGTCAGCATCGCTTCGTGGTAAGAGCGCGCGAGAACGGTATCGAGCGCGAGCGCGCCGGCGCCGTTGGCGCTTTCCTGCAGGCCAATCATCACATTCATGCGGCCGCGCGAAATTTTTTCGTTGATCGCCTGGCGGATTCGCGGCTCCAGCATGGCGAGATCGCGCGGCACATTGATGACGATGTCGCTCTGCTTCCGGTTTACCGAATTCAGCTCGACGCTGATCTTTGTCCCGGCGTGGTCCGCTTCACCCCGCCCGTATCCAGTCATGCTTCTCATTTGAATCCGAAATGTTCGGCAGCTTGGGATACGTCTTTGTCTCCCCGGCCAGAGCAATTCACGACGAGGAGTGTATCGGACGAAAGCGACGGCGCGATCTTAATCACGTGCGCGATAGCGTGCGCCGTTTCTAAGGCCGGAATAATGCCTTCGGTTTCAGCGAGGGTTTGGAAGCCGGCGAGCGCTTCATCGTCGGTCGCGTAAACGTATTCAATCCGCTTTGCGTCGCGCAGATAACTGTGCTCAGGCCCGACCGCGGCGTAATCGAGTCCGGCGGAAACGGAATGCGTTAGTTCGATCTGGCCGTCCTCATTCGCGAGCACGAAAGTTTTTGTGCCTTGAAGAACGCCGAGCCGGCCGCCTTGAAAACGGGCCGCGTGTTTTCCGGCACGGATGCCTTCGCCGCCGGCTTCGACGCCGATCATGCGGACCGATTCGTCTTCGAGAAACGGATGGAACAATCCGATCGCGTTGCTGCCGCCGCCGACGCACGCGACGAGAACATCGGGAAGTCGTCCTTCGCGTTTCAGGATTTGTTCGCGTGTTTCGATGCCGATCACGCGCTGAAAATCGCGGACCATCATCGGATAGGGGTGAGAACCGAGAGCGGAACCGAGAATGTAATGAGTGGCGCGCACATTCGTGACCCAATCGCGCATCGCTTCGTTGATCGCTTCTTTCAATGTCGCCTGTCCGGCGGTAACGGGCACGACCTTCGCGCCAAGAAAACGCATTCGCGCGACGTTCAGGGCCTGGCGTTCCATGTCGACGCTGCCCATGTAGATCACGCACTCGTAGCCGAAGTGGGCGGCGACGGTTGCGGTGGCGACGCCGTGCTGGCCGGCGCCGGTCTCGGCGATGATGCGGGTCTTTCCCATCCGGCGGGCGAGCAGAATCTGGCCGAGCGCGTTGTTGATCTTGTGCGCGCCGGTGTGGAGCAAGTCCTCGCGCTTCAAATAAATTTTCGCGCCGCCGAGATTCTTGGTGAGGCGCTCAGCGAAATACAACGGCGTGGGACGGCCGGCGAAATCGTGCAGAAGGTCGTCGAGTTCGCGCTGGAATCCCGGATCGCTTTTCGCACGGTCGTATTCGGCGGCGAGATCGTTCAGGGCCGACATCAGCGTCTCGGGGACGAACATGCCGCCGTAGGGACCGAAGTGGCCGTGCGAGTCGGGAAGTTGTGCGATGGCTTTCACGAAGGGGAAAACGTCCAACGCCGAACGCCCAACGTCCAACGCCGAATTAGGAAGAGAGATTCGACGCGAGAATGTCGATCAGCGCGCGGCGGTGGGGCGATGGAAGAGGAATGGACGCCAGTTCACGATGAGAGAACCAACGCTGGGTCGCGGTTTGCTTTGCGATTCTGCGACCGGGAAAAACGGCGAGGGTGATTCTGTGGTGGGTGAATGGAAATTCCGAGCGATGCAACGATCGGTTTTTAGGAGCCTTGGCTAATCGCGGCAAGATCCACATTCCCCGCCAGCGATCGGTGGATTGTTCGAGCAGGACGCGTCCGCGTCGCGTGACGAAGGTGTGATTCTCGGTTCGAAGTTGCAGCGCACGGCGCGGCTTTTTTCTCGGCAGAACGGAAGGCGCGGTTGTCCGACAGAATCGCTTCACGGGGCAAACGCCGCACTTGGGGCGCGTGCCGCAGACGAGTGCGCCCAATTCCATTAGGGCGGAGTTATGTTCGCGCGGATTCCGCCGCGGCAGGAGCTGGGCGGCGTAAGACCAGAGCTGTTCGCGTCCGGGGCTGGTGTCGATCGGAGTTTGCAGATCGAAGAGGCGCGAGAGAACGCGGGAGATGTTGGCTTCGACGATCGGCGCTGGTTGATTGAAAGCGAAGGTGGCAACCGCATTCGCCGTGTAACGGCCGACGCCCGGCAGATCGCGAATCGAATCGAGGGATTGTGGAAACTGGCTGCCGTGGTTTTCCACGATCGCAATGGCCGACGCCCGCAAATTTCTGGCGCGCGAATAATAGCCGAGCCCTTGCCAGGCATGGAGAACGTCTTCCTCCGAGGCGGCAGCTAATGCACCGATGGTCGGAAAGCGCCGCAGCCACTCATTATAATATGGAATAACGGTCGTGACCTGGGTCTGCTGGAGCATGAATTCGGAGACGAGTATCGCGTAGGGATCGATAGTGCGGCGCCAGGGAAGTTCGCGCCGGTTCCGGCGGTACCAGGAAAGAAGCGCACGGCGGAAGGCAGAATTCGCTTTGATGAGGAAAACGTTGGACGATTGCAGGTCCGAAGCAATGACTTCCTACACTCACCCGCTCACAACTGAACAAGCTACGAAGCTTCGCGGCTTGCTTCAGGATCTCGGCTTCGAATTCGCCGAGCGGCCCTACACGCTTTTCTTCGCGCAGAAAAACAAGCTCAGCGTCGCGGTTTACGAGAAGGGGCCGAAGCTGCTGCTGCAAGGGAAGGGGATCGAGGAATTCGTCCAGTTCGAGCTGGAGCCAAAGATCCTCGAGGAGGCGAAGCTCGGGTACGAAGAGGTCCATTCGCCGGAAATGTTCGAGCCGCATTTCGGGATCGATGAAAGCGGCAAGGGCGATTTCTTTGGGCCGCTCGTGATCGCTGGCGTTTATGTGGATCGCGACATCGCGCGGAAGTTTCTCGACGCGGGCATCCAGGACAGTAAGCGAATCGGTTCTGATAAACGGATTCGGGATCTGGCGAAGATCATTCGCACGACCCCGGGCGCGATTGGCGACTCGGTCACGATCGGTCCGGAGCGCTACAACGATCTCTACGAAAAATTCGGGAACCTCAACAGTCTGCTTGGCTGGGGCCACGCGCGCGTGATCGAGAATTTGTTGCACAGAAAACCGGAATGCCCGCGGGCGTTATCGGACAAGTTCGCCGACGCAAGCGTGATCGAGAAGGCGCTGCTCAAGCACGGACAGAAAATTCGATTGGAACAGCGAACCAAAGCGGAGTCGGATCTCGCGGTAGCCGCGGCTTCGATCCTGGCCCGCGAAGGGTTTATCGATTGGCTCGAAAGCCGCGGCAAGGCCCTCGGGGTAAAACTTGGCCGCGGTGTTTCGGCTGACGTAAAGGACGTCGCCAAAAAGGTGGCCGAAAACGGCGGTCCGGAAGCGCTGCGGAAAGTCGCAAAACTGCATTTTCGGACCGCGCATGAGGTGGCGCCGACGCACTTCGCGGCGCCAGCGCCCCGCCGGCCTTGGCGAAAATAGCCGCCCTGTCGGCCAGTCCCAGGTAGGGCAAGCTTCCTGCTTGGTTTTTACCGCTGACGCGCCATTTGTGGAAACCAGGCTCCTAATATCGAATGCCGACCCGGTCTTTCAGGACCGCGCTCTGGCCATTCTTGACGAATTCGACGGCATCGAGACCCGCGTCGTTCGGACCATGCCGGAGGCCGTGTCCATTTTGCTCGACGAAAATTTCGACGGCTTCGTGGTGGAAGGCGAGAACCCGATTGCGATGGAGCAGGCGACCAGCGCCCGACAGCATTTCCCTTCATTGAAAATCGTCTGTCTCTCGCCCCGAACCAAAGATGCTGACGCGGCCGTCGTGCAGCAGAAAATCAGGCACATCGCGAGCGACACAACCGAACGAAATTTGCGGAAGCAGCTTCAGAGTTTTGTCTCGTCCCTTGCCCAGGGCGGTACCCCGGCGGAAGGCATCGATCCCTGCCATTCCCTGATCGGAAACTTGAACCAATTCTCGGCGGCCGAGATTTTGCAGATGAGTTGCCTCGGACAACGCAGCGGGCGTTTCACTTTCAAATCCGGGCGCGGCAATAGCGAGATTTACCTCGCTCATGGGTCGGTCCGGCACGCGGTTTACGGTTCGCTCGAAGGCGAATCAGCGGTGGCGGAGATTTTTCGCTGGCGCCAGGGCCGATTTTATTTTGAAGAGGGCATCATCAGCCAGGTCCAGACCGTCGACCGGCCGTGGGCCCACTTGCTGATCGATAATTTGCAGAAACTCGACGAAACCCTCGAACTTTCCGCCACCGGTCCTCTATGAGAGACAAAGCCCTTGAGACCCAGCTGCGTTTGCTCACCCTTCAGCTGGATAATTGGAAGAAGCTGCACGACCTGATCACCTACGGCCTGGACAAGGCGCGTCCGATCATTTCGGCGGAGCAGGAACGGCAGTTCACGGAGATCCGCGCGAATCTTTTGCAGGAAACCGAACACGTGTTCGGCGCGCTCGGGGTCCTGGGCGAACTTTCCGGCCGGGCGATGAATGTGCTTCAGCGCAGCGTGTCGGTCCGCGGCATCCGCGATCTTTCAAACGAGGACGTGCGGCGGCTGGAAAGTGAATGGAACGGCGTTTTCACCAAACTCGGCGTGATCCAGGGCCAATTGAAGTCCCGCCGGAAATCGCTCGCGGAACAGAACGCGGTTTCGTATTACGTCAGCCGTCTGTTTACCCGTCCGGCGACGACCTGACCGGCGACAGGAACCAAAAGTCATCAAATCAGCCCTGCCAGCAGGGTGCGGTGGGCGAATTTAATTGCAATTGGTGCCCACCATCTTAGTAACGGGACACGATTACTTTGTGTATGCCGAAGCTCACCAAGAGGGACATCGTTGTGGCCATCAGCAACCAGACGGGGATGGTACAGCACGACGTTTTTGAGGTCGTGCAGCGTACGCTGGACCACATTACCAATAGCCTGGCGAACAATGTCGCAGTGGAACTGCGCAACTTTGGGGTATTTCAGCCGCGCCTGACCAAACCGCGGGTCGGCCGGAATCCCAACGAACCGGGCAGCAGTTTTGTGATCCCGCCGCGGGCGACCGTGAAATTCAAAGCTGGCAAAATCATGCGCCAGCGCGTGGAAAAACTTTCGCGCGAATTGAAGGAAGCGTCCGAGCGCAAAGCCGCCGAGGAGCAAGAGAGCGCAGCGACTGTCCAGTCAACAAATTAATTGATCAGGATCGAACGGCTGCTTCCGGTTCCGCGAGCAGCATCTGAATCGCTTCGTCGAGGCGATCGAAGTTGATCGGTTTCGTGAGGTGTTCGGAAAAGCCGGCCGCCCGGGCGCGGCTAACGTCATTCTCCATTCCGAAACCGCTCAGGGCGATTCCGCGCAGATTTTTGGTGGCGCTCAATTCCTGCATCAGCTCGTAACCGGAACGATCCGGTAACCCGATGTCGCTGATCACCAGATCGAATTCTTCGTGCTCCGCTTTCTTCAGCGCCTGATCCGCTGTGTGCGCGACAGTCACGCGATAACCCCGGCGTTCCATCATCATTTTCATTCCCGTGCAAGTATCGACGTGATCGTCCACCACCAACACGCGCGGCCCCGTGCCTTTCGCCTTACTCGTTTTCAATCCGACGTCCCGCGGTCCTTTCGATTCCGGAACTGCGGCCACCGCGGCGGGCGCAGCCACGGTCGCGAGCGTCACGATAAAAGTGGCGCCGCGATTTTTCCCGCCACTCTCCGCCTCGATCGTCCCGCCGTGGGCGTGGACCATCGCCTTGGAAATCGCCAGGCCGAGGCCGAGACCGCCAAAACGGCGGGTGATTGAGCTTTGCCCCTGCTCGAAGGCATTGAAGATCCGGTCCATTTGCTCAGGCTCGATGCCGATACCGGTATCTGTTGTCCGGATTTCAACCACGTCCGGTGTCGGATTCAGCGTCTCGATGACGATCCGGCCTTTCGCGGGCGTGAACTTCACGCTGTTTTTGATCAGGTTCCAGAAGACCTGCTGCAATCGCGCCGGGTCACCTTCCACGTTAGCCCGCTCGGCGCGGAGGCGGAACTCGATCTTCAAATCTTTCGCGGCAATTTCTTCGCGGCAGATTTCGTAGGAGCGCTGCAGGATTTCGTGCACGCTCGCGGTTTCGAGGCTGAGCTGAAGTTTGCCCTTTGAGATTCGAGTCACGTCAAGCAAATCATCGATGAGCCGCGCTTCGAGCTCGACGTTTCGGCGAATCACCTCGAGCGCTCGACGAACGTCCGGCGAATCCCCCGCGCTCGCTTCCAATTCACCGACCATCGCGATTACGGGAGAAAGCGGGTTGCGTAATTCATGGGAGAGCAGCGCGAGGAACTGGTCCTTCGCCGCGTTCGCGCCGATCAGTTCCTGGCGCAGGGTCATGTCGCGAGTTTTGTCTTCCACGAGATAAAGCACACCCTGAATGGTTTCCTCGGAAGTTTGCAGGCGCAGCAGATTCACGTTCACAAAACGCGTCATCCCATCGCGATCGACAAACGCATGCTCGACCAGTTGATACGGCGCGCCGAAAGCCAGGACGCGCTCGATCGCTTCGCCCGGCGCGATCTTCACTTCGTCATAGATCGCTTCATAAATATCGCGGCCTTCCGGCAGCTCGCCGAAACGTTTCGCCATCTCGGTGAACGCCTGGTTCGCCTGGAGGAAATGGCGCGACTCCGGATCGACCAGCGCGATGCCGCTCGGCATGTTGGCGAGAATCTTTTCGTTGAAAATAACTTCGCGCTCGATCCGGCGCGCGGCCTCGGCCTGGCGGCGCGCCACTCTTCCCGCGAGCCAGGCAACAACTGCCGTGAGAACAATCAGCCACAGGGCGGGAATCGTGATCTTGTCCAACAAGTCGCGAACGGGCCGGTAGGCGACGGCTTTCGGCTGCTCGACGATCGTCATCCAGCCGGTCGCATCGACGGTCGTGAATGAATAAATATTTCCGTCGCGCTCGATCGAACCGGTCTTGGCCGCACGAATCTCATCGATGATCTTAGTGATCCGCGGCGGCGCCGGACCGGTGTTAGGCGCGAAGTTGTTCGTGAAAAGTGGCGCGCCGGTCTGATCGACGATCTGGCAGATGGCCTGCTCGGCCAGATCGATGGACGACAGGCGTTTTCCCATTCGCTCGACAAGCACCCATACGCCGAGATAGCCGGCGACATTGCCTTCCGGCGTCCGCACGGCGCCGACGATCGCCGTCGCCATTCGTCCGTCCGGTGGACGCGGATGGACGGGCGAGACGTAAACGTCGGGCGAACCCATCGCGCCTTCGCGCCAAAGAGTGGCGGAAAAATTTTGTGTTTCCTCCGGCGAAATCGCCGGCAGCGACGCGATGAGATTGCCCTCGACGCCGGTGATGAACATGCCGTCGATGCGCGGATGCGAATAAAATGTCTGGGCGATCCATTGCTGCGCACCCGTCGAAGCAGCGGGCCCGGCCATGATTTTCGCGACGTCGGGCTGCGTCTGATAATATTCGATTACGCTCCCGGTGTGGCTGAGATCGTCGCCCACGAGGTGCGCGATCAATTCCACGAAGGTCTGGCGATCATGGAGGATTTTGCTTTCCAGCGTGTTGGTCAGGATCGTGTAAGAAACCACGAGCATGAGGACCGAGGGGATCCAGCCCGCGAGCAGGATGGCAATGACGATGTTGTAACGAGCAAGCCGGTCGCGATCTCGCCGTTTGAGATGAGCGAGGAACGGGATGGACTGGAGCCACGACATCGCGGGAAAAGTTCGGCTCTCTCTATCGTTGCGGCAAGCGGGGAATCAATCCGCCGCCGCGATCGTCGCGTTCAGCTCCCGGGCCTGCGTGTGCAAGGCCTTTACGTCATCCAGGCTTAATTTTTCCGGGGCGCGATTGAGGAGGTCGCGGATCGAATTAACGCCGGCGCGAACTTTTTCGAAAAACGGTTTGTGGGCAATCGTCGGCGGCAGCGTTTTCATTTCTTCAGCAAAATAGTTGATCAAATCGCGCTGCCAAAGAACGGCGGCGCGATCCGTCGTGTAATTGCTTTCGACCGCACCCGCGCAAATCTCGAGTCCGCGCAGCCAGCCGCCCAAGCTGATGAGGTGCGCCATTTTTTGATCTTTTAGTTCCGTCATCGCCTGCTCGACGTCCTGCTGGGTCGAAATTAATTCCCGCCGGACCGCCGCCCAATCGCCTTTTTTTCCCAGTTCGGTGAGGCTGGCGCTGTGGCGCATGACGCGATCGCCCACGCCGAGGCTCCGGGCCTGGCGCAAGAGAACGCGCCCAAGATCTTCCACCAGATTACTCTTTTTCGATTCCACGATCAGGAAGCCGTCGGCCACGAGACCACCGAAAACCATCCCCATTTGTTCCCGGCTGGGGTGCGCCGCCTGGGGAAACTCGCGCTTCAATTGCTCGTAAGGCAGCGGCTTGAGATCGTCGAGCTGCTGGAAAATTTCGGCGACCGAGGGCGCCGTATAAGGGTTGACCCCCAACTCCTCGCGTTCGTGCTCGCGCGGTTCCTCCGCCAACAGCGACAGCCCGCCTCCATATATAATAAGAGCAGCGCCTATCCCGATAACGGCTTTCATTCTCAAACTGATTCGGCTCCTGACGGGCCGCTGCTTGCATGGCTGGACCCGTTGCCTAAACTTATTGAAACCGCCGCGTTGTCCCCCGAAAAATGTCTCCGCTTTGCACGGGCAAACCCCCGATTTTTGATTTGACGGATGCGAGGGAAGCGGCATCATGTCGCCCTGCTCCGCACAAAGCGTCGGGGCGGTTTCTCTAATCCGATATGCAAGGAAGCCTCGCCTCGATCATCTGGACGATTTGCTACATGAGTGTGCTCATCGGCCTCTCGGCATACGGGATTCACCGTTACGTCATCATTTACCTGTTTTTGAAGCACCGGAAGCGCGCGACCCAGCCGGCCGGCCATTTCGAGGAGTTGCCGAAGGTGACGATGCAGCTGCCGATCTTTAATGAAGTCTATGTGGTCGAGCGACTGCTCCGGTCCGTGAGCGAGATCGATTATCCAAAGGACCTGCTCCACATTCAGGTGCTGGACGATTCGACGGACGACACGAAGGAGCTGACGGCATCCTGCGTGGCGGAATTGCAGGGTCGCGGATTCGACGTCGAGCTGATCCATCGGACGGATCGCACAGGTTTCAAGGCTGGTGCGCTCGAGACCGGCCTGGCCTCGACCGAGAGCGAATTCGTCTGCATCCTCGATGCGGATTTCGTTCCGCAACCGGACCTGCTGAAGCGGACCATTCATTTCTTCACCGACCCGAAAGTCGGAATGATCCAGACGCGGTGGGGTCATCTGAACCGCGGCTATTCGCTCCTCACCCGCGTCCAGGCAATGTTCCTCGATGGCCATTTGCTCCTCGAACAAACGGCACGCAGCCGCAGCGGCCGCTTCTTTAATTTTAATGGAACGGCCGGGCTCTGGCGCCGCTCATGCATAGATGAAGCAGGCGGCTGGCAACACGACACGCTCACCGAAGACCTCGACCTCAGTTACCGGGCGCAGCTCGCCGGATGGAAATTTATTTTCCTGCCCGACGTGATCACGCCTGCCGAATTACCGGTGGACATGAACGGCTTCAAATCGCAGCAGCATCGCTGGACGAAAGGATCGGTCCAGACCTGCAAGAAGTTGCTGCCGACGATCTGGCGCAGTCCGCTGCCACTGATGATCAAGATCGAAGCCACGGCGCACCTGACTTCGAACTTCGCCTATCTGCTACTCGCTTGTTTGTGTGTGCTTCTCCATCCGTCCGCCGGCGGCCCGCAGGCGACCTGGGTGCGCACCCTGTTGCTCGACGTTCCGATCTTTTTCACCGCGTCGGTTTCCGTCGCGGTGTTTTACATTTGCGCGCAACGCGAGCTGCATCCGCGGACGTGGATGAAGGAAATCCTGCTCTTGCCGGCGTTGCTCGCGCTTGGCGTAGGGCTCTCCATTAATAATGCGCGCGCCGTTCTCGAAGCGGTCTTCAATCACAAATCCGATTTCGCCCGCACGCCGAAGTACGGCATCGAACGCAAAGCCCAGCCCTGGCGTTCCTGCAAATACATGCCGCTTAAATCACTCCTGCCTTTGGCCGAAATGGCGTTCGCGATTTACTTTTCCTACTTCCTCTGGTTCGCCATCGATCACGGCCAATGGATCTCGGTGCCGTTCCTCGCGATGTTCCAAATCGGGTTCCTTTATGTCTCGCTTTCCTCGTTCAGCCGGTGGATGCCGCGCTTGAATTTCGGAAGCGGCGAACGCGCGGCGGCGACAATTCCCGCGTGACAAGAGCCTAAATTCTAGTAAGAAGCGCTGCATGTTTCGTCGGCTTGCCCTGGTCGCGATAGCTGTCGTCGCCCTCGATCCGGTTCTCCGCGCAGAAGGTCCCAGCCGCGTCATCATCAGCGTGAAAGAGCAAAAGCTCATGCTCATGGCGGATGGCGCGCGCCTCGCGACGTATCCCATTTCCACTTCGAAGTTCGGTCTTGGCGATGCCTGGGGACGAATGACGACGCCGCTCGGGTTTCTTCAGGTCGCGCAAAAAATCGGCGACCATGCGCCGGTCGGCGCCGTTTTTCGCAATCGCCGGTTCACCGGCGAGATTCTCAAACCGAACGCGCCGGGACGAGATCCGGTAATCACGCGGATCATTTGGTTGCGCGGTCTTCAGGCCGAGAACGAACATGCCTTCAGCCGCTGCATTTATATTCACGGCACGCCGGAGGAACGGACGATCGGAAGGCCGGCGAGCTACGGCTGCATCCGGATGAAATCGCGCGATGTCGCGGAGCTTTACGCGCAGCTGCCGATTGGCGCGGTCGTTGAAATCGTCAAGGACAGGCTGCCAAGTATTCCGAAGGCGCCGGCGGGAACAACCTTCGCTCTTCAGTCGGAGAAGCCCGAACCGAAACCGGAGCCGAAGGAAGAAGCGAAAGCCGAGCCGGAAAAAGTTGCTGAGGTAACCGAAAAGCCCGTTGAGAAAAGGGTGGAGAAGACGGTGGAGAAAACCGTAGAAAAACCGGCTCCAAAGTCAAAGACGGTTAAGAAGAATCTGAAGGAACAGCCGCACTTCGGTCGCAGCGCGTAATTCGTTTGGTAGGGCGAGACTCTGTCGAGCCGCGCGGTGCTGGCGACGTTTAACGAATGGCTCGACAGAGTCTCGCCCTACCAATTTGGCTGACACGCCTTGACAGGGTCGGGCCCCTCCGCGACCCTGCCCGCTCACAAATTTTCGACCATGGCCAATACCCGATCCGCCGCCAAACGCGTCCGCCAGACAACGG
>JBHELY010000077.1:0-12089 GCA_046262815.1 Chthoniobacterales bacterium | reverse complement strand
CCTGTGTTCTAACCACGCATGAGCGCGCCGAGTAACATCGGCGCGCTTCTTTTTTGTACAGATGACGGCAGGCGATGCGCCCGCCCTACAAGTCTACACTACGGCGGCGCGGCGCCGTAGTCGGGAGCAACGGAGTTGCGGGGGACAATGGCGTTCCCAAACAGAGTTTGGGAACGAGGAATTAATGCGGCAGGCGATGGCACCCGCCCTACACGGTCACAACGGCGCACAACGGTGCAGAGAATCAGAATTAATTGAATTTCCCGTCGTGTCCCTTCGTGCCCTTTGTGTGAGAAGTCCCTGAAAAATGGTTCGGCATTTTCGGGGAAGGAATTGGCGTTGTGATCGAGGAACCACGACGATAACTTCGCGATTGCGCCATGAAAAAATCGAAGCCGTCGTCGCCCACGCGTTCGCGAAAGAAACCAGCGCTGCCCGGCGGCGACGAGATCACGCAAAGCGCGGCGTTTCGGCGGGCGGCGATCGACGCGACGGCGGTGGCGCGCGATCCGCAGCGGCTTCACAAGCTGGTCGAAGACGCGGTCGGGAAGATCGGCGTTATTCCGCGCGGACCATTTGCGGAAACCTGGCCGTACTTAATGGCGATGATCCGATTGGTCCGCGATTATCACCGGGCCGAGTATCGCGATATCTCCGAAGCGAACTTACTCATCATCATCGCGGCGATTCTTTATTTCGTTTCGCCGTTCGACGTGATTCCGGATTGGGTGCCGGTCCTCGGCCATATCGATGATGCGTTCGTGATTTCTCTCGCGCTGAAATCCGTGCGCGCCGATCTCGACACGTTCATGGCGTGGGAGACGGCGAGGGTCTGAAGGTAGGGTCATCGCGCTGCGATGACCGCGGACGACGCAGCGCGTCGTCCCTGCCACGGATTAATGGGGCGCCGCAGAGGGCGTCCCTCCAGTCGTGGCTCTGCTCGAGCCCATCCGCAGAATCCAGCGATAAAGGAGAAATCCGACTGCGACGAAGCCGATACCCCCGAGGATAATCCCGGTGACTTCGAAGCCGGGCCCGACCAGAGCGAGCGGCGCGGCCGTGCCTGAGAAAGCGGCAAACGCGGTGATCACGACGAGGATAACGCTTTCGCCAACGATAAGACCCGACGCCAATAACACGCCCAGTTGCTTTGTGGCCTCCGGTTTGGCCGTCCGGTCGGCACGGCGGTCGAACGCCCACCCGACGACGGCGCCGACCACGATCATGAGAGTGCTCGCGGTAGGCAGATAAATCCCGAGGCCAACGGCCAGCGGCGGTATGCTCATGTGTTTGGTGGTGCGGGTCAGGAGTTCGTTCAGAGCTATGATCGCGACGCCAATCAAGGCGCCGACCCGGATCAAACTCCAGTCGATGTTGCTGGAGATCACGCCTTGCGCGAGCGCGGAGATCAAGCTGGCCTGCGGCGCAGGCAGGGTGTGCTCCCGTAACTCCGAGCCCGGCGCGCCCGCGAAACCATAGGCATGGTTCACCAGATCGAGCACGGGCGGAATGACGAGCGCACCGGCGATGACACCGATGATGAGAGCGACTTGTTGTTTCCACGGAGTGGCGTCAACGAGCTGCCCGGTTTTCAGGTCTTGCAGGTTGTTGTTGGCAATGGCGGCGACGTTGAAGACAACGGCAGTGGTGAAGAGCGCAAAGGCGATCAAGGCATTGTAAGCATCCGCTGAAACGTGTGATTTGAGGCCAACGACGAGGAGCAAAGCCGCACCGATCACGACGAGAATGCCGATGCCGGAGAGCGGACTGTTTGAAGAACCAATCAGACCGGCCATGTAACCGCACACGGTCGAGACGAAGAAGCTCATCAAAAAGATATAGAACACGCCGCCAATAATGAGCGTGGTCATGTGGGCGCCGAGGCCACTTGTATTGGCGAAGTAACCCAGCACCCAGGCGATCGGCAGCATGCAAACCAGCGTAACCAAACCGACGATGCCGATCGGAATATCGCGCTCAGTGATCGGCAGCGTGGCAGCCTGGCCGGCTTTGCGGGCGCGGTTCGCGGCCATCGCACCGGCCAGTCCCTGCACGACCGGCTTCACCAGTTTCAGCAATGTCCAGATGGCCGAAATGCCGATCGCGCCCGCGCCGATGTAGCGCACATAATTGCTCCATATTCCCGTTGCAATTCCGGGCACGTTGCCCGAGTTCACCGCCTTGATGAGTCCTTCGAACGGCTTCGCTAGTGGAACACCCGAGTGAACCAGGTCCGTTCCTATCTGTGCATAATAGGGCACGCCCCAACCCCAGCCGATTACCGCGCCCACGAGCATGGCAATCCCGACTGACAAGCCGACCAGATGGCCGACCCCAAAGAGCGCGAACGAAAGATTGAAGTCATAACCGCTCACCGAATCGCGCCGGCCGATCCGAAACGTTTGGGCCACATCGGAGGCGAAGATTTGCGTAGCGACCACGACCGCGAATACGGCGGACACGATTGATCCCCAGAGCACCGCGAGCAGGCCGGCGCGGCCTTGTTCGATGTCGTCGGCCTGTTGCTTGTCGCCGCTCCCGACCTTGAGCATTTCAGCGCAGGCAACGCCTTCGGGGTACGGCAAATCTGAATTGGTGACCAGGGCCCGGCGAAGCGGAATGGAGTACATCACGCCGAGAATTCCGCCGAGCGCGCAGATCAGGAACGAAATCCAAAACGGGAACGAGGTCCACCAGCCGATCATGATCAGTCCCGGCAAAACGAAAATGATCGAGGAAAGCGTGCCCGCCGCGGACGCCACTGTCTGGACAATGTTGTTTTCCTGAACGGTCGCGTTCTTGAATGTGCGCAGGATCGCCATCGAAATGACGGCCGCCGGGATCGAAGTCGAAAAAGTCAATCCGGCCTTGAGGCCGAAGTAAACGTTCGCGGCCGTGAAGACCAGCGTGATAATCACGCCCACGATCAGGCCGCGAATGGTAAGCTCGGGCCGGCTCCTCTCGCTCAATTCTTGATTAGCGTTCATAAGCGGTTCGAAAAGCAGAGCGATTCCCGCAGTGGAATGCAACAGCAAAGCGTCGCGACAACGTATTGCGAAAAATTCCTGTTCCTGACAATCTCGGGGCCGCGTGAACGACGATTCGAAACAGTGGAGCAAACTGCTTCAGTCCATTTCCAAAGGCGTGGTCATCCCAATCATCGGTCGCGACCTGTTGCAGATCGAGATCGAGGGAAAATCGCAGCTGCTTTACGAATATCTCGCGCAACGTTTGGCGAGAGAGCTCGAAGTCGAGGGTTGCGGCCCGTGCTTGAGCCTCGACCAGGTCGTCGCGGCCTATTTGAATGCGAGCCGGCGAAATTCTCGCGACGACGTCAACGTCAAAACCTTTGAAATCCTCGCCGAAGTTCAAGGCCAGGTTCCTGTTCCGGAACCATTGCGGAAACTGGCGACGATCGAGCCGCTGCGATTGTTCGTCAGCACGACGGTCGATTCCTTCCTGGCCAGGGCGCTCGACGCGCGGGCCGATCACGTCTTCGCTTACGCGCCGAACTCCACGCTCTGCGATATCCCGCGGGATTACGCGCGCTCGCCCCATCGGCTTGTCTTTCTTCTTTTCGGAAAAATTTCCGGCATCCCCGACAGCGCTTTGATCGATGAAGAAACGCTCGAGTTCATCTGGAAGCTGCACGAGGAATCGATGTCGGACCGGCTCGCTAATCTCTTCGACGAGCTGCGCACGAAGCGGCTCCTGCTTATCGGGAACGCGCATCCTGACTGGTTGGCGCGCTTTTTTGTGCGGCTGAGCCGGCGCGAGCGGCTCTACGCCGGTAACGAAACGCGCGAATTCGTCGCCGATGGTGTGGTCGTTTCGGACACGCATCTGCGCGATTTCCTGGAGAACTTTAGTCCGCAGACAAAATCGTTTGGCGTCGCGAACCCGATCGAATTCGTCGATCAGCTCGTGGAAAAATGGGAAGCTTTCAGGGAAAAACCGGCGACTCCGACGGAAGTGCATGCGTCCTTCGTCACCCAAAAGCCACCGGCCGTTTTTGTCAGCTACGCGAGCCAGGACGTGGCATCGGTCGAGCGCCTGCAAAGCAGCCTGGGCAATGCCGGGCTCGATGTCTGGTTCGACAAGGGCCGGCTCGGCTCCGGCGATCCCTGGTGGCCCGTGATCGAGCAAAACATCGCGACCTGCGACGTTTTCGTTCCGGTCATTTCGGCGAACACAAACAAACGCGACGAAGGCATTTTCATTCGCGAATGGAACCGCGCTCTGGAGCGATTGCGCGACATGGATCGCGCCACGGCCCGGCTGATTCATCCCGTGATCGTCGATGAGACACCGGAAAATGCGGTCAGCTTTAGCGGCTTCCGCGAGTTCCATTACACGCGCGCGCAGGGTGGGGAAGCGAAGCCGGAATTCATCAAGACGCTGACGGACATCGTGCGCGAACGCCGGCTCAAGGCCGCGGCCCAATGAACAATTCGCTCGCCACGGCGGAGCCCGTCCCGGGCAAAGGCGGGTTAGGCGAACGGGCGGACGCGCAACATCCCTGGATTGGGCTCGCCTCCTTCACCGAAGGCGATCGCACTTTTTTCGCGGGCCGCGGCGACGAGATCGAGGATCTGCTGCGGCTGGTCCGGCGCGACACGCTTACGCTGCTCTACGGCGTGTCGGGCCTGGGGAAGACGTCGCTGGTCCAGGCCGGGCTTTTCCCGGCCCTGCGCGAGGAAAACATTCTGCCGGTCCCGATCCGGCTCGATTATCTCGAAGGCGCGCCGCCGCTCTCCCACCAGATCGTGGATGCGATCGGCGCGGCAGCGCGGTCCGCGCGCGTCGAAGCGCCCTTGCCCCGGCCTAACGAGACGTTGTGGGAATATTTCCACCGCGAAGGAAACCATTTCTGGAGCGCGCGCAACGATCTCGTCACTCCATTTCTGGCGTTCGATCAATTCGAGGAATTCTTCACCCTCGGCCGCGAGACTCCCACGCGCTCCGCCCAGGCGGCGGCATTCATTGAAGAGTTTGCCGACCTCGTCGAGAACCGGCCGCCGGCAGCGTTACGCGACGACCCATCTCGCGTCAAAGGTTTCAACTTCAAGCCCGCGCCGCTGAAGGTCCTCCTCGCGATGCGCGAGGATTACCTCGCGGATCTCGATCGCATCCGGTCCCATTTCCGCGCGCTCGGTCAAAACCGATTGCGCCTTTTGCCGATGGGCGAACGCCAGGCTCGTCAGGTAATCGCGCTCGGCGTTTCGTTGCTCGCGCCAGGAGTGGAAGATCGCATCGTCCGTTACGTAGCTGGCAGCGATCCGGACGCGGAGGAAATGACGGTCGCACCCGCATTGCTCAGTCTGGTTCTGCGGGAATTGAACGAACGGCGGCTCGCCCGCGGCGCCGATGCAAAGATCACACCGGACCTGCTCGACGTGGAGCAGCACAGGATCTTTGAAGACTTCTATCTTAGAACGCTGGCTGATTTCTCGCCTAACGTCCGGCTCTTTATCGAGGACGAGCTCCTAACCGCGAGTGGTCATCGTAATAGCGCCGCTCTGGACGACGCGCTAACTCGGCCCGATGTTACGCTGCCTGTTCTTAACGAGTTAGTAAACCGCCGGCTCCTGGCTTACGAAGATCGCCATCACACGCGCCGGGTCGAGCTCACTCATGACGTCCTTGTTCCTGTTATCAAAGCGAGCCGGGATTCCCGTCTTACTCGCGAAGCTCTCGCTCAAGCGGAGCGGCTCCGCGCGGAACAAGTCGCGCAAAGACGCAAGCAACGGGTCACTCTTGCGGTAGCTTGTGCGCTAGGTCTGGCCTTGTTAGGGACGCTTTGGGGCGGTTACTATCTCTTTGTTCAGGAGCACAAGGCCTACTTCACTGAGTTCACCAAACGCAACGGTTTCCCCGTTGGAATCATTCCTGTCTCGGAATCTGACGCGCGTCATCTCGCCGTTTCCTTTTTGCTCGTCCACAAGGGAATTACCTGGGACGGCGGGCGAATTCGATGGAAGCCGGCCTTCCGCATGGTAGCTGTCGATTCGCGCCTCAAGCCGACTACGAATCACACCGTCGGCACCTATCTTTGGACGCGCGATTCCGAGAGTGGCCAGAACGAAAGTAGCGACGCGCAGAGGCGCGTGGAGCGGTTGGGCCTCAAGAATGTCTGCCAATGGGAGTTTGTTTCCAATTCCAATGGCGAAATCATTTACGAGCGCGCCCTGGATCGGGACGGCCACATGGTCTTTGGCTTTGTCTATTCGCCACCTGGTTCCGGACCAGCCGACACGCGCCTGGCTCGCTTTGTAGGGCCGGACGGTTTTCCGCAGCTCCAACCCAGCTCCCAGGCTGAATACGTTTCCATCCACTATGACAAGGATGGGTGGGAAGATCGCCTGACCTATCGTGATGGTAAGAACTTGCCGGCAACCGGGCCTGACGGCGCCTTCGGACGCGCCGTTGGGCATAACTCGAGGGGCCAGTTAACACAGCTCCTCTCGGTCGATGCCGACGGAAAAAACATGATCGATAACGCCGGTAATTGTGGTCTCGTCCTCAATTATAACGACAAAGGCTGGATGACTGAAGTCCACTCGATCGGACCGGACCTGAAGCCGATGCCCGTAAAAGACGGCTGGTATTTCTCGAAAGATGAACAAGACGCCCTGGGGCGATCGATTCGGACAACCTACTACGGCGCGAACGGCGAGCCGGTCCTGCACAAGGATGGTTATCACGGCATGGAAGCCGAATACGATAGCCAGGGTAATGCCACCGCGACCATCTACATAGGTCTGGATGGAAAGCCGACAGTGCTGGGAAGTGGCGTATCTATCTTTCGGTCCACTTACAACGGCCAGGGGAAAGTAACGCGCATGACTTATCATGGCGTGAAGAATGAGCCGGTCTTGCATCGCGATGGCAACCACGCCTGGGCCCTGCAATACGACGAACACGGCAACGCCGTTTCAACTACCTATCTCGGTCTCGATGGAAAACCTACCCTGGTCGCGGCTGGTTATGCCTCGATAACCTCAAAGTTCGACGCCCTGGGAAGAAAGACACGGCAGAGCTACCATGGTGTGAATGGAGAGCCACTGCTGCATAGGGACGGAAACCACGCCTGGGAATCCGTCTACGATGAGCGCGGCAACGAGATCCTGATCACTTTCATTGGCGCTGACGGCAAACCAGCAGTCATCACCAGCGGTTATGCCATCATCAAGCGCAAGTATGATTCGGATGGGAACCAGCTGGAAGAATCCTATTTCGATGCCAACGACAAGCCGACGCTCGAACGAGAGTCAGGAATCCATCGGGTAGTCAATGTCTTTGATGGCCGGGGCAAGGTGATCCGGAAGCGATACTGGGGACCGAACGGCGAACCTTTCCTGCACAAGGATGGCAACCACGGCTGGGACGCGCAGTACGACGACCGTGGTAACCGAACCGTGATTACCTACGTGGGACCGGACGAAAAGCCCGTCCTGCTCGTTAATCGCTTTGCGACTTCCAAGTCGGAGTTCGATGCCGCCGGTCGCGAGACCGGCACGCGATTGTATGGCGCGAACGGGGAGCCGGTCCTGCACAAGGACGGCTTTCACGGGTGGGAAGCGAAATACAACGATCGCGGGCAGCGCATTGAAAAGACCTACCTGGGCCTGGACGGGAAGCCGATTCTAATGCCCGCCGGCTACGCTACCTTCAAGTCGGACTACGATAGTCACGGCAACAGCACTCAGGAAAGCTACTATGGGGTGAACGGCGAACCTGTTCTGTATAAGAAGTCCTTTCAAGCTATCCAGTCGCGTTACGACGACCGCGGCAATGAGATCGCTACCATCTACGTTGGGATCGACCAAAAGCCGGTTTTGTCTGCTGACGGCTACGCCATCATGAAAGCCACCTACGACGAGCACAGTAAGGCTACGCGGATGGCTTACTACGGTGTCAACGAAGAGCCTGTCCTGCAAAAGGACGGTTATCATGCCTGGCAGTCGGAGTATGACGAACGCGGCAACGAGATTGTGCGAACGTTCATCGGGCTGGATGGCAAGCCGAAAGCGCTGGACCTCGGCTTCGCCACCATGAAGGCCGGTTATAACGCCCGGGGGAAAGTAGTGAAGATCGCGTTTTTGGGAACCAAGGGTGAACCGGTCATGCACAAGAATGGTTATCACGGCTGGGAGTCGCAATTTGATGAGCGCGGTAACGAAACCGCCACGACCTACCTCGGCCTCGACAACAAACCAGCGTTGCTGCCCGCGGGTTACGCCACGGTCAAGTTTAGTTATGATGGCCGTGGCAACATAATCCGACAGGCTTATTACGGTTTGAATGACCAGCCAGTGTTACTTAAGGATGGTTACCACGGCTGGGAAGCTACCTACGACGAACGCGGTCAGCAGACCGCCAAGGTCTTTATCGGGCTCGATGGCAAGCCAGTCCAGGTGAAGGCGGGATAAGCTAAAGCGCGCCGCTCAGAATTACGGACGCGATCCATCCGCTGAGCAAAACCCTGCCAACCCTCTGCTTTTATTTCTTCAGCAACTCGATTGCGACTTTCGCCGCCTCAGCAATCAACGTGTCGCGCGCTTCCGAAGATTCGCTTGGAGCATTAACGTAGATCGCCAAGAAGAACGGTCCGCCAATCGGCGGCCGCAGAATTGCAATGTCGTTAGATGCTCCCTTGCCGCTTCGACCGGTTTTGTCGCCGATCCGCCAATCCGGAGGAACACTCGCCCGGATCATCTTGGATCCGGTTTCATTCGCGACCATCCAGCCTTCCAAACGGGTGCGCGATTCCCGGCTGAGAAGATCAGACGTGAAGACGCGTTGAAGGTCCTTGCACATGGCAGAAGGCGTAGTGGTATCACGGTCCTCGCCGGGAACTGCGTTATTGAGCTCCGGCTCCATCCGATCGAGCCGGGTAAACTCGTCGCCAAGCCCGCGGGCAAACTCAGTCAAACCTTTCGGCCCGCCGATCGTTTCGAGGAGAAGATTGGCGGCCGTGTTATCACTTAGGGAAATAGCCGCCGCACAAAGGGCTTCCAAAGTCATCCCGCCCTCCTTGACGTGCGCGCGAGTCACCGGCGCATACTCGAGGAGCTGCGCTTCGCCATACCGGACAAACCGATCGAGCTTATCCTTCTTCTCATCCACTCGCTTCAACACCGCCGCGACCGCGAGCACCTTGAATGTGCTGCACATCAGGAACCGCTCCTGCGCCTTGTATTCAACCCGCCGCTTTGAAGACAGATCAAACGCCGCCACCCCGATCTGCGCGTTCGCACGCGCCTCAAGCTTTGCCAGATCTGCCGGGGCGCTGTTGTGTTCGCTCTCTTCCCCCGAAACTGAACTGGCGAGGACCGAAACTAAGAGGATCGTTAAAATCCGGCGAACAAAAACGCATTTCATAATGACGAATTTGGTGCGCATTGGACTTTTATGTGGGCCAAGGCAACAAAAAACTTGTCAGGGCGAAGCGGTTGCGTAAAAGAACCTCAGCCTGTAGCCCCAGTATGCGCGTCCAAAGCATCGTCAAGCTGATCACGATCACCGCCTGCATAAGCTTCTCAGTTCGCGCTCGAAGCCAGGACATGGGAGCGACGAATTTGGGTGATTTTCTCGGCAAGGACCGCGCATCGCGAACCACTTCCTACGATGAGCGTCGAAGACTGGTCGGCATCTACGATAACGGTATCGCTGCTCATCGAAGCAAACAATACGATCGTGCTATATCGGCCTTTACTACGCTCTTGCAGAGCCAGCTCGAGGCGAAGGCTGCGGCCGTTGTTTATGTCGCTCGGGCCCAGAGTTACGCCGGGAAGGGAGAGCTAAGGAAAGCGATGGCCGATGCAACTGAGGCGATCAAATTGGATCGCGACCTGGCGATTGCTTACAACACGCGTGGCGTTGCCTTCGGCCGGATGGGTGATTTCAACAATGCCATCAAGGATTTCGACGCTGCTTTACGTTTGGACCCTCGTTTGATGGACGCTCAGCGAAATCGTGCGCTAGCTCAACGTTACCTGAACCAGCGCTCTGGCCCCAAGCCGACCTCGAACACGCGGTAGGGCCGAAGCCAGGCCTCGGCCTACGGAGCCGACTACTTTTGAAAACGGCACGTCTTAAGCAGACACGAAATTTTCAAACGCGGCGTTCTTTGATCGACTGCAAAATGTCGGCGATGACTTCACTGCGCGGTTTCGCGCCGAGATTGCCTTTGCCGTGAACGCGGACGCTGACGGCGTTAGCGTCCATGTCGCGTTTGCCGATGACGAGCATGGTGTGGACTTTCATTTGTTCGGCATTCGCGATCTTCGCCTTGATGTGGTCGGTGCTGGCGTCTAGCTCGGCGCGGACTTGATGGGAGCGGAGCTCGTCGAGGATGGAGCGGGCGTAATCGAGAAGCGGAGCTTCGTCGCCGATGGGGAGGATGCGGACCTGCTCGGGGTTAAGCCAGAGGGGGAAGTTGCCGGCGTAATGTTCGATGAGGAAGCCGATGAAACGTTCGTGGGTGCCGAGCGGAGCGCGGTGAATGCAGAGCGGGATTTTCTCGGTGTTATCGCGGTCCTTATAACGCAGATCGAATCGGCGTGGCTGGGCGAAATCGACCTGGTTGGTGGCGATGGTGAATTCGCGGCCGATCACGCTCCAGACCTGGACGTCGATCTTAGGTCCGTAGAAGGCGGCTTCGTTAGGCACTTCCACGTAGTTAATGCCGGAACGTTGCAGGACGTTGCGGGTCATCTCTTCCGTCTGCTTCCATAGCTCCGGTTCGTCCACGAACTTCTGCCCGAGTTTCGATGGATCGTGAGTGGAGAACCGCATCACGTAGCGCTCGATCCCGAAAAGCTTGAAGTATTTCAGATACATTTCGTTGACGGCATTGAACTCCGTCTCGAACTGCTCCGGCGTCATGTAGAGATGCGCGTCGTTCATCTGGAGCGAACGCACCCGCATCAGGCCGAACAACTCACCACTCTGCTCGTAACGATGGCACGTCCCATATTCCGCGAGCCGCAACGGAAGATCGCGATAGCTCCGCGGCAACGCTGCAAACATCTTGTGATGATGCGGGCAGTTCATTGCCTTCAGGTAGTAACGCTGAGCTACTGAGTCGGCTTCGCCGTGTTCATGCACCTCCATCGGCGGGAACATCGACTCCTTGTAGTACGGCAAATGTCCGCTCTTAATATAAAGGCTTTCGCGCGCGAGATTGGTGGAGCGAACGCGTTGATAGCCGGCAGCGAACTCCGTTTCTCTCGCGAGCTTTTCGAGCTCGTCGATGATCGCCCCACCGCGGGGGAGCCAAAGCGGGAGGCCGGGTCCGACGTCGTCGTCGAAGGTGAAAAGCTCCAGCTCTTTGCCGAGCTTGCGATGATCGCGCTTCTTCGCTTCCTCGAGCATGGCGAAGTATTCGTCGAGCTGGGTTTTGTTCTTGAAGGCGGTGCCGTAAACGCGCTGGAGCTGCGAATTGTTTTCGTCGCCCTTGTAGTAGGCGCTGGCGACGCTGGTGAGCTTGAACGCGCCGATGTTGCCCGTGCGCATGACGTGCGGGCCGGCGCAGAGATCGGTGAACTCGCCGTTGCGATAAAGCGAGATTTCTTCGCCCTCGGGAATGTTCTGGATGATGTCGGGCTTGAACTTGCTCGGAGAAGGTCTCTCGCCCAAGGCGCCAAGGACGCCGCGTTGCGCCATGTCGAGCGCTTGATCGCGCGAGACGACGACGCGCTCGAACGTGTGGTTCGCTTTGATCTCCTTTTTCATCTCCGCCTCGATCTTCTCGAAATCGTCGGGTGAGATGCGGTGATCCAATTCAAGGTCGTAATAAAATCCATTCTCGACGGGCGGGCCGGCGGCGAACTGCGCCTCCGGCCAGATTCTCAGGATCGCCGTCGCCAACACATGCGCCGCCGAATGACGGAGCCGTTCGATGTCCGTCATCTGGGCGCGTTGCTCTAGAGTTTTCCGATCGTCGTTCACGGTGACGGCGAGAGATTCCGCGACATCGTTGCGAATGACAAAAGGAAATTATGCGTGTCCTCTCGAGCCGCGAAGACGGCGAGGGACCTCTCAGTTGCAATTTTGGCTTCCGCCAAACATGAAGGGCTCGATGA
>JBHELY010000076.1:0-12186 GCA_046262815.1 Chthoniobacterales bacterium | reverse complement strand
GGCATACTCATCGCCGATGACGCGAGAAGGAACAGCCAGCCGCTGAGAATCGCCAAAGGTACCTTCGAATGCATCAAAAACCTGGTTTCGATTCGCGTCGCGGAGGTCCGGGTCGATGCGCTTCGGCGGGGAGCCTGAGGGACGAAGAAAGTTTGTTAGCTGATCCTTCGCACGTCCTAAAGCGGATGGCTGTGTCCCGGCATTTCTTTTGGGAAATGCGGGGACAAGGGCCCGGCGCGCGGCTCGGACACTGCCCGCTGTGCCGAGGCCGCGGCTACAAGCCCTAAGGAGAAGAAGCGGGCGGATTCGTGACCGCCCGCATCGACGAGGTCAAGATTCGGCGGTCATAGACCGCCGCTACAGGATTACTTTTCCTTTTCGACTTTCGTCAGCTGCGAGGCGACGGCCATCCATTTGCCGCCTTTTTTCTCGAACACGTCGGTCCCGCGATAGTCGCCGGAGAAATCTTTCCCGTCATCGCTGCCGCTCATTTTCATCATCGCGGTGACGACGGCGACGTTTTCCCCAATCATCCGGCATTTGAAGTCGCTCATCGTGGCCGATTTCAGGACGAAGGTTTTATCGGTCACCGATTTCACGTCCTGGTCCTTCGTCGAGACTGCGCCATCCGGTTCGATGATGGAATAATCGTCCGCTTCGAGATTCTTGATGAAGGCGGGGTCGCTCTTCATGTAGGCGTCGAGCCACTGCTGCTCGATCGTCTTCAATTCGGCATCCGCGCCCGCGCCGAAGCCGACCGTCGCCAGTCCCAAAACCATCAACAAGGTAATTAGAGTTGTTTTCATGGCGGCGATTCTGGTTTGACAGAATCTGCCGGTCAATCCACAAGTGATTCCCCTGTCGGTGCGCTGTCCGGCGGGAAAAATCCCAGCAAAATGGACGAACCTCGCGATTATCAGCTCGTCTCGGCCGACCAAACGGCCTTGAAAAAGGAAATCGCCAAGCCGGACCCGGGCGCGACGCCATTCAAGATCGTGGTCGATCCCGAGATGCGCCTGAAACTGCGCCGTTCGCTGATCGAATTGATCGATTACCACGACGAAGCGCTGGCGGAGCATTTCGCCGAGGGCAAGCTCGCATTGGAATCCTACAAGGAATACATCGAGCTCTTTGCGCGCAGCCTGAAAGAAACGATGGAAAGCCGCGAAGGCGTTTCCTATCTGCTGCGCTCAGTCGGATTCGAAGTGCCGCCGGAAGAAATCAATCTCCATCCGGACTTGCGTTGGAAGAAGGGCAAGCCGGGCGGCTTCGGTTCGAGTTTGCTCTAAAGCGCTCGCGCAAAAACGCTTGTTTCCCCCTCTCGGGAGTGACAACAATCGCGCCCTAACGACCCATGCCGACGGTCTTGCTCATCGAGGACGACGTGGAAAGCCGCAAAAAAGTGGCGCGCCTTTTTCATCGGCACGGATGGGACGTCCTCGAAGCGCTCGAAGGCAAACCGGGGATCGAGCTGGCATTTTCGCAACGGCCGGACGCAGTGGTGTGCGATCTCCTGCTGCCTGGAATGAGCGGGTTGCAAGTCGCTCGCGCGATCCGCGAAAAACTCGATCTCGCGCGCATCATCATCATGGCGGGCCGCCGTTATGACATCGATCGCCAGGCAGTGCTCGAAGCCGGCGGCGACGATTATTTTCTCAAGCCGCTCCAGTGGGAAAAGCTTGCCGCTGCGTTGAAACGTCCGCGGCGCCGGCCAGGCAAGCTCGCCGGCCGCGAGTCGCGCCGGCTGAAATTTCACCCGCCCTCGACACGGATAAAATTTTGGGGCGTTCGCGGATCGATTCCGGTCCCGGGATCGACGACGATCGGGTACGGCGGCAATACGACTTGCGTTGAAGTGCGCACCAACGGCGACATCATCATCCTCGACGCCGGCTCAGGTATTCGCGAGCTGGGACTGGCGTTGAATAAGGAATTCGGCAGTGCGCCGATGAACCTGACGCTTCTGTTGACTCACACGCATTGGGACCACATCCAGGGCCTGCCGTTTTTCCTGCCTGCGTATCAGGCGAAAAATACGATCAATGTTTTCGGATACCAAGGCGCGCGCGACGGGCTCGCGACAATTCTCGCCGCGCAGATGGAACTGCCGTTCTTTCCCGTGAGCTGGAAGAATCTCCCGGGCACGATCAAGGTGCGCGAGCTCAAGAAAATGGAGTTCAACGTCGGCAAAGTGCGGGTGCGCTCGCGCTTTCTAAATCATCCGGGAATCTGCGCCGGCTATCGTCTTTACACGAAGGAAGGATCGATCGCGTTCCTGCCGGACAACGAACCGTTCGAGCCGTTGAAGCTGAAATTAGCGGAGCGGGACGGCGTGCATGCCGAACGGGCGCGGGCCCAGGCCGTCGTCCAACGCTCAAAGCTGGTCGAGTTCCTCAAAGACGCCGACGTGCTGATCCTCGATACGCAATACACCGACGAAAAATATCAGGAGCACATCGGCTGGGGTCATGGCGCGCTGAGCCGTGTGGTCTCGCTCGCCCTCGAAGCGCGGGCCAAGAAACTTTTCCTGTTCCATCACGATCCGGCCCACGACGATCGCCAGATTGATGAGATGTTGGAACGGGCGCGTCTTTTAGTCGTCGAAAGCGGCCGGACGCTCGAGGTGGACGCGGCGCGCGAAGGCGCAGAAATCTGGTTGAGCGGACACGTCCCTGCCCGATAGTAGCGCGCGCCCGCCGCGGCGGGTTACGCCAAAGCCTCGTGGTGTAACGGTAGCACAAGAGATTCTGGATCTCTTTGTCTAGGTTCGAATCCTAGCGAGGCTGTTACGCTGCGTTACAGCGATTACGGCATATTCAAGGCGCGCCGCACCGCCACCGTGAGCTGTCCGGTTACGCGTTGCACATGATTCCGTTGGACGCGGGCGATCGCATCGGAAACGACTTCGGACATGACGCCGTCGATCGGGCCGCAATAATATCCGCGATTCCGCAGGACGGTCTGAAGCGAAGCAACGTAGGCAGGATCGCGCAGCAGCTCGTGGCGCGATTTGAAATAATAGTAGAGCCGCGAACCGGACCGCGGAAAATAATCGGTCTCATCCACGTTCGGCATCTGATGGAGCCGGCCCCACTCATCCCGCGGCGCCAGCGGATTGATGGAATGAAAAAGCGGATCGTCGTCGGAAGCGCGGACAGCAGTCGCCGCCAACGCGAAAACGAGAACAGCGGCACCAACGAGGCGTTTCTTGATGTTCATCACGGACGAACTAATCACCGCTCGATCCAACTGGCGAGTCCGAAATAGGATCGCGCGTCCTGGCGTAACAATAACAGTCGCGCGGAATATCGGAGATGTTTGGATGGAGCGACCATTTTCGCAGGATGCCTTCCTCGTGAAACCCGTTTCGTTCCAGAAGCCGCGCTGACGCTTCGTTGTCGCAGTCGCATACCGCCCAGACGCGAAAAATGCCCGGCTGCGCGAACGCCCATTCCACAATCGCGCTCACCGCTTCACTCATGAAACCGCGTCGCCAATACGGGCGCGCGATCAGATATCCAAGATTAATTCCCTGGTCTTGCCGCGCTCCAATCGCGCCCACCAGCTCGTTGTCTTCACGGCGAAAGATCAGCCAGCAGTACGATTTCCCCGTCCGCCAGCTTTCGAGAAACCGGTCGACTGCATCCCGCGCATCATTCACATCGCGGTGCGGGCGAAAAGTCAGATAGCGCGTCACCTCCGGATCCTGCGCGTAAGTGGAAAAAATCAGTGCGGCATCCTCCGGTTGCGGTTTGCGAAGAAGCAAGCGCGCCGTCGTCAACGATTCGGGAGGTGTTAAGCGTGACTCAGGCATCGGGTATTTCCGCGCGACGCCGCCCTTGGAAGAAACTTTGGAGAAGCGCGGCGCATTCTTCGGAAAGAACGCCGCCCGTGATTTCGCTGCGGTGATTCAGTCCGGGCAACTGGAGAAGATTGATCGCGCCACCAGCCGCACCGCTGCGCGGGTCGGCGCAGCCAAAAATCACGCGCCGCATTCGCACGTGAACCAGCGCCCCGGCGCACATCGCGCATGGTTCTTTCGTCACGTAAAGATCGCAATCGTTCAGCCGCCAATCGCCGACGGCAGCTTCGGCTTGCGTGATCGCCAGCATTTCCGCGTGCGCCGTCGCGTCCTTGAGCATTTCGACCTGGTTGAAGGCGCGCCCGATGATCTTCCCGTTCCGGACAACGATCGCGCCGACCGGCACCTCTTCTTTTTCAAAACCCTTTCGCGCCAGACGCAATGCTTCGCCCATGAACGCATCGTCATCAGGTTGCTCGATCAAATTGTTCATCCAGAGAAAGGCCTAACGAGTTTAAAACAATTGGCAAATACGTCCGGTTCGCGTCAATCAGGCGAACTAAGTGTACCATGAAAACGATCTGCGCTCTGCTCGCCATTTGCTTTCTGCCGTTCGCCGCCGCCAATGCGGCCACTGAACAGGAGATCGTCAATCAATCCGCGTCGATCCTGCGGCAGTTCAAACGGATGCCCGAACGCGGCATTCCGCGCAGTGTCCTGGCCAACGCAAGAGGTCTCGCGATTATGACCGTGGTCAAAATCGGGTTCGGCTTGAGCGGAAAAGGTGGACAGGGCGTGGTCGTTGCGCGCACCGGCAGTGGCTGGTCCGGTCCTTCCTTTATCGGCACCGGCGGCGCCGGATGGGGACCGCAGATTGGCGCGCAGATCACCGAATACGTTTTCGTTCTGAATACGAACCGGGCGGTTCGCGCGTTTTCGCATGGCGGGAATTTCACCCTCGGCGCCGACGCGAGCGCGGCCGCGGGTCCAGTGGGTCGCGAAGCGGCGGCGGCGGTAACGCCAACGGCAGCGATTTACACTTATAGCCGCGCCAAAGGTCTTTTCGCCGGCGTGTCCTTGGAAGGCACCGTGATCGCAACCCAAAAAACGGCGAACGACCGTTACTACGGACGAACCGTTACCGCCGCCGATATTCTCAGCGGCACCGCCTCCCCACCGGCGCGGGCCTCGGTTCTGGAGCGCGCGCTGGGCCGCTGACCCACGCGCAATTTTCTTTACAACCGCGTCGCGACTTCGCCACGTTTGAAAACGTGCGGATGATCGTTGCCATCGGGACATTGTTCATCGGCATCTCCACCGCGCTCGCGCAGGAACAGGAACGCAGGTTGATGGATCGGCTCTTGAAACCGGATGCGTCCCTCGCGAACCCGGCCCAGAACAAAAAGTTCACGGGCGAGCACGCGACATCCTTCGATAAGCCGGCCCGCACCAAGACTTTTTATTCGCCACGAAAACCAATTGCGAAAACTTTTGCAGAAACCGACCGCGCGTTTACGCCGCAGCAATTTGCAGCCCGGCATTTCCGGGCAGGCGATTCGGCCGCCTACATTGCCTCGCGCTCGCGGCCGGTTAAAGATGACAAACTGATCGCGACACCGGCCGCTGCCGCCGGCACCCGCGTCGCGCCGGAAAGCAAAGAACTCGCGCCGACCCGCGAATATGCCAGCAATCGGCCATTCCTCGACAAAGGCAAAAGCGCCAGATCGCTTCAGACGCAGAACAAGCCGCTCACCATCGAGCAGGTGCGCGAATTGTTGAACAAGAGTAAGTAGCTTTCGGCTACGATACTCACCCGCGGCTCATGCAACCCGACGAAGCTCTCTCCATTCTCAAACACGGTGCGGCCCAGATTATCAGCGAGGAAGAATTGGGTGCGAAGCTCGCGCTCGGTCGTCCGTTACGCATTAAACTCGGCGTCGATCCGACGAGCCCGGACCTTCACCTCGGCCACGCCATCATTCTTCGGAAGCTTCGGCAATTTCAGGACCTCGGCCATGAAGCCGTTCTGATCATTGGCGATTTCACGGCCATGATTGGCGATCCGAGCGGACGATCCGCGACGCGCCCGCAGCTTTCACGCGAACAAGTAGTGGAAAACGCCGAAACGTATCGAACCCAGGCGTTCAAGATTCTCGATCCGGCGCGAACGCAACTGGTCGCGAACGGCGACTGGCATTCCAAGATGGAATTCCACGACGTGATCCGATTAAACAGCATGGTGACGCTGCAACAAATGTTGCAACGTGAAGATTTCCGGCACCGGATCGACGAGGGTCATCCAATTCACGCCCACGAGATTCAGTATCCGATCATGCAAGGCTGGGATTCGGTGATGGTGAAAGCCGATGTCGAACTGGGCGGCACCGATCAACTTTTCAACTGTTTGGTCGGCCGCGATTTTCAAAAACACGAAGGCCAACCGCAGCAGGTGGTCCTCGTTCTGCCGATCCTCGAAGGACTCGACGGCTCGATGAAGATGAGCAAGAGCCTCGGTAATTTTGTGGGGTTAACGGAAGCGGCGTCGGAGATGTTCGGCAAGCTGATGAGTATTTCGGATGAATTGATGGCGCGTTATTATCCGTTGCTCCTCGGCAAACAACTCGATGGCGGCGCGCATCCGCTCGAAGCGAAGAAGCATTTGGCGGCGGCGATCGTCGAAACTTATCACTCGCGCGCGGCTGCCGAAAAAACGCTGGAAGATTGGAATGCGCGCTTCAGCGAAAAACGATTGGCCGATGCTGAACTGCCGGAATTTCCGGCTCAAAGCTCGGACGCGGTTACAATCGTCGTCGACGCTTATTCGAAAGGGTTCGCGCTCACAAAATCACGCGCCGATGCGCGCCGCTTGATCGAACAGGGCAGTGTCCAGTTAAACGGCGAGAAGCTCCGCGATCCAAAACCCAATCTCGCTCTCGAGCGTGGCCAGATTCTCCGCCTCGACAAAACCCACGCCGTCCGGATTTCGTAGCGCGGCATCTGTACAACAAAAGAGCGCGAAGTCCCCCGAATTCGCGCTCTTTGCCTGAGACAGCAGTCCCTCTATGCCGTTGCCGTCTCAAACATCGAAAGCACCGGCGTACGCTCCACGACGGGCGCAGCGATACCTTCGAAATGGGCTCGGATGCTCCGCAACTCGGAAGTCACGAACGCATCCACAAAATGAAATCGCCGGTCGAGCCAGGCGAAAAGCTTGTTCTTGATCTCGTAATGCAGGGCGAGCGTCACCTCCGTGCAGCTCGGCCGGATCTCGGTGAACTCGACCAGCCCCATCACGTCGAGATTCCCGCCAGTCGATTCAAACGCGAATTGATCGGGCGAATCGCTCTCGACCGACAACAGAACCGTGCGCGCTTCGAAGCCCAGCGGCCCCCTGAAACTGAAATCGACGGTTTTAGACGAAGTGACCGTGGCCTTCGTCACCATCACGAACTGCCGACGATATGATTGGATGCTCGCGAGTCGGTGTTTGCACTCGTCGAGGGACTGATTCATGTGCAGAGTTTTTTGTAGCAACATAAGGATTTTAGGATTGTGCCAATAATTTGAGCAATCGAGGTGCCGACCAAATCTCTCCTAGGGAGAGGCTTCTGAAGGGGCAAAAATGTGTAATTTTGGTTTACACTTGTGTAAATTTTCCCCCGAACTTGACACATCCAGCCGCTGGCTGGCGCACGAACGTTTTGCTAATTTCAGAGCCGCTCAGGCGGCCTGCGCGCGACTCGCTTCGATCGTCTCGATCATCGACTGAAATATCTTCAGTCCGTCCGCGCTACCGAGGCATTCTTCGCAAGCGCGGTCCGGATGCGGCATTAATCCGAAGACATTTCCTTCCCGATTGCAGATGCCGGCGATGTTTTCCACAGAACCGTTTGGATTCGCAGACGGATCGATTCGTCCGTCGGACGTCGCATAGCGCAGAATAATTTGCCGTTGCTCATTTAATTCTCGCAGCGTCTTTTCATCGGCAAAGTAGCAGCCCTCGCCATGCGCTATCGGCATTCGCAACAGCGAACCCTGCGGACAGCCGTGGGTGAACGCCGAGTCCGGAATTTCCACTCGCAGCGTCAGCAGCTCGCAGATGAAATGCAGTTTCCGATTCCGGACCAGTGCGCCGGGAAGAAGTCCGATCTCGCACAAGACCTGGAAACCGTTGCAGGTCCCGATGACCAGTTTTCCGTTGCGCGCTTCCTCCACTACGCTGGCCATGATTGGCGAAAAGCGCGCGATCGCGCCGCACCGCAAATAATCCCCAAAAGCAAATCCGCCTGGGAGAACGATCGCGTCGAACCCGGCGAGCGATGTTATTTTGTGCCAGACGTACTCGGCGCGCACGCCTGAAATTCCATTCAACGCCGCCAGACAATCCTGGTCGCAATTCGAACCCGGAAACTGGATTACCGCGAATTTCATTTCACCACCTCGTAATCTTCGATCACGGGATTCGAGAGAAGATCGCGGCAAAGATCGTTCAGCCGCGAGTCCAGGTTCGGAGTCTTATCATCCACTTCAATTTCGAGATACTTCCCGATCCGCACCGCATTCACCTCCGGCATGCCGAGATGTTGCATCGCGTCACGGACCGCTGCGCCCTGAGGATCGAGCACCGCGGCTTTCGGAGTGACCAGGACTTTGACCTTCATGTCCCAATATTCGCGACGCCGCGACAAGTGCAATCCTCCCTACGTCGCGCTCTCGCGCTTTACTTCCGTCGGCTTTTTGTCTTCGCGCAACCCGAGAAAAACCGGCTGACGCAGTTTCCCGTCGCGCGTCCATTCCGCGAATTTAATCTGACAAACAAAAGCCGGATTCACCCATTCGATTTTTCGCATCATCGAGGGCGTAATTCCCTGCACCCATTGTCCGCCTTGTTTCGAAGGGAGATCGGCGAACGGACAATCATCACGCTTCTCGCCTTTCAACTTCTTGTGAAGCGCGGCGAGCGATTTCGTGTTGAACCCCGTCCCGACTTTCCCGGCGAACAGAAATTTCTTTCCGTCGTAATAGCCGACCAGGATCGCGCCGAAATGCTGCCGGGCTCCTTGCGGCGGGGTGAATCCGCCGATGACGAATTCCTGCTCGTTCACGCATTTCAGTTTGATCCATGCGCCGCTGCGCCGGCCTGGTTCGTAAACAGAATCGCGCAATTTTCCGATTAATCCTTCGAGCCCGCGGCGCTGCACTTCCTTCAACAACGAGCGCGCGTCCCCGCCGATCTCGCCGGAGTAGCGGATTGGATCGCCGACACCATCACAAACTTTCGCCAGCACTTCCTTCCGCGCCGTCAGCGGCATGCGAGTCAGGCTTCGGCCATTGAGCTGCATCAGATCGAACACGTAAAAGACAATGGGCGCCTGATGGCCCTCCATTTCCAGACCTTGCAGCAATTGGAACGACGAACGCCCTTCGTCATCCAGCGCGACCACTTCGCCGTCGAGCACGCACTCTTCGGACGGGAAGTCTTTCAGCGCCTCGACAACCTCTGGAAATCGGCTTCGCAGTTCGTTGCCGTTTCGCGAAATCAGGTTGATCTGCGATCCCTTCTTCACCGCGCAAACGCGAAAGCCATCGAACTTCAGCTCGTAACTCCAATCGCCACCGGTCGGCGGATCCTCTACCAGCCGCGCTTTCATCGGCTCGATGAACCGCGGTTTCGCCTTCGGCAATTTCGCTAACGCCTTTGGTAGGGACGCCGCGCTGCGGCGTCCGGCCTTTTTCTTATCTGCGCTTTCTTCCTGTTCTTCGACTTTTTTTTTAAGCGCCGCTTTGATTCGCGATTTCAATCGCGAGGCGGCGCTGGGCTTTTCATCCGCACGGTTCGATTGCCATTCCGCATCTTTTTGCGCGGCGATTTGCGCCATCGTGCGGCCCGTCTTCACCGACTCGTCGTCGCGCCTTTTTGAAATCGGCTTCACGCTCGCGCCGCTCTTCAAGAGCAACCACTGCGTTTTTCCGCCGTCCATCCGCGTCCGGATCAGCGCCCATTCGCCTTTCGCTTTCTCTCCGTCCATGACGAGATGCAGGCGTCCGTCCTTCAACGCTTTCATCGGGTCTTCGCCATAGACGTGGTAACTCCCACGGTCCCATACCATCACCGTGCCGCCACCGTATTGTCCCTCCGGAATGATTCCCTCGAACGTCGCGTATTCGACTGGATGATCTTCGACCTCCACCGCCAGATGTTTCTCACCCTTCTCCCAGGGCAAACCTTTCGGCACCGCCCACGATTTCAATACGCCGTCCATCTCCAGCCGGAAATCGTAGTGCAGCCGGCTGGCATCATGTTTTTGAATCACGAAGCGGCACGCGCCCTTCACCAATTTCGGCAACGGCTTTCCGCTCGGTTCCGCCGTGACTTTAAAGTCTCGCTTGTTCTTGTATTCAGCTAATCCCATCGCGCCTCAACTAAACCGAAATCGCCACCACAGTCACGCGGACTATGGCGGCGATTTTTGCCAATGTAGGAGGGAGCCTTTTGAGCCCCGACGTTCCGGATTTTATTTCCGTTTGCGGGCGCCCTTCTTTTTCGACGAGCCGTTTTCTTCCGCAGTACTCGCTTCCGGATTCACGAGGGATTCCGCCAGCGCCGTCAATTTCTTGTCTGCCGCCGCTTCTTCATCGAGCGTCTTTTGCAAGGCCGCGACGGCATCCTCTTCGCCGAGCAACGACGCAAACGTCCGCGCCGTTCCATAGCTCGCGATCTCGTAATGCTCGACCTTTTGCGCCGCGCCGATGAGCGCCGCATCCAGAACCGACTCGTCGCCGTCTTCATCGATGATTTCCTTGCCTTCCTCGACGAGGCCTTTCATCGCCTTGCACGTCTTGCCGGTCGGTTTTTCACCGAGCTTTTTGAAAATTTTCTCGAGCCGATTCACCTGGCCTTCCGTCTGCCCCACGTGTTCCTCCAAAGCCGCCCGCAGATCCGGCGACGCCGCTTTCTTCGCCATCCTCGGCAACGCCTTCAGCAATTGGTTCTCCGCGTTGTACAGATCCTTCAGCTCCTCGATATACAAGTCCTTCAATGAATCCATCGCCATAAATATTCCTCCTCGGTTGATTGTTCGAAGGGCCGCGAATTCCCTCTTAGCCCCGCGCGATTTTGCCAGCAAAGCCGTGCCAAAAGAGAAACGCAGGCGCGCCCAGAACTGCGCGTGTATTCTTTAACGAAACCGAAAAAGAAAGTGGAGCTTAGGCTGCTTGTTCTTCCTGCTGAACTGGCGCGGCCGCCTCGCCGAGCGGTTCGCCCACCAGATATCGCGTGAAACGCCGAATGACGATGTTCTCGCCCAGCTCCGCGATCTTCGTCGCGATCAATTCCTTCACCGTCTGGTCCGGATTTTTGATGAATCCCTGCTCCATCAGGCAGACCGTGCTGTAAAACTTGTCGAGCTTCCCGCCCACAATCTTCTCGACCACGTTCGCCGGCTTGCCTTTCACCTGTCCCTCATAGATCGCGCGCTCGGATTCCACCAGTTTCGCCGGCACTTCCTCGCGATTCACGTAAAGCGGATGCGCCGCCGCGATATGGAGGGTGATGTCTTTGACGAATTCGCGGAACTTCTCGTTCTTCGCCACAAAATCCGTCTCGCAATTTACTTCAACCAGAACCCCAACTTTTCCCTGCAAATGAATATAGGACGCAACGATTCCTTCCTTCGTCGCGCGCGACGCCTTCTTGCTCGCGCCGGCAATTCCCTTCGTCCGCAAATGCGCTTCGGCCTTTTCCAGGTCGCCGCCGCACTCCGCCAGCGCCCGCTTGCAATCCATGATGCCCGCGTTGGTTTTCTCGCGGAGTTGCCTTACGAGCTGAGGATCAATCTCTGTCTTCGTCTCCATTTTGAAATTTGAATCTTGGTGTTTCGTTGGTGCTTGGAGCTTGGGATTTGGAGCTTCCGGTGTTTCGGCTAAGCCGAAACGCCGGCCATCTCGACCTGCTCGCGCGCCCGCGCATCCGCGCTCGCCGAAACAATCGCGTCCACGAGCTTCTGCAACATCACGCGGATCGCACGAATCGCGTCGTCGTTCCCCGCGATCGGGTAATCGATGATTTCCGGATCGGCGTTCGTATCCACGATCGCCACCGTCGGAATACCGAGCCGGCGCGCTTCCAGCACCGCGTTATTTTCCCGCGTCGTATCGATCACCACCATCACATCCGGCAATGCTGACATTTCCAGGATCCCGTCCAGGTTCCGGCGCAGCTTCGCCGCTTCACGGTTCAGCGCGGCCAATTCCTGCTTGCCCATCTTTTTGTAATCCGGCGATTCCTCGATCTGCTCGATGTATTTCAACCGCCCGATACTTTTCCGGATCGTCGCAAGATTCGTGAGCGTTCCGCCGAGCCAGCGCTGGTTCACATAGAACTG
>JBHELY010000075.1:0-12919 GCA_046262815.1 Chthoniobacterales bacterium | reverse complement strand
GTGAAACTTTCATTACTCTCGACACCGCCAATCCAAAAATCCTGGCGGCCGGGTCGAATGAAATTTTCCGGCTGCCGATGCGCGGCTACTATTCTTCTAACAGCGGAAAGAGCTGGGGCGCGGTCGATCTTCCGCTGCCACCGACTCAGGGGACTAACAGCATTAACTTCGGCTCCGACCCCACCTTGACCTTCGATACCCGCGGGAACGCCTTTTATGGTTACATCGTAGTCTTCTTCGGAAACGGCGCGGGCGTGAACGGGAGCGAGATGGCGGTCGCGCGATCGACGGACGGCGGAAAGACCTATCCTGGTGTCACCTTCTTTGGCTTCGAAGGCGGCTCGAATCATTTTAACGATAAGCCAATGATCACAGCCGACAAGAATCTAGCGAGTCCTTTCCGCGATAATGTTTATATAGCATGGGACGCGGCAGCGGGCGGCTCGATCGGCGGCGGAGTACGCTTTGCCACGTCGAGCGACAGCGGCGCGACGTTCGCCACGGTAAGGGTCGATGATCCGAAAGGGCCCGGTCATTCCATCGGCGCGTCTCCGGCGGTAGGACCCAACGGCGAAGTTTATGTGGCGTGGAATGACTATACCGCAAACGCCATTGTATTTAATCGCTCTTTTGACGGCGGAAAGACGTTTGGCGCGCCGCTTACTATCTCGACTAAGACGCTGGCGTTCGATTATCCCGTGCCGGCCGAATCATTCCGCGGCGCGCTGGTTTATCCTTCGCTCGATGTCGATCGCTCAAACGGCCCGTATCGCGGGAGGCTGCATGCTTCCTGGATGGATCTAACTGCGCTTGGAACAACCGACATCTTTTTATCCTACTCTGACGATCGCGGGGCGACGTGGTCGCAACCGCTAACCGTGGCAGATAGGTTGCCGTTTAAGGTGGATCGCTTCAATCACTGGCTCTCGGTCGATCCGGTCACAGGCTATGTTACGGTTTCGTTTTACGACACGCGCAACGATAAGACTGGCTCCCGCTACATGGCCGATACCTACCTCGCTGTTTCCAAAGATGGCGGACAAAGCTGGAGTGCGCCGGACCTTCGGGTAAGCAACGTGAGTTCAAACGAGCATGATTGTGGCGGCCTGTTTCCCTGCTCCGGGATCAACTATGGCAATCAACAAGGCGACTATGAAGGCGTCGTCTCCTACAACGGAATTTCCTATCCGGTGTGGACCGACAGCCGTCGGCAGCTCGATCCAATCGCGGGCTGCAGCCGTAACCTGGGAATGGAAGAAGTATTCTCCGCCCGCGTCGTGATCCCATAGGTAAGCGGGGACCGCCGAAAGAGGTCGGTTATGACCTCCGCGTTTTGAAAAGCCAGCCTCCACGCCCGGCACCACGCCAAACGAATTGGCTGGTCTGGGTGCTTCTCGCGGCGATTCTGCTGGGCGCTTTCGTGATTCGCTGGCGGTTACGCGCGTGTCCGCTCGAGCGCGATGAAGGAGAATATGCTTACATCGGGCGGCTGATACTTGAGGGCGTGGCGCCGTACGGAGTAGCGGGGAACCATAAGTTCCCCGGAGCTTACCTGGCTTATGCGGCGATCATGGCGGTGTTTGGCCAGACTATCCCGGGCATCCATCTCGGGATGCTAGTAGTCAACCTGGCGAATACGCTGTTGATCTTTTTCCTGGGGCGTCGGCTTTCGGGAACCCCAGTGGGACTCGCGGCTGCTGCGGCCTGGGTAGTAATGAGTATCAGTCCGGGAGTATACGGGAACGCAGGGCATATCACTCATCTGGTCGTACTGGCAGTCCTTACGGGCGCGGTGCTGTTGTGGCGCTGGGAAGAGAAAGGGCATGTCTGGGACCTGATTGGCGCCGGCTTATGCCTCGGCGCGTCAGTAGTGGTGCGACAGACTTCCGCCGTGTTCGTTTTGCTCGGCGTTGTTTTCGTCTGGCGTGCGGCCAGTGCTCCGCGAGCGAAACAGGTGGCGATTGTTCTTCTGTCATCGGCCGTTCCGCTGGTTGCCATGGGGGCCTGGCTCTGGTTTGCCGGAGTGTTTCCACAGTTCTGGCGCTGGACGTTCACCGAGGCGGCGGCATACGGCTCCCAAGTCTCATTCGGGGCAGGGCTGCACAATTTTTTAGAAACAACGCCGCTGGTCATCGGATGGAATTGCCTTATTTGGATCGGCGCTGCCGCTGGACTCGTCCTGGCTTTTCGGGAGCGATCGCAGGCGAGCTGGTTTGTAATCGGATTATTGATAGCCGGTGGCGCGGCGCTTTCAGCGGGCTTGTATTTTCGAGGGCACTACTACATCCAGGTTCTGCCGGCGATCGCGTTGCTCTTCGCGATGGCGCTCCAGAAAGCATCGAACCTGGGAGGCGGATTGCGTTACATCCCAGCCATCGGAACTACTCTAGCCTGTGTTTTGCCGCTAGTAGCGCAACGCAGCTATTTTCTCGAAACCCAGCCGATAGCCATGTCGCGCTACGTTTACAAAGCTAACCCGTTTCCGGAAACGATTGAAGTGGCGCGCTATCTCCGCGAGAACTCAGACCCGACCGATCTGATAGGGGTCCTCGGGAGTGAACCGCAGATCTTCTTCTACGCCCAACGCCGTTCGGCCACGAGCCTCATCTACACCTATCCGCTGATGGAGCACCACCGTTACGCGCATGGGATGCAGGAGACGATGGCGCACGAACTCGAGGAGACCAATCCGAAGTTCATTGTTTTTGTTAACGCGCCAACGTCATGGCTATCTAACCCGGATTCCGACCAGTTCATCCTGGAGTGGGCGGATCGATTCTTATCCCGTTATTATCAGCTGGAGGGAATGGCGGACATCCTGGCCGAAGGATCGCAGTATGTCTGGGGGCCAGCGGCAAAGAGTTACCGCCCGCGCTCGCCTTACACGGTGGACGTATATCGGCGAATTGACTAGATAACGCCCGGCACCGACTCGGTTTCGTGGAGGCGGCCGTAGTCAACCGTAAGGCGCCCGTCTGGGAGTTCTTCGTAAACATCGACGAAGCGTTCGCCGAAGCGGATGTCTTCCACGGCGTAATCCTGGGCACTCTGGACAGAGGCAGCCATGACAAGCTCAAGTGAGACTGTGGAAGCTACGAAGAAAGCATCTTCTTTCTGGAGACGTTCGGGCGTTACTCCAAAGAGCGGGCTTTGTTCGTCGATGGTGTGACGAATGGTTAAGGCCGCGGGGAAGCTGATCATCCGGTCGGGATACAGCTTCAGGTAGTGAAATCGCCGGATGTCTTCGCCTTCCAGGACGCGTTCGTCGCGAGAATAGATGATGCGGAATTCGGCTTCAGCCATGCTGGTGTGGCGAAGGTTAGCCACCCGAAACATTAGACTTAGCCGACCGTCATGAGGCGCGATAACAAGACAGTTACTAAAAAGGATGCGCGCCGTCGGCCGGGCGAAACGAACAAAGATGAGACCGGTAATGACAGCGATCCAGATCATGCCGAGGAAAATCTCGATCGTGACTACGATGTGTCCGTAAACCGTCGCCGGATAGTTGTGACCGTAGCCGACAGTGGCGAGGGTCTCCACACTAAAGAAGAATGCCTGCGGAAATGATCCTGGCTCCAGATCCGCGATGCAATTCGGACGAACTACGTAGAGGGCCGCGAAGAGAAGGTTAATAATGACGTAGCTGCTCGCAAGAAAGAGGGCGAAACGCGGCCAGCTTAGAGAAAGCACCCAGTGGTAGCTGTCGCGCCAACCGCCGACCGCCGCGTTGATCTTTAGGAACTCGGTGCGGCCGGCGCGGGTCGCGATCGGGCGGTGAGGTCTATGTCTCATTTCATGGTTTGCCGCCGAAGGTGACGTAGTCGTCAAGATCGACCAAGTCGAACCAGGTCTTTACATCTTCGCGGTCCTTGGAGAATTTGCCGACGTACCCGGCGAAGTATTCAAGCGTCTCAACATCGCCGCTCGGGCCGCGGCGCGCCATGAAGGTGCTCCAGGCATCGATCTCCCACGCCGCGCGCTTATGTTTCGAATTGGCGTTCACCCATTCCAGGATCTCACCGTCGCCTTTCCCGGCGCCGAGCTGATCCTTTAAGGCGGCGAAGTCGAAGCCGAGGAACTCCTTGAGGTGCTGGTCGAGCGGTGCGTCGTAGGTGAATTCGCCATTGGTGCCGGCGATAAGGGCGCGGCCTTTGTCGAGCAATCGCGGCAGGATGACGTATCCGCCGAGGCGGCAATGCGGGCTGCGGGGTGGACGTTTCGTGAGATCGGGCGCAGAGATATTCAACATAATGGTCGATTATTGACCGCGTCGACGGCAGGTCAAAGATTTTGCTTCTGTTTCGGTGCGTTTTCTGAATAGGCTGACGGTGTTAATGAACCACTGCCGGCACCCATTTCCCTTCGTCCGGCTCTTGTCATTCTGAAATAACTCGCCGCTGCCGATAACGTAGCGCATTCGCAAGCAATCCATGAAATACGATGTCTCCGCTTTGATGGCCGAAGTGAAGGCCAAGAATCCGTGCGAACCGGAGTTCCACCAGGCTGTCCAGGAAGTAGTCGAATCGCTCGCGCTCGTCCTCGAGCAGCATCCCGAATATCGAAAAGCGAAGATCATCGAGCGCATCATCGAACCCGAACGCGTGATCATGTTTCGCGTGCCGTGGCAGGACGACAATGGCGAGCTGCAGGTGAACCGCGGCTTCCGCATCCAGATGAACAGCGCCATCGGGCCTTACAAAGGCGGCCTGCGGTTCCATCCTTCGGTGAACCTCGGCATCCTGAAGTTCCTGGCCTTCGAACAAGTCTTTAAGAACGCGCTCACCACCTTGCCGATGGGCGGCGGCAAAGGCGGTGCCGATTTCGATCCAAAAGGAAAAAGCGACAGCGAAGTGATGCGGTTCTGCCAGGCGTTCATGTGTGAGCTGTTCCGGCACATTGGACCGGACACGGACGTGCCGGCCGGTGATATCGGGGTGGGCTCGCGCGAGATCGGTTTTCTCTTTGGGATGTATAAGAGACTTAAGAATGAGTTCACGGGCGTCATGACCGGAAAAGGACTTACCTGGGGCGGCTCGGTTATCAGACCGGAAGCTACTGGCTACGGCGCGGTTTATTTCGCGGCAGAGATGCTTAAGACTCGCAGGGAAGAACTGAAAGGTAAGACCTGTCTTGTCTCGGGTAGTGGTAACGTAGCGCAATATACGGTCGACAAACTGATCTCACTTGGCGGTAAGGCGGTGACCTTGTCGGATTCGACCGGTTACGTTTACGACGAAGCCGGGATCGATCGCGAGAAGCTTGGTTTTGTCATGGACCTCAAGAACAACCGCCGCGGTCGAATTAGTGAATACGCGGATAAGTTCAAAGGAGCGACGTTCACGCCGATTGATTCCAAGGCCGATCATAATCCGCTTTGGAACCACAAAGCGGAATGCGCTTTCCCCAGTGCGACGCAGAACGAGATCAATGGCAAGGATGCCGCGAACCTTCTGAAGAACGGCGTCTATGTCGTGTCAGAGGGTGCAAACATGCCGACTACGATCGACGGCGTGAATCAGTTCTTGAAGGCTGGCATTCTTTTTGGTCCGGGTAAGGCGGCGAACGCCGGCGGCGTAGCTACTTCTGGCCTGGAGATGGCGCAGAACAGCATGCGAATCTCGTGGACTCGTGAGGAAGTAGATGGCCGGCTCTTCAACATTATGAAGACGATCCACGAAGTCTGTCATCGCACGGCGGAGAAATATGGCACGCCGGGGAACTACGTGAATGGCGCGAACATCGCCGGCTTCCTGAAAGTAGCTAACGCGATGATGGACCAGGGATTGGTGTAGGTTGCCGCTGTAGCCGCGGCGCTCTGTCGCCGCGTTGCTCGGCGCGGCGACAGAGCGCCGCGGCTACAGTTACTTTGCGCTAAACCGCAGGGCCTGGTGCAATCGCTCGGGTAACTGGGGCAGGTTCCTGCGTTCAATCAGGAACGTGACGATAGCTGCCAGCTCCTTGTAAATGTAATTCTTGTTCACCGCGCCCTGGAGATATTGTTCGCCGCTGCTCCCGCCCGTTCCTATCCTCGTGCCAATCATCCGGCGCACCATCTGGAGATGGCGATAGCGGAAGTTCCCGAGCTGTTCGTCAATTTCGATCAAAGTATTCAGAAGCGCGAAGGGCAGGCGAAAGAGCGGCTCGTCGCGATAAAGCATGATGAAGAGGGCCGCTCGCAGTGCCTTGGGCGAAAAGTCGCCTGAGCCACTCTTAAAGAAGATCTCGTCAAACTTTCCGAGAAGATCGGTCCTCTCATCGCGCTGCGACAGACTGGCTTCGTATAGCTTGCGGTAACGCTTCCAGAACCTGGGCGCCTCCATGTTCGTCGCGTCGGCCCCTTCTCCATCCCAGTTTTGCCAAAAGGCGTCGCCGAGAAACGGCATGCGTTCGAGCCAGGTTTCGACGAGCTGAAGGAGCGACGTTCCTTTCTCCGCTTCAACAATGGTCTGGTAGTCAGCCTCGTTGAAACCGCCGATCTCAGTATGTTTGTAGTAATCGGGACGAAACCGGTTCTCCATCCGCAAACCGAGCGTCGCTTCGATCTGGCGAAACTGGGTGCTTTGGAAACCCGACGCGCCTTCGAGACTGGAACGAAAGTCGAGGAAATCGAGAGGCGTCATCGTTTCCAGGACATCGACCTGCTGGTTCAACAGCTTCCAGATTTCCACGATTCGTTTCAGGCGATGGACGACGACGTTCATGTCCGGGCCGTCATCGTCAGCGGAAGGTTTGGCCAGGACTTCGCAACAGGCTTTCAGCTCGTGAAGGATTTGTTTGAACCAGAGTTCGTAGGTCTGATGGACGACGATGAACAGCATCTCGTCATGCGCATGGAGCTTGCCCTCGACCAGGCTAACCGGGGCCTGGAGCGCGAGGAGCTTCTCCACCGCGAGGTAATCGCCGTAGTAGGCGGGCTCCTGCGGAGTGCTGAACGGACATTCCATCCCTGAACTCTCGCAAAGGGGGTCGGCGTGACAAGCGAGAAAAACGAAGGGGAATCGATCACGAGGCGTTTGCGGGTGCACTGCAATTGCGGTTAAGTTGCGGGACGATGAGCACGTACCCGAAAAGCCCAAAGGATATGACCAAGGGAATGATGTATTTCCCCCGGATGCTGGACAAGATTCGGCTCCATGCCCGGGGCGAATTGACCGAGGAATATCATCCCAACCTGGGCAGGCCTCGCACCGCGGACGGCGCCTGCACGAATTTCCTGCGAGTGAATTACGGCGTCTTGACACAGCGGGTGTTGAAAGGCGGGACGGACGAGGAAATTCTCGATTGGTGTTACACGAATGGACGGCGCCTCAACGAAGGCGACCTCGTCGTTTGGAATAGCTTTGTTTCCAAGTTGGGCTGGAACGATTTTGCGACGCCGGTTCTCGATGAGGCAAAACAGAACGCGGGTATTACTGAACGCGCAGACATCAGCACTGTTAGCGACTTGATCGACTTCGAAGAGAAGCGAAAGAGCTAAAAGTAACGGGCACGTCCGGCGCGGGGGTTCGGATCGTTTTCAGTAGGAGCGAGGCGGCGCAGGAGGTGCTGCTAAAACAGGGAAGAAAGGGGCATGACAATGCTGATTCGTCGTTTGCTTAACTGCGGCACCTTGATTCTGGTCCTGGGTTCCCTTGATCTTAAAGCGGCGACGCTGCCGGCAGGTTTTACAGAAGCACAATTTGGGGGCAACCTTGGCGGCGCCGCGACTGCGATGGCCTTCGCGCCCGATGGACGGCTCTTCGTTTGTGTTAAGACCGGTCAGCTCCGCGTTATTAAAAATAGCGGGCTGCTCGCGGCGCCGTTCGTTTCGTTATCAGTCGATTCCAATGGCGAACGAGGGCTGCTTGGGGTCGCGTTCGATCCGAATTTCAGTTCGAACCAGTTCGTTTACCTGTATTACACCACCAGCACTTCGCCTATTCATAATCGGATCAGCCGCTTTACGGCTAATGGCGATGTCGCCGCTGCCAATAGCGAGGTAGTCCTGATGGACCTGGATAACTTGAGCAGCGCCACGAACCACAACGGCGGCGCCATTCATTTCGGCCCGGACGGAAAACTCTATGCCGGCGTCGGAGAGAATGCTAACTCAGCGAACGCTCAAACCCTGAGTAACAGGCTGGGCAAAATTCTAAGGATCAACTCCGATGGAAGCATTCCGACCGATAACCCATTCTATAACACTGCGACGGGCGTCAACCGATCGATATGGGCCCTCGGTTTGCGTAATCCTTTTACGTTCGGCTTCCAGCCTGGGACCGGCCGGATGTTTATCAACGACGTCGGGCAAAACGCCTGGGAAGAAATCGATGACGGGATAGCTGGATCGAACTATGGGTGGCCTAACTGTGAAGGCGCCTGCGCATCGCCGAATCCAAACTTCCGCGACCCGCTCTTTCAATATGCGCACGCCAACAGCAGCATTACCGGATGCGCCATCGTAGGCGCCGCCTTCTACAATCCGCCGGTGAACCAGTTTCCGGCCAGTTACCTCGGAAAATATTTCTTTGGTGACCTATGCGGCGGGTGGATCCGCCTTTTCGATCCTGCGACGGGAGGTGTAAGCGACTTTGCCAGTGGCATCTCGTCGTTAGTCGATCTCCAGGTAGGACCGGATGGCGTCCTCTACTATCTTACTCAAGCTAGCGGCCAGGTGTTCAGAGTGGCGGCAATGGCGGCGCAGCCTTTGAATATTTCGGTGCGTTCGCGAGTGGGAACGGGCAATGATGTTCTTATCAGCGGCTTCATCAATACCGGTACGGCCGCAAAGAAGGTCATCGTGCGCGCGCTTGGACCTTCCCTGCAGCAATCAGGTGTGACGGATGCGGTGGCCGACCCGGTCTTGGAGTTACATTCGGGCGATGGTTCCCTTCTCGCGACGAACAACAACTGGAAGGATAACACGACGCAGCAGCAACAGGATATTACTGGTAACCAGCTTGCGCCGCCGAACGATCTCGAGTCGGCCATCGTAGCGACACTTCAACCCGGGAACTACACCGCTATTGTCAGGGGACAGAACAATGGAACCGGGGTGGGGCTTCTCGAAGTTTATGACGTGGATCGAACCAGCGCTTCGCGGCTCGGTAATATCAGCGGCCGCGCTTTGGTTCAATCCGGAACCAATGTTCTGATCAGCGGCTTCATCGTGGGTAACAACATCGGGGCTGCCAAAGTAGTCGTGCGCGGTCTCGGGCCTTCGCTTGTCCAATCGGGCGTGAGCAATCCCCTGCCCGATCCAACTCTCGAAGTTCGAGATAACAACGGCGCGCTCGTGATTGCCGATGATAATTGGCAGGACAATTCCGCGTCTGCGGGACAGATCAGTGCCAGCGGACTCGCGCCTTCCAACCCAGTCGAGTCGGCTATCGCAACGAGTCTTCTTCCCGGAATGTATACCGCGATTGTCGCAGATAAGAATGGCGGGACGGGAATAGGTGTCGTCGAGGTCTATAATTTGCCGTAGGTCTTGCAAACTGCGCGCGAATTGATTCGACTGCGCGGATTGAGCAACGACCAACAACCTTCCCTCGCCCGCCGGCTCGGCGCCTTCGACGCCACGATGATCGTGATGGGTGGAATCATCGGCGCCGGCATTTTCGTTAATCCGTCGGTCGTCGCGCGCCAGGTTCACACACCGGCGCTGATCCTCGGCGCGTGGTTGATCGGCGGCGTGATCGCATTGATCGGCGCGTTTGTTTACGCGGAGCTGGCCGTGCTCCGGCCGAACGTCGGTGGTCAATACGCTTATCTGCGCGACGCCTATCATCCCATGGTCGCGTTCCTGTACGGTTGGACGTTACTTCTCGTCATCCAAACTGGCGGTATGGCGGGCGCGGCAATTATCTTCGGCCGCTACTTCCAGGAGCTGACTGGGCTGCCAGTTCCGGAACAGGCGGTAGCCGCGATCGCGCTTGGAACGCTGACGGCGATCAACTGCTTTGGTATCCGAGCCGGGAGCAACGTCCAAAGCGCGTTAATGCTCACCAAGCTGGGAGCCATCGCGATGCTAGTCGGCTTCGGCTGGATGATCGTAGAGCCCGCTGCGGTCGGCCTAACGAGTAGTTCGCCGACTACAGAAGGTCACACCTGGCAGGGACTGGCTGCGGCAATGGTGCCGGTCCTGTTCGCTTATGGTGGCTGGCAAACGGCGAGCTTTGTCAGCGGCGAAATGCGCGACGCCCGACGCGATCTGCCGCGTGGATTATTCATCGGCGTGGCGGGGGTGATCGTTGTCTACGTGCTCGTGACTTACGTTTGTCTGCGCGCGCTAGGACCGCACGGGCTTGCGCATACAACTACGCCCGCGTCAGAAGTCATGCGGCGCGCCCTCGGCTCGCGCGGCGCGAAACTCATCGCCTGCGGCATTGCGATTTCAACGGTTGGCTTTCTTAGCCAAAGCATCCTCACCGCGCCCCGGGTCTATTATGCAATGGCGCGGGACGGTGTGTTCTTCAAAGCAGTCGGTCGCGTAAGCGAGCGAACCCGCGTTCCAGTTATCGCGATCATCCTGCAAGGTGCCTGGGCGGTAGTCGTCGCGCTGACCGGAAAATACGATCAGATCCTTAACTACGTGGTAACGATCGACGCGCTGTTCTTCGGACTAACCGGCACGGCTTTGTTTATCTTTCGAAGACGAGAAGGATCGAAACCGAATGAGGATTTCGTGCGCGTGCCTGGGCATCCTTACACAACTGGCGTTTTTGTCCTGGCGTGCTGGAGTCTTGTTCTTAGCACATTGATCGCGTCACCGTTGAACGCCGGAATCGGTGTCGTCATTCTGGCGATTGGCGCGCTGGTTTATTTGTTCTGGGCCGCTAAGACTGTTCGGCGGTCATAGACCGCCGCTCCAGGAAAAGAAAACGGCGGCGACCTTGCGATCGCCGCCGTCTGTTTCCCCATTAGTAACCGCAGTTACATCTTTTGGGCGTCATGCATTTCGTCCATCGCCTTCTTCATGTCTTCGTGCGCCTTTTTCATCGCATCGAGCTTCTGCTGTTGCTCAGGCGTGAGGAGCGGTCGGATCTGGTTCCCGGCGTTTTCCATCACCGCGTGCATTTTCTCCATCGCTTCCTTGTGGATGGCGGCGAGCTGCGGCTTGGCCTGGTCGATGATCGGCTGGACCTTCGCCTTCTGGTCGTCGGTCAGATTGAGATCCTTGCTCAAATGCTCGAGCGGATTCTCCATCATCATGTGATGCGGCCCCGGACCAGGATGCGATCCGTGCTCGCCCGGTTCCTTGGCCTGGAGGTAAACGAGACCGGCCAGCGACAACGCCGCCGCCGTTGTGAGTGAGATAAGTTTTCGTGTCATTGTTTGGTTTGTTCCTTGTTTTGGGCGCAATTCGAGCGCCTCTTTCAGGAATGGATGACCGGTTGAAGCGCCCGGCGGTTACAGATTTGTCGAAGATTTTTGTAACCAGCGCCTGCGATCGCCGGTCAATCTCGATGGTGTGGACTGGCGTGGCTTTACATGGCTGAAGAAGAAGTCTCGCGCGAGTTGGTGGCGGCGACGCTGCGGCAGGACGAGGCCGCGGCGCGCGAGCTGGTGCGGAGTCTTTATCCGCTGGTCGCCAAACTCGTCCGGGCCCATCGTCCGGTTCGCAGCGCCGAAGAGGACCTTTGCCAAATGATTTTCATTAAAGTCTTGCAGAACCTGTCTCAGTTTTCCGGCAAGGTGCCGATCGAGCATTGGGTCTCGCGGATCGCGATCAATACCTGCATCAACCAGATCCAGGCCGAGAAAGCGCGGCCGGAATTGCGCGAGGCCGATCTGAGTGAAGAACAAACTGCCGTGATCCGAAATCTCGCGGCGACGGCCGATGACCTCGCGCCCGACCAGAGCTTTGCGTCGCGCCAGCTTGTCGAGCATCTTATGAACGCGCTCAAACCAGCGGAGCGACTTGTGATTGATCTGCTTTATTTCCAACAGCGCTCGGTCGCTGAAATCCGGAGCATCACCGGTTGGAGCGGCACGCTCGTGAAAGTGCGCGCGTTTCGCGCCCGGCAAAAAATGAAGCAGCTTTTGTCGAACATGACCTCGCGGGAGGACGCATGAAGAACACCGATGTAGATCGTCTTCTCCGTTCCGCCGCGAATGCGACCGAGCCGGCTCCCGCTGAAGCGCCGTTTGGTTTCGACGCGCGAGTCGTCGCCTCGTGGCGCTCCGGGAAAAATGGGAACGACGTCGCCGACCTTTCGCGATTTCTTCGAGGCGCGGGCGCGATTGCGTTCGCAGTGCTCGTCCTGGCTGGCGCCGCCACTTACCGCCAATATCGCGAAGAGACCAAACTCGCCTCGGTCCCGACGAATGAATACGCCATCGGGGATTCGGCAATCCAAACAGAATTCTCCCAATGAACAGCGCGCTGAAATGGAAACTTGCCTTCGCCTTTCTCCTCGTCTTTGTCGCGGGCGGAATGACCGGGGCATTCTTCGGCATCCATGGTTTGCGTCATCACGTGATGCTTGGCCCGCCTCACTCCGGCGATGTTCCCGACCGGATGCGCGAACATTTGCGGCGGACGCTGGGGCTCAACGCCGAGCAGGAAAAGAAGATCGGGCCGATCGTCGACGCGACCAGCGCCAAGCTGGAAACGATCCGGGTCGAAACCGCGGAGCGCGTTCGCACCGTCATGGAAGATTCGAAGAAGGAAATCGCTCCCCTGTTGACTCCCGAGCAACAGCAGAAACTCGACAAGCTTGAATCGGAGCATCGCAAAATGATGATGCATCACGGCTTTCTTCCTCCGCCGCCACCGAGAGACAGGCCGCAGCCGTGAGTTCTCTCCTTCTGTAGCCGCTTCGCTGTGCGAAGCGCGAGAGCGATGGTGCCGCGAAATCTGGCGTCGCCCACAGGGCGACGGCTACAGCGTTTCTAGTCTGGCAAGCCCAGACGCGGCGATGCTAGCCTTGCC
>JBHELY010000074.1:0-13214 GCA_046262815.1 Chthoniobacterales bacterium | reverse complement strand
ACACCGGACAGCGGCCCGATCTTGGAAATGCTGGCGGCGCGGGGTGTGCCCACGATCGTCGAGCCGACATTGCTGACCGATCTCACGCACGCGTGGCTTCGCGAACGGTGCCGGGAATTCGATGTCGTGGTCGCGAACACGATCGCGAGCTGGCCGGCGATCCGCGCCGCGAATCTCGAAGAGAAACCCTCCCTTTGGTATCTGCACGAAACGCTGGTGGCGGTGCGGCTGATTCGCGCGATCCCCGAAATGGCCTCCGCGTTGACCATGGCCGACTTGCTCGTCACGCCGACGCAGCAAACCGCGCGAATTTACCAGGGACTGACGGAAGCGCCGACCGAAGTGGTGCCGTATGGCATTCCGCGTCCCGAAAAGATTTCGTCGGAGCCGGAGACGCGAATGCGCTTTCTCACGCTGGGATCGTTCGAGCCGCGCAAGGGTCAGGATATTTTGGCGAAAGCGCTCGGCAAATTGGACGCCGCGACGCGCGCTCGCTGCCGGTTCAAGATGGCGGGCCGTATTCTCGACGAGCAGTTTTATTCCGAGCTGCGGAACACGGTTGCCGGGTTTTCCGAGGTGGAATTGATCGATGCGCTCGATCATTCCGACGCGCTTCGGCTTCTGAACGAAACCGACGTGCTCGTTCTTCCATCGCGCGACGAGACAATGCCGATCGCAATCCTGGAAGCGATGGGGCTCGGCAAGGCCGTGATCAGCACCGATGTCGGCGGCGTGAGCGAATGGTTGCGGAATGGGATGAACGGCTTGCTCGTTGAGAAAGAGAACCCCGACTCGCTTGCGGAAGCGCTCGCGAGTTGTGGGAACAACCCGGAAATGGTGGAGCAATTGAAGGCAGCCGGCGCGCGAACATTCGACCGGCATTTCACGCTCGATCGATTCGCTTCGCGTTTCGCCGAACTTTTAACGCGGCTGGAGCGCCGGCCGAAATTTCGCGCGGACGATTACCAGGATTGGATCGCGCAGTTCGACACGCTGACGGCGAGGACGCGAACGGCATTGCGCCGTGAACTGCGTCTTCTCCTGCGACATCCGCTCATCTCGATCATCCTGCCGGTTTACAATCCCGACCTGAAATTTCTCGAGGCCGCTGTCGATTCAGTGCGCCGGCAAATCTACGAACGCTGGGAGTTGTGCATCGCCGATGATGCATCGACGGACGCGATGGTCCGGCCGTTTCTGGAACAGCTCGCCGCGAGCGATGCGCGGATAAAACTGACGTTTCGCGAGCGCAACGGCCACATCTCAGCTTGCTCGAACTCGGCGCTCGAACTGGCGACGGGCGAATGGTGCGTATTGCTGGACCAGGACGACATCTTCGCGGAAAACGCGCTCGCACTTGTCGCGCTCGAGATCCACCGCCATCCCGACGCTGGCCTGATTTATTCCGACGAAGACAAGATCGATGAAATCGGCGTACGCTCGAATCCATTCTTCAAACCGGACTGGAACCCGGAGCTTTTTCTCGGACAAAACTACATCAATCATCTTGGCTGTTATCGCATCGATGTGTTGCGCGAGATCGGCGGGTTCCGCGAAGGGTTTGAAGGTTCGCAGGATTACGATCTCGCGCTCCGCTGCGTCGAGCGGCTGCGTCCGGAACAAGTCCGCCACATCCCGCGCATTCTTTATCATTGGCGCATGATCACCGGCAGCCTGGCGGCGGTGGTCGACGCGAAACCGTACGCGAGAGAAGCGGCGCGGCGCGCGATTGCCGATCATGCCAGGCGACGCGAGATGCCGGGGACGGTCACCGCCTGTCCGGAAAATAATGAGTCGCATCGTTTTGTTCACGCGTTGCCGCAACCGCCGCCGATGGTGTCGATCATCATCCCGACACGCGATCGCGTTCGGTTGTTGACGCGCTGCGTCGAAAGCATTCGAGCGGTGACGGACTACGAGCCGTTTGAAATCGTCGTGGTCGATAACGGGTCGGTAGAACCGGAGACGCTGGCGTTCCTTCGAGACGGTGAAGCTGAGCAGAAATTCCGCGCCGTTGTTGAAAGCGGTCCGTTCAATTACAGCCGGCTGAATAATCGCGCAGCGACAAAAGCCCGCGGCGACATTCTCGTCTTTCTCAACAACGATACAGAGATCGACGATCCAAAATGGTTAGTTGAGATGGTGAGCCATGCGGCTCGCGCTGACGTGGGCGCAGTCGGCGCGCGGCTTTGGTATCCCGACGGGACATTGCAACATGGTGGCGTCATTCTCGGCCTGGGTGGCGTGGCTGGGCATGCGTTCCCTCATATTCCGCAAGGACATCCCGGCTATTTCAATCGCGCCATGCTCCAGCAGAATTGTTCCGCTGTGACGGGCGCTTGCATGGCGATGCGTAAAGTGGTCTTCGAAGAACTTGGTGGATTCGATGAAGAGAATCTTGGCGTCAGCTTTAACGACATCGATCTTTGTCTGCGCCTGACGCAACGCGGTTATCGCATCGTCTGGACGCCGTATGCGAATTTGATTCACCACGAATCCGCTTCGCGCGGACATCAACGGACGGTCGAGGAACAGAAGGAATTCGAGCGCGCGGTTGATTACGTGCAGACGACCTGGGGCGCACAATTGTTGCGCGATCCATTTTACAATCCAAACCTGTCGTTGAATCCGCCAGGATTCGAAATCGCGTTTCCGCCGCGATGTTCGAGTCATCCATTCCTGGTAGGGCGAGACTCTGTCGAGCCGTGGCCTAAAACTGTTCGATCGGCTCGACAGAGTCTCGCCCTACCAAATTAGGAACGCTCAGCCGTCGCCGGCTTTCGCGCGATAAGCACGGAATCGTGCCATTTATTGCTCTCGTTGTCGTATTGCGGCAGGTCGTCCCACTGCGTTTCAGCGATGAGAACTTCGAGACCGGCGAAGCGAGCCAGCGCGCGCAACCCATCGGGATAGATTCGCCAGCAATCGACCGGGAAACGGTGCTCGGGTCCGCTCGACGGAACGATGATGCAGCAGAGACCGTTCGGTTTGAGAGTCCGCGTAATTTGACGCGCGGTCTCCCAAAAAAATTCCGTGTGCTCAAAGGTCTGCCCGGCGACGATGACGTCCGCACTCTCAACCTCAATTTCGCGCCAATCGTACGGATCGCTCAGGACAACATCGACGTTGGTCCCTGCCGCGAGATCCACGCCGACATATTTCCAGGGCGGCAACGCGAACAGCGGACGGTAACAGCCGTTAATGTCCTGGCTCCCCAAATCGAGGATGACGAGCGGCTCGGCGCGGCGCGCTTCGAGGTAATCGCGCCGGAACGCGGTCATCTTGTCGAAGGAGCTTTGGTGCATGGCTCGAAGTCAACGCCGAGCGCCGCTCTTTCGCAACCGCGTAGTCCAGAAGCGCCTTGCTTTCTCCGGACAACCTTCAATCGTGACTCGGATGCGCAGGACGAAGATCATCTGCACGCTCGGCCCGGCGACGGAAAAAACGGAAACGTTGAAGCAACTGTTGCGCGCCGGCGCCGACGTCTTCCGGCTCAACATGAGCCACGCGAAACATGAGTGGGTCCGCGAGATCGTGCCGCGTCTTCGGCGCATCGCCAGGGAGATGGATTGCCCGATCGCAATTCTGCTCGACACGCAGGGACCTGCGATCCGCACCGGCGAGCTGAAGTCGAACCTAAAGCTCAAGGCGGGCGACATTCTCGAGTTCACGGTCCGCGGCGCGAAGAGCGAGGAGAAATATTCGGTGGACGTAAACTACGAGGGCCTCGTGAACGACATCTCGGTCGGCGACGTCGTCCTGGTCGATAACGGGGTAATGCGTTTGCTGGTCCTCGGGAAAAAGCGAAACCGCATCCGTTGCAAAGTGCTCACGCCTGGCGTGCTCGGTTCACGTCGCCACATTAATCTGCCGGGAGTTCGCGTGAACCTGCCGCCGTTGACCGAGAAAGATCTCGATGACGTCGCCCTCGGCGTCGAGCTAAAGGTGGACTTCGTCGCGCTCAGCTTTGCCAGGAAGAAAAGCGACCTGGAGGAACTCCGGAATGTTTTGAAAAAGGCGAAGAGCGCCGCGCAGATCGTGGCCAAGATCGAGGACCAGTCAGCCGTTCGTCACATCGAGCAAATGATCGCAGCCGCTGACGTGGTCATGATCGCGCGCGGCGATCTGGGCATCGAGTGTCCGATGGAGGAGCTGCCGATTATTCAGCGGAAAATCGTGAAGCAGTGTTTGCGGATCGGGAAGCCGGTAATTGTGGCCACCCACATGCTCGAATCGATGATCGTAAACCCGGTGCCGACGCGGGCGGAGATCACCGATGTGGCCAATGCGGTGTTCGAGCAGGCAGACGCGATCATGTTAAGCGGCGAAACCTCGACGGGCCGTTACCCGGTGGAGTGCGTGAAGGTTTTCGATCGGGTCGCGCGGCGGATTGAGCGGAGCGGCGGCGCCGGTTACGGCAAGGACGCAATTCTCGAAGACACACGGCAAAAAACCGTTGCCTCAGCCGTGGTCCTCGCAAATTCGCTGACCCGCTCGAAGCTCGTGGTTTTCACCCATCACGGAACGATGGCGCGTTACGTTTCGAACCTCCGTCCCGAACACGCGCCCGTCTTCGCGTTCACTTGCAGCGAAACGGTTTTTCGCCAGATCGCGATTCTCTGGGGAACGCACCCGATCATGCTCGAGTTCGCGGACGATCCGCACGTGACGATTGAGACAGCGATAAAATATCTGAGCCGGGAAAAGCTCACCGAGCCGGGCGACAATCTCGTCGTCCTAAGCGACATGCTCGGCGGCCGCGACAAGGTGGATTCCGTGCAGTTACGCACGGCGGAATAACTTTGTTCGGAGGGACGCGCTTCTGCGCGTCCGACCTACTCGCGTTAAGCCTCGACCGGCAATTCGACGTCGACCGGGCGCTCTTTCTTGCTGAGGGCACGACGGAGTTTCGACAGAGCGATGTTCTGCAACTGCCGAATCCGCTCGCGCGTGACGCCGAATTTCTTGCCGACTTCCTCGAGCGTCTTCGGCTTGCCGCCATCGAGGCCGAACCGCGAGAAGATGATCTTCCGCTCGCGATCGTCGAGGACGTCGAGCAATCCGCCCACTTCGTTCCGCAAATTTTTATCGCGGAGCAATTCAAACGGCGTTTGAGCTTCTTCATCGCCCACGATCTCTCCGAACTCGGTCGAATCATCGTCGCTGATCGGCGCGTCCAACGAAGCCGGCCGGATTGAGACCGTTTTCAACTGCGAAACTTTCCCGCTCGCGATGCCGATCTCTTCGCCGAGCTCGTCATCGGTCGGTTCGCGGCCGAGTTCCTCGCTCATCTGGAGCGACACGCGCCGCATCTTCGAAATTTTGTCCACGAGATGGACCGGCAACCGAATCGTCTTGCTCTGGTTCGCCAGCGCCCGCTTGATCGACTGCTTGATCCACCACGCGGCGTAAGTGCTGAGCTTCCCGCCTTTCGCCGGATCGAAGCGCTCCACGGCTTTCATCAAGCCGATGTTGCCCTCGGAAATCAGGTCGAGCAGCGGCAGGCCGAGATTCGCGTAATCGTGCGCGATCTTGACCACCAGGCGCAGGTTGGAGCGGATCATGAGGGCGCGCGCTTCGCGATCGCCCTTCTTGATCTTGGCGGCCAGCTCGATCTCCTGGTCGGGAGTAAGGAGCGGGATTTGCCCGATCTCGCGCAGGTAAATCTTTATTCCAGTATCGCTATCTTCAGCAGCCATATAACTTTTCATCGAAAGGGTGAAGGGGACCCGCCAGTGTTTTTCCCATCGTCACACTAGGGAGAGGCGCGTCGATGTTTCGTTCTAACATTTCGCGAAGTAGTTAACAACGTTAAATATTAAATATCGCTTTTCTGACAGCCTTTGGACGGGTCTTGTTCAATAATACTCGGAGGCCCATTTAACCTGCTGGTCTGGCAAAAGTTCGGCGGTTTTTCGCTGCCTCGGTTCGATGTCCGGGCAAAGACTTAAAGGTTCGCGCGATTTTTCTGTTCGACGGCCGAATTTTCCGAAATAATCTTCGGCGATAACTGAGGCGTAAGAGAGTTATCCGAACCTCCAACCCCAATCCCATGCCCATGAAAACCAACCCCTTGGTCCTCCTCGTCTCCGCAATCCTCCTGTCATTAACGTCGATAGTCGCCGCTCAATCGCCGAGCGCGAGTGAGTCGGCCAGCGCGAGTCCGGCTGCGTCACCTACTCCAATGTGTCCGCGACTCGGCTGGGCGGAGGGGCTCGTGAGCTACACGGCGTATCCCGCGCCGCCGTTTCCCACGGACGATACCGCCAATATCAACGCCATCGATTGCGTTTTCCATCAGTGGGCCTGGGAAGCGTTTGTTTGGGCGACGGCGATTGGTCCCGATGGCCGGGCGCGATTCACGACGTTGAATAACGGGGAAGAGCTGGGCAAAAAGCCGGTGGCAGCGAAAGGGCCGAAGCCGCTCAATCTCAAACCGCGCGATCTGAAACCGGCCGGCGCGCGCGCGAACCGGTCCAGCGATGATCCGGCCCAGGCGGGTGGCGGCGTCCTCGTCGACCGAGATGGCCAGATCATTTGGTATTCGACCCACATGAACGACATCTATTTCAGCTTTCTCCAACAAAACGGCGGCGCGAATTACGCGCAGGCATCGGCGACGTTGACGTGGCCGGTTGGCGCCGCGGTTTTCAAGGCGGCGTGGAAAGTGGTGAACGGAACTCCGCCGGCCGGGTTTTACACGGAAAAAACGACCGTGCCGCTGCTCGTGAACAAAAAGGACAAGAGCGGCAAACAAATCGGCATTGGGATCGACCCGAGTGGCAAAACGCGACCGGTCACCGTCGCGCTCGTCGGCCTGCACGTGGTGGGTGTTACGCAGAACCATCCGGAATTTCTTTGGGGCACGTTCGAGCAGATCCAAAACGCGCCCGATTTGCCGCCAGGCATGGCCTACAATTCAACCGATCCGGTGAGCAAACAGGGTTTCACGTTCTACGCGGCCAACACGCCGGCCAATGCCTGCAATGTGAAAGCAACGCCGACGGTCGATCTCGCAAAACAAACGGTGACTCCGATCACCAACGTGTTCCGGCAATTTGCCACCGGCGGCGCGGAACCGTCCCGGACCTTTGACATCAACAACGTGAACACAGCGGCGCAGGGCGAAATGGTAAACATGGGCAAGGGCAAGAAGCCACAGCCGAAGGAAACCGTCTGGGCCAATTACAAACTCATCGGCACGCTTTGGCTCCAGGCCAACACGCTTCAGCCCGACGTCAGCCAACTGGAAAAACAGGGAGTCGCTTCGATCGATCTCGCGAACTCGACGCTCGAAACCTACTTCCAGGGACCTCAAAATAATTTCAACGGCAACCCGATGGCGAACTGTTTCATGTGCCACAACACCGGTGGGTCCTTTTCGGGTTCGCAGAAAACATATCCTGGCAAGAACATCAATCTCAGCCACGCCTTGCTCGATTCGATTCCGTCCGCGTCGCCAACGGCAACGCCAACGCCGACCTCGAAGAAGAAATACTGATCTTGCGCGAAACAGATGCGTCCTCGCGATTGACCTTTTCTCGCGCCGAAGTTTTTGCCAATCTCGGCGAGTTCCTCCCATGCTCGCCAAGATTTACTCTGCTGCCGTTTATGGCGTCGATGCCTACGAGGTAGAGATCGAAGTCAACGGCGCGCGCGGCGATCCGCATATTATAATAGTGGGGCTGCCAGATGCAGCCGTGAAGGAAAGCCGTGATCGCGTCACGACCGCGATCAGCAACAGCGGCTATTATTGGCCGCGCGGAAGGACGACGATCAATCTCGCGCCGGCGGATATTAAGAAAGAAGGGCCGAGCTTCGACCTGCCGATCGCGCTTGGCATGATCGCCGTCGCCGAAGATCTGGATGACGCGCCGTTTGAGAAATACAGCTTTGTCGGTGAGCTGGCGCTCGATGGCGCAGTTCGCTCGGTGAAAGGCGTGTTGCCAGTGGCGCTCGAAGCCCGCCGGCAGAAGAAAGAGGCGGTCTTTGTTCCCGCCGCGAACGCGAATGAAGCCGCGATGGTGGAAGGCATCACCGTCTACGGTGTTCACAATCTGCGCGAGACCTACCAATTCGTTAGGCGGGAATCCTTGATCTCACCGACTTACGGCGACGTGACTTCGTTCTTCGCTACCCACAAAAATTACGAGGTCGATTTCGCGGACGTGAAAGGACAGGGCCACGTCAAGCGCGCGATCGAAGTCGCAGTCGCCGGCGGGCACAACCTGCTCATGATCGGTCCGCCCGGCTCGGGCAAATCGATGTTGTCGAAACGAATCGCGACGATCATGCCGCCGATGTCGCTCGAAGAAGCAATCGAGAGCACGAAAATCCATAGCATTGCCGGCATGCTCAATGGCGATCAGGCCTTTGTTTCCACCCGGCCATTCCGCTCGCCGCACCACACCATCTCCGATGTTGGGCTACTCGGCGGCTCCGCCATTCCGGCGCCGGGCGAAGTGAGCCTCGCTCATCATGGCGTTCTCTTTCTCGATGAACTGCCGGAGTTCAAACGCTCCACTCTCGAAGTGATGCGGCAGCCGCTGGAAGACGGTAAAGTCACAGTCTCGCGCGCCGCCGGCAGCGTGACGTTTCCTTCCGAGTTCATGCTTGTCGCCGCAATGAATCCGTGTCCATGCGGTTACTTCGGCGACTTGAAACGCGAATGCCGCTGCGGACCGACACAGGTCCATCGTTATCGTCAGCGCATCTCCGGTCCGCTTCTGGATCGCATCGATCTCCATATCGAAGTCCCGGCCGTCGAATACCGCGACATTTCCAGCACGCGAACCGAAGAAGCTTCCGCCGCGATTCGCGAACGCGTCCAGCGCGCCCGTGAAAAACAGCGATCACGTTTTCATTCCGACGCGAAAGTGAACTGCAACGCGCGGATGGGCCCGCGCCAAATCAAACAGCATTGCAAACTCAGCGACGAGTGTCAGGAATTGATCCGCGTCGCCATGACCGAACTAAACTTGAGCGCCCGCGCCTACGACCGCATCCTGAAAGTCTCCCGCACGGTTGCCGACCTCGCTCAATCCGACGCCATCACTCCCGAACACGTTAGCGAGGCGATTCAATACCGCACATTTGATCGAACGCTTTGGGTGTAAGGTTCTCTCCGCGATCTGGTGGAGGCCTCTCCACCGAAGCCCGCCCGAATGATCGGCCTAACGAGTAGCCGCTACGTCGCCGGCACGGTGAAAATGCTGACCCGGCCGATCGTGATCGTTGTTTGATCTGGAAGCGGGCGGTCGGGCACAATGCTGACTCGGATTTCTTCGGTATTGAGTGAGTGCGAGGCGAACAGCTCAGTCAGGATTCCGGTTATTTCCAGGAGGAACGTCAGGCCTGGCCCGGCATTTTCTCCGTGCACGACGGAAGCTCGTCGCAGGCCGTAGAGACCGGCGCTTTCCGCCATGAGATTACGGTGGTCGACCGGGCGCGCGCCTTCCGGCAGGTTGATGTAGGTATTGAGGACAGTGGCGTCGAAAGTTCCCCGGATGTTCTCCAGCCCGAGATAAACATTGCCAACGTGCTCCTCGGCGGAAGCTCGGCTGATGAGAGCGGTGAGTCTGCGTTGGCTATCGGGCGAAAGCCTAACGACGGTATCCGCGCCGGAGCCTTTGACTGCGAGGTCGCTGGAAGTAGCGCCCAGCAGTTGCGCTTCCCTGGGTAATGTCATCCCTGGCAGATTCAGGTCTAAGCGGGCGCAGTCAACGGTGCGGAATCAGTTTGTGGCCCGCGCAGCCGAAGGCTCAGGTATCGTGCGGCAGTTCCGAAACCCCGCCATCGCCAGGCGAGAGTCCTCGGCGGATCGAGCCGTTCGCAAAACATTAAAACGGCGACGGCTGCCATCGCAATGAAATGTCCCTCGGGCAAAAGGATTGGGAACAACATGGCGGCCCAGCAGGAGCCTGTGCACCAAAGACCCTGTTCCAAACCCATGCGAAGAACATCCAAGTCGGCCGCGATTCCAAAGGCTGCCAGCGACGGATGACTGTGACACCGATTGAGGCAGCGTTGTTTGAAAGGCGATCCCTGCCAAACCACGGCGATGAGACCGACGATCGCCGCTGGCAGGTAGGATCGCGGCGCAAGCCATGTCGCCGCCAGTTCCCCCGCCACCAAGACAACGCCCGCCGCCATCCATACAGCTCCATACGCGGCGGCGAACAACACCGTCGAGCGCAACCGGCGCCGGGCGAAGCTGCTAATGCGAATATGATAAATGGGCGCGACAAGCATCGGCGCCATCATCGCGACCAGCATGAGCGCCCAGTTGCCCGCCAGGGAATGCAGCGGATTAGCGGCCAGCAACATTTTCCACGACACGCCGACGTCGTTGATCGAGCAACAGGACGAAACGCGAGGTTGGAGAAGAATGATCACCCACGCAAGGATACTGACGGCGAGCACGCGGTTTTGCAGCCGCGTCCAATCCTGAGCATCGTATATCATCGCCCGCGCTTGCGTTACCGACTCAGAATCCCTCGCGGTAAACGCTAATCCGTCCCACTGTAATGTCGGCGTTTTCGGGCAGCGGGTCCGCTGGAATAACACTTACGCCAAGCGAATCGACATCGAACTCGCTCTTCAGGTGCAGCTGGTCGATCACCGGCGTCGCATCGAGGATAAACGTTAGCCCTTCGCCGGCGTGTTGCCCATCCTTCATGCTCGCTCGGCGCAGACCGAAGAGTGCAATACTTCCGGCCAGATATTGGCGGCTTTCACTCGGCTTCGCTTTTTCCGGCAGGTCGAGATACACGCTAAGGACGGTCGCGTCGAACGTTCCGCGGACGTTCTCAACCTTAATGTAAACATTGTCCGGCGCGGCGGTCTTGGCGGCCATGGCAAGACTCCGAGTCGTTTTCTGGCGCACGCCCGCATCAAGTTTCAGCGTAGCTTTGCTGACCCGGCCTGAAATTTTCAGAGAATGAGCGCTGGCTCCGAGGAGTTCTGTCGTCTTCGGCGTGGCCGGCGTTGCGGCCGCCTTCTTCACATCCGCGGCCTTGGCGCCCAGGACCGCGAGTCGTTTGGGCAGCCCGCCAACTTTGGGCGCTGGCGGAGATTTCAGTTCCTGGTAGGTGTAATTCAGCTTCGCTAGATCCTTCATCTGATCCGGTGTGTAATACCACGGCTGGCCATTTGTCCCTGGCATGACAAACTTCCGCGTTGTCGGCCCCTTCAACCAGGCCGGCTTCGTGGGATTGGCGTTGCCGTTTGCATTCCAAAGCGCCCACATTCGATCGATGTTGGCGTGGTGCAGGTAAAAGATGGGGTCCAGGGCGGCAGTTCCCGGGTCCGACATCAACCCGTAGAGGGGCGCGGTGACTTGACCGTAATAACCGACATAGACGTGCACCAAATTGTGGGGGTTGCCCTCCCAGTTTCCGTTGGTCCCGCCTCCGTGGGAGAAGCCGGTTTCCGGACCGCCAAACCCTGGCAGTTTTGTCACTTGGTCATGTCCCGTGAAGAGGTCGTTGCTCATGTAATTCGCGTTGACCTGGCCGCGGGAAAAATTCGGATCGCCAGGATGCGCCGCCTCGCCTGCCGCGGTTGGAAGAAAAATGTTGCCGTTGCCGTCGGGCCCGTAACGCATGGTCACGAAAAGGGGATTGGGCGAGCCATCCGGAAGTTTCTTGGCTGCGAGGGCTGGCGGCATTTGGTATTGGCTTCCCTTGGTGCCGCCAAAGTAATTCCAATAAGGCAACGCCCAGGTCGCCGGGCCGCCGAGGCTGACGATGTCCTTCCGCAACTGCGCCTCAAGCGCCAACAAGTATCCGCGGTGCCACGGAAGGAAAAACCAGCTTTGGTGCTGGCATTGATTCCAGTAAAGGTCCTGGGCCGCTTTGGTCGGGAGCGGCGACACAGCCACCGTGGGTGGCGTCTTGATGAATTTCCAACCGGGAAATGCCGGCTGTTGGTTCCCAGGAGTCACGTATTCGCCGTGGATGGCGGCGTAAGACCACCAACTGGCGAGATCATTCAGAGCGCGGCTCATCATTTTGCGGACGCCCTTCGCGTACCACAAAAGATCGGTATTGGTGAAAGTGCCGCCATTATTCCAAGCGTTGTTGCGGGTGTAAGTAGCCATAGGGCGTGTCTGTTTTTTCGATTGGAGGTTTGAGCGCAGAGTGGGGCGCGTTGGGACTAGTAGCCCCCTATTGGCATTACGCCTTTTGGCGGGCGAAGTTTCAAAGAATCTTTTAAAGCGTCTCGGCTTAGGACGCAGTTCGTGATTTAAAAACAATCTTCAGCGACGCAATGTGCTGCATTCATTGACAGCACACCCGCAAACTCAGCGATGATCGTTCACCTGGTTGACGGTACCTACGAACTCTTCCGTCATTTTTATGGGCTGCGCCGGTTCACCAAAGGCGCGGACCGGCCGTACGGTGCGGTTATTGGTGTCCTCCAAACCGTGCTCGCCATGATCGAGCGCGGCGACACTTACATTGGCGTCGCCACCGATCACGTAATCGAATCGTTTCGGAATCGGCTTTGGGCCGGTTACAAAACGGGCGCCGGCATCGAGCGCGCTTTGCTCGCCCAGTTCCATCCGCTCGAAGAAACGCTCACCGCAATGGGCGTTGTCGTATGGCCGATGATCGAGCTCGAAGCCGATGATGCGCTTGCGTCCGCCGCGCATATCGCGTCAAAGGACAAACGCGTAGAGAAAGTCGCCATTTGGACGCCGGACAAGGATCTGGCGCAATGCGTCCGCGGGACGCGCATCGTGCAGATCGACGGCCGCCGCAAAATCATTCGCGATGCCGCCGGCGTCCGCGAAAAATTCGGCGTCGATCCACCTCTCATTCCCGACTTACTCGGACTCGTCGGCGATGCCGCCGACGGCTATCCGGGAATTCCCGGCATCGGCGCCAAGACCGCCGCCGACCGCGACCTCAACTGGATCGACCTCTCGGGCAATGCGGACCTCCGCGATGACGAGCTGTACGTGTGGGTGCAGGGACGGCCCAATGAGTTCACCGCGCCCGGGCGGCCGGCCTCGCCCTTCGCTCCGAAGAGCTCGCGCGTGGCGCGGGCGCTGCTGCGCGGGCTTGCGCGTGCCGGGCTCCGGCCCAGGCCGCTCAAGCCGGTGGAGACGGGATGCGATCCGGAGCGACCCGCCGACGCTCTCGCCTTGCGCGAAGCGGCCGGATCGAATGCGCCGCTCGACGAGGTATGCCCGTACCGGTTCCCCATCC
>JBHELY010000073.1:0-13323 GCA_046262815.1 Chthoniobacterales bacterium | reverse complement strand
ACTACTTGGAGTACAAAACTGACGGCAGCACCAGCACCATCCGGCCAACCCATCGCTCTGGTGGCTGAGAAAATGGGAAAGGAAATCAGCGCGAAGAAACCGAACCCGAATGCGATGCACACGATGCCAGCGATGCGAGCACCCTTGCCCTTGAGGCCATAGTGCCGCGAGATCTGAAGCTTCGCGGCAATCAACGCATAGAGGCCAAAGAGAATGAGAAGCATGGCACTAACGTCTAACGAGAATTAGACGAAAATGCGTGCACGTACACGCGCACGCGCATTTTCGAAAGGTTGGACTTGGAGTTCTGGCTGGTCATTTCTGGATGGGTTGGGTAGCAGGAGGAATGTCAGATCCCGTTCCCCATTATACGCTCTTGCTCAATAATCACCAAACCGGTAAGCGCCTCAAGATTGAATTATTCGATCTGCCATTTCCAGGCGTGCGCAGTTGATCGGATCCGCGTTAACCCCGTGAGATAATGGCTAAGCATTATATTTACGTCCTTCGCTCGCGGATTGATAGCCAATTTTATGTTGGCATGAGTCGAGACTTGCCAGCCAGGATAGCGACTCACAACGCGGGCCGAGTGCCTTCTACTAAAGCGCGCGTTCCCCTCGAGCTTATCTATTGGGAAGGTTGTCTCCACGCCAGCGATGCGGCGCGCCGCGAAAAGTATCTCAAGACCGCTTGGGGCAAACGGTATCTAAAGTTAAGGCTCCGGGACTATCTCACGGGGTAAAACGAGAAATGGGCGCAGAAACTGCCGGTGGCGAGCAAGACAATCGTCCTAAAGCAATTGCGTGCCTGGCTGGTCAAGCACTGAAGCACCCGGCCGCATACCTCCCAGCGCGCGAGCGGGCTTTTGTTCTCCCCAGAAGAGTTCGGAAAGTAGGAAGTGGAACGGCTAAAGTAGAAATTTTCGCGGAGGCTATGCGGTAAAGCTGACCTCGTTACTGGCGGGACCTTCGCCGCGGGAATTTACGCCCACGACCCAGAGCTAATGAATCAAGCAAACGCCCAACGCCGAACGTCCAATTTCGAATGGAAGAGCTTGCCGAAGGCGAGCGACTGATAGCTATTTCACACCGTGACAAGCGGATTGCGGCTGGGGGTTAATATCGATCATGTGGCGACGCCGCGGCAGGCGCGTTAACGACAATGCCGGAATCGAAGAATGCGGAGCCGGACCCGATCCTTCTTCGCGGGTCACTTTCCGTCGAGCAAATGCTTCTTCACAAATTTCTTATCGAGCTCAACAATTCGCGTGATCGATTCGACTCGGATATACACGACGTCGGTAAAGCCGACCGGCTCGCCATCTTGTGTCAGGTCCGACAACCGATGGATTTTTCCTCCTTCTATCCATCCAACGTGGGTCATTTTGATAAAACCGCTCGGCACCGTCCGAGCCAGGGTTTCCTCAAACACCTTCCTATCCAACGCTCCATAATAATTAATGGTCGACTGTCCGACACCTTTGATGGTCGCATCGAGCGAGACCCATATTTCGCCAGAAGGCTCATCGGCACAAAACAAAGATGCCGGGCAAAGCAAAAGGCCAATAGTTACCAAGAGACTTATCGTGTATTTCATGACGGCAGGGGTTAGAGAAATTTTTCGGAGACCTTAGAGAAAGCGCCTTGCTTTTGAAAGGAGAAAGTGGCTCTGAAAGGAGAAAGGCTAAAGGAGAAAGTCGGAGATCAGAAGCCGGAGGTCAGAGGTCGGAGACGGACGCCGGGGACTCAACGCAACCCGTAGAGCGTGAACCTAACCGGTACGAGTCTCGTCGTACCTGCGTACTGTTTGTGGGCACGCCAGAGTCGCACAGCCGCGAGCGCGGCATTGTCCAAATGAACGTTTCCCGAGCTCTTAACGAGATCAAGCTTCGCCGGTCGTCCGTCTAGACCGATAAGTACTTTGAGGTAGGCAGTGCCTTCAATGCGGCCCCGCCGGGCTTCGTAGGGATATTCTGGCGCGGGGGTGGACATCCAGATCTCGGTGCTCTTGTAACTTTCAAAGTAAGCAGTCCTATCCCGATACCGCGCAATCGCCGGCGCCGCCTGATGGAACTCGATCCGGAGACTGTAGCCAGTCGTGGCGTATTCCCGTTTGATCGCCTCGGGTTTCATTTTCCATTTTAGAACGGCGGCCCGCCCAACTTCGTCGAGCGTAGCGTCGCCGCTCGGCTTTGTAACGGTGGCGCGGATCACACTGCCGTCCGGTGACACGTTAACGCGAATCATCACGTAGCCTTCGCTTCCGCGCTTGAGGGCTGTTTCGGGGAACTTAGGCGGCTTGGCGGATTGCCAGATAGAGGAAGCAGCGCCGGCCGTATCGGCAGCTAACAAGACGAGGGCCACGATCAAAAGCGGGATGCGGGGCATGGGTCGGGGGAATTTTCGAAGACGTTAGAGATAGCGCATTGTTTTTGAAAGGAGAAAGTCGGAGGTCGGAGATCAGAAGCCGGAGGTCAGAGGTCGGAGATCAGAAGTCGGATGTCCCAGCGCTAAGCACTGGGCTATTGTCGGGAGATCAGAGAAAAGGCCTGAGAGATAGCGCATTGTTTTTGAAAGGAGAAAGTGGCTCTGAAAGGCTAAAGGCTGAAGGCTAAAGGCTGAAGTAGAAAGTAGAAGGTTGGGACGCAGACAACGCCGAACGCCTAACCCCAATCTTGAAGGCAGCAGCCGCAACTCAGCAGCGGACAAATGCCGCCTATTTTACGACAACGGTGCCCTTCATTTCCGGATGATAGGTGCAGAAATAGGGAAAGCTCCCTGCTTTATCGAACGTGTGACGCCACGAAGCTCCTACCTCGACGGAGCCAGAATCGAAACCGCCGTCGCCTTCACCCGTAACGGTGTGCGGCGTGAGGTCGTCGTTCTTCCATTCGACGGTGTCGCCCACTTTGATTTCGACAGTCTCGGGCGAGTATTTCAGCAGGCGAATTTGAACTGGGATCGCCGCGGCGGCATTCGTCGTGACCAGCTGCGACGTAGGTGTCGCTGCGGCGCGCGTCGCGCCGGGGGCCGGTTCGGTGCGGAATTCGCGATGACGAACTCGGCCGCCGGCATACGCGATGTACCCGCCAGCCCCGAGGCAAACCGTACCGAAAAGGAAAACGACAATGGACAATAGGAGTGACGGCCGCTCCTTCTTCTTAATGTCCACAACCAGCGCGATGGCGCTGACGAACGCAAGCGCGTAGAAACACCAGATCAGGTGCTCCGCCCGCTCTTGGTGGGTAGCGAGCCAGGCTCGGCCGTCGTCATCCGCCATCGTGAGGACGCGGTCGTAGGCTTGTTCACCGATCTCATAAACAGGCCAGGCACTCGCGGCGCTGATGAACAAAATGACGAGCGCGGCAATCGTAGCGGTGCGGCTGCGCTGACAGATCGCCACGAACAATCCAATCATGCCCGCGACCACGCCGTAAATCGGCAATGGATTGATCAGGACATGAAAGTACTCCGGCTGCCGCAGCGCCGGCAGAATGTCTGCGATCATTGACCTTCCACGCTGATGCGCGGCCCGCTCCTCAGGGAGCCGCGGCATCCGCGTAGCTCGGTTTTATTTCAAGCTGCTCTGAAGTTCCTTCGCGTGCTTCAGATGCGACGCGAAGATCGGCTTCGCGCTTTCCAGGAGACTCTTGAGCTCGGCATTCTTCGTATTTGGAATCAGGGTCTCGTCGAGGACTTTGGCCACCGCTTCGTGGTAGGTGACTTCGTTGTCGACGTAGGCCTTGTCGAACGCGGCGCCGCTCAATCCGCGCAGGTTGGCGAGGTTCTTGTCACCATCGGATTTCAGACTGCGGCTGGTGGCGCTTTCTTCCGGCGTGACATTCAATTTCTTCGCCAGCGCCGTCGCCTGAGTATTCACCGAGGTGTGGTCGCGGACCATCATTTCTGCGAATTCTTTCACCTTGGGATTGGTCGACTTTTCGGTCGCCAATTTGCCGGCGTCGATGTCAACGTTGTCAGCCGTGACTGCGATCATGGCGATTTGCGGATCGGTTGGGGCGGCGGCCGGACTCGTCTGACCCATCGCTAAGGCGGGGACGAGGGCGACACCTAACATAAACAGTAACGGTTTTATCATTGAACTATCCTCCTGTGTATAGGGTTGAGTTGAGCGGCGCACAGCGACTGGATCCCCAGCCGATAATCGCCGGAATGCGAAATATATCGCTCGTCGATGTGTTCGCAACCGCGGCGCCGGGGAATTGAAATCGCATCGAATGGAAAAGCTTGCCGTGTTTTCGGGCGGAAGTCAGAAGTCAGAGATCAGAGGTCGGCGATCAGACGTCAGAGTTCGGAATGAAGACTTGATAGGATGAGGTGTCTGTAACCTATTTCACACCGTGACAAGCGGATTGCGGCTGGGGGTTAATATCGATCATGTGGCGACGCTGAGACAGGCGCGTTATGCGACGATGCCGGAATCGAAGAATGCGGAGCCGGACCCGATCGCGATCGCGGGGATTTGTGAGAGGGCAGGGGCGCATGGGATCACGGCGCATCTCCGGGCGGATAGACGTCATATCCAGGACCGCGACATCGAGCGGCTCCGGGATTCGATCATGACGAAGCTCAACCTGGAGCTGGGGAATACGCCGGAGATCGTGGATATCGCGCTCCGGATTTTGCCGGACGAAGTGTGCCTGGTCCCGGAGAAACGCGAGGAGGTGACGACGGAAGGCGGGCTCGACGCGGTGGTAAACAAGAAGGAGCTGGCGACGACGGTGAAACGGTTCCACGCGGCGGGGGTGCGGGTGAGTTTGTTCGTCGATCCGATGCTGGAACAGATCGATGCGGCGGCGGAGCTGGCGGCGGACATCGTGGAATTGCATACGGGCAAGATGGCGAACGCGTTTACGGACACGATCGCAAAGCAGGAGCTGGAACGATTGCGAGCCGCGGCGGAGGCGGCGCAGAGCGCGAAGCTGCAGGTCAACGCGGGACATGGGATCAACTACAAGAACATGACGCTGATTCACAAAATCCCGCACCTGGTGGAGCTGAACATCGGGCACTCGATCGTGGCGCGAGCGGTGTTTGTAGGATTCGAAACGGCGGTGAGAGAGATGCTGGCGCTGATGGAAGGCTATCGCTAATGACGAATGTCGAATGTCGAATGGCGAAGGAATGACCAAACCCGAAGATATTGTAGGGCAACCGCTTCGGTTGCCTAATTATCGGCAGGAAAGCGAGGCCGGCGATGCGCCTGCCCTACAAACTTGTCTTCGATGAGCGTGCTCGGCATTGGCGTGGACTTGGTGGAGAACGCGCGGATCGAGCATTCGCTGGAGCGGTTTGGCGAACGCTTTTTGCATCGGGTGTTTACGACGGGGGAGATCGAATATGCGCAGTCGATGAAGTATCCGGCTCGGCATCTGGCGGCGCGGTTCGCGGCGAAGGAAGCGGTGTCAAAGGCGTTTGGAACCGGCATCGGAAAATCAATGGGTTGGAAGGACATTGATGTTCGCCGGAAAGAGAGCGGCGAACCGTACGTGGTGCTGGAAGGCGGGGCGAAGAAATTGGCGGAGGAACGCAAGGTATCGAAGGTGTCGATTTCGCTAAGCCACACGGAACATCACGCGATGGCGGTGATCGTCGTGGAATTGTAGGGCGGGCGCATCGCCTGCCTTCTGCGGCAACCGGAGCGGTCGCCCTACAATAAATATGGCAGAAGGCGCAGTTACTGAGCGCAATCTTCGAGAGAGTCGGGATCGCCGTTCAAGGTGGCGAGCGCTTCGCCGGCGAAATGAAGGGAACCGGTGATAAGAACATGCTCGGGATTGGCGCGAGCTGATTCGAGAGCGTCGGCGAACGATGGAGCGATGGAATAAGCAAGTCCAAGCGTCGACAGATGGGGCGCCAGTTCGTTAGGCGTGAGCGCGCGCTCGGCGCGGATTTGAGGGAGAATGAAACGCGCGGCGATTGGCGCAAGAATGCGGCAAATCTCGGCGACATTTTTCTCGCGCAGGACGGCGAGGATGATTGTCGCAGGCTCGGCGCCGATTTCGTCGCACCAGGTTTCAGCAAGGACCTGGGCGCCGGCGGGATTGTGCGCGCCATCGATGATGGTGCGCTCGTCCCAGCGCTGAAAACGCGCCGGCCAGTTGACGCTCGTGAGGCCGCGATCGATCGCGTGATCTGTCACCGCGATCTTGCCGGCGCGCAAAGCAGCGATCGCCAGAGCGGCGTTTTGTTGCTGATGTTTTCCGGCTAACGCGATGTTCGTTCGGCGGTCGCAGACCGCCGCTACAAATTCCAGAGGCGCGTCGCATTCAGTCGCGCGAGCGCGAATTACTTTCTCGGCTGCGGCTTCCTGGTTCGCCGAGATAACCGGCACGTTTGCCTTAATAATGCCCGCCTTTTCGCCGGCGATCGCTTCCAAGGTGTGGCCGAGCCACTTTTCGTGGTCGTAGCCGATCGGCGTAATGACGGAAACAATCGGGGTGAGCGCATTCGTTGCGTCCAGCCGGCCGCCGAGGCCGGTCTCGAGCACGAGCAGCTCGCATCGTGTGTTTCTAAAATGAAGCGAGGCGAGCGCGGTCGTGATTTCAAAGAATGTCGGGTGCGGTTCCCAATCTTTGATCAGATCGCGGAGCGCTGTCAGCCCGCCGGCGACTTCGTCTGGAGAAATCATCTCGCCGTTCACGCGAATGCGCTCGCGATAGGTCACGAGGTGAGGGGAGGTGAAGAGCCCGGTGCGATAACCGGCCGCGCGAGAGATGGAATCGATCATGGCGCACACGGAACCTTTGCCGTTGGTGCCGGCGACGTGAATGATGCGTTGATTCGGGCTGGGAACATCCAGCTCACGCAACAAACGCTGGACATTATCGAGCCCAAGCTTGATCCCGAAACGCTGCGTTCCGTAAAGCCAGGCGAGCGCTTCCCGATAAATCACTGCGTGGTGGCGAAATAGCCGAGAAATTCCGTGATCTCTGAGCGAAGCTTTTTCCGGTGCACGATCCGGTCGATGAGACCGTGTTCCTCCAAAAACTCGGCGGTCTGGAAGCGCTCCGGTAAATCCTGGTGCGTGGTCTCTTTGATCACGCGCGGACCGGCGAATCCGATCATGCTTTTCGGCTCAGCCAGGATGACGTCGCCCAACGAAGCGAAGCTCGCCATGACCCCGGCCGTGGTGGGATTGGTCAGCACCGAAATGTAGGGCAACCGGGCCGCCGCATGCCGGGCCAAGGCGCCGCTCGTCTTGGCCATCTGCATCAGACTTAACATTCCTTCATACATCCGCGCGCCCCCCGAGGCGGAGATGATAATGACCGGGCAACGGTTGTCGGTGCCGAACTCGATGGCGCGCGTGATTCGTTCACCGACCACCGAGCCCATGGTCGCGGCGAGAAAACTGAAATCCATCACGGCAATGGCGACCTTGTAACCTTCGATCATTCCGTAGCCGCTCAAAACGGCGTCGGTGAGACCAGTGGCGTCCTGATATTTTTTGAGGCGATCTTTGTAGGTGGCCACGCCTTGGAATTGAAGCGTGTCCTCCGAGCGCAGATGCGCGTCGCACTCGACGAAGCTCTCGGAATCCAGCAGTTGCTCGATGCGTTCCTTGGCTGCCTGGGCGAAGTGATGATCGCAATGCGGACAGACGCGCTGGTTCCCGGCCAGTTCGATTTCGTGCACGACCTCTTTGCAGCTGGGACATTTTTGAAACAGTCCCTCTGGGATATCGCCGCGGCGTTTCCTTTCGCCGCCGCCACCGATGGGAGGTCTCTTGAAAATCGCCATGGGACTAAGCACGTGCCGCAGTCGCGGCATGCACGGAGAGCGCGCCCGCTCGTCGCAGGACGCGCGCGCATTCGCTCAGCGTCGAGCCGGTAGTTAATACGTCATCGATCAAAAGCACCCGCAACCCTCGCACGTCCCGGTTTTTTCGTAAACGAAAGGCGCCATGCAAATTTTCCATGCGTTCGGCGCGGTCGTAGGCGGTTTGGGTGGTCGTATAACGGATGCGCGCTAGGATTGGCCGCGATGGAATAGCGGCGGAGGTCGCGACCAGCTCCGCGATGAGCGCGGCCTGGTTGAAGCCGCGCTCGCGTTCGCGCGCGGGATGCAACGGCACCGGCACGATCAGGTCGAAGTGACGGCCGTGCAGTCGCGGGTCATGCAAACTTTCCGCGAGCCAGTGCGCCACCGGATAACGGAGATGGCGTTGCTTTCCGTATTTGAATTGGTGGAGAACGTTACGAACCAGGCCGCGGCTGCGGTAGGCGGCCACCGCGCAATCGAAATGGAGTGCGCGATGTTCGCAGTTTGCGCAACTGAAGGTCTGAGTGATCGCGCCAGGAAATGGCTCGGAGCATTTCGCGCAGAATGGTGACACGATGCGGGGCGCGCGTTGCTGGCAGTTAGCGCAGAGATATTCGGCGCTATCGATATTCGCGGAACAAACCACACAGGTCGCCGGATAAAAGAGCGACGTCGCGGCCGAAAAAAATTCAGGCAGTGCGCGCGCCAACATAACGTAACCAGATTCTGAGCAGCACCCAGCTCAACAGGCAAACCGCCAGCGGCACCAGGCCGATCAGCAAACTGTTTCCCAGCCAGGGCAGGGCCGCGACTTCGCGGCGGGCGATTTTCGAAAACGCTTCGCTGAAAAAAATCCAGCCGGCATGGAGACCGATCGGCAACCAGAGCGATCTTGTCCGCAGCCGCGCATGGGCGAGCGCGACGCCGATCACGAACAAGGTCGTAAAGCCGGCGAGAACAAGCGTTGGCTGGGAGAATTGATCGGTTGAATGCGCGAGCGACACGAACCCCGAAAACCAGCGCACGGTCGTGGTCGTTTCATCTGGCGCCTTGAGGAAATGGACGATGGAAAAAATCGCGGCGCTCAGAATGTTCGCCGTCCATGGGCGCATCGCGCGAAGCAGGACACCGAGGAACAGTCCGCGGAAGAGAGCTTCTTCGATGAACGGAACGACGACGGCCGAAAGCAGGACCTGACCGAGAGCGACCAGCGAGAAATTGCCGCGCATCGAATAGAGGCCGCGCTGCACCAAAAAAATCTCGCAAAGCAGAACCGGTAATCCCGACAGGACGAATCCGATTGCGACGTCACGCAGCCATCGCGGATTCGGTTCCAACTCCAGATCGCGCCGCGTTTTGATTCCGAGCCAGCGGAGCAACGGCCACAGCAACACGATCGCTCCCAACAAAAGAGCGCGGTGAAAGAACGATTCGAAATCGAATTGGGCCAGCGCCGGAAAAATTCCGCGAGCGGCGAGCGATTGGGCCGTCCAATAAAGAACCGGCGCGGCCAGGGCGCCGAACAGGATCGTCCCGGCGAAATAGGCGAGCAATCTGGCTGCGTCTTTCAAGCGGCTAATGTAAGATTCGGGCCGGATGCGCAGTCAACACATATGGACGGAGAAAGACAACGACGGCCGGAAGCGTGAAGTGCGCGCCACGAAGTTTGGCGGCAATTGGCGGCTGCAGTCGAAGTATGCCGACGAGTTGGACTGGACCTATTACGAGCGGCCGCTGGTCGACGATTTGTTGAAACTCAAGGACATTATCTTTCGGAAATATCAGCGGCGGCGCGCATCGGCGGAAGATCTGCAGTCGATCGAAAAGTTGCTGCGCTCGTACGCGGCGCAATGAGTGCGCAGCCGAAAACGAAAAAGACGCGGCTCGATATCCTTCTCGTCGATCGCGGTTTTTTCCCGAGTCGTGAGCAAGCCCAGCGCGCGATCATGGCCGGCGAAGTGAGGGTAGGGGAGGGGCTGATCGACAAGGCGTCGGCCAAAATTAAAGCGGACGCGGCGATCACGATCGATAGTTCTCCGACGTACGTCGGTCGCGGCGGGTTGAAACTGGAAGGCGCGCTTCGGCATTTCGGAATTTCAGTCGCGGGAATCACGGCGCTGGATATCGGAGCGTCGACTGGCGGTTTCACCGATTGCCTGCTGCAACACGGCGCAAAGAAAGTTTACGCGATCGACGTTGGCCACGGCCAGCTCGCGTGGAAAATCCGGAGCGATCCGCGCGTGGTCGTGCGCGAAAAACTCAACGCGCGCTTTCTGACCCGGGCCGATGTCCCCGAGCCGATCGATCTTTGCGTGATCGACGTTTCCTTTATTTCCCTGACTTTGATCTTGCCGAATGCGTTCGACGCGGTAACTCCCAACGGTATGGTTCTCGCGCTGATCAAACCGCAGTTTGAACTGGAAGCGTCAGACGTCGGCCGCGGTGGTATCGTGCGTGAGGTGGCGTTGCACGAAAAAGCGTGGCGAAAAGTCCGGCAATTCGTGCTCAATGCCGGTCACGAAGTCGTCGGCATCGTTCCGTCTGAAATTACCGGCACGGATGGGAACCAGGAATTTTTTATATGCGTCCGAAAACAATTGGCCTGATCGCGCACACGGGGAAGGAAGGCGTCGCGGAATTAACGCGAACCCTCGCGAGCGAGCTCGAGCGCGCGAAGCTTACGGTCCTGCTTGAAACGGAAACAGCGGCATTGGCTGGTCTGCCGGACGGTCGCGCCGTCGCTGACCTGGGCCGCGAAGCCGAACTGCTCGTCGTCCTAGGCGGCGACGGAACGATTCTCCACACGGTGGGCCAGCTGGGGGAGAATATTAAACCGGTGTTCGGGATCAACATGGGCGCGCTCGGGTTTTTGACCTGCGCGAATTCCAACGCTTACGCCGACGCGGTGAAATGCATCGCCGACGGGAAGATGGTTTTCAGCGAGCGCACGTTGCTCGACGTGTCGGTCAAAATTGCGGGCGGCAAGAGTTCGCAAATGGTCGCCCTGAACGACGTGGTGCTGAGTCGCGGGGAAGTGTCGCGGCTGGTGCGCTTGAAGACGAGCGTGAACGGCGAAACGCTTACCGAATTCAACGCCGACGGCCTGGTCGTCGCCACGCCGACCGGTTCGACGGCTTATTCACTTTCCGCCGGCGGACCGATTCTCGCGCCGGAATCAGGCGCATTCGTCATCACGCCGATTTGTCCGCACGTCCTGACGAATCGCTCGATCATCGTGGACGAAAACGCCGTCATCGAAATCGAAGTGACGGAGCGCGAATATCCGGTTTTCCTCACGGTGGACGGCCGCGAGCCGCTGCGGATCGAATGCGGGACCGGCGTGGAAATCAGGAAATCGAATCGGGTTTTGCCGCTGGCGTCACTCCCGGGCGTTTCATTTTTTGGCGTGGTCCGCCAAAAATTGAAATGGAGCGGCAGCAATATTTAGGCGGCTGGATGGCGCACCGACCGCCGACTCGGTAGCAATGAGTGCGATCGTCGCCGTGATTCATGAGCACCGCGAATCCGTTTTGGCGTTACGAATTTTCTTCAGCATTCTGCTCGGGATCGTTTTCTTCAGCGGCTTGTACATCTTTCGGATTCGAAAGCGATTGTTCGGCCGCGATCCGCACGTGGCCGCGGACCACTACGGCGCGCGCAACCTGCGTCTTTGGCAGGTGCTTCTCGTCTGGATACTCGCCATGGATCTGTTGATCACGGCGTTAACCTATTTGTAGGTCAACAAGCCGGCGGTCATCCGCCTTCGCGCAGCTACGGCGTTATAGGTAGACCGCCGCTACAGGACCGTTACGGAGACGGGAGATTGTAAACTTCCACAAGGGCCGTTCCCGGCGCACCGGTGACGGTGCCCACCACTGCCGTGTACGCACCACCCGGCAGCGTTGTTAGAATCGCCGATTCATGATCGTCGGTCGGATTGAGGCCTGTCGCCGTCAGATCGTTCGCCTGCGAGTCCTGCCAATTGTTGTTCGAAGCGATCAGCGCCCCGGAACCGTCGTGCAACTCCAGGACCGGGTCCGGCAACGGGTTTGAAATTCCGAACGCCCCGAGCGAAGGCCCGAGGGCGCGGATCACAACCTTCGTGCCGACCGGCCCATTGCCGCCGATGACAAAGCCGGCGATGAGAACATCATTGCCGCCTTGGACAAAACCACGCGTACTGATGTTGAGCAGATGATGCTGCGTCGGCTCGACCGCAACAAACACCGGGCTGTTAAAGTCGCTTTGAAAGATAGAGCCCTTCGTTCCGTCCGGCGAGTACTTGAGCGTCGCGCCATTCGCGTTGTCGGCCACGATTAGATTTCCGCCGGCATCGAAGGCGATGCCATATGGCCGGCCCAGATTGCTCGCAAAAGTGGTCTTCGTTCCGTCAGGAGCGAATTTATTGATCGTGCCCGACTCCGAGTCGGCCTCGAAAAGATTGCCGGAACTATCGAACGCGAGGCCCGCGGGGAAACTCAGTCCACTGGCGAAGGTCGTCTTCGTCGTTCCATCGGGACTGAACATGTAGATTTTTCCGCCGTTGAAGTCGGCTGAGAAAAGATTGCCCTTGTGATCAAAGGCCAGACCCGCCGAAGCGCCGGTGTTTGAAGCGAAAATGGTTTGGTTTTTGTTGGCGTCGAATTTCAGGATGTTGCCGCTGCCCGCTTCGGCCACATAGAGGAAGCCTGCGGTGTCCAGCGCCACGCCCGTGGGCGCGTTCAAGCCCGAAATGTAAGTCGTCCCCGCGCCATCCGGCACGGTAAAGACGGCGATCGCGTTCCTGCCCGCATCAGCGACATAAAGGTGGCCGTTACCGTCGAAGACCAGACCCTTCGGATTCGAAAAACCAGTCGCGAACGGCCCAGGGGTGCCACCGGCCGCGCGAAATCTTAGGAGAGTCGTTCCATTGGTCTCGTAAATGTCGCCAACCGCGCCACGCGCGTTCCAAGCCAGGAACGGCATGGCCAGAAGGCAAATGGTGAGCGGGAAACGCGAAAAAATCTTCATCATCATGGTGTAGTTGTTTGGGATTCCCAATGTCCCGAGCACTGCGCTCTCGTCAACATTCGAATACCGGAAACGTAAAAAACCCCGCGGGTCGCGATTCGTTGCGCGCGCATCGCGCCACCAGGGGAAAACAGAAAGCCCGGCGATTTCTCACCGGGCCTTCGAATTCGTGCCCGCTTTTCTGATCAATATCCGCGATGGCCCCGGCCGTCCGTGCGCTGATCGTAATTCGTTGTTTCAGCGGCCAACCGGCCATCCATTCTCAGGTTATCGCATCTGGTCGCCGCCCGGGGGATCGAAGTGCGTGAATGAGAGCACCATCCTGCCGTCCGCGATTTTGTAGACAAGGACATGGAGCAAGACCGAGCTCGTCAAGTTCGGCCGCTCGATCGTGTAATTGCCGGCGATGGTCGCTTCCTTGGCCAGTTCGAGCGCCAGGCGATCGTACAATCCACCCAGCTCTGAGCGGATGATGCGCGCCCCGGTCAATTTCGTCCCGACCGAAACCCTACCAACACCTACCGATTGG